>CAWAIY010000009.1:0-112935 GCA_963782205.1 uncultured Verrucomicrobiae bacterium | reverse complement strand
TTTCGGGATCGTGCCACTCGTGTTCGTCGGCCTAACGATGGACGGAAATCCGCTGCACCTCCATTGGACGGGCCGCGCCATCCTTTGTTTGCTTTATCTCGCGGTAATCGGCTCCTCGTTTACTTTTCTGCTCCTCTATTGGCTGATGCCGCGAATGTCGGTGACAAATTTGCAGACCGTCTCCCTCATCACGCCGCCGGGCGCGATCGCGATTGGCTGGGCCTTCGGCGGCGAACGCTTGTCGCTTTGGTCGCTGCTGGGCGCGGGGTTCGTGTTGCTCGGCGTCTGGATGATCTTTCGCCGGGTTGCGGAGCCAAAGCGCGTAATCGCGGCCGCGGCGCAATCCCGCGGTTGAGAGCGAAACTGGACGCGCGGAAGCGCGTCCCTCCGGAGGGACATGCTTCCGCATGTCCAGGCTCCCTTGTCTGCCCTGCGACCGAAGATTCAGGGCAGGCAATCGTCGAGGCAGCGCAAGAGATGCGATACTGTCGCCTCCGTTTCGTCGCCCATGTTGGAGAGGCGGAACGTCTGGCCCTTGAGCTTTCCGTAGCCGCCATTGATCACCAGATGATGCTTCTCGCGCAGGTCGCGCACCAGCTTTGCCACATCGATGCCGCGGTTGTTTTTCACGCACGTCAGCGTGACGGCGCGGCGTCCTTCGACGGCGAAAAATTCGAAGCCGCGATCGCGCACCCAGGCGTGAACAAGCGCGTTGGTCCGGCCGTGCCGCTCGTAGCGCTTCGTCAGGCCTTCCGCGAAGATTTCCCCGAGCTTCGACTGCAGGGCGAAAATGTGGCCGATGCTGGGAGTCGTTGGTGTCATGTCTCCCGCCTGCTGCTTCTTGAACTCGAGAAAATCGAAGTAATAACCGCGATCGGAAATTTCGGCCGCGCGCGTGAATCCTTTCTCGGAAACGCTGAAGAGCGCAAAGCCGGGCGGAAGCGCGAGCGCTTTTTGCGAACCGGTCAGGAGAACATCGATCTGATACGCGTCCATCGGGATCGGGACGGCCGAGAAGGACGAAACCGAATCAACGATCAGCGCGACCTCCGGATACTTCGCCATCGTGCAACAAATCTCGGGTAACGGGTTCATCACGCCGGTGGAAGTTTCATTGTGGATGAGAGTGACGGTGTCGAACCTGCCGGTCGCGAGCTGGGCGTCGAGCGCCCTAGGATCGATCGCCTGTCCCCATTCGACTTGAAGCGGGTCGGCTTCCTTGCCGCAGCGCCGGGCGACTTCGAGCCATTTATCGGAGAAAGCGCCGCACATGCAGCAGAGGACGCGTTGCCTGACGAGGTTGCGGATCGACGCCTCCATCACGCCCCAGGCCGAGGACGTGGAAAGGAAAACCGGCTGCTGCGTGCCGAACAAGGTTTGCAGCCCCGGGTGAATCGAGCGGTAGAGTTCCTTAAAGTCTTCGCCGCGATGGCCGATCATTGGGCGCGCAAATGCGGCCAGCGTTTTCGCGGACACTTCGACCGGGCCGGGTGTAAACAGCTTGTCGTGTGGAATCACTTGGAGAACGTCCAACGTCCAACCCACCTTCGCAACGCTGCTGACCATTGGTGGGGCGAAACTCTGTCGAGCCGGGGATGCGCGGGTCCAGACGACCGCGCGCCTCTCGCGGCTGCGCTGCACCCCGCCCCGACGGAGTCTCGCCCCATCAAGGCGGCGCTTGCGCGGAAATGCTTCGCGTGGCATAGACACAACTCCCGATTTCCATGGCCACCGTATCCCAAATCACCGCCGATCCCGCGCTCGAAGCCAATCTCCTTTGGGCGCAATACAAAAAGACGATCATCGCGGTCGTCACCCTGCTTGTCCTGGGCGGTCTTGGCTACGCCGGCTACCAACTCTATACCGTCCGGCAGGCGGCCGACGCGGTGGCTTCGCTCGCCGCGGCCAGCTCACCGCAGGAATATCAGCAGGTGATCGATCGTTATCCTGGCAGCGAACCGGCAGCCAGCGCCTACCTCCTCCTCGCAGCCCAGCAACGCGCGCAAAAGAAATACGCCGACGCCAACATCACCTTGCACAAATTTATCGATCAATATCCAAAGCATGAACTGATCACGACCGCCTGGATGGGCGTAGCGGGAAATCTCGAGTCGTTAGGCAAGGACGACGAAGCGCTCAGTACCTATCAGCGCCTCGCGACCGAATACCCGCAGAGCTTCAATGCACCGCTCGCCCTGCTGGCCGAGATACCGCTTTTAAAGGCGAAGAACAAGACCGACGAAATTCGCCGGGTTTGCGAAACGATCGTCTCGCAATACCGGGAAAGCATCGTCACAACCCAAGCCTTCCGCGAAATGATGGCGCTGCCGAAACCGACGACGCCGGTCGCAACTCCGGCCCCGACAGAAGCGCCGATCCCGATGGAGCGGCCGCCAGAGAACGCGGCTCCCTCCGCGACTCCGTAGGCTTGTAGCGGCGCTCTCTGAGCGCCGACGAGCGACATTATCTAAAATCTGCGACGGTCGCAGACCGCCATTACAGCAGGAAGGGGTGCGGAATTAGCGCTTCGAGAACTGGAAGCGCTTGCGCGCGCCCGGCTGACCGGACTTCTTCCGTTCCTTCATCCGCGGATCGCGTCGGAGCAGGCCCTCGGCCTTCAAGGTGCCGCGAAGATTTGCATCCACCTGCAGGAGGGCACGCGAGATGGCGAGCCGCGCCGCGCCGGCCTGACCGGTGGGGCCGCCGCCCGAGGTGTTGACCGAGATGTTATAGGCACTGGTCAGCTTCACCACCTGCAACGGTTGCAGGACCGTATTTTGCAGCGGCACGGTCGGGAAGTAGTCCTCGAAGCTCTTGCCGTTGATATCGATCTTGCCGCTGCCCGGCGTCATGCGAATGCGCGCGACGGCTGTCTTGCGGCGACCGGTAGCGATGAATTCCTGTGTCTCAGCCATGAAAGTAATTCGTTAGTCCAGGGTGACAGCCTGCGGCAGCTGGGCGGCGTGCGGATGCTCCTCGCCACTGTAAACCTTCAGCTTCCGATAAACCGCGCGACCCAGTCGGTTGTGCGGAATCATCCCGCGCACCGCGTGTTCCACCAACAGCTCCGGATGGCGCGCACGCCGCGCCCGTGCGTTCTCGCTTTTATGGCCGCCAACAAATCCTGAAAAGCTCATGAAGGTCTTCTGCTCTTCCTTCTTGCCGGTCAGCCGCACCTTGTCGGCATTGATCACCACGACAAAATCGCCCGTATCGACATGCGGAGTGACGATCGCTTTTTCTTTGCCACGGAGCAGGTTGGCGGCTTTGACCGCGACCCGGCCCAGAACCTGATCGCGCGCGTCGATGATCCACCATTTGCGGTCGACCTGATCTGCTTTTGCGGAAAATGTTTTCATCGGAAGGCTCGGGGGAAGGGCCGGGAAATTAGCGGCAGCTCTGGGAGGTGTCAACTCCGCGGCATTGGGGCGGATTCCGCGATCGGGATATACCGTCTCGGCCTCGCGCCATCCTGACGATAGCCAAAACCGCGGCTGGTCAACTTCGGCACTCCGGTTTAAGTATCGCGCCTCGTTATGGCCAAATCCGACGCACCAAAATCCGCTATCAGCCCGAGACGCGCGGAAGATTTCCCCGAATGGTATCAGCAGGTCATCCGGGCGGGCGAACTGGCCGAGCCGAGCGAGGTGCGCGGCTGCATGGTGATCAAGCCATGGGGATACGGCATCTGGGAAAACATGCAGCACGCGCTCGACGCCATGTTCAAGGCCACCGGGCATCGCAACGCCTATTTCCCACTCTTCATTCCGCTCAGCTACATGCAGAAGGAGGCGGAGCACGTGGAGGGCTTTGCCAAGGAATGCGCGGTCGTGACCCATCATCGGCTCGAAGTCAATACGGAGGGAAAAATGGTGCCGGCCAGTCCGTTAACCGAACCGCTCGTGATCAGGCCAACCTCGGAAACGATCATCGGTGCGAGCTATGCCAAATGGGTCCAGTCCTATCGCGACCTGCCGATCCTGATCAACCAATGGGCCAACGTGGTCCGCTGGGAAATGCGGCCGCGGCTATTTCTGCGCACGACCGAATTCCTCTGGCAGGAAGGCCACACCGTGCATGAAACCGAAGCTGAGGCCCGGGCGGAAACGAAGCAGATGCTCGATGTTTACCAACGCTTCGTGGAGGATTTTCTCGCCGTGCCCGTCTTCACCGGTGAGAAATCGGAGAGCGAGCGTTTCCCCGGCGCAGTGCAGACCCTTTGCATCGAAGCGATGGTGCAGGATCGCAAGGCGATCCAGGCCGGCACATCGCATTTTCTGGGGCAGAATTTCTCCCGCGCCAGCGGCATCCAGTTCCAGACCCGCGACGGGAAGCAAGAGTTTGGCTGGACAACGAGCTGGGGCGTCAGCACACGCATGGTCGGCACCGTCGTGATGATGCACGCCGACGACGACGGGCTCGTGCTCCCGCCGCGCATCGCGCCCACGCACATCGTCATCCTTCCCGTCACACCCAAGCCGGAAACGCGCGATGCCGTGCTGAACGCGGCCGGCCAACTCGCCGACAAGCTGCGCGCGATCACCTGGCATGGGGCGCCTCTCGAAGTGCACGTCGACCAACGCGACCTCGGTGGCGGGGTGAAAAATTGGGAATGGATCAAGAAAGGCGTCCCGTTGCGCGTCGAGCTTGGCCCGCGGGACCTGGAGAGCGGAAATGTCGCCGTCACCCGCCGCGATCAAGACGCAAAAGCGAAAGTCTTTTTGTCCACAAGTGAGTTCGTTATGCAGGCGCCCGCGTTGCTCGACGCGATCCAGCAAAATCTCTTCGAACGCGCCGTCGCTTTCCGCAGCGAGCACACTCGGGTCATCGACAGCAAAGAGGAATTCTATGCCTTCTTCAGCCCGCAGAATCCCGCGAAACCGGAAATCCACGGCGGCTTCGCCCTCGCTCATTGGAACGGGAGCCGCGCCGTCGAGGAGCAGATAAAGAACGATCTCAAAGTCACGATTCGCTGCATCCCGTTCGACGACCCGGCTCAACCGTCCGAGCCCGGCAAGTGCTTTTTCACGGGCGAACCGAGCCCGCGACGCGTGATCTGGGCGAAATCGTACTGAACGCTCACCGGACATGAATCTGCGTGTCCCCGGAAGGGACGAGCTTCCGCTCGTCCAGGGCGCCTTCGTTAGGCTTTCCCCCGACGCATCTTCGGTTTCACGAAGTCGCCCGGCGGACGCTGTTCGTCGTCCGGCGTGGACCCGGCGGAGTTGGCGAAGCCTTCTTCCTCCGGAGGGAGGAATTTTTTGAACAGGTTCTTGTCGATCGCCTTCATGAACGCTTCGTGCGGCGAAACGATTCCCTGCTGAAGCAGCGCCCAGATGGCGTCGTCCATGAACTGCATCCCCTGCCCTTTTCCGCTCACGATCACATCCTGCAATTTCTGCGTCGCGCCCTCCCGGATGATGGAGGAAACGGCGGCGCTTGAGATGAGGATTTCGTTGACCGCAAGGCGGCCGCGGCCGTCGGCGCGCTTGAGGAGAAGCTGAGCGAGGACGCCGCGGAGTGAATTAGCCAGCATGGTGCGCGCCTGCGGTTGTTTGTCCGCCGGGAAGACGTCGATCATGCGGTCGACGGTCTTGCGCGCGTTGTTCGTGTGCAGGGTGCCAAAGACAAGCAGGCCGGTCTCGGCCGCGGTCAGAGCGAGCGAGATCGTCTCGAGGTCGCGCATTTCGCCTACCAGCACAATGTCGGCGTCTTCACGCAAAGCGGCTTTGAGGCCGGCCGGAAAGGTGGCGGAATGATCGGGCACTTCGCGTTGCGTGATGATGCTGCGCTTGTTCTTGTGCACGAACTCGATCGGTTCCTCGATCGTGACGATATGCCGCGCGTGAGTGTTGTTGATGTAATCGATCAGCGCGGCCAGCGTGGTCGACTTCCCGGAACCGGTCGGCCCGGTGACAAGGACCAGGCCGCCGCGCAGGTCGCCGAATCGTTTTACGACCGGCGGAATGCCCAGCTCTTCGAGTGAAGCAATGCGCGTCGGAATGAGGCGAAAGACGGCGCCGTAGCCGTTGGTTTGCTTGAGATAGTTGCAACGAAAGCGCGACTTCTCATCCATCTCGTAGGCGAAATCGAAATCGCCGCGCTGCTCGAAAATGGCCCAGCTTTTCGAACCAGAAATTTCACTCAACATGGAGATCGCCTCGTCGCGCGAGATTGGCTCGTCGCGAATCGGCATGACGTCGCCATGTTTGCGAATCTTCGGTGGCTGCCCCTCGCCGATGTGAAGATCGGACGCGCCCTGGTTCACCAGGACTTCAAAGAATTTATCGATGTATGGCATTTTTTTTGACCGCGGATTGCGCGGATTTCACGAAT
The DNA here is from genome assembly GCA_963782205.1 of uncultured Verrucomicrobiae bacterium. Lineage (GTDB taxonomy): Bacteria > Verrucomicrobiota > Verrucomicrobiia > Chthoniobacterales > UBA10450 > Palsa-1392. Next base: position 106,599 of record CAWAIY010000009.1, on the reverse strand, counting down.
GCGAAGCGCCAGGAATGCAGATCGGGTAGCTCGGTGTTTTCGTTGGTCGTTTGATTCACAACGTGTTTCCAACTCAGACTGGAGTTCTTGAAGTTTAAGAGCAGTGCGAGCTGCAGGCCGATGATGTTTAGGTAGCCGACCATTTGCGCGACGTGCGTATCGGTAAAGGTCGACGTTACCTTTGGATCGACGATCACCAGGTCATCGACAATCAGATCTGGAACCAAATTCCCAATCAGTTGATCACGGTAGCGAACAGGAAAGGATGGCTTCCCCATCACTCGATGGCCAGAACGCTTCAGCTCGATGATCATAGCGCGTTCATAAAGCTTTTCGTCCAGTCCGGGCCTCAGTTGATTGAGCACTTCCATCGCGATGCCGATAATGGAGCGGCTCAGCTTTTCATGAATCATTTTCCCCATCCGTGAAATCCGCGTAATCCGCGGTTTAAAGCCCGACATGCCGGCGCATCTCTTGTTTCAGTTCGGCTCGGGCACAGGCTTCTTCGGCGCTGATCACTCCCTGGTTGTAAAGCTGACTGAGTGAGTCATCCATCAGCCTCATCCCTTGCTTGCGACCGGTCTGGATGATGCCCGGTAGCATGTAGGTCCGGGCTTCGCGGATGACGTTGGCGACGGCGGGCGTGTTCGTCAGGATTTCGAGGGCGAGAGCGCGGCCGTTGCCATCGAGCCGGGGTACGAGTTGCTGGCTGATGACACCGCGCAACGATTCGCTCACCATGACGCGGATCTGGTCCTGCTGATCGACGGGAAAGACATCGAGCAAACGATCGAGGGTGCGCGAAGCGTTGCTTGTGTGCAACGTGCCGAGGACGAGATGGCCGGTTTCCGAAGCGGTAATGGCAAGCGAGATGGTCTCGAGGTCGCGCATTTCGCCCACCATAATGACGTCGGGATCTTCACGCAGCGACCCGCGCAAAGCGGCGGCGAACGACCGCGTGTGTGTGTGCACTTCGCGCTGGGTGATGTGGCAACGCTTCGGCTCGAAGACAGACTCGATCGGGTCCTCAAGGGTGATGATGTGCTCGCGTCGGTCGAGGTTTACCTGTTCGACGAGCGCGGCCAGAGTGGTCGATTTGCCACTCCCGACCGAGCCGGTCACCAGAATAAGGCCGTTTTGAAAACGGGTAAGCAACTTGAGACTCTCGGGCAGGCCGAGTTCGTCCATCGTTTGCACCCGCGTCTTAATGATGCGGAAGACGAGATCGATTCCAAGCCGTTGCCTGATGACGCTGGTGCGAAAGCGCCCGAAGCTGTTGGCGTAGGCGAAGTCGACGTCGCCCCGTTCGTCCAGTTGAGCGCGCTGCGTGTCCGTGAGGAAACCGGCGGCGAACGCCGCTGTGTCTTCGGCCGTCAGTTTCAGCGTGTCCGACCAGATCGGTTGCAGATTTCCGTGAAGTCGCCAGAGCGGCGGCGCATTCACGCCGAGATGAATGTCGGAAGCGCCACCTTCCTGGCCGACGGCCAGATAGTGATCGACGTGAGGCGCGGGGGCAGCGACCGGGGGGGCGGTGGAAATTTCGGCTGACATGGGGAAGCAGCCTCAGAGAATAGGCGGATGCTTCCGAAGCGTAAATTAGAAATCCGCTACCAGCCGGAGGACCGCCGTGCATCGGCGCGGGTCTTTGCGCCATGCTTCTTGAAGTAGCTGACCACCAGTGGCTGCAAGATGGTTATCCCGAGCTTCACCGCGCTGAGAAGAAGACCTGACTCGAGCAGAGTCTTGTTCGACGCGCGGACTTTCCTGCCGCCACCGCCACTGATGTAGACCTTTCTCGGCCGTGCCCGCAGAAGGGCAAGGATCAAGCCCACCGCGAGGGCAGAGCCGACCCAAACTGCTGTGTTGCGCTGAAACGCCTTCCTGATCTTGAGCGGGAAATCGAGCTCGTAACGCAGGCCGGCAAAGTCACGCACGACCAACTCACGCGAGCGGGCGATTTCCTTCCGCAAGCCTACGGGGTCTTCTTTTGATCCAGATTCTTCAGCCATTCAGTATCCTCTTTCAAAACACTCGCGGTCTCGCGAAACATGGGATGCTTCACCTGGGCGCGCGCGACGACGAGACATAAAAGCGCCGCGATGAAATGGAGCAGGGCAAAAATGAGAGCGATCCAGATCCACGAAACAGCGCAGAGATGCGCGATGCCGACGACCACGAAAACAATCAGAAAAACATAACCAAAAAACAAGAGTGCCGCCGCCGCGACTGCGCAGGCGACCAGCACGATGAGGTGGCGTGAAGCCGCCTTCGATTCCTGCGCCGCCAGTTGCAGCCGGCTCTGGAAGAACTGCGTGAGCGACGCAATTAGTGCCAGGAGGTTCTGGCGCAGCCCGCCGTATCCGGCGGGATTGCGGAACGGCATCGGGCGGCCCGCCATCGACCCCCTAACGACGGAAGATCAACCCGAGAATGAAACCGATCCCAACCGCGGTCAGGACCGCCTTGGTCGGATTCTCGCGCACATATTGTTCGGTATCGTCTTGAAAACTGCGCACGCGATCGCTCGCATCATTCCAGACTTCTTCGGCCCGACCGCGATATTCATCCGCGACCGCCCCGGCCGCCGAGCGCAAATCTTCCGCGGCTTTGCGGGCATGCGTTGCGCTGCTCTGCACCTTGCTTTCTGCCTGCGACGGGGTCGCCGCATCTTCTGTCGTTTTGTTTTCGTCAGTCATGATTTTCTCCTGTTTGGAACGTTGCCTTTTCGCCGGACCACTCCCGGTCGCGGCCGATGAAACTTTCTTCGGAGAGGAAACGGATCTCGTCGACGCTTTGCGCTTACGATTTTGCCGCGCGGGCTTCTCCTCAGCCATGGCCGTTATTTCGCGCGAAAGATGATGCGCGCCTTGGTCAGGTCGTAGGGTGAAAGCTCGACCTCTACCTTGTCGCCCGGGACAATGCGGATGAAATGTTTGCGCATCTTGCCCGAAATATGGGCAAGGACGTTGCGCTGCCCGGCGAGATCGACCCGGAACATGGTGCCCGGCAACACCTGGGTCACCGTGCCTTCCGTCACGATCTGCTCTTCTTTCGGCATGGACGAATTATACGGCCTAACGGGGATTCCTCAAGTAAGGCCGGATCGCCGCGTGCCATGCTCCGCCAGCATGCTCTGAATCCGTTCTGCTAATAATCGACTAATCGTCGTCCCTCTCGGTAGGATGAAAATACCGCCGGGGAAACCGATCGTGCGGCCGCTGCGTATTCCAAGCGGCCCGCGCCACAAGAGTTGGATCGGCCTGATCGGCTGCGGACCAGTCCATTTTGCTGCACTCTCGGGCGAGCTCGCGCTTTGGGCCGTTCAAGGCCTTGAGCGGCGGATTCATTTCGTCCAAAGGAATGTTGTTCGGCAGGTGCGTATAGGGACGCAAATCGGGATCGCTGCTGAAGCAGGCGGCCAATGGAGTGGCCGTCCGATCGAAGCGATTCATGGCCGGCAAGCCAAGGACCAGACCAATCGTCCGGACGAATGAGGTATGGTTATACGGCTGGCTCACCACGGTACCGCGACGCGTGTAGGGCGAAATGCAGAAGGCAACGGTGCGATGTCCATCCACATGATCAATCCCGAACATGGAGTCGTCCTCGATCACCAGAATCAAGGTATCGGCCCAGAATCGGGAATGGCTCAGGGCATCCACAACGCGGCCCAGCGCGAGGTCATTGTCGGCCACCATCGCCTGTGGTGTAGGCATGCCCGGAGTGGTGCCGGCGGTGTGATTGCTCGGCAGCAGCAGAATGGAAAGTGACGGTAGGGAATTCGTCGTTTCAAATGTCTTGAGTTCGCCCAGAAATTGATCGGCGCGCCACTGATCCGAAACGGTCAGAGGAAAGCCAACATAATCCGGATCCAGACATGGTTGCAGGGCATCATTATCGGTCTCCGCCTTGATAACATACTTGTGTCCGCCGAATTTGTAATCCCGCCATAGTTGCGACCAGGTGAGCGGCCCCGGGGAGGCGGGATCGAAGACGCGCGGCCGATCGACGAACTCTCCGTAGACGCGCACGCTCTTTCCGGCATGCATGGCGGAAGTCCACAAGAAGCCGGTGGGAGAATGGGCCAGCGGATCGGTGCCGTTAAACGGATAGCTGCGCGCGTAGGACCCATAATTCTGTTCGACGTATGCGTTGGCGACGGCGGAGTCGGTCCATTGATGTCCGTCGGCGGAATTCGTTCCACTGGCGTAGGTGTTATCGAGAAGCACGAACTGCTGAGCGAGCGCATGTTCATTGGGTGTGATTTTTTCACCAAAAAGGCAAAGCGATTTATCGCTTTCGCCTTTCCCCACGTCGCCCAGGTCCAGATCGTAAGAATGATTCTCCTTGATGATGTAAACCACGTGGTGAAAGAGCGACGGCTCACCGACGCGCTGCGGCACAGGCGCCGGAGCGATATCCCGACGTGGGCCAAGCTCCGGAGTGTTCCAATGATTGTTCGCAGCAACCTGTCTCGTCAGTTTCGCCAGATCGGAGCGATCTTTTTCATCGATGAATTGCACCGTGCTGATGCTGCCGCTAGCACGGAAGTTCCCGTTTAGGTCGCGGTGGCGGGCACCAAATCCTTTGCTGCTTCCGACGAACAATCGTCCTTCGCGCTCCGCCAAAGCCAGCGGGAACCAGCCAGTCGGCAAGAAACCCTTGATCGCGAAATCCGGTAACGAGATCTCCGCCACTGCATTGCCGCCTCCGCAAGAAACATAAAGAACTTTGTTGTCGCTAGCCAGGGCCAGATCAGTGGGCATTTGACCAAAGCCCGTGTCGAGCGCCGGCTCGACCGACAGGCTTCGCAATACCCGATGCGTCCCGACGTCCAACGCGGTCACGGTATCTTCATCGGCGTTTGCCACGTAGAGGATTTTCCCATCCCGACTCAGACAGAGGCCGGAAGGTTGCCGGCCTTCGTCGATCGCGACGCTGGTAAAGCGTTTCGCATCGATGAATGAAATGCTGCCGCCCGCAGCCGCACCGGTCACTCGATCGGTCCGAACCTCGGACCCGCCGGAAATCGCGGCCAGTTCGCCTTGCCGCGGAGGACGCCCGCCGCGATTTGCTACAAAGACCGTATTACCGTCCGGCGAAACCACAATCCGGAACGGCGCGACTCCCACTGGCACAGTCGCGATCACGGTTTCGCTCGCAACATCCACGACGGTGATCGCGTTGCGCTTACTGAGCGCGATGTAGAGGCGGGCGCCATCCGGTGAGACGGCCAGTCCCGCCACGTCCGGATTGCCTGCAAATTTCGATGGTTTGGGCACCGGCTTGAGATGATGCTTGATCGTCGCGTCCGGGTGCCATTCCAGATTTGGTTTCGCCACAGGAGGTTTCCCTTCGCTCGCCGGCTCCTCAATCAAGTCAGCGACCACAAACGATGTGAGCAAACGCCAAGTATTCTCTCCCGTTCTCGCAACATGAAAAACCAAGCCCTTATCTCCAGAAACGAACAGCGTTTTGTTATCGGGAGTCCAAGCGAGTCCGAGTGTTCCAGCTTTCAGCGCAACGTCCGCGGTTCGTCCACCGTCAAGGGAGTAGAAGATGAGGCGAGTCTGAGCCAGAACGGCCAGAGTTTTCCCATCGGGCGACAGCTCCAAATCCTTGGCCCGCTCACCCTCAATGCGCTCGACGTGACCGATCGGCGTGATTGCCTGATTCGTTGGCACCAGGACACTTCCATTTTGCTGCTCGCCCATGGTGGTGCGCGAGCTTTTCGGCGCTGCCGCGAGATTGGCGAAGGCAACGAGCCCGCAGACGAACAAAATGCTGGATGATTTCAAAATCGAGTTCCGCTTCAGACGAATCCCTTCGCTCCTAGTCCGTCCCTTCTCGCCAGAAGATTTACCTCGCTCCAGCCAGCATCTGCGCGGCCGGATTCCACTCTCTCGTCAGCGCAACGTCGAACCGCTCCCTGTTTTCCCTCATGCTGGTCGATTCAATGTGGAACCTTCAATCAAGCGGCCAGTGGAAGCAACTGGCGGTTGGAACGCGGGTCGAGCTACTTTTCCCGCAACGAAACTGGCGGGAGATAAGTGCGCCCGTCCTGCCGCCGCCACCAGTCGCCGGTTCGGCGATGTTCCGCCCGCGTGCTAAAGCGGTAGCGGTAAAGCTCCGCCCTCAGGTAACGCGGCGGCTTTTCCGGAAAGGGATTGTGGCCTAACAATCGGACGACATCGGGCGAATTCTCGAGCAGGCGAAAGGCGAGTCCGAAAAACCACGGATTCTGCCGCACATCGCTCAGGGCCGCGAACCACATCTGCCAATCGAGCCGCGGTTGATACGGTTCGACGAATCCCGGCATCCGATCGAGCGCGCCCGGCTTCCATTTGAATTCGTACGGCTTCCACTCGACGCCGTCGGCGCTTCCTTCGATGATGATCTCCGAGCGCTCTTTCGTCATGACGCGGAAGAGCCCATAGCCGTTCACGATGCGAAATGGAGCGACCAGGTTGTAGAGCGACTCGATCGTCCGCGGCCATTGCGCCTCTGGCTTGAAGCCGTTGAAGATGAGAAAGGCGTTTAGCGGCATTGTCACAATGATGACCACCACCGCGGGCCAAACCGACCAACTGCGGCCCGGAAAAGGCGCAACCCGATTCGTTAGGCTACGCGCCCCGGGCCAGACGGAGTCATCGATCAGCAGGAGGCAAAGTGCGATGGTGAGTAGATTAAAAAACGCGTAGTTACCGGTGAGGCCGATCACGATTTGCAAGCAGACGAATAATCCGCAGCCGAGCAATCGCAGCCGCCGCGGAAACCAGATCAGAAACGGCACAATGACCTCGATAACCAGCACCGCAGCGGTTGAGAAATGCTTCACCCATTCGGGCGATTTGTCGGCCCACCAGCCGAGGACGGTCGGGAGCGGCTGCGTCCAGTAATGATAGTCGAGCGCGGTCAGGTTCCACCAAGATGGGTCGCCGCTGGTCAGCTTCACCACGCCTGACATCAGCATCAGTTTGAAAAGGAGAAACTGGAGAAGGAACAACGCCGGTCGTGAAATGGGCGCGGACCGATCGCGGCCCGGCCACCAGCGCCAGGGCGCGAAAAAGATCGCGAGGAATCCGGTTTCAAGCAGCAGGATGTCCCATTGGAAACTAAAGAACGTCTGTCCCGCGATCGTGAGCGAGAGATAAGCGGCGCCCAGCAGAATGAGGCAAAGGACTGGGGCGATCCGGGCGATGAGCAGCACAGAGAGCACCGTACCAGCCCCGCACAGAAGATGGAGAAAGGCGTTGCTCGAGTTGAACCAGCAGAGAGTGGGCAGGACGAGCCATGCCCGACCACCAAGTTGCGTGTGCGCGGCCTTCAGGTACTCCGGCAGTGGCAATACGCCGTGCGCGCCGATCAAACCATCCGCCTGTACCCAGAAGGAGAGAAACGCTATCAGGTAGATCGCCCCAAGCGCCCGTAGAAACCAGCGGCGGGCGGCGAAGTAGGTCGGCCGGCGAACGTCGTTGCCCCAAAGGAGCCAGGTCACGCGATGCGCCAATTCGCGATGTCCGGCGACAAAGCGGTAGGCAAACTCGGACACAGCCGCGAACCCGAGAACGTGCTCGTAACCCCAGCGACTGAACGAATGTCCGCCCGCGCCTAACGAACGGTAAACTGCCGCGGCGCCGCTAAAGACTTCGCCGTCCGGTTCGACCAGCTTGACCGCGCGTTCGAATTCTTCCCGTGGCACCTCGGGAAAACGCGCCGCCACTTCCTGTAACGGTTCATAGTCGACCGCGGGACCGGTTTCCTCACGCCAGCGCGCAATCCAGAGTTTGCAGAAGCCACAATCGCCGTCGTAAACCATCAGTGGCTTGACGGGCGGATGGGCAACATGATGCGTCGAGCGGGTCACGGATCAATCTTGAACGCCCGCGCTAACTTTGTCATCCCGAGACGGCACGAGCGCGGCGAGGGACCTCGCTCTTGCAATCCGATTTTCCATTTTCACGAACGCGCGGACTGCAGTGATGCGGTCTCTCGCCGTCGCTGCGGCACGGGATGACAATGCCGGCTTACGCAAATTCCGCCCAGACCGGCGCGTGATCGGAGGGCTCCTTCCCCTTGCGCATCTCGCGCGCCACACCGGCGTCGGTGCATTTTGCCGCCAGTTCGCGCCCCGCGAGAATCGCGTCGATCCGCAGTCCGCGATTCTTCGGGAAAGCGAGCATGCGATAATCCCACCAGCTAAAGATCCCCGGCTCCGGATGAACCAATCGCAAGGTATCGGCAAGCCCCAGTTTGCCGAGGGCGTGAAACGCCGCTCGCTCGTCTTCCGAGCACATGATCGCCCCGTGCCAGAGCGCGGGATCGTGCACATCCTCGTCGTTAGGCGCGACATTGAAATCGCCGCAGACCAGCACTCGCTCCAGTGCATCGCCCATCGCCCGCAGGCAATTCGTCAGGCGACGATACCACTCCATTTTATAGTGGTAAGCCTCCGACCCGACCGCCTGACCGTTCGGCGCATAAATTGAGAGTACTCGCACGTCGCCGACGTTGGCCGCGATGATCCGCGCCTGTTCGTCATCGACTTCATCGCAAAATCCCATCCGCACATCACGCGGTTCTTCTTTCGCGAGAATGGCGACGCCGTTATACGACTTTTGTCCGTGGAAAACCGCCGCGTAACCGGCATCGCGCAGCGTTTCCACCGGGAACAGGTCGTCGGTGCATTTCGTTTCCTGCAGGCAAACGACATCGGGACTCGTTTCGCGCAACCAGAGGAGCAAGCCCTTCTCCCGTTTGCGCAGCGAGTTGATGTTCCAGGACGCGACGCGCACGCCATCCTTTGTAGCGGCGGTCTATGACCGTCGCAAACTTTGCCCTCAGCGCAGTTCCGGTCGGCGCTCATAGAGCGCCGCTACAATTCTATCTCCACGCCGGGCGTCGGTACGATGATCTCAGTCTCTGGCAAGGCCGCGGCCGTCGCCGCCCGCATCCATTCCACTGCGGGCACATCGCCATGCACCAGCACTACCTTCTTCGGCGCAACTTTCCTGATGTACTCGATAATCGACTCGCGCGAAGCGTGCGCGCTGAACTGGAACGCTTTAACCTGGCAGCGCAACGACTGGGCGGATTCATCCTCGTCGAGCGACAGCAATTCGTTAGGCTGGGACCGGCGCAGAACGCCCGCGGGCGATTCCGGATCGGCGTAACCGACAAAAAAGATCGAATGCTCGGGTCGATCGATGATCCGGCGCGCGAAAATGTTCGAGAGCGTTTTGGGTGTCATCATCCCGCTCGAGATTGCGTAGATGCGACCGGGCCGGGCCGGGGCGTCGGCGATCGTTTTTCCATTCAGGACAAAGGGCCCGACCTCGGGAAACAGTTGCAGGCGCGGCAGGACGCGGCGCGATTGATTGGCCCGGCGATCGTAAATCTCCGTCATCTTCGAGCTCAACCCGCCGATGTAGATCGGTGCATCGGCGATCATTTTGTTGCGCTTGAATTTGTAAAGCATCGCCAGCACTTCCTGCGTCTTGCCAAGCGCGAAGACCGGCACCAGCACACACCCACCCCGCGCAAAGGCCTTTTCGATCGCCTCCGCAAAGCGCTCTTCCTCCGCCCCCCGCGTGTAGTCCTCGGGTAATGGCGAATCGCCCCGCGTCGCCTCGATGATAAGGACATCGATGCCCGACTCCGGAAAGACCGCACCTTTGAGGAGCGTCTGGTCGTCGAAGTTCACGTCGCCGGTGTAGAAGACGGTGCGGCCCTCTGCGCGCAGAAGAATGCCGGCGGCTCCGAGGACATGGCCAGCTTCGCAGAATTCGAAACTCAGCTCATCGTCAGGCCGGGTCGAGCTGCGTTCGCCATCGACTGTGAACGGCTGGCCCAGCGGACAATGCTGCCAGCGATCTGTCGCCCGATCCGTCTCACGATGAGTGAAGAGCGGATAAATCACGCCGACCTCCTCGCGTTCCCGAGTCATCACGTTGACCGAATTGTGGAGCAGTGCTTCACCGATCGCCGCCGTCGGTTCGGTCATAAAAATGCGCGCCTGCGATTGCTGCCGCATCAGCACCGGGAGCGACCCGATGTGATCGAGATGCGCGTGCGAGAGGAGGAGCGCATCAACCGGCCGCCCGGCCAACGCAGCGAGGAACGGCAACGCCATTTCGCCCTCCTCTTTGGGATGCATGCCGCAATCGAGCACCACGCCCTGCTCGCCCGAACCGAGATAATAACAGTTGGCGCCGATCTCCGTCCGACGCGTCAGATTAATGAACTTCAAAATCGAGCGCCAACTTGCCAGTCCCGCGCCCGCGAGCAATCCGCAAATTTCTTTCCTCGCCCGGCGCTCCGTCCAACGCCGTTTTACCGCCGCCTCTGGCGCACGCTCTCTAGCTTGTCATCCCGAGCGAAGCACAACGCAGTCGAGGGACCTCGCCCAAGCTTTTTCGGGATACGAAAAGGAGAAAAGCTGTGAGTGAGGTTTGAAAGCCCGGCGTTGCTTCGCATCCGTTACGGCTCAGCGCGCTGCGCCAGCTTCGGGATGACCGCCAAGGGAAGCGCTCCTGGTTCGTCGCAAGTGCACGAGCCGTTTCACGCCAAGTTACCGGATTTCAAAGAATCCTAACGGCTGGGAGCCCGCAAATTTGAGTCGCGAGTTGCGAGCAAAGTCGCTAACAAAGCAATTATGGCCGGATACTCCGGAACGCCCCTTTGGAAAAAGCTCGGATATCGAGACGGTGTGCCGTCGTCCGTCGAGGGTGCACCGGCGAATTATGTTCAGATGCTGCAACTGCCGTCTGAAATTTCCGTGACTTGGGCGAAACAACCCGCGCCCGGGATCGGATTCGTGCACTTGTTCACCGCGTCAAAATCCGAGCTGAAGAAAAGGCTTCGGGTATTCCGAAAGACCATTGATCCGAGCGGAGCGGTCTGGGTTTCCTGGCCGAAGAAAAGTTCCTGTGTCGAAACCGACGTCACGGAGGATGTCATCCGGGAGGTCGCCTTACCGCTTGGGTTCGTCGACATCAAAGTCTGCGCGGTCGATGAAACCTGGTCGGGGTTGAAGCTGGTCATTCGCAAAGAATTGCGATGAGAAACCAAAAGCCTCTCTGGCACTGCCGGAAGTGCGGGCGCGACTTTGCCAATCGCAATCAGTCGCACGCCTGCGGGCGATATGATCTGAAGCATCATTTCCAAGGCAAGCGACCGGAGATCGGGGCGCTTTTCGACGAGGTGGTGGCGGCGGTGCGAGCGCTCGGCCCGGTGCGGGTTCTTCCAGAGAAAACAAGGATCGCTTTCCAAGTACGCATGTCGTTTGCCCAGGTGACGCCCCGCACGAACTGGCTGGATGGTCACCTGGTACTGGCGCGACGTCTCGAACATCCGCGTTTTCGCCGGATCCAGACGATTTCGCCGCGGAATCATGTGCACGTTTTCAGGCTGACTGCGTCCGATGACATCGATGCAGAATTTCGCGCCTGGGTGGCGGAAGCGTATCAGGTGGGCGAGCAGCGGCATCTCAAGCGTCGCGCCAACAGCAGTTGACCACATGCACCTTTACGAAACGCATCTGCCGGTCGCGAGCACGGAGAAGTCGGCCAGGTTCTATCTCGAGATCGTCGGACTCGATTTTGCTTTTCGCGATCCCGGCCGGGACATTGTCTTTCTCTGGATTGGCTCGGAGCGAAGATCAATGCTGGGACTTTGGGGACCGAGAACTCTCTACGGCGAGGATCCACACCGCTGCCATCTCGCGATCGCCTTGTCTTTGCCGGAACTTCTCGAGGCCGGCAAACGCCTCAATCGCCTCGGCGTCGCGACGAGCAACTTCGCGGGCAAGCAAACCACTGAGCCTTCGGTGATCGGTTGGATGCCTTCGGCCCAACTTTATTTCCGCGATCCGGATGATCACTCCCTCGAGCTGATCTCCCTCCTCGATGATCCGCCTGACCCGACCTTCATCGGGCCGCTTTCCGAGTGGCAGACGCGCGATTAAGCCGCGCGTCAGGACTCCGGGAGCGGTCTTACCGCGACAACCATGGCTAACGGCACCGGCGCGGTCGGGGCAAACACGCGAGCATTTGCATGGACGCCACGACCGGTTGATAACTTCCGCTCATGAAATCGGCCGTTGTGATCTGTCTCGCGCTCGTAATGCTCGTGTCGCGCGCCGACGCCGGCTGGTTTTCGCGCCGGACGCCAACGCCGACTCCGACGCCGATCCCAATCCGTAAGGCACTCCCGCCGCCCACGCCCACCCCGGAGCCGACGCCGGTTCCGACGCCGCGCGAACTGGTTGCGCTGCCGATTTACGATGAGGACACGAGTGTGCGGCTCCAGATTTTTCTCGATGACCACGAGTTTGGGCCGGGGAAGATCGACGGGAAGATGGGCGAGTTTTTTGGCAAGGCGCTGGTCGCTTACAAGAAGGCAAATGGTCTGCCGCCAACCGGCGCGGTCGATGAGCAGTTGCTCGCGCAGGTTCCCGAGCCTTACACGACCTACACGATCCGGCCCGAGGACGAGAACTTCGTCGGCGAGGTTACTTCGAAACCGTCGCAGCAGGCGAAACTGAAGGCGATGAAATACGGATCGCTGCTTGAGTTTGTAGCCGAGCGCTACCACTCGGCGGAGGATTTCCTGCGCAAGATCAACCCGGGAATGGATCTCGAGAAGTTGAAGGTGGGCGATACGGTGAAAGTGCCTAACGTTGAGCCGTTCGAGATCGAGAAGCTGTCGGAGAAGTTCGTCCCGAAGAATCCGGCGTTCGCGACGCGACATATCTTTATCGATACGCGCGAGAATTTTCTCGAAGTCCGCGAGGGCGACAAGCTGATCGCGGAATTCCCGATCACGCCGGGATCGAAGACGCTGCCCGCGCCAAAAGGCGAATGGAAGATCCTCGGGATCGCCACCATGCCGTGGTTCCGACACGACGAAGGCGTGCTGATGCACGGAGTGCGGACGAATGATTTCTACAACATCCCGCCCGGGCCTAACAATCCCGTCGGCATTCTCTGGATGGGGCTGAACAAACCGGGGATCGGGATTCACGGCACGAATAATCCGGAGACGATAGGGCGCGCCGGAAGCCACGGCTGCATCCGCACCGCGAACTGGGACGCAGCGCGCTTGAAGGACATCGTCACGACCGGCGATCAGGTCACGATTTTCTAGGGGCGCGGCCCTCCCCCTCTTTTGTCATCCCGAGCCGCGCAGACGGCGAGGGATCTTGCAGTTGGAATCGCGGTTTTCGCTGCGACGAGCTGCGTGGATTGCATGGGAGAGGTCCCTCGCCGCGCTCTGCCGGCTCGGGATGACAAAAGAGAAGGCACAGACCAGCCGTGCGAACGCCGTCTAACAAAATTCCCAAAGATTTTTCGCGCGGATTCAGATGGTCACGCGTCTAGGCTTTAGATCGACCGATGGATTCCACCGAACACGACACCTATCGAGCGGCCATTCACGGCGATCGGGACGCTTTTGAAATGATCATCCGCACGCAAAGCCGGGCCCTCTTCGCCATCGCCTACGGCATCCTGCAAAGCCGCGAGGAAGCTGAAGACGTCGTCCAGGACGCGCTCATAAAAGCCTGGAAGACGCGTTGGCGAGTGCGTGACCCGGAGAAATTCCCCGCCTGGCTCGGCACGATCGCGCGGCATCGGGCGCGCGATGTGGCGCGCCGGCGACCCAGCGTCCCATTCCCGACCGAGGCGGAGGAGCCGATTGACCCCGGATTTGAAGAGGCAGTTCGTGCTGGCAAGGAAAACGTGATGAATGAAGAGGTGCGCGCCGCCCTCGCCACCCTGCCCGAGCTGCATCGCGCCGCGCTCACTCTGCGCTATTTCGAGGCGATGGATTACGCCGCAATCGAACGCATTCTGGGGCTGAGCAACGGCGCGCTCCGCGGAATTCTCGGCCGCGCGATGCAAACCATGCGAAAGCGCCTTGGCCCGGCGCTCGCCACCATGGAGTAACCGACATGCCCGACGAAACCATTCACGATGAAATCGAGAGCTGGCTCGCAGCCGATGTGCACGACCAACTCTCAAGCGAGGAACGCGCGGCGTTCGAACAACATCTGGCCGTCTGCCCGGCCTGCCGCGCTTTGCAACAAGAGGAAAAAAACATGAATCAACTACTCGAAAACACGCTCGCCAGGGAAAGCGCCGACCCGGCCTTTGAACAAAGAATGGTCAGCCGCTTCCGTAACAAAGTTCCCGCGTCGAGCGGCGGACTAATCTCGTTTTTCAGTGGACTGATGCGGATGCGCGCAGTGCAGATCACCGCGGTCGCCGCGCTTCTATTGACCCTCGTGCAAGTTGGGAAAATGGTGACGGGCGAGCAGCAATCTTTTCTCCTGGACTTCCGATCGGCGAATGTTGCAGAGCCCCTGACGCGAAACTCGGTCTTGATGACGCGCGCGGCGCAATCCGATATCCCGCCGGCCGAGAAGGCCGGAGCCCTGGCAAAAGAAAGCCGAGCGACCGATGCGCTCTCTTTCGGCGCCCCAGCGGAGTCGACAATGGGCCTCGAGGACAAGGCGAAGCTCGTCCCCGCTGCACCGCCGGCGCCATTGACCACCCGGCAGGAGAGCGATCGCCCCGAAAGCCCGGACGTCGGGGCATCCGGCGGTAACAAGCTGGAAGGCCAGGTTCTCCCGGCGCCAGCGGCTCCCCCCGATTCGCGAAAGCTGATCCGCAATGCGCAGCTTGAGCTCCAGGTCGCAAACTACGAAGCGACGGTGCAGCGCCTGACGACCTTCGCGACCGAAGAACACGGCTTCGTCGCAACCCAAAGTTCGGCAAAATTGCCTAACGGAAAGTTGCAGGGGACGATCGTGATCAAGGTCGTCCCGGAAAACCTCGACCGGTTCCTGCAAAAAGCGCGCAGACTCGGCGAGCTGAAAAACCAGACGCTCGGGACCGAGGATGTGACGAAGGCCTATTTCGACACCGACGCGCGCCTTCGCAATGCGAAGCGGATGGAGGAGCGCCTCCTCGACATGTTGCAAAAGAAGACCGGCAAAGTCTCCGACCTGCTCCAGGTGGAGAAGGAACTGGGGCGGGTGCGCGAACAGATCGAGCAAATGCAGGGGGAGCTGAAGTACTACGACGCGCTCGTGCAGTACGCGACGGTCACGATTTCCCTCGCAGAAAAAGATCTGAACGAGCCCGCGGCCTTCCTGCTGAAGGAAACAGCCAATCTTTCGCTCTTCTCCGCCGACGTAGAGAAGACGTTCGGCGAAGTGAAGGGCACGTTGCAAAACGGCAAAGCGCAAATCGTGCAATCGACTCTCGACCGCGATAACTCGGGCCAGGCGACGGCACACATGACGCTGCTCCTCGTGCCGGAAGAAAGTGACGCCATCATCGCCCGCATCAAGAGCATGGGACGGGTACAGAATTTCAACGTTCAGACCGAGCGGGTTGCGCAGGACGGTTCTGGCATGTCGGCGACCGCGAAAACCGA
The DNA here is from genome assembly GCA_963782205.1 of uncultured Verrucomicrobiae bacterium. GTDB lineage: Bacteria > Verrucomicrobiota > Verrucomicrobiia > Chthoniobacterales > UBA10450 > Palsa-1392. Next base: position 91,158 of record CAWAIY010000009.1, on the reverse strand, counting down.
ACGCGACAAGGTGCGGTTGAATCTCGTTATCTCGCGCACGGGCGAGGAACCGGCCGTGCAACAAACCAGCCTGCGCATCCTGACCTCTTCCGTAGCGGACAAAGTGGCGCGCCTGAAAGCCGACATAGCGAAAGCGGGTGGCGAATTGCGTAGCTCGACTTTTTCGCGCGACCCGAACGGTCAGGAAGTGGCCAACCTCACGCTCCGGGTGTCGATGAAAAATTACGCGACGCTCGTCAGGTCGTTCGATCAGCTGGGTGAAGTCAAAGATCTGAGCGTCCAGCGCAACGATCAACCCGGGATCACAGCCAACCCGGAGACGGCGCCGGCGGACATCAGCGTGCAGGTATACAATCCCGGCCAAATCGTTTCCGATGAAACGGGAATTGCCGCGACGATCCGGCGGACCCTTGGGCAAGGGGTGGCCGCGCTGGCCTGGAGTGTGCGGATGATTGGGGTGGCCATCGCCTTCCTCGCCCCGTGGGCGCTCGCGCTTGGACTGGTTGTCTGGCTGATCGTGCGCTTCTCGAAACGGCGCGAAAATCGTTAGGCAGCACGGCGCCAGAGTTCGGATTTGATCATGCGAAAACGTGATTGTTGCCGGCGAACGCATTGGAAACCGGACTCACACAGAAGGGCTGACGGGTCGTCCAGGTTTCGGGTCTTCAATCCAGTCGTTAGGCGAAAGAATAAATACATCGCGCGAATCCAGAGCGATGCGTGGAAGCGCCGCCAGCCGGAATCAGGAAAATGGAAATCAGCCAGCAGCCAGCTTGCGTCCACAGTCGCCGCAGCGGCCACTTTTTTCACCACCTCGCACAATTCCGCGCCAGCGAAACAGTCGAGAAAAAAATGCGTGACGATCAGATCGTAGGTTCCCGCTTCCAAGGCTGTATCCCGCACGTTCGCATTGACGAACTGGACCTGCGCGCCGTTCACCCGTTGCTGCGCCAGCGCGATCATCCGACAACTGGCATCGATGCAATCCACCCGCGGGGCGGGATGTGCCCTAACGAACTCGGCAACGAACCTTCCGTTCCCCTCACCCAGGATAAGGACGCGACGTGGCGAGGGAATTTTCCTAACGAATGCAGTCCGCGCCTCCTGGAGTCGATTGCCGAAAGCCAGTGTCTCGAGCCAGCGATAATGCGGCGCGACGCGGTCGAAATTCACCGCAGGGAAAAGAAGAGTGCGATGAGCGGCGTGAGGAGCACGAGGTCCGCCAGCGCGGTGCGATTATCGCGCGGGAGATGATCGGAAAGATTCAGCCGGACGAGCAGGAACGCGCCGCCCGCGAGACAGAGCCAGAGGGGAAAGGCAAAGTGCCAGAAAACGCCGAACCCGAGCGCAACCAGAGTGAGGCCGGAGCCGATCGTTGTCAGGGCGCGCGCGGCCATCGGCCATCCGGTCATGAAGGTGGCTTTCCCCTGGGCGGCGTCGAGCTCGCGTTCCCAGGCGGCGATCGAGAGGCAGTTGAAGGTGCAAAGAATGGCGAAGAGAAGCACCGCGACGCCGAAGGAGATGGTCAGGACCGGCAGCTGGCCGACCACGCCGAGAGTCGTGCCGGCAGCGAAGAGAATGCCGATGGCCTTCTCCTTCACCGGAAGCGGGCGCCATTTTCCGCCTAACGAATGGTTAACGAAAAGATAGAACGCACAGAGCGCGGCCAGCATGCCGCCGAGGAGGAGCATTTGCAGATCGAGGCTGCGCAGGGCGAGCGCAACATCAAGAAAGAAAATGATCACGATCGCGACCCACCACCCGATCATGTGCTCGCGACAAAAGCGATGCCGCAACGAGATCGGACTGTCGGCGGGCAGCTGGATTGTGTCGGCGAAACGATCGGCGAGATAAATCAACCAGGCGGTTAGAAAAAGGAGCGCGCGGAGGGAAAAATCGAGGTCGGCTCCGAAGGTGCGGGCAAAGAGCCACTGCCAGGCGACGGCAACGATGGGAGCGTCGAGACAAAGAAGGTTGAGCCAAACGACTGGAGGATAATTCGCGCCGACTGCGGCGGCGGGCGCAGGTGAGGCGATCAGTTCCGGCGCGTCAGGCATTGCCGAAACCTATCGAGCCTCGCCGATCTCCGCAATCGGACGGCCGGCCTCGATCCGGGACCGCATCGCGAGGCACGTGTTGCCACGGGTTATCCGGCAAAGCCGGGATCTCGAGCTATTCGTAAAAGAACCGTAGGTCAGCAGGTCGCGCCGAAAACAGGGGGTCGAGCGAGGGGTCAGTCCTTTTCTTGCATTATGCTGCAGCGCCGAAAAACGTTGACGACCTTAATTACTTCTGGGTAAAAACGGCGGCACAGGAGCTCTGTGATGACAAATCCAAAAGGCGCGTTCAGGCGGCCGCGATTGCGAAATGTTCTTTGCTCACTCTTCTTCGTTGCAGCCGGCATAGCCGTAGTAGGGGAAATCGGCTCCCTGCGCGCAATTGCCCAACGCGCCCGTGGGTCGACTTCTCCTGCAGACCATAGCCGGAGCCAAATGGATATTTCTGCCGTGGCGGTACCTACACCTCCGCCGTGCAACGGTACCTTGATCACGCTCTTGGATGAGAAGTTTGATGACGTGACCCCACCGGATCTGCCCCCTTTTTGGACGGCGGTCAATGGGATCGATCCCGATGGTGTTTTGTGGCAAACTTCGAATTCTGGATTGCCGAGCCCGCCCTATGATACGGCGCCTAATGCAGCGTGGGTTAATGATCCGCCTGTTATCAGCGATAAATACCTCGATGCACCCGGTTATTCCGCCACGGAATCCTGGTACGTGCGGTTGACATTCCAGCACAACTACAACCTTGAAGCATCGGAATCGGATTCCAACCTCGGCTTCGACGGGGGCGTTCTGGAGCTCAGCATAGACGGCGGAAATACATTTCAAGACATCACTCGCTGGGGCAGCTTTGAGTCTGGTGGTTATAACCGCACGATTGCGACCAACCGGGGCAGTCCGATTGCCGGTCGACCGGCCTGGAGCGGGAACTCGGGAGGCTTTGTCACGACGGTAGTCGACCTGCCATCAGAGGTCATAAATGCGGTGCTGCGTTGGCGAATGGCGAGCGATAACACGGGCTCGAGCGAGGGCTGGCGCGTTGACACAGCTCAAATTCTTTGGTGCCACTACTCAGGAACGCCGTCGCCGACACCCACTTCGACGCCTACACCTCCATCGTTCACGCTCAGCGCCTCGGGGCGCAAGGTGAGTGGAATAAATACGGTGCGCCTCACCTGGAGCGGGGCGACTTCAGCCAACGTCGACGTCTACCGGAATGGCACGCCGCCGATCGCGACGGTACCGAACACTGGCGCCTTTACCGATTCCACCGGCGACACCGGCCGGGCTAGCTACCGATATCGCGTGTGTGAAGCTGGCACTTCGACCTGCTCCAATGTTGCGACAAAGAGGTTCCCGCACTAGACGCGCGACCCGGCCGCTTCTCTATCAACGCCGACCCTACAGCGACGACTGGGGACTTCATCGATCCGGTGGAGACGCCCTGCACAGGAGACCCCGCGCACTGCGAGGGGATGTTCGAGGCCACCTACTTCGGGTGGCTAAAGGTCGTGCAGTAGATCTGCATCAAGAGATTGCTACGTCGCCCGCACCGTCCGGCGGGCGACGTAGCTGCTGTGGCGGCGAAACAAGCCCGCCACGTTGCGGCGCGAAACGGGAGCGGCCGCTGGCTCATCGGTCGAATCGCCCTTGCCCCTCTTCTCGTTCGGCCATAAAATCTGGAACGCGGTTGTTATCGTTAGGCGGCCGCGCATTCTACCGATCTTTGGAGACGTTGCGATGAAAAGTAAAAATGGAATTCCAATGGACAACCCGGCCGTGGCTGCGCTCCCGAAGCACCTTCTGCAATTCGCCGTGGATCAGCGCTACGACGATTACACGCCGGTCGATCACGCGGTCTGGCGTTTCATCATGCGGCAGAATATTTTTTTCCTGAAGGAATACGCGCACAAGGTTTACTTCCAGGGGTTGCTCGAGACCGGCATTTCTTTCGAGCGCATCCCGCGGATCAGCGAGATGAATGACATCCTGGGCAAAATCGGCTGGGGCGCGGTGGCAGTGGACGGGTTTATTCCGCCGGCGGCTTTCATGGAATTCCAGGCCTACAAGGTTCTCGTCATCGCCTGCGACATGCGGCAGATCAATCACATCGAATACACTCCCGCGCCCGACATCGTCCATGAAGCGGCCGGGCATGCGCCGATCATCGTTGATCGCGAGTATTCGAATTATCTGCAGCGGTTCGGTGAGGTCGGGGCAAAGGCGATGTCGTCGAAGAAGGACTTCGAGCTTTATGAAGCGATCCGCCATCTCTCGATCCTGAAGGAACTGCCCAATCCTGATCCGATCGAGCTCGCGGAAGCGACGCGCAAAGTGGAGGAAGGCCAGAAGAACCTCGGCAATCCATCCGAGATGGCGCTGCTCTCGCGGCTGCATTGGTGGACGGTGGAATACGGGCTCATCGGCACGATGGAAAACCCAAAAATCTACGGCGCGGGCCTCCTTTCTTCGATCGGCGAATCGGTCAGCTGCCTCGAGCCGGCAGTGAAGAAAATTCCGTATTCTATCGAAGCAGCGCAGACGGCGTTCGATATCACGACGAAACAGCCGCAGCTTTTTGTCTGCCGCGATTTCAAACACCTGACCGATGTGCTGGAGGAGTTCGCAAACAAGATGGCGTTCCGCGTCGGCGGACTGGAAGGCATCAACAAGGCGATCGAGTGCAAGAACGTGACGACCTGCCAGTACTCGTCGGGGCTGCAGGTTTCGGGCGTTTTCACGGATGTGCTGGCCGACTCGAAGGGCGAGCCGTTTTATCTTCGCAGCACCGGGCCGAGCGCGCTTGCCTTTCAAAACAAAGAACTGCCGGGACATGGTCGCGGCCATCACAAGGACGGGTTTGGTTCACCGATCGGGGCCTGGAAAGAAACAAGGCTGCGCGAAGGGGAAAGTGCGCGACTGGAATTCGAAAGCGGCGTTACGGTCGAGGGCAAAGTCGAGAAGCTGTTGCGCCATGATGGCAAGCTGGTGCTGGTGTCGTTTTCGAGCTGCACCGCCAAAATGGGCGATCACATTTTGTTCGATCCGACGTGGGGAACGTACGACATGGCGGTGGGCGAGAAGATCGTTTCCGTTTGCAACGGCGCGGCGGACAAGGACGCTTACAACGAAGTCGCACTCGTGCCGAAAGAGCGCACGATTAAGCATCCATCGGACGCGAAACGAAGGAAACTCGAGAACCTGTATCAGCAGGTGCGCGATATCCGCACGCGCAAGACTGGCTACGAGCGCTTGGGCGAGATTTGGGAAACGCAAAAGGCCGAACACCCTAACGATTGGCTGCTCTCGATGGAGATCTTCGAAATCCTCGATGAGCTGGACGAGCAGCCCGCGTTGAAGCAAAAGGTTAAAGCCTTCCTCGAGCACAAAAAGACGAAGACAAAAGATCTTTCCACCTTGATTAGCTGGGGTTTTCGGTTGGTGGAATACCACAAGCAAGGCATCCACACTGCCGTCTGAGTTCGGTTGGAGCGCAAATTCGGCACCGGGGCGCGGATATGGCTGAAAATCGGGGTGGATTGCCAGGCCAGACTGGGCAAATTAGCCGACAATCTATGAAGCAAGCCTTGTTACTCGTTTTCGCTGCCGTCGCGTTGTGTCTGAGCAGTTGTGCCATGCCGCCGAGCATTGGCCAACAGACGCTTGAGCAGCAGCAGAAGGCTCAGGAAGTACGGAATAGCGAAAAGTTTGCGCACGGTCTCCAGCAGTGATTAGGGGCCGGTCGATTCAACGAATGATTTGAAAGTTCCCCGCGGCCGCCCGATAGACTTCGATGACGAATAACCTGATAGCCCGGCGCCTGATTCAGCTGGGCGCGCTCTTTCTGATCGGCGACGGAGTGATGGGACTTTTGAAGCCGCGCTGGCATTCTCTTCTTTGGCACTTTGGCCCGCAGCTCGCGCGGGCCGCGACTGAGGAACTCGTCGAACACCCCAACACGGCGCGCGCGGTTTACCTCGCGGAGGCGGCCATCGGAGTGGCGCTGGCATCCTGTCAGACGCCTGAGGTCGAGTAGGGCGCGGCGGTCCCTCCCAGTGTGAGGGCCATTTTCCGCCTCAGCAATTTCGATCTGAACGCCGACCCGATTTAAGCGCAAAGGCGCAATTTCAACGTGTAGGGGCCTCGGCCCCGGTTGGTCTCATCGACGATTCGGCGGTCACGAGCTGCAACTACACGGCGCTGGAAAAAACACCAGGCGCTGGGTTTGCCTGTCGGATCGCGGTCTCCCTGCTTTACTTCGAAGGTCATGTTGGCCAGCGGCTGCGAGTTGCTTCCTCCTTCCTTTGAACGTCCGCCTCGAGCGGGGCCGGCGGAGATTGTTCCTTCGATCCCAGCGCTGCTCCCAGGCAAGGGACTTGGTTGGGTCTTGCGCCAATGCAAGGCAGGGAGCGAGAATGACGAAAGCCGAGAACACAAATACGAAATTTTTCATATGAATGATCTCCATCACGCGACTGGCTGAACTTCGCGCATGCACGTGCAGAGGCTTTGAAACCTGACCGATTTCCGACAGAAAGCGATCCAGCCAGGGCCGGCGGCATTCCTAAATCGCAGGCTGTCTGGCGCCGTGGCATTTGAACCGATTGTTTAGTCGCGAATACCCTGCTTTAGTTCCCAAACACGAAGCGCCGCCAGGATGAGCCGTTTCGTTCGTGCCATCGTTCCAACGGCCGGCAAAGGCGCGTCGTCCCATATTTCATTCGCGGATGGCTGCGTCCGCCTCGGTTGACGCTTCGCTTTGCGTTTTCGCAACAACGCGCGAGGCGTTTCCTGATTTTCAAGCGTAGTTTCCAAAGGTTCAAACGAGTTCATAATTTAGGAGAGGCGGTGCTCAACTGTTGCGCACATTGCAGGTTCAACAGATTATTCGACGGCCAGATGCACCGCCGATCACTGAAAGATTAAGGGTCTTTGTTACAAAAGCATGGCGTCCGCGGAGCAGTTCGGTTAATTTTTTGACACGGTAGGGATCCGGTATGTTCCGTCCCCTTGATCGCCGCCAGTTGCAATGAATCTGCAGCCACTTTTCGACATCACTCGTGGAATCCCTGCTTGAGCTCCCAGACTCTCAGGGCCGCCGTCACCAGCTTACGTGTGCGAGCCAACTGGCTGCTCGCCGGCTGTTTCTGATTCGGCGCTTGCGCCGCTAATGGCGGAAGATATTTCTCCTGCCTGAGGGATCCCACTTTTTGCGGCAAGCGGCGGCATTTTTCGCCGCCGGCGACATTTCCAGAGCAGGTCTTGCGCGGATTCATGACGGAATAGCCCTTAGCAGCTTACAAGCCAAAATGAGCCTCCCCCTGACAAATGCCACGGTTTCATCGTTCCCAAGCCGCTTGATCACTGGGAAAGGAATCAAGCCAATCAGGGAAAGGGGCCGCAAATCTTCTTAAGGCGAACTTCGTAATCTTCGCCCGCATCGGACTAGTTTCAGCACCATGTGGTGCAAATTCTACCCGGCAAGACGAACCAGGCCGCTCGGTTTATGTCTTACTAAAGGCATGGTAAATGCTTATAATTATATTATATCTAGGACGACTAGCTCACAACAAAAGCCATTATTCTATGACCACCACATTGCCGCAGACACTTTCACCTGAAATGCCGTCCACGCCCTCCCAACTGATCGATGCGGTCCTCGAACTGCTCTATGTCGTGGCAACTTGCCTTTTTTGGGCGGTGGTCCTTCCTGTCAGCGGACTCTTCTGCATCGGTGTGGCGATCTGGGACTATGTCAAGACGTTGAGTGCAAAAGAGATCCGGTTCCGGAATCTGCGGTGTGGCTCGACCAATCCGCTCGTGCTCCGACGCGGTGCGAAACCAGCCATCGAATCGACCGGCCGGGCATCCGCCGCCAGTCACGCGGCTCAAGCGTAATCCTACCGCGACGAGCGCACCGACGGATGCGCGACAACGCAGGGAAGCAAGAGGACGTTTTCCCGGTAGAAAAATCCTCCGTTCAATGACAATTTTTTGGCGAGCCGTTCACATTTTTGCTCGACCCGGGAGCCGGCCTCGGCCAACCTGACGAGTGGATGTCCAATGGAATGGAAAGGCCAGGAGCAACCTCTAAAAGCAGGAGGGACCCGGTTTGATAGCGGAGGGGAAATGCATGGCGGCTGAACAGGACAACGACTCAAAAGCGAAAGAAAAGAAGGAGCGCAAGCTGGAGATTCACGATCTCAAGCCGAAGAAAGAGGCTAAGGGTGGCGCGGGCGAACCGCGTCCCGGCGAAAAGCGACCCCCGGGCAGCACGGTGGAAATCGACTTCATGGACTGGGAATAGGTATCCTCCGATCCGAGGCAGGCCTCCTTTCGAGTGCGAGCTCGGAGACTTTGAGATTGGCTGGTTCTGCGGAAAAAGGCGATGGTATCCCAATGTGCTATGACGTTGCCGTGGTTGGTCTTGGAGGAATGGGCAGCGCGATCTTGGCCGATTGCGCCCGCCGAGGCGCTTCGGTGATCGGCTTGGAGCAGTTTGCCCGCGGACACGACCTGGGCTCATCGATCGGGAAGAGCCGAATGATTCGCAAGGCATACTTTGAGGATCCGGCCTACGTGCCCCTGCTCTTGCGAGCTTATGATTTGTGGCGCGAACTCGAGCGCGCGACTGGTCACGAAGTCCTTCGAATCACCGGGCTCCTGATGGTCGGCCGGGAAACCGCTGAAATTATCACCGGGGCGCGGCGCGCGGCCGACAAGCATCGGCTTCCCTTCGAGTCGCTGACCGCTCGCGAGATTCGCGCGCGTTTCCCGATGCTTCAGATAAAGGACGACGAGGTGGGGGTTTTCGAACCCGACGGCGGGGTACTCAATCCGGAACGAAGCGTCCAGGCACAACTGGAAGTGGCGAGTGCAACCGGAGCGCAAATGCGGTTTGGAATCGCGATGGAAAACTGGGAAGCCACCAATGATGGCTTCGTCATCCGGCTCGCCGACGGAACAACGGTGACGAGTCGCTCACTCATCTTGTCGTTAGGCTCGTGGTTCAAGGACGCTCTGGAAAAGCTGGGCGTCGCGATTCGAGTGCAGCGCAACGTCCAGGCCTGGTTCGCGCCCGCGACCGATCAGTACGCCGCCGGTCGCTTTCCGCCGTTCCTCCTCGATCGAGAAGGTTTGCCGGCGCCCCTCTACGGTTTCCCGGATTTCGGCGATGGGGTGAAAGCGGCCTTTCACGCCCACGGCGACCTGACGGACGCCGCGCACCTCGTCCACGAGGTTGACGCAGCACGCGACATCCAACCGATCGAGCGTGCAATGGAAGAATGGATGCCGGGTGCCACGCGCACATTCCGAGCGGCCAAGCCATGTCCCTATACGCTCACACCCGACGGCCATTTTGTGGTTGACCGTCATCCGGTCCACCCGCGGCTGATCTTGTGCGGCGGGTTTTCGGGTCATGGCTTCAAGTTCGCTCCGGTGATCGGGGAAATCTGCGCCGATCTTGCCTTAGAAAGAGAATCGCGCCACGAGATTGCCTTCCTTTCCCTGGCGCGATTCGCTCGAACTTGAATTCGCGGCGCGTTGTGGTTCGCGCTAGAAAGTAGCATGGCAGCCAGGGCACAGTTCGCGGAGGAACAATCAGACTCCGGAGAATTCCACCGCCAGGAGGACAGGTTTCGCGACTGGGTTTCCGCGGACGGCTCGACACCCTATCCAGCCGGGGCAGATCGTTATCACCTCTACGTTTCTCTCGCCTGCCCGTGGGCTAGTCGCACGATCATCGTCAGGCATTTGCAGGGGTTGGAAAACGTCATCGGCATGACCATAGTCGATCCGGTGCGCGACGAGCGCGGTTGGGCCTTCCGCGACGGCCCAGGATACAGCCGCGATCCGGTGAATGGCTTCGAATTCCTCGCCCAAGCCTACCGCGCCACCGATCCGAATTTTGACGGCCGCGTCACCGTCCCCGTCCTCTGGGACAAGGAAACACGCCGGATCGTGAACAACTCCGAGGACGACATCTGCCGGATGTTCGACGGCGCCTTCCGCGGGCTCGCCACGCGCGACGCGCAACTTTTCCCTAACGACATCGTCGCCGAGCAGACCGAGCTTTCCGAGTTCATCTACCAGCGGGTAAACAACGGCGTCTACCGCGCCGGCTTCGCCACACGCCAGGCCGCCTACGAGCGCGCCGCCCACAAACTCTTCGCCGCACTCGACCAGCTCGAGCCGCGCCTAACGACAAGCCGCTACCTCTTCGGCGATCGCATCGTCGAGTCCGACTGGCGCCTCTTCTGCACCCTTATCCGCTTCGACGTCGTCTATTACATCCACTTCAAATGCAGTCTGCGCCGCATCCTCGATTACCCCAGTCTGCAGGGCTACATGACCGATCTTTACCAGCAGCCGGGCGTCGCCGACACCGTCCATTTCGACCACATCAAGCGCCACTACTACCTGACCCACGAAGCCATCAACCCGACCCGCCTCATCCCGATCGGCCCCATCCTCGACCTCTCAAAACCCCACGGCCGTGAGAAGCTTTCGCGGCCCTGACCTCCGGCTTTCGCCCAATATCCGCTCACCAGCAGCCAGCGCGCGCCGTCAGGCGTCGGCGTTCCAAAGACGTTTGCGAAAGTAATCTCTCCAGCTCTCCGGCAGGGCAGTTAACTCGGTTGCCCGGCGGAGGAGATCCTGGCTTTGCGAATCCATGGCATAGAGATTTGTAATATCGACAATCGTCACTCCGCTCTCCGATCGCTCGATGAACTCGATCGCGTCTCCGGCCGTGACTTCTCCCTCGCGTTGCACCGCGAGATAGAAACCGGTTCTTTTGCTTTGCAGGAATCGCTTCACCAGGTCCGGACGCTGGAAGCGAATCCCAAGCTTGAAACAGGGCATCCGCGGCTGGGTCACGATGAACTCGGCCGTGCCGATGCGAAGACGATCGCCAATCTGGACCTCATCGTCGAGCAGACCTTCGCTCGTGAAATTCTCGCCGAAAGCTCCGTGGGAAAGATCCGCTCCCGGAAGCTCGCTCTGCCAGAACGGATAGTGCTCGCAGGGGTAAACGTAAACGGCCTTGTCGACTCCGCCATGCACCGAAAGATCCGATTGTTCATCCCCGTCCAGATTGAGCGTTGCGACATGCACGCGACCTTCGACGGGCGCCTTCCAGATCGAAGTCCGCACGGCCCGGCCGTGCCAGATGACTTCGCGCGGACGACCTACGTTGACCGAAATTAGCTTCACGACCGCCGATCACTCGATTGCCTCACGAGGCGAAGATCACCCGCGGCAAGTCAGGAGCAAGCGCCAACAGCGAAGCCTGAAGTGGTCGATGCTTGAACTCCGCGTGCAGATCGCGATGAACCTCGCCGCCATCAATATTCAAGATCGACCCGACGCCGCTGACCCCTCGAATCAGCTTTCTTGCAACTATGATTCAGCACGCGGGCGATTCTGTTGTCTACCTTTTGTGCGAAGCTTCTTGAGCGAAAGTGGCGCCTCCGCCAGATTGCAACTGCTTGTCCGATCTGCGGTGATCGGCGCGACCCTCCTCGGCCTAGGCGCTTGCGCTGGGACCAGCGGCAATCTCGGCGCCGTCCGGCCCGTCCCAATCACGCACGACAATTTTGCCCTTGCCGACGCGAACCATGACGGAAAACTTTCCCGCCGCGAGGCCGCCGAGTATCTGGTCTACGTCGTCTTCACTGCTTCCGACACCAACGCGGACGGTCAGCTCACCGCTCAGGAGTGGATACAAAATGATCCGGCTGCGATCGCTGCCTTCCGCCAGAACGACGCCAACGGCGACGGGATTGTCACGCGAGCGGAGGCGATCGCCCATAGTCACCGCGACCAGGCAGGCGTTGCGCTCATGCGCCAGGCCGATCGAAATCGCGACGGCAAACTCAACCGCGCCGAGATCGACGCCTACTTCATCCGCGTCGCCGGCTTGCGCGGGTAACAACCCCGACCAGCGCGGGTCGGCCAGTTTGGTTAAGTGTTGTCGGCCGCTACAGTTTCGACCCATTGCGCGCGCCACGCAGGGGCGTTGAATGGATCGGCAAAGTATTGGGTTTCATGCGCCACTTTTTCGTCCCGAAACTCCATAATGCTCACGGTATAGGCGCGCTTGCCTTCGTAGCTAATCACGTACTCGGTGATCCAGAGATTACCCTTTCCCACAACCCGGCGGACCGAAAACCCCGATGGCCTGTCAGGATGATGACTGCGAAGCGCCTGCAGGTTACTCCGACCACGAATTACCTCGCCTGATTGTGGATACTCGCAAACGACGTCATCGTGGTAGATCTCATGTTCGGCCACTTGATCACCCGCAGCAGACGCCGCCCAGTGGCGATCAATAGCCATCCGAATCTTCTGCTCTTCCATTAGCGACCTCCTTTCTTTCTGATTATTCGCTCAGTCAGCCCGCCAAGTAAATCACGATCTGGCAAACTGCCGTAGAGGAACCGCTTCAATACAGAAATGGGACGTTAATATTGGGGATAACCAGGCTGATCGAAGAACTTACCCTCACTCACAGATTCCTTTAGTGATTGGCAACTGTTGTCCTTCACAAAACCCGCCACCGCCGCGACGAGAGACCATTTCCCGTCTTTGGAGAAGACGATCAAATTGTAATGATATCCGATTCCTCCGACCTCATACAAAATAAAGCACATGGTCGGGTTACTCCCTGAAAACACAAAGCGACGGGAATGGCAGGTGGGGACCAGTCTCGACATCAGTGGAGTTAAATCGCCCGCCGCGATTGGCAATGTCCCGGGCTGGAACCTTGCCTTGGAAGATTCTGAGTACGTCGGGGTCAACCTTTTGAAGATCCTCGACGAGGATAAATTTGTCTGTCAGGAGTCGTTTCGCATACTGATTTGTCGAAGGCAAGAACTTCCGAAGCGGCGGATTCGCAGTGGTGGACGTGGGACCTTCCACATGAAATGGAATCCCCCCGGCCTGACCATACACTGTTAACAATAGAACTCGCAAAATTAGAGTTCCGAGAATCAATGAATGTTTCATAAGACCTAACGATCCAAAACTGAGGCACGGCCCCCTGAGCCTGACTCGCAAACGCAATCGTGACAATCAAGTTTCATATCGTCATCGAAACCCACGGCGCGGCGGCCGTTGGCTCCCAGCGCGGTTGTTAGGCGGCTCACACTCCTCGCGCTCTGGCGCCGGACTGCCAATGATCGCACAGCGTGTCACCATGTGGGTGTTCGATCGTTAGCGGCCTTTGTAAATAGCAGGGTGATGCGAATCGCTGCTACAATTGCCAGGGCGCGCGCCACATTAGACTCCCAGTTGCCGATCGCGTTTTGGCTCACCCCAAACAACTCCCACCACGCATTCAAGAACAGATGCATTCCGATTGGCACCCACAAGTTATAGTTCCACCGTACGAAGAGCCACGCGAAGAACGCCCCGCCGAGCGTGGTGATCCCGGTGACGCCGAGCACTTCAAGTGCTCCTCCCCGCAGAGCGGTGCCCATGTGGGCCAGGCCAAAAAGGATCCCGGTGACCAGCACTGCGGGCACGAACCGCCATCCCGCTCGTCGGTACAACTGGCCAAACAGGTAGCCGCGGAACAGGATTTCTTCCGTCACGGCCGCCATCATCACTCCGGAGAACATCGTTCGCGGAACGACCCGAATGGGATTCTTGCTGATGAGAAGTAGCATGACCAGCATTGGCAAGCTGGCGAGCAGCGCAATACCCAGGCCCTTGACTGCCGATCCAGTCAGCCCCAGCTCCGCGAGTGCCGCGCGTGGCCCCATTCGATGTGCCACCCAGAGACCTGCGAAACAAAGCAGGACCCAGCCAAGCTTCCAGGCTGGCTCCGCGATCGCCGGCGGAAGATGACGCATCACTTCCCGGCTGGCGAGCGCCAGGAAGAAACAGACGAGCGCAATCAACGTGGGCCGCTTCGATGACATATAATGGCCCCCTAACGGGAACAAGATGAGCGATGGCGGACGAATGGAACGGACCGCCGAACCGTGACATGGACGTCAGCCCGGAGGGGTGCGGGAGCAGCGCAACCGAATCAAAGCGCGCGTCGCTCGGAGTGAATTGAGTGGACTGTCAGGCCACAACATAGACGTTAGCCTGTAGGATATGGGAGCAGCGCGACCATATCAAAGTCTGGAAATTTTTTCAAAAGTGGAGCGCACAGCGGTCCGCCAGCCTGCTCGCGAACGCCTTCGGAGTTCGCGCATCGCATCGTCAGGTCTTTTCGCGAACATGCAAAATAGGAATGCCGACAAAGAATATACCGCAAAGCAAGACGAAAGAAGAAACCGCGTTCGCCAACAAATCTTTGTTGCCCAGGAACGTGTCGCTCGCGAAGCCGGCGGCTTGAAGAAACGCAAGACAACCTGCGAGAGACCAAAAGGCCCAGACCGCCTTGCGGGCAACCGCAAACCAAATCATCGTCAGCGAGAGAGCACAGATCGAAGCGGCGCAAGCGTTGAACATGATAGCCAACGCGTTGATCGTTGACAGCGCGCGCGGATCCATGCCTTCTGCCTGGAGATCGCCGTAAAGGACGAGCAATGCAGGGGCGTTTTTTCCGAGGACCAGCAACATAAAGAGGATGCCGAGCGCAAGGACAAGATTGAAACCTGTCCACAGTGATAAGGGAATTGCGCCGACGCGAAGCATGGAAAACGGTCTCAGGTCTAATGAGATTAAGATAAGCTGCTGCGAGCGAATGAAGCAGTTTGGGGAACTGCGACATAGACGGAAAAGCCGCGAGGGTAGCGGTAAGTGAGCGGGTGCGATCGAATCAAAGCGCGCGCGGCGGCGGGTGAATGGAGTGGGCCGCCAAGCCACGACGTGGACCATGGCCCGACGAGCGCGGGAAGAGCGCGATCAAATCCAAGTGTCGAAATCATCTCAAAATTGGAGTGTAATACCAGCCCGTTGTTCGACGATCGCCTGGTTAGGCCCGCCGCGCATTTTAGTGCCGGAGGAGGATAGGTCGATCGCAGCGATCCAGGAGCTTGTCGGTGCCGCTGCCAAAAAGGATTTGGCGACCGCGGGAGCTACCATAGGCACCCGCGACCAACAGGCTGGCGCCGCATTCTTCTGCTGCGGCCGCGAGCACGTCCGGTGTCCCGCCTCGGCTGGCCGGGATGACCTGCACCTCGGCCTCGATCCCTGCAATCTCTCGGGCGGTGGCAGCCATTTCGGCGGCGAGCCCACCATCGCGTTTCGCAACACTGACGAACAGCACCCGTCGCGCCTTGGCCAGGAGGGGCGCTGCGGCTATCACAGCCGCGGCCGTATTTTCGGCGTCCTTCCAGCACACCATGATGGTGTCGGTCAGGGTCGGTGGCGGCTCGGTGGCAGCCGCCAGGACGGGTCGCCCGCTATTGCGCACCATGTACTCAAGGGTGTCGGGAGCCAGGCCCTGTTTCTGCCTCAGGCGCCCCATCACGACCATGTCGCGCTGGGCCACATGGGAGCTCAAGCACTCAAGCTCGTTGCTCGCTTCCTCGAAAAACCTTGCCGTCACATTTTCTTGGGGACCGGTGGGCCCATCGCACATCTCGATCTCTGCGCGCGCACAAAACGCCCGGACGCTCTCTGCCGCGAGCAGCGAAAAAGTATCAGCATTGGCGTCCAACCGGACGAGCGCGTTCCTTAACCCATCGCCCATTGCGAAGTCGAGGTTGGCGTAGCGAGCCGATTGCACCGAGGGCACATGGGCATGAAGGCAATCCAGATGTGCCGACAGGGGGATTGCAGCTGCCAGCGCCGTCTTCAGAATCACGGCATCGCGCTCCCCCCCACCGACGAATGTCAGAATGGTCTTCATAAGGTCTTACCGTTCTTGTTAGCTGTTTTGTGCGCCGTGAAATCAAGGCCTAACATCCTGCGACCTCTCGAGCGCTTCTCTTTCGTCCGCGATGTATTGCCGGAGCGTATTGGGCAAATTGGGCGGGACGTTGTGTCTGGATTCCTCGGCGAGTCCATCGAGAAACGACCTGTATTCATCACCGATCCCGCCGCGCGCGAACCTCCAGACCGCGCGATAGGCAGGGTTGCCGAGCAAGCGTCTCAAGGTGGTACCGTCCGACGCCCAGCTCTTGGGATCCAGCATGCCCAAATGAAACTGAAAGAAGCAGTCTTCGTAGCTCCAGAACACCGAGGTCAGGTAACCGTACAAGACGAAGCAATCCTGATCGGTCAGAGTTTCGCCGTTGGCGGCGCGCGATATGACGTCGCTAACCCTTGCATCGCTCAGGCGAGAGAGGAGTTCGACGTTGCGCGCGCTTCGTCCCTGTTGCATTAACGATCTTTGGTTCCGATTGGATTGCCGTATCTGAAGGCCAAGAAAGAGAAGCGAAACCAGAACGGCGACGCTGCTGGCAAGCGATGCGAGATCGGCAAGACTCATGGATGATTTGACGATCTTAGCACTTGCCCACAGAACTGCGATTCGTAACCGGACCGCTCGCTCATTTCCCTCCGCATCCGTCGAGACGGCGGGTGAAGAGGCGGAAGGCGTGGGAAACGAAGCCGTCCGCCGGGCTCGCCCGTCAGCTCGCTCGCTTTCTTAGGCCTTTTCATGCTGCCAGGGCCCTGGCGCACTGATCCACCGCGAAATCTTCCACTCGCCGCTTGGTTGCGGCTGCCACACTTCGAAGCTCCGGATCGACCGGTGTGCGCTGCGGCCATCCGACGCGTGCACCGTCTCTTCCCAGGTATCGCGCACCACCGCCAGGTCGCTCGAGACAAGAATCTCGTTAATCGTGACTGCGTAAGTGCTGCGCAGTGCCTTAGCGTCAACCGCGCTTTCAAAGGCGGCGCTGTTCTTGAACTCCGGCGCAGACGGGAACCAGCCCTGGACGCCGGGAGCCCAAATCTTGTTTGCGCTGGCGGTATCGCCGCGGTTGGTGGCGGCGATCCAATCCGCGATCGATTTCCTGATTTGCCCCTCAACCGCAGCGCGATCTCTATCAGGCAGCTCGGTCTGGGCACCCGCTTCAAACGGCGCGATGGCATGAACAACAAAGAGTGTGATCGCGATGATGTACGATTTCATAAACCTAAGATTAGGAAAACCCGAGACGCCGCGAAATTACTGCAACCAATAGGGGCAAGGCGGATCACTGGGGACACGGGATAACGGTATCTTGCGCCGCGACGATTTGCCATTGCCCGTTACGCTTTAGCCACGTGTCAGTCCACACCTGGCAGCGCTTCGCCTCCCTGGCGCCTTCGGCCTTCCGGATGCGGTTTTCTGCTCCGTAGGCGATCGCTATCGAGTCTCCGAAGAAGCGCACCCTAACCTCACCGAGCTGACAGTCGCGCGCGACCACCTTCGGATCGCTCCCGATCGCTGCCGCCTTGTCGTAGCGATGACCGTCGGTGGACGTTCCTTGAAAGTCGTCCGCGATCACGGCCTTCAGCTCTGGCTGCGGGCTGCAGGCCGAGCTGGCCCATCTTGCCTCTGTCGCGATAATCAACTTAACCGTGGGATCGTCCGGCGACCCCCATCTGGCCTCCTGGGCGATGCCCGGTTTTGGGAGACAGCCGATAAACGAGAGCGTAGCAATGAAGAGCATGGTGCCTGACATATGTCCTCCTAATAAAACTGCCGCATTAACACTGTCCATGGTTTTACTCGCGGCCTAACAACCAAGCTTGGCGACCGCCGCCGGAAACGCCCGGCGGGACGGCGGTTCGCTGCAGCGCCCTGGTTAGGCCAATCGTGCTTCAAGCGACGTCGTCATGCCGGCTTAACGAACTCCAAGCCGTTTCTCGCCGCGGCGGTGATCATCCGCCCCACCATCTCTTCGGTCATCAGCGGCGGAGCGGCGGAGCGGTCCGTCACCGGATGGAACGCCTCTTCAAAGAACTGCTGCATCCCTGCCGGGCGTGCCGGTGAAATCACGACAAGTGCCCTGGCAGGCACCGTCCCCTCGTTCTTGAGTGAATGCACCGTGCCGTGTGGTATGTGGATAAAATCCCCCGGCTTTGCGTGGATTGTCTTCCCGTTCGCCTGGAACGTAGCGGTGCCCTCCAAGATATAGAAGGACTCGTCTTCGTGATGGTGCAGGTGCGGCGGCGGGCCTCCTCCCGGTGCAGCCAATCCCTCAACGATAAAACAGCCTCCGTTCGATTCCGCGCCCGTGACCAGAAAAGTCACCCGGTCGCCCGGCCCGCAATACATCGGGCCTGTTCCTGCTGGCACATACTTGGCTTGGTTTTGATTCGGCATGGCTGAGATTCTCTCTTTGTTGATGTGTGGGTCGTGAGCGTGTCGAACGGCCTAATTAGACATAGGCGAATGTTCGCTTTTAAACACGAACAATTGTTCGTCTAACACAACGGGAGCTTCGGGAATCATTTCGGGGAGGTTTTGCCAGCTTCGGGCCAGCACGGCAATAAAAAACGTTCGCCCGGGCCGGGTTTTCCCAGCTCGCCGCCGCCGCGGTAGATTGGCGTATCGCGCCAGCTCTCGGCGACGCAACGGCACCCGAGCTTGGCAAGACGCGGGTGCGCTGGGTCTCGGCACGTGCACGTTCAGGCAGCGTCAGCCCCTGATCCGGGGCAGACGGCGTTCGATTTCATCGCCCAAGCAGCGCGCCAAGTAAAACGCTGCGACAGACCGATCCCGCGTTCACGGTAGCTTAAGTCGTGTGATGGCGTCGCAGAACTGTGCTTTTAAGGTCGCAAAGTATTTCGTAGTTGGCGTCGATACGGTAAGTGATGCTTCCAGGAGGCTCTCGCGCAGCGGGATTAAGACAAAGCACTCGTCAACGATGTCGCCTCGGCGGCAATGGAGAGTCCGCGGTATACCGCTAACAGAGATGCTGGTCGTGCGATCGGGAACGCTGCCGCGCAATGACGGCCCCGCCAGGATATCGACCTCGGTCGTGCCGGCGGGGAGAAGCTCAAAAGTAATAGTACCGGTCGGCAGCCGATGCGCGAAGTCCGCCTTGGGGTCTTGTACCAAATAAAAACTGACGAGACGCACAGGCGTGGTTGGCAGACGTCCGTAAAGCTTCCAACCGGGGATTGCAGGGATAGAAACGGTATCGCGCAGATTTGAAAGCATGATTTCGCTGGAATCATTTCCACTCGGTGCAGCGACACAACCGGAGGCGCACACCAGCGCTGCTAAAAGGAGGTTGAGCTTCACGATCAAATGACAGCAAGATGAGCGCCGGCTGGCGAGGAAGGAGGTTGCTGTCACAAACGCATTCTAGGATCGGAGCGGCCATGACCACAAGCCTCCAGCCGGTAGCTGCAGCGCTTGGTCAGGCGGGGTCGTCGATCCACGACAACGCTACGATGCGCCAGCCCGATGCAAATTTCGCAAGTTGGAAAAACTTGGTGCCGCTCCCCGCGAAGTCTGCGCCGAGATGTACCCCGGCTTTCGCGTAACGAGAAGTGCGGGTCGCAAGCTCACCCACGATCTGCGTGGAAGACGTTTCTTCCCACTCGTGGAAATCAACCATTTCGTCGCTTCCCAGCAGGGCAATACGGGGTTGTGCGAATTCGCTGGGAGAATACAGATCGCAACGGCCATCGCGGTGAGTGGCGACGACAGCCCCCTTCGCAAAAAGTTCCGTCACGAGGTCGTGTTGTGGAATCTGACCATTCCGGTTATCAAACACGGCGAAAAAACGCTGGATCAACGCTTCAATCGCTTGTTCTTCACGCAGATCGCTCATTCAAGGCCTAACATCGTCTGGTTAGGCCAAACGCTAGCATGCCGAACGCCGCATGGGAAGAAACGAGATGCCATGCTCCCTCTGTATTGATCCTGCCGGAACAAAGCCGAAGGCCTCGTACGCCTGCACGGCGGAAAGGCTTGAGTTGACCGTAAACCCTCTATCGCTGCCCGGAACGCACAACTCCTGCAGGGCTCGCTCCCACAAGCGCCGAGCAACGCCTTGTCTCTGATGTGATCTCTCGACAAAGAGGTGGAAAAGGTGGGAGCCATCTCGAATGGCGATGAACCCGGCAAGTCGAGAACCCGAGTAGGCAAGGAGGTATCGGTAGCGTTCCGACGCCAGGTAGTCGCGCTCGGCCTCTAGGGATACGGAGGCAAGAAACTGTTCAGCACCCACGCCAGACGGATCATCGGTGAGTTCGCTCTGGAAGCTAGCGATCAACCCCGCAATTGCTTCTGCATCTGCCGGCGTTCCTGGGCGAAATTCCATGTCGTGCCTGGTATAGTTTCGATGCCACAATTACTCTCACACTTTAGCCAGCACCAACAGCTCGATCCGATCAGCTGCCTCCTGCGCTCCTCCGAACTGCCGCATTCGCTCCGCGACGCTTCGAGCCGCATCGCGATACCTGTCCTCATGCGACACGCGGTGAACCTTCTCAGCAAAATCCGCCACATCGACCTGCTTTTCGCCATTCTCACCATCGACGGGCAACGCTATCTCGCCTGCGCCCAGAGCTACCAGCCGTCGCGCATTGCTTTCGCGCTCCGAGATCGTCGGAATGATGACGGCAGGCGTGCCTGCGGCCAATGACTGCATCACTGAGCTATGTCCGCCATGGTGCACCATCAAGTCACTCAGTTCGGCCATCGCGCGGCCGGGCACATAACTCCGATGATGGAAGTTTGGGGGCAGGGTGCCAATCTCCGCCGGTAACTCCTGATAGCCAGTGGTCAGCACCACCTCCACGTCCGCTCCGGCAAGCGCAGCGATCGCTGCACGTATCACCACGATGGAATCAACGGCCGTGGGAACCGGAGCATACCTCGGGTTACCTGAATAAACCCACGCGACAGGCTTTCCTCCGCGCAGCGCGGCGACCTCGCTCGGCAACTCCGTATCCCCGCGCTGCCAGACGATTGGTCCAATATAAGTTACGCGCGCCGTCGGCGAGACCGGATCAGTCTCCGGCGTGCCGACGATGAGGGAGAGATCGCCCGCCAGCAGATCAACGCTGCGCCCCACTGGCGCAAGCCCGTATTCGCTGGCGACCTTGTTGATCAGCGGCGCGATGCTTGGCAGGCCGGCCGGCCGTACGCCCGCCCACCAGCGGAAGCCATCGCTCTCCGGATGGAAGTTTCCCTGGAGCACCGTCGCCAGAGGAACGCCCGCAATGCGCGCGGCGAGGCAGGCGAAGAGTCCGAACGAATCGACGACCACGTCGGGTTTAAAGTCGCGCATCAGATCGAGGTGCAGCGCCGTATTCGCGCGCACAAATTTCTCGTCGGCAAAAAGCCACCCAAAAAACTCCTCCACATCCCAAGCCTGGCTGGCCTTCGCCAGATCGAAGGGCGGATCCGGCAGGGAGCGCGCAGGCATCGGCACGTTATTGAGCCCCGCTTCTTCGATCAGGCGGGCCGGCGCCGGCGCGGGGTTGAAGACGCCGACATCATGCCCACGATCGGCGAGAGCGCGTGCGATCGGCACAAGTCGCGTCGGCAAACCAAGATCATTTGCCGGCAACATGGTGAAGAGAATTTTTGCCATCGCACCTAATGAGACAGAAGTGAGCTGCCGCCACCGGGGCGAGCGAGGCTCGAAGTGAAGAGGTTCTAGTCATGTGAAGATGCGAGGGTGAAAGAACACCGCCACGGCAAGCTCGCTGCCGGTCATCGTTCCCGCGACCACAATAGTGGCGATCTCAAGAGCATGAATGATGTCGGGATTCATAAATTCGCATAAGCATCACCGAAACTTCACATAACCCGAGTCGCCTAACGAGAACAAGATGAACGACGGCGGACGAGGACGAGCGTTGCTCGGAGTAAAAGGCTGGAAGTCATCTCAGAAAGTGGAGCGTACGCCGTCCCGCCAATCTGGAGCGCTCAATGATTCTCCGAGCGACGTATGCCAATCCTCAGCTTTTCGACTCGCCCAGGGATAAACGCCCATGACTTGGATCGCCCCAACGATGTCACTCAAACGGGAGTCCTTCAGGAACGGTGATTTCATATCGAGGGTGTGTAGCGCCTAACGAGACGAAGCTCAGCTGCGGCGAGCGGCGGCGCAAGTGGCTGCGGGTTGAGTGGTTCTAATCATCTGAAAAATGGGGCAGTACGGCGGCTCGCCGTCAGCTCCAGTCCTTGGTCAGACTTGTTTGACCAATCATGACTTGGGCGTTGTGGAAGGTTTTTCATTCGAAACGTCAGCCACACAGCGCCATTGACCGTCCGATTCGAGACGCCAAACCGAAATCCCGCGGGAGTGCAGAGTCATCGGAGCGCCACTAGGGCCCGGGACCGTCGCCTCGTCTTCGCCAAACATATAAGCTAACTTTCCATCCGGCGAGAAAGTCGGGTCTTTCGAAACCCAGTGAATCTTAAAGCCCGGCGTTTGAAAGCAGCTCGCCACGTAAGCGCGAATCGACGCCTTCCCTTTGAGTACCGGCTGGCCTGGAAAGACGACCACAGCATCATCGGTCCAATAGGAGACGACCTGATCGACGTCCTTACCGGCCGCGGCGAGATCGGCCCACTCGGCGTCTCGGCGCAGCAGCTTCTGCCCCTCACTCGCAGCATCGAAATGTCGCTGCGAGCAGCTAAGAAAGATAAACGGGATTGCAACGATTAGCAGACGATGTGGTAAGATCATAAGTGTGGGATGGACGGGCCTAACGAGTATTGTGCGACAGTTCGCAATTAAACACGAACAACTGTTCGTCTAACACGGCGCGGACGGCGGCAGCTTGGGGAATCATGTCGGGTTGGTTTTGCCAGCTTCGGGCGAGGAGGGCAATGAAAAACGTTCGCCCGGGCCGCCTTTGCCCAGCTCGACGATGCCGTGGTAGATGGCGTAGCGCACCAGCTCGGCGACGCAGCGGCACTGGAGCTTGGCAAAAAGGTGGGTGCGATGGGATTCGATCGTTTTGACTGATACCCCAAGCCGGTTCGCGATCTTTTTGGTGGAATTCGCTTCCGCGATCAGACGCAGGATTTCGGTTTCGCGCCGCGTGAGGGGTGGGCGGGCGTGGCTTGCAATAGACGCCTCTCGCACAATCGCGGAAGCGACGGCGCGCTTGTCTCCAATTTGGGCGTATGACGCCTCATCAGGGATTGACGCGAACTGGCCCGTCCGATAAAACCGGCGCATGGGCACCATCCAAGTCAATCGCGGCGAAACGAAGCTCGGTGTTTTTTCAGAGGAAGAAATTCGGGAGGGTCTGAGCAACGGGCGATTTCTTCCAACCGATCTGTTCTGGCGCGAAGGGATGCCGACTTGGCTGACGCTCGCGCAATTTCCCGCGGCGGAGAGCGCAACCGCGGGTGCTGCCGTGCCCGGCGTGGCGGCGTCGGGAGTCGCGATTGTCCCGCAGGGCGGTTTGCCGTGGGATCGCCGCCAGGAGCTTGGTTTTTTCCCGGCCTTCTTTGAGACGCTCAAGCTGGTGCTGCTCAACCCGGCGGTGGCATTCGCCAATATGAAGCCGGAGGGCGGCCTGGTGGATCCGCTGATCTACGCCGTAATCGGCGGAAGCGTGGGCTGGGTTTTCTATTTTATCTTCAGCTTCTTCCTCGGTTCGCTCGGGGCGCTGGGCAATCACAATATGCTCGGCGGCATGGTCGGGCTCGGGTTTGGCGGCATTTTCGTCCTGATCTTTTTTCCGATCATGCTCGCGATCGGACTCTTCATCGGGGCGGGGATCGTGCATCTGTGCCTCATGCTGGTGGGCGGGGCGAAACGGAGCTATGAGACGACGCTGCGAGTCCTCTGTTACTCGGTCGGCTCGACTTATCCGCTGATGATCGTGCCGGCTTGCGGCGGGGCGATTGCCAGCGTCTGGTGCCTGGTGGTGGAATGCGTCGGCCTCGCGAAAGCGCATGAAACCACGACCGGCAAAGCGGTCCTGGCGGTCTTTCTGCCGCTCATCGTCTGCTGCGGTGGCGGATTTGTTCTTGTCATGGTGCTGGGCGGCGTCAGCGCGCTCTCGGGCCACCACTAAACGGCTGGGCCGATGCAGTATTGCCGTCGTCAACTCGCGCCGCAGGAGCTCGATCACGAGCTGCTCTGGCTCCTAGTATCGCTAGGCGCATTTCTCGGGCTCGCGTTTTGGTTGTCGGCGCGATTGCCGACGCCGGAGTGCGCGTTTCATTCTCTCACCGGGCTTCCCTGTCCGACCTGCGGCGCCACGCGCGCGGCCTGGCAATTTATCCACGGTCATTTCGCGGCTTCGCTGCTCTTCAACCCCCTCGCCTTTGTTACCTACTGCGGGATCGGGGTCTTCGATCTTTATGCCTTGGGGGTGCTCCTCACCCACGCACGCCGATTTCGTCTCATCAATATCACGCCTCGCGAAAGGCGGATCCTCCGTCTCACTGTCGTACTCCTCCTCACCGTCAACTGGCTCTACCTTATGGTCGCGCACGTCGTCTGATGAGAGTGCGCGTTCCCCCGCCAGCTGCCGCTCCCGAGAACGATGAGGTCGATTCCGATCGTTCTTCGATGCGGTGGATATATGGGATCTTCCTCGTTTGCCTGATAGGCGGATTCCTGTTCCTTCGCGCGCCAGAAACCATTTTGTTGCCCACTCTGCTTTTCGACGATGGACAAAAAGTGTTCGCCTACTTCTATGAACATCGCGGGGCGATCGAGATTCTGCGGTTCAAGTCGGGCTACCTGCCACTGATCGGCAATCTCATCGGCTATCTTTCGGTTCGCCTGCCAACGCGATGGATACCCTACGGGATGGCCGCCTCGGCGTTCCTGATTTCTCTCGCCACTTACTCCTTGTTCTTCGCTCGACCGTTTCGCCGCTGGGTTCCATCCGACTTCCAGCGCGCCCTCATCTGCCTTTTGTTCGCTCTTGCTCCGGTCTCCGACTGCTTCTTGCTAACGGTCTCCGATTACTCGCTTTGGAACCTCCTTGTCGTTCTCATCCTCCTGACCGCGATGCCGCCGCCGAAAAAGGCTGGTTGGAAATATCTGCACCTGATTTTATGCAACGTCCTTGTCTGGTCGCACCCGCTTTCCTTGGTCATCCTACCGTTGGTTATTTGGCGCGCGCTCCTGGACCGAGAACATCGTTTTTTCTATCGCCTGCTCCTCTTCAATCTAGTCGTTCATCAGATCTTCGGTGTCGCCGGCATCCTGACGACGCGCGGACTCTGGGACACGCGAGGTGTCTCGACCGTCAGCGTGATACACAAGCTGCTCCTCTCGAGCTGGTGGACCGTCCAGTTGGTTCCGTCGATTGCCTTCCGCGCTGCTTTCGGAGAGCCGGTGTTCGAGCAGGCCATCACGAAGGCCCTTTGGTTGGTCGTTTGCTGGGCCGCGGTTGTGGTTGCCGGCGCATCGTATGTCTTCCGGCGGTTATCCAGGCTTCGCCCATTGCTCCTCTACCTCGCCTATCTCATCGTGGCTCTGACGTTCCTCTCATGCTTTCTGCGTTATCAGAATGTCCAAGGCGATCCCTTCGCATTTATCCGGTCGGCTCCCCGTTACATCTACGTTCAATCGCTCAGCTTCTTAATTATCTATGCCGTCCTGCTGAGTGCGCTTTTCGAGTTGCGTCTCGCCGCGAGAGAACCGCTCCGGAAGACCCTAGACGCGGGGAGATATGATTCCCTCTGGCTCAGCATCCCGCTGGTTCTTCTTCTCGTTCACTACTTCTATCTAAACACCCAGTTCGGGTATTTCACGTGTGTCGGAGAATGCCAATCGCGGTCCCTACAACTCTCCCAATCCTGCCAATGGCGCAATCGTTCGCCGGTTCTTCACCCAGCTGGCAGAACTCGAAACGCGGCAAGGATCACGCAAAGGGATCCACCTCGAGGCGCCGAAGCGAAACGATTGGCCGATCGTAGTTGACACGACCAAGCTCCCTTCCACCAAACTTCTGCGGTTCACCCATCGCTCGCGCGTCGTCATCTGCTTGCTTGCGTTCGGCCTTCTAGCCTACACAACGCGGAACGTCTGGATCGACTCGCTCTACCTTCTCGTCCGACGACGCAAAGAGACAAAACGAGGAAGGGGCATTCGTCAGTAGGTTTCGACCGGGGAACGTTTGCCATCTTCCGGGCTGAGTTCCCGCGCCTGCGCTTCACCCAGGACGGCGACACGCAATTCCCAGATTTCCTTGTTCAAAGCCGCGAAAGCAGCTTCGGAAAATTTGCCAGGTGGAGCGAGCGTTGTCTTGAAGCGCGCAATGCTGTCCAACGCCCGGTTGAGTTCCGGACGCGAAAGCTTTTGCAGGTAACCCAGGGCCTCCTCGATCGCCGGCACCCGATGGCAAATCATCGTGAGGTCGTTCCCGGCACCGATGGCGCGTCGGATCGTTTCTTCGAAGCCGTAATCGTTCAGGATCGCGCCCATGTCGAGATCGTCGGTCATGATCAGGCCCTCGAAGCCGAGTTCGTCGCGGAGGAGATCCGTCACGATACGATGGGAAAGCGAGGCGGCGGTTTTCTCCGGTTCGAAGCAGGGATACCAGCCGTGGCAGATCATCATGCTGTCAACGTGGCTGACAAACTGACGAAAGACGGCCAGCTCATTCGCCTCCAGCTCAGCGCGGGTGCGCTCGATGAGCGGCAGGTCGTGGTGCGCGTCGACGGTGGCGGCGGAGTAGCCGGGAAAATGTTTGCCGCAGCTCGCGATCCCCTCCCCGCGCATGGCGTCGTTAAAGGCGCCAGCCAGGCGCACGACCTCCTTGACGTCCCGTCCATAGCAACGACCGCGGAGCGAGTTGTCGGCCTCGTCGTCAAAGGAAATGTCGAGCACGGGACAGAGATCGAGATTGAAGCCAAACAAGCGAAGCAACCGCCCGGTGATCTCGCCGTGGCGCCTAACGAGTTCGACGTCTCCCTTCTCGCGCAACTGCTGCGCATTGGGCGGCTCACTGCCGATGAGGCGGAGGCGCGAAACGCGGCCGCCTTCCTGGTCGATCGTAATGATTGGCTCGATCGCGCTCAGGTGGCGCAGGTCGTCGATCAACTTCCGCAATTGCACCGCACTCTCGATATTCCGGCCGAAGATAATGAACCCGCCTGGCTGCACCCTGCGGAACAGGGCGGCCGTCTCGCGATCAAGCTCGGTCCCGGGCACGCCGGTAAGGATCAGTTGACCCGCTGAAACACTCTCCATAACTTCGGACGTTAAGAGCGATGGAGCCCGCGCGAAACAATAAATGGATCGTTAGGCTGGGCCTGTTCTGGGTTTGCGTAGCGACGGCGCACGCATCGGTCGAGCTGGGGATCGACATGCTGGCGAGCCATGATTACTCGCTCCTCGCCGGCAAACGGGTCGGCCTGACAATTGCGCCCGACGCACGCACCAACCTGACAGGGCTCGGCGTTTGCATGCTTTCGGAGATGAATCGGGAGGCGCGACCTGATTTGTTCCGGCGCAGCAGCGCAGGCAAGCTCGACATTTTTTACAAGGTTTGCGGCGGGACTTTCATCCGAACCTCGGTAAGCGAAGGAGAATCGCCGCAACGCATCATCGCCGATTGGCGGCCTAACGAGCAGGAGTTTCGGCGCAGGCGCGCGCAATATTTGCTCTACTGAGCCTCCCTTGAAAAAGATCGGCATCTATGGCGGGAGTTTCGACCCGATTCATCACGGCCACCTTATTCTGGCCCGTGAAGCACTCGAGACGCTCGACCTCGACGAGGTGATCTTCGTGCTGGCTGCGCAATCCCCGCACAAGACCAGCCAGGAGACCACGGATTCCGCCGTGCGTTGGAAGATGCTCACGGCCGCGATCGCAGACGAGCCAGGTTTCTCGGCTTCGCGCCTGGAGATCGATCGTCCGCCCCCGTCCTATTCCGTGGAAACAGTGGAGGCATTGCGTGCGGCGCACCCGGAGGTGGAGTTCCTCTTTCTTATCGGCGAAGACAACCTGCCGCAATTGTCGGAGTGGCATCGCTTCGACGATCTGCGGCGTCTGGTGCGGTTCGTTGTGCTCGATCGCTCCGGCACGACGGTCGCCGAAGGCTATCCGATTGTGCGAAGGAAGATCGACATTTCAGCGACGACAATCAGAAAACGAGTTGCGAGTGGCCGATCGATTCGTTATCTCGTGCCGGAGGCGGTCGAGCGAATCATCCGCCGCGAAAACATCTACCAGGGAAACAACCGATCGAACCCGAAGAGCTAGCGATAATCTGCGCCCAACTCGCCGCTGACAAGAAAGGGGAAGACCTCGTGGTCCTCGATTTGCGCGGGATTTCGACCTTCACCGATTTCTTCGTCATCTGCTCGGGAAGTTCGGAGCCGCATCTGAAAGCGATCGCGGGTGAGATCGAAACCCGCTTGCGCGAGGATCACGGGGTGCGCCCGACGGCGGTCGATGGTTTTCCGGCGAGCCAATGGATCGTGCTCGATTACCTGCAGGTGATCGTGCACATCTTCCATCGCGACAAGCGCGATTTCTACAGCCTGGAAGATCTTTGGAGCGACGCTCCGCGCCTAACGATCGCCGGCCTCTAGACGCCGTCCTCCGGGCGCCGCGAGGTTCGCATCGAAGCGGAAACTGATCCCGACGCTTCGCAAAGCGAAGCCTCTACAGCAGTGGTCCTACGGCTTCTTTGGCGACGCGGCCGCTGCCGGCGCAACCGCAGCGTTTGGCTGCTTGGGCGCCATTGCCGGTTTCGGCGACGGGGTCGCGCCTGGCGGGACGACTTCGAGTAATTCGACGTCGAAAACCAAGGTGGCGTTCGGTCCGATGTCAGCGCCCGCACCGCGCTCGCCGTAGGCGAGATCAGCCGGAACAAAGAACTGATATTTGGCGCCTGGCTTCATGAGTTGAAGCCCTTCGGTCCAGCCTTTGATCACGCGATTGACCGGGAAGGTCGCCGGTTCGCCCCGCTTGTAGGAGCTGTCGAATTCCTTGCCGTCGATCGTCGTCCCGCGATAATTCACCTTAACGGTGTCGGTCGCCTTCGGCGGTGTGCCGGTGCCTTCCTTCAGCACCTTGTATTGCAAGCCGCTTGCTGTCGTCTTCACACCTTCTTTCGTTTTGTTTTCCTCGAGGAATTTCTTGCCTTCGGCCGCGTTCTTTTCCCCGGTCGCCTTTCGCACCGCAGCTTGTTTGGCCATCATGTCTTTTTGGAATGTGCTCATGACTTCCTTCACTTCCTCGTCGGTCATGCGCGGTTTTGCGCCGCTCAATCCATCCTTGATGCCGGCATTCAGGATCTCGTCGTTGACGTCAATCATCTGGCGTTTCATCGTGCTCCCGATGTCGAGGCCGATGGCGTAGCTGACTTTGTCCTTCTGATCTTTCAGCCCTGTATCCGCCGCCAGAGCAAATGGCGCGATGACAAGAGAAGTGGCGATAATGAGCACGGAGTTTTTCATAAAAAGAATGCGTCGAATTGAATGCAACCCGGCGGGTTTCCCGCCCGGCGCGTTCAACTCATCAACGGAGATTGCACCCGCGTCAAGCGAACGAAAGCACGCCAGGTCCGGCGCACGACGTCGGGAGCCCGTCTTGGCAATTGCGCTTTTCGCGCTTACCGCGCCGCTGGCCTTCGCGACGATCCCGCTTTCCCATCAGGAAGCCATGCGCATTGGCCGCAAAATCTGGCAGAACGAATGCGGCGGAACCGTGGCCGGTCTCACTTCCTGGAACGCAGGAGAAAACTTCGCCTCGCTCGGCATTGGACACTTCATCTGGTACCCGGCCGGGGTGCGCGGACCATTTGAGGAAAGTTTCCCTCGCTTTGTCCGCTACGCGGAACGGCACGGAGCAAAATTGCCCAAGCAATTGCTTGGGCGGAATAACGGGGCCTGCCCTTGGAATTCGCGGGCGGAATTTCTCGCTGCGGAATCGGGCCAGAGGATGAGCCAGCTGCGAAAATTTCTCGCCGACACGATCGATCTGCAGGCGGACTTCCTCGTCGAGAGGCTACAAGCTGCGTTGCCAAAAATGCTGGCCGCCGCGGCACCCGATGCGCGCGATCGGATCGCGCAACAATTCGAGCGCGTCGCGAGCAGCGCGCAGGGCTGCTACGCGCTGATCGATTATGTCAACTTCAAGGGTGAAGGCGTGCTTTTGACGGAGCGTTATCGGGGCCAGGGCTGGGGCTTGTTGCAAGTGCTGGAGGGAATGTCCGGGCATGGACAGGGGTCGGCGGCGTTGGACGAATTTGCCGACTCCGCGGCGGCCGTCTTGCGTGAGCGGGTGGAAAATTCCCCGCCAGAGCGCGACGAGCGGCGTTGGCTGCAGGGCTGGTTGAATCGGGTTTCCACATATCGTTAGGCCGGTGCGCGCATCACGCTACCCAGCTTGGAACGTCCACGCCCTTCGCCGCCGCGCGCACCTCGGGGCCGGCGGTATTTGCCCGGTCGTGGCATATCAAACTGCTCCGTGCGACCGTGTCATCCAATTTCCGCGTTGCCACGTGCCTGCGAATTCTCCATTTTGCTTCCATCGCATCGCTGGACATGGCTACACCATTTTGATTGCTGTGATTATTCGGTCTCTCAAACTTCTCGCTTTGCTCGCGCTCGTCGCGCTGGCCACGGGCGAAGCGCGCGCCCAGGTCCGCCGCCCCGGCTCGATGATTCCGGTGCGCACGCAGCCGCGCGCCCAGCCCCCAATGAAGAAGGCCACTGATCTGATCCGTCCGCAGCAACCGATCAACGTCTCGCCGCGTCTCCTCGAAAAGGTCACTCCCGACAACTCGCACGTCCGCGTCTCGCTCTCCAAACAACGTGCTTACCTGATGCTGGGCGACGAAATTGTAATCGATTCCCCTATTTCATCCGGCAAGCGCTCCCGCCCGACGCCGCAGGGCAGCTTTCACGTGCTGGAAAAGGACAAGAACCACAAGTCCAGCATCTATGGGGATTTTGTCGACTCGTCCGGTCGGATCGTCCGTCGCGGCGTCAGCAGCCGGATCGACTCCGCGCCCAGTGGCACGCATTACGTTGGCGCCGATATGAAATGGTTCATGCGCCTGACGGAGGAAGGCGTCGGAATGCACGTCGGGTTTTTGCCGGGCTATGCCGCTTCGCATGGCTGCATCCGCATGCCGTCGCAAGCCGCGGAGATGTTTTACGACCGCGTCAAGGTTGGAACGCCGGTCGTGGTCGGCGACTAGGCCAGGGCATTGGCCAGACGCTCGCGCAGGAGATTAAGTGCCATTTGGGTTGCGAGCTGCTTGAAGGTTTCCCGATCGGTCGGGAAGAAAAGGTGCCTAACGACAGTCTCGCCGCCGCCGGCGAGTGCGACATAAACAGTGCCGACCGGTTTTTGTACGCTGCCGCCGCCTGGGCCGGCAATGCCAGTCGTCGCCAGTGCGAAGGTTGCCCCGGATTTCTCGCGCGCACCCTCCGCCATGGCGCGGGCCACCCTTTCGCTGACGGCACCATACTCGACGATGGCGGATGACGGGACACCGAGCATGGCGACCTTCGCCTCGTTCGAATAGGTTACGTATCCGGCCAAAAAAACCTCGGA
Source organism: uncultured Verrucomicrobiae bacterium (assembly GCA_963782205.1). GTDB lineage: Bacteria > Verrucomicrobiota > Verrucomicrobiia > Chthoniobacterales > UBA10450 > Palsa-1392. The sequence continues at coordinate 59,735 of CAWAIY010000009.1, read as the reverse complement.
CGCGCCCGGCACGTTGGTCAGGCGATGGGCGAGAAATCCGCCGGTGCAAGACTCTGCCACCGCCAGGGCGGATTTTTGAGCGGCAAGCTGCCTGACGATCACCGTCTCGAGATTCTCGCGGCTGGTGGAGAAAATAAACTTTGCCAATCTTGCTCGGACGATCGCGTCCGCTTCCTCCAGGATTTCGGCGGAACCGATTAGGCGCAGGTCGACTTCGCCCATCCGCGCACAATAACCGAGTTCCAGACCAACAATGCTGAGGAGCCGCGCGCCGACAGCTTCTTCGACGTGGGATTCGCCCATTCCCACGATCCGGTAACTGCGACAACCAATCGCTTCCTCCTGCCTGACGATCTGCTGAAGGATTGGCAGAACCGACTGGACAAACATTGGTTGCAACTCACGCGGCGGCCCCGGGAGGAGAAACAAGTGCGGCGTTGCCAGCGCGGGATTCAAGCCCGCCGCCAGATAGAGCCCGGGAGCGCTTCCATTTTCGTTAGGCAAAACCTGCGCTCCCCGCGGCACCCGAGCCTGGCGCAGGATCCGATCGGTCAGGCGAATCCCGCGGGTTGCCAGGCGCTCCTTGAGGCTGGCCTCCAGCACGGGATCAGGCACAAGATCCAAGCCAAGCAGCTCGGACGTCGTCTCTCGCGTGATGTCGTCCGTCGTCGGGCCGAGACCGCCGGTAACAAAAATCAAATCCGCCCGCTCGATGTGCTCGTCCAGTGCGTCGCGAATCGCCGGCCCATCGGGCACTGACAACTGGCGCTCGACCCGCAGGCCGAGCGGGAAAATCTCGCGGGCGATAAAGGTAAGGTGAGTGTTGACTACGTCGCCGAGGAGAATTTCGGTGCCGGTGTTGATGACGAGGACGCGCATTATTCGAAGACGGGGAGCAAACTTTCAACGTCCAACGCTCAACGTCCAACGTTTCAATTCAGAGAAGAACGTCACGGAGCGACGCTGTTTGATTCTGAGCGTCCAACGTTGAGCGTTGGACGTCAGGCGCGAAGCGCCATTTCTTCCTAAGCCGCGTCCTTGTCCTGCTTCTTGCGAATCAGCGGGACCTTTTTCCCTTCGACCACGGCCCGATTGATCGTGACCTCGGCGATGTCTTCCCGGCTCGGCACCTCATACATGATGTCGAGCATGATCCGCTCAAGCATCGAACGCAGCGCCCGCGCGCCGGTTCCCTTCGTCACCGCCTGGGCGGCAAGCGCGCGCAAGGCGTCCTTCGTGACCGTCAGGCGCACGTCCTCCATCGCGAAGAGCTTGGTGTACTGCTTGATCATCGCGTTCTTGGTGTCGGTCAGGATCATGACCATCTCCTCCTCGGTCAGCGCATCGAGCGCGCTAATCACGGGAAGCCGGCCGATGAATTCCGGGATCATGCCGAAGCCTAACAAGTCTTCCGGTTCCACCTGGCGTACCGCCTCGCGCCGCAGAGCCTCCTCCGCTTCGAGCGAGGGGCTGCTGAAGCCCATCGTTTTGTTGCCGATTCGTTTCTGGACAATCTTCTCCAGCCCAACGAAAGCGCCGCCGCAGATAAAGAGAATCTTCTCGGTATTGACCTGGATGTATTCCTGGTGCGGATGTTTGCGACCGCCCTGCGGCGGGACGTTGCAGGTGCTGCCTTCGAGAATTTTTAGGAGCGCCTGTTGCACGCCTTCGCCGGAAACGTCGCGCGTGATGCTTACGTTGTCGGTTTTGCGCCCGATCTTGTCGATTTCGTCGATATAAACGATGCCGATCTCCGCCCGCTTCACATCGTAATCAGCGTTCTGGAGCAGTCGCAGGATGATGTTTTCCACATCTTCGCCGACATAACCGGCTTCTGTCAGCGTCGTGGCGTCGGCGATGCAAAAAGGAACGTCGAGAATTTTCGCGAGCGTTTTGGCGAGAAGCGTTTTGCCCGAGCCGGTCGGGCCGATGAGCAGGATGTTGCTCTTCTCGATTTCTACGTCGGCGAAAGGATCGGGCTGAAACGCGGCCGAAGTGTCAGCCGGCGGCGCGCTCTGGAGCACACGCTTGAAATGGTTGTGCACCGCGACCGAAAGCGTCTTTTTCGCCATGTCCTGGCCGACCACGTACTGGTCGAGCGAGCCGCGGATATCGGCCGGCTTGGGCACGCGGATGGTTGAGGATTGCCGGCGCGCATCTTCATTCAGTTCTTTGTCGAGGATGCTCTTGCAAACGTTGATGCAACTGTCGCAAATGTAGACGCCGGGCCCGGCAATCAGCTTACGCACCTCCGCGTGGCTTTTGCCACAGAAGGAACACATGGTGAGATTCGAGGCGCGCGCCATTGTCGTCTCCCCCGTTTAGAGCAGTTCCTATTCCTCGACTTTCTGCGGCAGCGCGGCCTCGGCGACCGCGGTTGAGCGGTCAGTCAGAGTGCCTTTGGCGCCGTCGCCATCGAGCAATTTCGCCTCCTTGCGCGACTTGATCACCTCGTCAACGAGTCCGTAGTCCTTGGCCTCGGCCGCCGTCATGTAATAATCGCGATCCGAGTCCTGTTTAACCTGCTCCTCCGCTTTCCCGGTGTGCTGGGAAAGGATGCGGATGAGGCGCTTCTTGAGCTTGAACATGTATTCCACCGTCCGCTCGACATCGCTCGCCTGCCCCTGCGCGCCCCCCGAGACCTGGTGAATCATGATGTCGGAATTCGGCAGCGCAAAACGCTTGCCTTTCGTCCCGGCGCTGAGCAGGACTGCGCCCATGCTCGCCGCCATACCAAGGCAGTACGTCGTCACGTCACAGGTCAGGAACTGCATCGTGTCGTAAATCGCGAGACCGGCCGTGACCGAGCCGCCGGGTGAGTTGATATAAAGATTGATGTCCTTTTTGCCATCTTCCATTTGCAGGAAGAGCAATTGGGCGATGACCAGGTTAGCGATGTGATCGTCGATCGGCGTCCCGATGAAAACGATCCGGTCCTTCAGCAACCGCGAGTAGATGTCGTAGCTGCGTTCGCCGCGCCCGGTCTGCTCGACCACCATCGGGACGAGGACGGATTGAGAAAAATTGGAGTCGCGATTTGTTGTCATTTTGATTCGTGCGCGACCTCGGGGACCGGTGTTGCGGCCGCGCTCCCGATGGTAGCATTCGACCCGAGGAAATCAATCGTCTTGCCCAGCAGGATCTGCTCGATGAGGCCATTCATGCCGTCTTGTTTCTCGATTTCCTGACGCATTTTTTCCGGGGTCATGTTGTGGTGCGTCGCCTGGTGACGGATGCGCTCATCCAAGTCGGCGCGCGTGACCTGGATTTTTTCCTGCTCGGCGATTCGATGCAGGATGAAGTTGGTTTTAAGGCGATGCGCGGCCAGGCCGCTCGCCATGCGAATCAACTCTTCTTCCTTTTCCTTGAGCGCTTCATCCGGCACTCCGCGCTCCCGATTGCGCTGCACCAATTCCATCAGGGCGTTGCGCGTTTCGGTTTTCAAAAGGTTGGGCGGCAACTCAAACTGAATGCGCTCGCTCAGATACCGGACCACCTGCGCCTCGCGCGCGCGCTCCAGTTCATGCCCCTTTTCGTGCTCGATCTGATGTTCGAGCGCTTCCCGCAAATCAGCCAGCGTCTTCTCCGGCATCCACTTCGCGGCGAAAGCGTCATCAACCGGGGGCAGAACGCGCTGCTTCATCTCACGCAGCGTGACGTCGTATTCCGCGGTTTTTCCGGCCAATTCGGCAACCGGAAAATCCGCGGGAAATTCCACCTGCACCTTCCGTAATTCGTCGGGCTTTTGCCCGATCAACTGCTCGACAAAATGTGGCAGAAAATTCTCCGGCGCGAGGTGCAGCCAGAATTTCTTCCCACCGAGGATGTTCTTGCTCGCATTCGGCGCCAACTCCGCGATCGGCTTGCCCTCGATCGTTCCCTCGAAATCGATCACTGCAAAATCTTCCATCTCCAGCCCGCGTCCGGGCACATCGACAAAATCGGCAGACTGCTCGCGCAGACGTTCGACCGCGGCGTCCACCTCGGCTTCGGTCACCTTAGTGTCCGGCAACTGAAGCGGGATTCCCTTGTAATCGGGCAGCTCAAATTCGGGCGCGGTCACGACGGTGGCACGGAAACGCATCGAGCGATCGTCCCCAAATTCGACATCCTCGAGCTTCGTTAGAGAAACAACCCGCAACTGCTTTTCCGCGATCGCTTCGTGGTAACTTTTGGACACGAGTTTCTTCGTTAGCTCGTCCTGGATGTCCTTGCGGAACTTCGCTTCGACCACGCGGCGCGGGGCTTTCCCCGGGCGATAACCGGGGAGGCGCGCCTGGGAGGCAAAGCTGTTCGCGATCGCGTCCCACTCCTTGGAAACCTGTTCTGGCGGCAATTCGATCGTGAGGGTGGCGACACAATGTGGTTGGTTTTCGACATCGACCTTCATGAAGAAATCAAGTTACCGGTGCGCGGAGTCGTTCGCAAACCACCGGGAATGTCGCGTTGGAGCGGCGGTCTACGACCACCGAAATCATCGCGTCATTTCCGGTGTTCCGCGGACTATGACCGCCGTTACAACGCGCGCTGGCCGCGAATGTAGACCGCGTGGGTTTGCGGCAATCCAAACCAGTAGGCGATCTCGCGATAATCGACACAATCGAAGATGGTGAAGTTCGCCAGTTTGCCGGCTTCGAGCGATCCGATCTTGTCGCCGCGACCGAGACTGTAGGCGGCATTGATCGTGGTCGCGCTCACACCTTCGGCCGGCGTCATTTTCATCTGCGTCGCCGCCAGAGAAAGCACCATCGGGATCGAAGGAGTCGGCGACGATCCGGGATTAAAATCGGTTGCCAGCACAACGCCCAAACCGGCCTCGATCATGGCGCGCGCCTTGGGATAACGCGTCTTGCCGAGGGCGTAAACCGACGCCGGCAATAGCACTGGCTGAACGCCCGCCTCGGCCAAAGCGGCGATCTCCGCATCGTTCGTTTGTTCGAGATGATCAGCCGTCACCGCCTGCAGTCGCGCCGCCAGGAAAGCTCCGCCCGAATTCGTCAGTTGATCGACATGCATTCGGAGCCGCAGACCATGCTCCTGCGCCGCCATCAAAATTTTCTCCGAATCCGCCAGATCGAAATAACCGTACTCGCAAAAGATGTCGCAGCTTTCGGCCAACTCCTCCTCCGCCACGGCCGGCAACATCTCGTGAATGACAAGCGCGACGTATTGTTCGGGTGCCCCGCTAAACTCCTCCGGAATCGCGTGTGCACCGAGAAACGTCGGGACAAATTCAATCGGGGTCGTCTCGTTCAGTTGACGGATAACGCGGAGAATTTTCAGTTCCTCCTCGAGCGACAATCCGTAACCGGACTTGGCCTCCATCGTCGTGGTCCCGCAGCGCAGGAACCAGTTTGCTCGCTCTTGCGCATCCGCGAGAAGTTCCCCTTCGCTCGCCGCGCGGGTCTTGCGCACGGTCGAACGAATCCCGCCGCCACTGGCGGCGATCTCTTCGTAAGTCGCACCCCGCGCCCGCATCTCGAATTCATCCACCCGATTCCCCCCGAAGACGGGATGAGCATGCGCGTCCACGAAACCCGGCAACACCACCCGGTCTCCCACGTCGACAACCTCGACATCGGCAGGCAACTCGCGCTCGATTTCGTCGGAGGTTCCGACCGCCGTGATCATACCGTCCCGGATCAGCATTCCGCCGTCCTCGACGATCGCGAGATGGCTCAGCTCGCCACCAATCCGCGGTCGCATCGGACCGGCGAGAGTCAACAACTGCGAAGCATGGAGGACAGCGAGAGCTTTCAATGCGCGTCTACAGCTTGCCTTCCACGATTTCTCCGGCGGCTTTGAAACGCGTTTCGGATTCTGCCGTAAGCCGGCTCATTTTCTCCTGCAGCGCGGCTTTCACTTTCTCGTCCTTCAGCCCGGATAAATTAATTCGCACGTTCATTGCCGCGCCTTCGATGCAGGCGCGGGTCGCGAGCAAGCCGACGCCGACATCCGAGATCGAAGCGGGATTTCCTTTCTCCGCCATCTGTGCCAGCAGGTCGTAGGATCGGCTCGCGGTCTCCATGACCGCGAGCGGGATCTCGGCGGCGTATTGGTTGGCCGCCTGGATTGCCTTCGAGCGCGCGGCTTTTTCTTCCGCGGAATCTTTCGGCAATCCGAAGGCGGCCATCACCTTGTTAAATGCGGCAGTGTCTTCATCGACCAGGAAAAGCAATTCGTCCTTGAGTTGCTGCCCCTTCACCGCCCAGTCGCTGAAAAAGGATAGGCGATCATCCCAGCCGCGTTTGCCCGCGGAAAGATTCGCCACCATTCCGCCTAACGACGCGCCAAGCGCTCCCATCAGGGCCGCAACCGAACCGCCACCGGGAGCCGGCGAATCGCTCAAGATCTCGTTGCAAAACTGGCGCAAGTTTATCTTCACGAGCGATTTCCCCCCCGCTGCATCGATCCGGTATTCGATCACCTTTTCCTTTGGATCGAACGGCTTCAGCTCGCTCAGGCCCATGGAACGAATCGCGAGGTCGATTAGTTCTTCCTCCGACGCGCCCTCGGACCACTGCTGTTTGCGCAGGAAATAGCGGCCTGCCTCGAGCAGACATTTTTTCGGCAGCATGCCGACCACTTCCGAACCTGTGGCGCGCAGACCGCGCTGCGCGGCGGCTTCGCTGCAGGCAGCGAAGGCCGCGTGCAACGGCGTTTCGGAGATGTTCGTCAAATTCATCGAGACCTGCGCGATGCCGTATTCCTCGACGAACCAGCCGATCGCCTTGACGTGTTTCAACATCCCCGGTATGCGCACCGGCTCGCCGTTTTCGTCCAGCACCTTCCTGCCCGTCGGTGTGCCATCTTCTGTCTTCACCCGTCCGTTTTCGCGCACATCGAACGCGACGGAGTTGGCGCGTCGCACCGACCGCGTGTTGAGATTGACGTTGTAGGCGACGAGGAAATCCCGTGCCCCGATGACGGTCGCGCCGGATCTTTCGTTGAAGACCGCCGGCCCGAAATCGGGCTTCCAGGCCGGTTGCTTGATCTTCTCGAAGAAGCCTTCGTATTCGCCGGCGCGAATGATCGAGAGGTTGGAACGAGACGGATGGGTCGCGGCTTTCTCATAAAGATAAACCGGGATCTTCAACTCCTCGCCGACCCGTTTGCCTAACGACCTGGCGCACTCGATCGCTTCCTCCCAACTCACGCCGCTCACCGGGATAAACGGACAAACATCGGTCGCGCCCATCCGCGGATGCGCGCCCTTTTGTTTGCGCATGTCAATTAATTCGGCGGCCTTTTGGATTCCGCGAAAAGCCGCCTCCACGGCAGCTTTCGGCGAGCCGACCAAAGTCACGACCGTGCGGTTGGTGCTCGCGCCTGGATCGACGTCGAGGAGCGAAACCCCATCGACCGCTTCAATCGCCGCCGTGATCTGCTTGATCACATTGAGGTCGCGCCCTTCGGAAAAATTAGGCACACATTCGATGAGTTTTTGCATTCGTTAGGCTTCCTATCAATCGCGCGCCTGAGGCGCCATGGGAATCTTGATCTCGTGCGACCGGGCAAACTCGATCGCCTTCGAGTAGCCGGCATCAGCGTGACGAATGACGCCCATCCCGGGATCGCTCGTCAGGACGCGCTCGAGGCGTCGCTTTGCGTTCTCGGTCCCATCCGCCACTACCACCATCCCCGCATGCTGCGAATAGCCAATCCCGACGCCGCCACCATTGTGGATCGAAATCCACGACGCTCCCGCCGCGGTGTTGACGAGCGCGTTGAGCAGCGCCCAGTCGGCAATCGCGTCGCTGCCGTCAAGCATTCCCTCCGTCTCACGGAAGGGCGAAGCGACGGAGCCAGTGTCAAGATGGTCGCGCCCGATCACGATCGGCGCGCTGATTTCGCCACGCCTGACGAGTTCGTTCATGGCGACGCCAAACTCCGCGCGTTCGCCGTAGCCGAGCCAGCAGATCCTCGCCGGCAAACCTTGAAACTGAATCCGCTCCCGCGCCAGTTTCATCCAGCGCGAGAGAATCTTGGTTGTCTGGAAAAAGCTCGAGCGCGAGCCGATCGGTCCTCGCAATGTCGGCCGGATCGCCACTCAACGCGACCCAGCGGAATGGCCCTTTCCCTTCGCAAAAGAGCGGCCGGATGTATTCCGGGACGAAACCGGGGATATCGAATGCCTTCTCGCAGCCGGCCTTCTTCGCCTGCGTCCGGATGTTGTTTCCGTAATCGAAAGTTACTGCGCCCTTCTTCTGCAAGGCGAGCATGGCCTCGACATGCTGCGCCATCGCGGCCATCGATCGTTCGACGTATTCGTCCGGCTTTTGCGCCCGCAACCGGAGCGCGTCGGCCAGAGACATTCCGTTAGGCACATAGCCGTTCAGAGCGTCGTGCGCGCTCGTTTGATCGGTCAAGATGTCAGGCACGATCCCGCGCTTCACCATCTCGGGCAGGACATCGGCGCAATTACCGACCAGGCCGACCGAGACGGCCTTCTTGTTTTTGCGCGCCTCGTCGAGCATCTGCATCGCTTCGTCGAGCGAACGCGCCATCCGGTCGCAATAGCCGCTCTGCAAGCGCTTCTCAATTCGTGCCGGATCAACTTCGATCCCGAGGCAAAGCGCCCCGGCCATGGTCGCGGCGAGGGGTTGTGCGCCGCCCATTCCGCCCAGACCGCCCGTAACCAGCAACCGGCCCTCAAGCGATCCGCCGAAATGGCGCACCCCGGCGGCGGAGAAAGTTTCGAAGGTGCCCTGCACGATCCCCTGGCTCGCGATGTAGATCCAGGACCCGGCCGTCATTTGGCCATACATCGTCAGGCCAAGTTTTTCGAGCCGGTTGAATTCCGGGTAGTTGGACCAATGGCCGACGAGATTGGAGTTGGCGATCAGGACGCGCGGGGCTTCGTCGTGCGTGCGAAAGACGCCGACTGGCTTGCCGGATTGCACCAGCAATGTCTCGTCGTTTTCCAGTTCGCGCAGCGACCTCACAATCGCGTCAAATGCCTCCCAGCTGCGGGCGGCCCGGCCGGTCCCACCGTAGACGATCAGTTTTTCCGGATTCTCTGCGACCTCGGGATCGAGGTTGTTCATCAGCATGCGCATGGCGGCTTCCTGCTGCCAACCTTTGCAACTGATCTGGCTGCCGCGCGGGGCGCGGATCGATTTTCTCACTCATAATTCCTCCTCTTCGCTGTCGAATTTGCCACCGCGAATCGCGTCCGCGACTCGCTCGATATCCGGCGAAAGCGCCCGATCTTCCTCCAAGCGCGGCGCAACCACACGCAAGGCAGCGAAGGCGCGTTCGACACCCACTCCGGCCTTTAGCGGCCGGCGAAATTCCAACCCCTCGCCTGCGGCGAGCAATTCGATCCCAAGCACATTCTCCGCGTTCTCGACCACGGTGCGCAACTTGAAGGCGGCGGTCATTCCCATCGAAACATGATCTTCCTTCCCGGCCGAGGTCGGCAGATTGTCGACGCTCGCAGGATGGGCGAGGACTTTGGCCTCGTTGAGGAGTGCGACGGCCGCGACGTGCGGAATCATGAAGCCGGACTGCATGCCCGGATTTTGAGCAAGGAAGGCGGGCAGATCTTCGCTCAGGTCTGGATTCGTTAGGCGATCGATCCGGCGTTCGCTGATGCTCATCAAATCGGTGATCGCGATGGCGGCGTAATCGAGCGCGAGGGCGAGGGGCGCGCCGTGGAAGTTGCCGCCGGAAAGAACATCGCCGTTGTCGGTAAAGACGAGCGGATTATCCGTCGCGGAACCGGATTCGATGGCGAGGATTTCCTCACAATGGGCGAGCGCTCCGCGGATTGCGCCGTGAACCTGCGGCATGCAACGCAGGCTATAGGCGTCCTGCACGCGGGCGTCATTTTGCTCGTGCGAAGCGCGAATCTCGCTCTCGCGCAAAAGAGCGCGCAGATGACGGGCGACAGCTCGCTGACCCGGATGCGGCCGCGCCCTGTGGATGCGCTGGTCGAACGCGACCGGCGTGCCCCTGAGCGCCTCAAGAGTCATGGCGCCCGCCACGTCCGCGACGCGGGAGAGGCGTTTGGCGCGCCAAAGTGCGAGACCTCCAACCGCGTGCATCGCCTGCGTGCCATTGAGCAGTGCGAGCCCTTCCTTGGCCTGGAGATCGATTGGCTGCAGGCCGGCCCTTTGCAGAGCACTCGCGCTCGGCTGTCGCAAATCGCCGTGAAACGCTTCCCCTTCTCCGATAAGCGAAAGGGCGAGATGCGCGAGGGGCGCCAGATCCCCGCTTGCTCCGACCGAGCCCTTCTCGGGAATCACCGGCCACACCCGGCGGTTGAGCATTTCCACCAGAAGCTGGATGACCTCGAGGCGAATGCCGCTGAACCCAAGCGTCAGAACGTTGGCGCGAAGCAGCATCATCGCACGCACCTCCGCCTCGGAGAGCGGGCGCCCAACGCCGCAGGAATGGCTCCGCACCAGGTTGACCTGGAGCTGCTCGAGTTTGTCGGGCGGAATTTGGACGTCGGACAGTTTCCCAAAACCGGTGCTGACGCCATAAATGACGTCTCGCCGCGCAACGATCTCCTCCACGACGCGGCGCGAAGCCTCAATCGGGGCATGCGCCTCCGGCGCAATCTCGACCGGCTCGGACGTGAGCGCGACACGGGCGATTTCCGCGAGTGACAAGGGAAGTCCGCAAAGTCGAATCATTGGAGCGAATACTACGAGAAGCGCCCGAGAATTCCACTCGGGCGCAGACTGCGCCGTTGTGACCCGCCGCCGTCCTTAGGCAAACCAGATGCGAGTGAAACTTGGATTGGAAGAGGAAAAAGGCCAGGCCGCGCAAACGACCTGGCCTCTTGGTTAAAGTTACCCGGTCGGAGGCAAACCGCCGGTCGAAGACTACTTCGACATTCCGGTCGACGCCGGTGGTGGAGTCGCCATCGTCTCCTTCTTCTGCGCGCAAGCACCCAGGCTCAACACGCCGGCCGCGACGGCCACAATCATGATTGCTTTGACAAATTTCACTATAAACTCGCCTCCTTCCCTAGCAGGTTGCTGCCGTCTGTTTAGGCGGGGAAACCAGCGCGTGCAACGAATTTCTCGGCCTTTTTTTAGGTTTCAATTCGCACTTCCGTACCGAGCGACACCTGCTCGAAGAGCGCAACCAAATCGGCGTTCTTCATTCGAATGCAACCGTGGCTCGCCGCCTGGCCAATCTCGTCCTCGTGGTTCGTGCCGTGAATGTAAATGAAGCGGTCGCGCGTATTTGCGTTGTGCTCTTCGAGGCCATCGAGCCAGAGGATGCGTGAGAGAACCTGGTCATCTGTCGGCAGCGTCACTTCCTCGGGCGCAAGCGGGATTCGGCTGCGAAAAACGGTGCCCATCGGAAGGCCGTAGCCGATTTTTTCGCCAATCTTGAATTTCCCGAGCGGCGTTTTCATGCTCCCCTCTTCGGAGCCTAACCCGAAGCGCGAAGTCGAAACGGGATAACTCGACAATACATTCTCTCCCGAAAGCAGATCGAGTCGCTGATCGCGCACGGAGATTCGAATGACTGGTTCGGGCGTTTGCATCTCAATTAGCGGGCGATAGACTGCGCTCGCGATGCCCGGAAAATATCACGTCGCGATCGTCGGCGCGACCGGCGCGGTCGGAATCGAACTGCTCCGCGTCATGGAACGGCGGGACTTTCCCGTGGCGGACTTGCGGCTCCTCGCCTCACCGCGCTCGGCCGGCAGGGAACTGGAATTTCGCGGCCAAAAGATTGCCGTCGAAACGCTCGGCCGGGACTCCTTCAGGGGCGTTGATCTGGCCTTTCTTAGCGCTGGCGCGAACACCGCGAAACAATTCGCTCCCGTTGCCCGACGCGCCGGCGCGGTGGTGATCGATAACTCGTCTGCCTTTCGAATGGAGGACGATGTCCCGCTGATCATCCCCGAGATCAATCCGGAAGACGTTCGGACGCATCGCGGACTAATCGCGAATCCAAATTGCACGACGGCCGTCGCCCTGATGGGGCTCTTTCCATTGCATCGCGCCTTTGGGTTGCGGCGCGTTTTCGCCTCCAGTTACCAGGCCGTTTCGGGCAGCGGGGCGCGTGCGATCGACGAACTGCGGCGGCAGGTCGAAGCGAGCACAACAGGAAGCGACACAGTTGCAGAGGTGTATCCGCATCCGATCGCTTTCAATGTCCTGCCTCAAGTCGATTCATTCCTCGAGAGTGGCTACACGAAAGAAGAAATGAAGATGCAAAACGAAGGACGCAAGATCATGCACCTGCCCAACTTCTTTGCCTCGGTCACCTGTGTGCGGGTGCCGGTTTACCGGGCGCACTCGGTCGCGTTGAGCGCGGAGTTCGAGCGCCCGGTCTCGGTCGACTCAGCGCGCGAAGTCCTCTCCGACGCGCCCGGGCTCGATCTCGTCGATGAGCCGCTCTCCAATCAGTATCCGATGCCGCTCGCGGTCGCGGGCAAGGACAACTGTCAGGTCGGCCGGTTGCGTGTGGATTGCGCGTTACACAATGGACTGGCGCTTTGGGTAGTGGGCGATCAACTGCTGAAAGGCGCGGCCCTCAACGCGGTGCAAATTGCGGAGCTGCTCGACCAGTAGTCGCGACGAGGAGAACAGCACGCACGCAAATGCTTCCGGCCTTGGGGGATCGTTCGCGCGGCCGCCGTCAATCGCCGGAATTCACTGTTGGTCCGGAGGTTGGTCCCCGGGTTTCTTTTTCTTCTTCTTGTTGCCCTGCGGCTGTTGAGGCTGGGAAGGCTGCGGTTGTCCGCTAACGCGTTTCGGGGTGGGCTGCGCCTTTGGCACGCGTCGCGTTTCATCCGCGCGATTGGCATTCTGTCCGGTTCCCCGCGCTTTCTGCGGCACTTGTCCCGCTGCCTGGACGTTAGTTTCCGGTTGATAGGCCGATGACCGGGCTTCGCCGGTGGTGCCCTTGTTCCGCCAGTTAGGAGCCGCGTCCTTTGCAACCGACTCGGTCTTCGGACCCTGCTTTCCCCCACCGCCACTCTGTTGGAGGGCGTCTCCGCTCTGTTTCTGAGTCTGCTTTTGCCATGGTGCGTTCCCTGCCGTTGGCTGCCGCTGGCCCTGCTTCGCGTTCGACTCTGAAGGTCTTTGTGGAAGTTGCTGAGTCATCTCCGTTCGGCCTTTTTGCCTCCCGGGGTTTTGCGGCTTGAAGCTCGGCGGCGGAACATTTTTCGCGTTCTCCTTTTTCATTTCGGCCTGGAGCTGTTGCCGATTCGCGACCCCCTGCCAGCCTTCCTCAACTATTGGCTTCGCGACCTTCGCTTTCACCTGCTTCGGGGCGATCTTTTCCGGCGATTTCTGAATTTTCGGCGCGACCACCATGAGTTGGTTGCCGCTCACGCGATTGAGGTTCGCACCCTTCTGGACCTGGCCGGGATTCGCGCCGATGCCAGTTTCACGTTGAAGATTGAGCCGCTGAATCGGACGGGTGGAATATTGATTCAGCCGGTTGTAATTCGGACCGTAGTTGTAAACCGTCGAATTCTTATAGGTGATGTTGGTGACGTTAACCGTCTGGTTGATGATGGTAACATTGCGCGCCGGAGCGAAAATTCGGCCACGAAGAACCGGTTCGCCGATATAGCGGATGTCGACAAAATTGTAGTAGAGCGGCCCAATACCGAACTCGACATCAACCGGACCAGTGATGGCACGGCCTTCGTAAACGCGATTGTCGACCGGCGGCAAAGGAGCCCAGCCAACATAGTCGCCGCCGGTGCGCCACGACACCCATGCTGGAGCCCACTCATAGCCCGGCACCCAAACCCAGCCGTAATCGGCCAGGTCCGCCCAGCGGCCATAGTGATAGGTCGCCCAGCCAAAATCTTCATAGGAAACCCACGTCCACCCGGCGTCGGTATAGGCCCAGTAGCCATCGGCGTAAGGTCGCCAATCGGGGTTGTCCGCCGCCATAGTGGGCTGGAAGCAATAGCCGTAGTCGCCGACATCGATCCAGCTGCCGTAGGGCGAGAGATTATCGTAAAAGAAATTCAGTGTGACCTCGGCCTCCGCCTGCACGCGAGGAGCGAGAGGCAGCAGCAGAGCAGCCATCGTCATTACGAGTAGAATTCGTTTCATTGGCATCGTGTTGATTTGAACCTTGGACTCGATTGGTCCGGCGCTTATTCAGAGATTCGCCCGCGCGGGCAAAACACTGCATTCCGAATGGTCATTATCAGGAATCCGTTGCCGGAGCAACAGCGGGGTGAGTGCGGCCTCGCGTCTTGCGATCTATTCTTGGGACAGCGCGGACATAGATCCCGCGGTCGCGATCAATAAACTAGCGCGGCTTCACCACCACGAACGACCGGCTGCGCTGCCGGCAAACGGAAAGAACCTGCGGCTGGCTCGGGTCGAGCGATTGCACGGCCTGCTCGAAATCCGGCACCGAGGTCACTGGCTCCTGGTTGATCGCCTCGATTACGTCCCCGGGACGCAGCTCGCCGACGTTGTCTCCCACCTGGGCCACGACGACACCGCGAACGTTGGAGGGCACACCCAGGTTTTGAGCCAGCTGAGGAGTCAACTCCCTTACCTCGATCGAGCCGAGTGCACTGTCGTTAGACGTAGACTGATCCGGCTGATCCGTATCCGGTTCGTTAGGCGAGGGCGGCGCTTGCTGCCCCGGAGGTCCCATCGGCTCCGCTCGGGCGAGGCCAAAATTGGGCGGTCGCTCTTTGATCGTCGTCGAGAGGGTCAGCGGTTTGCCGTTGCGCGCGACTTCCAGGTCAACCTTCTTGTTCAACTCGGTCAGCGAAACGAGGCGTTGCAATTCGATGATGTTGCGCACTTCGTGTCCATCAAACTTTTGAATCACATCCCCGCGTTGAATCTGGGCCGCGGCCGCCGGCGAGTCCGGCATGACCGCCGCCACCACCACCCCCGAATCCGGGGCGTTGACCTGCCCGGGTTGCAGCGCGGCCGTCTCGATGCCGAGGTAACCGCGGATGATGCGACCATGCTCGAGCAGATTCTCCAGCGCCATCTTCACAGTGTTGGATGGGATGGCAAATCCGATTCCTTGAGAGCCGCCGCTGCGCGAAACAATCGCTGTGTTAATGCCGATGACCTCGCCCCTCAGGTTGATCAGCGGGCCACCGCTATTCCCGGGGTTGATCGCCGCGTTCGTCTGCAAGAAATCGCCGAATCCGTCCACTCGATTGGGACGTCCCTTCGAGCTGATAATTCCATCGGTTACCGTCTCGTCGAAACCAAACGGATTACCAATCGCGAGCACAAAATCGCCCGCCTGCATCTTATCGGAATCGCCGAGCTTGAGCGGTTTCGCGTTGGGATCGTCCATCTTTAGAACCGCCAGATCGAGTTGGGCGTCGGCTCCGACGAGACGAGCCTTACGAGTTTGGCCGTTACTCAGGACCACTTCGATTTCGTCCACGTGATCGACAACATGATTATTTGTGATGATGTGGCCTTCCTTGGTCACAACCACGCCGGAGCCGAGCGAATTTTGCACCATCGCTTCATCCGCCGGACCACGAAACTGACGAAAATTTCCGCGGAAAAAATCAAACGGATCGAGGCCGTACTGCCGGCGTGGAATGCGTTTGGTCGTCCTCACGCTCACGACCGATGGAATGACTCCCGCGATCAATTTGCGGCGCTCGTTGCTTAACGAAGCGAGACTTGCGACCGACTTCGAATCGACCGCTGGAGCGTCCGCCAGGGTGTATTTTTCCGGAGCCGTCTGCGGGCTCAAGCTCAGGCGCCCATGGCGCAGTTGATAATCGTAAAGGAGCGACACGCCCGCGCTCAGGACGAGGACTAAGAAAAGGAATTTCAATAAATTTTTCATTCAGCTGACGTGGGAGAAACTTTTTCCCTCTTCTTCGACAACCAACTGCCGGAAACGTTGATTTTCCGGTTTAGCGAGGGTGGGATCAGCACGAATGATTTCGAGCGCCGCGGCCCGTGCCCGCTGCATTAGTTTCGCGTCCGAGCGGAGATTACCGAGCTTGAGCGCCGGCAGGCCGCTCTGCGCCGTGCCGAGCAAATCTCCCGGTCCGCGCAGTTCCCAATCGGCTTCCGCCACCTCAAAGCCGTTGCTGGTCTCTTCCAGCACAGCGAGTTTCGCGCTTGTTTCCATTGAGGGATCGGAGTGCAAAAGAATGCAATACGATTTGTGTTCGCCGCGTCCGATCCGCCCGCGCAATTGATGCAACTGGGCCAGGCCGAAGCGCTCGGCATTTTCGACCAGCATCATGGTCGCGTTCGGCACATCGATTCCCACTTCAATCACGGTCGTGCTGACCAGCACACTCGTTAAACCACGCCGGAAGCGCTCCATGATCGCCTGCTTTTCCGGCGCGGCAATGCGTCCGTGAAGCAGTTCGCAGGCGAACGGCCTGAGACGCTCGCGCCATTTCTCAAACTCGGTCGAGGCCGCTTTCGCTTCCAGCTTCTCGCTCTCGTCGATCAGCGGATAAACGATGTAGGCCTGCCGCCCCGCCTCCAGTTCACGACGGAGAAACGCGAGCACATCCGGCAGCTTCTTCTCGTCTCGCGCAGCCGTTACAATTTTGCCGCGGTCGGCCGGCATCTCATCGATGGTCGAGACGTCAAGATCGCCGTAGAGGCTCATCGTAAGGGTGCGCGGAATCGGGGTCGCGGTCATGACCAGTACGTCCGGCGCCGGTTCGCGTGCCGTTAGGCAGCCACGTTGCGCAACTCCGAATTTGTGCTGCTCGTCGATCACGACCAGCCCGGGATTCTCGAGTCCCTCCGGCTCATAAAGGAGCGCATGCGTTCCGATAAAAATGTGTGCGCGTTTCTCCGGGAACGACTGGCCGCCGGCTTGTTCCGCGAGGTGGTCTGCCTTCGCCGGACGCGGCGCGTTCACCCCCGCAAACAAGGGCAACGGATCCTCCTTCCGTGAGCCGGTGCGGAGGGCGACGGAGACACCTAACGGCTCCAGCCAGCGCTGCAGGACGGCGTAATGTTGTTCGGCCAGAATTTGCGTCGGCGCCATCAGGGCGGCCTGCGCACCGCTTTCCACGGCGAGCAACATGACGGCGATGGCGACCACCGTCTTGCCCGAGCCGACGTCGCCCTGAAGCAACCGGTTCATCGGCCACGCCGCGGCAAGGTCGGTCCGCAATTCCGCAATTACCCGCCTTTGCGCATTCGTCAGCTCAAAAGGCAGGGCGCGCAGGAATCGCTCCAGCAAATCCCCGGGAGCGCGATGTGCCGCGCCCCGCCGCGCCCGCGTGCGCGCGTGGCGCGAGCCGAGCAACATCTGCATGGCAAAAAATTCCCCGAGCACGATCGCCTCACGGGCTTGCGCGAGCGTGTCCTCGCTCGATGGAAAATGAATTTCCCGCCAGGCTTGCGAGGTAAGCGTGGTGGCAAGCGCTCCGGGCAGACGAGTCGTTAGGCTACCATCCCGGCATTCCTGCAAAAGCCGATGGATCAGACTGCGCAGAACCCGCTGCGAAAGACCTTCCGTCGCGGGATAAATCGGCGTAACCCGGCGGAAATGAATCGAAAGTTCCTCATCGTTCTCAATCACCTCGAATTCGGGGTGCTCCATGCAGATGCGTTGCCCGCGCAAACGTGGCTTGCCAAAGACGACCAGGCGTTGACCGGTCAAAACCATCTTTTGCACATAATGCAGATTGAACCAGCGCAGCGTGAGCGGCTGGCTCAGGGCATGCGCGGCGTCCTCCTGCAAGGTCGCCTCGAAAATCTTCTTCCCGCGCCCGAAGCGGAGAAGGCGGGTTTTCGTCACTTCACCGCAGAGGCAAATCGGCTGGTCGCATTCTTCCCTCGGAAAACTGGCGAACTCGCGCCGATCCTCGTGTCGCCGCGGATAGTGAGTGAGCAAATCGCTCACCGTCTCGAGCCCGAGGCGACGCAACTGCGTCACCCGCGGGCGCGGAATCCACTCGATCTCGCCTAACGAACTGTCGGCTTGCCATGCCATTGCAACTTCATTCTAGACGCGTCTGAGCGCGCGGTCGAAGTGCCGACCGATTCAATAAAAGCCATGCGCCAGATGTTTGCGAGAGCGAAGCCGCGGCGTTAGATCGCGGCTGCAACCCGGAGCGCTTCCACCTGCAGTTGCAGTCGGATTTCGCCTTCGTACTCGTCGGCGTTGATGCGAAAGGCGATATCCCATGGAGGTTTCGGCAGCGGTTCCTCCGCGCCCCCAAAAAAGATTGCACGCTGCCAACGGCCGTTCTGCCGCAACCGAAGGAGGAGATGTTTTTCCTTCAAGATCATCGGCGGCGCAGCCGGCTCGACACCGCGAGCGAGAAAAAGAGGTTGCGGATTGCCCTGACCAAAGGGCTGGAGCAATTCATGCCAGCGCAGGAGCTCCCAGTTCACTTCCCGCAAGCTCAGCTCGGAATCCAGATGCAGGCTCGGCTCGAGGAGCCCTTTACCAAGGCGCACACGGCAGCTTTCTTCGAACGCTCCGGCGAAAACAGGAAAGTTTTCCTCTCGAATCGTCAGGCCAGCCGCCATCTCGTGTCCGCCAAATTTTTCCAGCAGATCGCCACATTGGCCGAGCACGGTAACCAGCGACAAACCCGGGATACTTCGGCCGCTGCCTTTGCCAAGGCCCTGCTCGTCAAAGCCGACAATGATTGTCGGCCGATGATGATTCTTGGCGATGCGCGACGCGACGATGCCGAGCACGCCCGGATGCCAGCCGCGCTCGCCGAGCACGATCGCCGGCGCTTCCGAAAGGTTGGCCACGGCGATTTTTTCCTCTGCGTCGGCCCAAATTTGGCGTTCGACGTTTTGTCGTTCCCGATTCTGTGCGTCCAACTCGCCCGCGAGTGTCGCGGCTTCATCCGGATCGGCCGTGAGGAGAAGGCGAAGCGATTTCTCCGCCGTCGTCAGGCGGCCGGCCGCGTTCAGTCGCGGGCCAAGCCGGAAGGCAACATGCTCGGCCACGATCGGTGGCCGAACGGCCGCGATGTCGAGGAGCCGGCTCACGCCTAACAATCGGCGCCGGCCGATTTCCTGCATGCCGTGATAAACCAGAATGCGATTTTCCGCTTCCAGCGGCACGATGTCGGCCACGGTGCCGAGCGCAACCAGATCGAGGCGCTGACGCAAATCGAACTCCGGCAGCGGCCGCGTCTTGAGGAGGGCGTGACAGAGTTTGAAAGCGATCCCGACACTACAGAGATAGGCGAATGGAGAACCGGCCGCTTTCGGATTGACCATCGCCACGCAATCCGGCAGACGGCCTTTCGGTTCATGATGATCGAGCACGATGACATCTGCCCCCCGCGCGCGAATTTCAGCGACCTCGTCGCATGATGACGTCCCACAATCGACCGCAATGAGCAGTTGCGGCTGGTGTGTCTCCCAGCACCGCTCAATGCCTTCGCGGCTCAGGCCGTAACCTTCCTCCATCCGCGAGGGAAGAAAAAGCGCTGGCGGTGCGCCGTAGGCGGAAAACATCTCGTGCAACAGGGCGAGCGAGGTAACACCGTCGACGTCGTAATCGCCATAGAGGACGATATGCTCGGCCTGGTCGATGGCACGCAGGATTCGATCGACCGCGGCCAGGATGTTCGGGAGCAAAAATGGATCACTCAGATGGCGCAAACGCGGGTAGAGAAAATTGGTCGCGGCTCCATCGGTCAGCAACCCTTTGCGTTGCAGGACACGGCCCAGCCAGGCCATTCCGCAGATGGTCCCGGAAAAGCCAGGCGCCGTGTCGTCAGGCGGCATGATCCATCGTCGCGCGCGTTTCATTTCAGCAGTTCGTTAGACAGGCAAAGCCGCAGGCTGGCGAATCGGTACTAGACGAGCGCAGGCGGGGGTGGGACGGACAGCAGCAGTTTTTGCCTGACGCACAATTCAGCAAACTTTTGGAAACCCTTTTTCTCTTCGTCAGCAAAAGTGAAGCGCAGGCATTCGCGAAAATAAAATTCGGAGAAGGCGCGTTCGGCCTCCGGCTGGGCCGCGACGACCGAGTCGAGATGGGCGCGGTTCATCTTGCCTAACGATCGGAGTGCGCTGGCGATTTCGCGCTTTCTTTCGTATTCGGGGCGCATCAGCCAGAGGGCATAGACAAATGGCAGCGCGGTCTGCCGTCGCCACTCCGCACCCAGGTCCAGCAGGTGGTATTGCTTTTCGGATTCGCGCCGAAATCGAATCGCCTGGTCGCCAATCATCAGCCGGCCACGTGTCGGCGTGATTTCGCCCTCCTGGACGAATCGCGCAGCCGGATTGCGTTCGGAGAGCAAACAACGCAACAAGTTGACCGACGTCTCCGACGCGGGATCGAGGCTAATCTCACGCAGCGCCTCGATCTCGCCAAGATGGGCAAGGATCACGCTGTAAACGGGACCGAAGGAGGCAACCGCGACGTCGTCCACCACGGAGTAGACCGGATTTCGCAGATACTCAAAACTCGAAACGAGCGCGACATCGAGTTCGGCCGCCGCCAACTGCCGGCAAAGGGCCGAGGGATGATCGAAAATTACCTCACCGCTCCAGCCGTGGATGAGCGGACGCGCGTTGAGATATCGGACGCAACCGAGCCGGACGAGCGGAAGATCGTTAGGCGCAGACAAGATCGGCCGCCGACTGCCGGGGCGCGATCGCCCCGGCAGGCGTAAGATGATTATAGTAACTGTCGCGCTGCATCGGCACACGGCCGGCCTGGACGATGATATCCCGCAGCGCCTCGACGGTTTGTTCCTGGGGCGTTTTCGCACCGGCCATGTGAAAGATTTTTTCCCGCATGATCGTGCCGTGCAGGTCATCGACGCCATACGCGAGCGCGACTTGCGCGAGGGGCAGACCGAGGCTCACCCAATAGGCAGTGATGTGCTCGATATTATCGAGATAAATCCGGCTGACCGCGAGATTGCACAACTGCTCGAAAGCGGTCGCCCGCGGGATATGCGCCAGAACGGTTGTCTCCGGCTGAAAAGCGAAGGGTATAAAACCGGTAAAGCCACCGGTTTCGTCCTGCAGCTCGCGTAGTTGGCGCAGATGATCGACCCGCTGCTCGATCGTCTCAATGTGAGCGTAAAGCATCGTGCAAGTGCTGCGGCCTCCCATTTGGTGCCAGGTACGGTGAACCTCGAGCCATTCCGCGGCCGTCTCCTTACCGCGGCACAACTCGTCGCGCACGCCCGGGTCGAAGATCTCGGCGCCGCCGCCGGTAAGCGAGTTAAGGCCCGCCTCACGCAGGATGGCTAATGTTTCCGCGATCGAGGTTTTGAAAATCCGGCGCGCCAGGTGGCGAATTTCGATGGCGGTGAAGGCCTTGATCTGGAGCTGCGGATCGAGCGCCCGCAACCGCCGGAGCAGATCGAGATACCAATCCTTGCCTAACGAAGGGTGTAAGCCGCCGACCATGTGCACTTCAGTGACGCCGCTAAGGACAGCTTCATGGACCGCGGCCAGAATTTCCTCGATCGAACTCTCAAAGGCATGCGGATCGTGCTTCTTCGCCGCGAAAGCGCAGAATTGGCAGGAGAGCACACAGATGTTGGAATAGTTGATGTAACGATTGAGAATGTACGTGGCGACATCCCCGTTCTTTCGCTCTCGCACCATGCTAGCCATGATCCCGAGCGCATTGAGATCCTTCGAGCGGTAGAGCGCGAGCGCATCCTCCTCCGTAATCCGCTCGTCCCGTTCGATCTTCTCCGCGATCGGCCGAAGGATTGGTGGGATGAGCGAGAGTTTCATTCAGGAATCGGCCTGCCGCACGAGGGAAGCTTTGGCAGCTGAACGATGCACAGCAGCGCAGCGAGGTGCAACAAAAAGCACGGGGGCGAAAACAAAGGGGGCGAACCCGACAACGAGGTCCACCCCCTCAACCCACAACAAATTCGGTTCTGGTCTAGTTATCGCGCTCGTTGGCCGTGCTCAGATAGCGCATTGTACTCGGAGGCGGCGCGATACCGGGTTTCGGGTAATCAGTGACGATCTGGCGATTCGAGGTTGGGACGAGACGCAGCGCACCCTTCGCGTTGTTCCGCCAGCCATTGGGATCCGCATATTCTTCGCCGCTGTGATGCAGGCCAGAGACCTGATCTTCAAGGCCGGTGCCGTAGCGTTGTTCGAGAATGGTCGGGGTGACAAAGATCAGCAGGTTGCGCTTGGCGCGGGCATTGAGATGCTCCTGAAAGAGGTAACCTAGCACCGGAATATCGCCCATCACGGGTACCTTGTTGCGGGCCTTGTTTGATTCATCCTGAAGCAGGCCGCCGATCGCGAGTGTGTCACCGCTCTGGATCAGGACATTCGAATCCAGGGTACGGGTATCAATGATCGGACTCGAGACGGTGGCGCCGGCGAAAACGAAAGTCTCGTCCGCAACCTTGTTGCTGATCTCGGGCTTCACACTCAGGGTGATAAAATCTTCCTTGTTGATCAATGGCTTAACGATGAGGGTATTGCCGAATTTCTTGTCCTCAAATCCACCAAAGACCGCGGTCGCGGTTTGTTCGTTGAAATTCAATTGCGGCACTGGCTGGGCACGGGTGATCTCGATTTTCGCTTGCTGATTGTCCGCCGTGACAATCCGCGGGTTTGCAAGAAATTCCGCGTCCGAATCCTCATTCAAGAGTCGAAGGGTGACGGACATTTGCGGAACACTGAGAATGGCAAACTGACTGGCTGGGACGTTCGCCAGACGACCAAGACTGCCAAAAAAGTTATTGTTTTGAACGTTGCCCAATGCCAGACCGTTGGTGGGAATGTTCTGGCCCGGTAGCGGCGTGGCCGGATTCAGCCCGCCGTAGCTAAATGTCTGCGGAGTGGTTGCACCGCCAACTACGCCTGCCCAGTTGATTCCATAGCTCTGTCTCGGATTCGCGTTTACCTCGACGAGGCGGGCTTCGATCATGACCTGCCTTGTCGGCTTATCGATCTGCACCAGCATCTTATGGATGGCGTCGACGTTGCTGCGGCCCTCGCGGTAGAAAATGGTGTTGGTGCGCTCATCAACTTGCGGCGGCACCTTGCTGGTGAGCTGCCCCGCGAGTAACGGCGCGACGTCCTTGGCGCGCGCGTAGCTAAATTGGTAGGTTTCGCTTTGGGTCGGTTCGGCCGTGCGTTCGGCGGCCGTCTTGATATAATAAACGTTGTCGATTGTGTCCATGAATAGCCCCTTGGCCTTCACGATGATCGCGATCGCCTGGAGGGCGGTGACATCTTCCAAACGCATCGTGACGGTGCCGGTGACCGCTTCGCTGACCACCATGTTGATTTTCGCCTGCCGCGCCAGAAGGCGCAAAACCTGGCCGACATCGTCGCCTTGAAACTCACGCACACCGACACCGCCGTTCTCGGTTTCCGGGTTTGCCAATGACGTGGTCGGCTGCGACCCAGCAGGCGGGTTTGTTTTCGCGGGGGGCGCGGCCTGGGCAGCGACCGCGTTCGTGGCAGGCTGGGGCGCCGCGGGCGCGGCGGGGCTGCGGACAGTCGGGGCGGACGCCTGGACCAGCGTCATCGGCGTGAGATCGGGTTTGCGTTGCAGAACAACGTTGCTGATCGCAGAACCGTTCGCGCTCGCTTTCACAGATTCTGACCCGGTGCTGGCAACGTCTTGGGCGAAAAGCACAGACGCGGAGGTCAGCAGAGCGGCGAACGCGCAGATGAGTAGTTTGCTGGATTTGGACATAATGATTAAGGCAAGGCTGTTTCGAGTGCAGATGTGGTAAAAGCAGGAACCAGACCAGCCCCTCGCGACTTTCCAGGAGGAGGCGGCTACGCGCTTGAACAAACCGACGCACCGAAAGACAAGTTCGGGGGAGCGCCCCGGTTTCGCTAGGCAACGCTCGCCGGTGCAAAGCCGAGCGCGGTCTTACTAAAATCCGCCACTGGCATTTGCCTAACGAGTCGTACGATCCCGTCCTGCCACTTGCGGCCGATCTCCTGCAGATAGGGATCGTTCTGCTCCAGGCGGGTGCGCATTTTCACCTGCAGCGAATCCGTCTTGTAGCAGAGAATGTCGATCGGCGGGCCGACCGCGACGTTGCTTTTCATCGTCGCGTCCATCGAGATAATACCGAATTTCAGCGCGTCCATCAGCGTACTGTCGTAGCTGAATCCGCGGTCGAGAATCGGCTTGCCGTACTTCGATTCGCCGATCTGGAGGAACGGGCAGTCCTTGCTCGCGTGAATGCTGTTCCCCTGCGGGTAAATCGAGTGCACCTCCGGCGCGAGGCCAGCGATCTGCCCGCCGACGATCAGGTTGATGTTGAAATCGAAACCGTCGGCCTCAAGCGCGGCGCGGTCGCGTTGTTCCACCTCGCGTACCTTCGACCCGACATAGCGAACAGTCTCGTAAAGCGTCTCGCGATTCATCAAATGTTTCCGTGCTGGATGACTTTCGTGGAGATGCAGGTCGTCATCGATCAAGGCCAGGGTCGCCTGGGTGAGCGAGAGATTGCCCGAGCTCATGATACAGATTACGCGGTCGCCGGGCTTTTCGTAGATCCGCATCTTGGTCCGCACTGTGATGTTGTCCATGCCGGCGCTGGTGCGCGAGTCGGAAAGGAAAACGGCGCCCTTGCGACAGAGCATCCCGAGGCAGTAGGTCATAGTTCGCCCGGCTTGCTGCTGCTGACGACGCGGCCCTGCACGCGCCGCATCTGGGTATGATGCGTCAACGGGTAGACGCGGCCGTCACTGCCGCGAAAGAATGCACTAAGGAGCCAGCTCACAATGCTGATCAGGATCGCGCCCCAGAAGGCGCTCCCGAAACTATCGACATGAAACCCATGCACGAACTGGTTCACGAGCAGGAGCATGAGGGCATTCACGACGAAGATGAACACTCCCAGCGTCAGGATGATCAGTGGCGCGGCGAGCAAAAGCAGCACCGGACGAAGGAATGCATTCAGGATCCCGAGCAAAAGGGCGGCGCCAATCAGAGAAGGAAAGCTGTCATATCGAATCCCGCCGATGATCGACGCGGCGACCATGACGGCCACGGTTGTGATGGCCCATCGGAATACAAACTGCCTCATCGTCGGATCGAGTTCGCGGAAGCCTTTTTCATGCCGATTTCCGCTTGCGCGGGTTTGCTCTGCGCGTACAGGCTTGCCGACGTAAAGGAAAAGTAAATGGTGAAAAGTTCAAAAAAATCGAAAGAGACTGCAGCGCCCGAGATCAACCCGGTCGCGCTCGATCAGGAAGCGCGGAACGGCAACGGTCTGGCAGAGGCCGCAAAGCCGGCTGCCGCGAA
The DNA here is from genome assembly GCA_963782205.1 of uncultured Verrucomicrobiae bacterium. Classification (GTDB taxonomy): domain Bacteria; phylum Verrucomicrobiota; class Verrucomicrobiia; order Chthoniobacterales; family UBA10450; genus Palsa-1392. The sequence continues at coordinate 34,574 of CAWAIY010000009.1, read as the reverse complement.
AAGTCCGTCCGTCAAGGTTGCGAAATCAGCGTCGCGCCCGAAATCCCCCGGCAAAACTCGTAGCGCGAAGCCTGGCAAGACGCCCGCCACCCGCCAACCCCGGGCCGCGGCTACTTCGAAGCGAAAAGCGGCTCCGGCCAGCGTCATGATTCCCGAGGAAGAAATTCGGATGCGCGCCTACTTCATCGCGGAACGCCGGATGCGTGAAGGCATCCACGGCAATTCGGCGGACGATTGGCTGGAAGCGCGGCGACAGTTGCTGGTGGAAGCGGGCCACTCCGCCTAACGACGCTTAGCCTTCCACGGAGCACAGGCCGCTGACCTCTCATTGGCGGCGCCTCGCCGCCAACTCGCGCGCAGGATGGCGTGTCGCTTGAACCGACAATGAAGTCCTTCGGCCAAGAGATCGGACGCGCGGAAGCCGGTCCAGGGTCAAGCGCGGAAGTGTCGCTTCGCCTCGCTACACTGCACTAGGAAACCGATTTTGTTCCCGGGACGCACTCCTCCACTTTCTCCAGCAGGCGACTGATTGTGAATGGCTTGGCCAGGAAGCCGCGGACACGCGCCTCTTTCAATAGTTCCTGGGCACGCATGTCAGACCCCTGACCGGAGACGAGAAGCAAAGGCGGCACTTTCCGCTCGGGCAAAGAATTCTCATAGACCTTCGTGATGAGGAGAAAGAGCAGCGTGCCGTCGACCATCGGCATCGAGAAATCGAAAATCATGAGGTCGTAGCTCTTCTTCAGCGCCAGCTCGAATCCGTATTCGGGGCTGGGCGACGTGTCCACATCCCAGTGCAGAAAACTCTGCAACGCTTCCCGGATGATGCGCAGCACCGCCGTGTCATCATCCACGATTAGCACTCGCTTGTTTCCGGCTTCGGCCATCCCGGAGGCTTGCGAAAAAAGCGTATGCAATTCAAGCTTTACTTGCGTCTCTTTTTGCAAGCACTGAAATCCATGACCTCGCCCGAAGCCAAACTCGCCGCCGCCCTCTACGAACGGCGCGCAATCATTGCCGACGAAGCCAGCCGCCGCGATTCGGAGCGGCATCTCGAGAAGCTAAAAGCGATCTCCGAGAAAATCGTCGCGCTCGAGAAAATGCTGCCCCGGCCAGTCGATCCCGAGTTGGCGCACTTTCTCGCGCGCTGCAGCTACGACAAAGCGCTTCAAGCGCTGGAAAGGCATTTGTAACGGCGGTCACGGACCGCCGACAGACAAGACTGAGAGACTCGCGCTACCGCGAATACAACTCGACGATCAACTGCTCGTTGACGATCGGCTGCATCTCTTCGCGCGACGGGATATGGGCGACCTTGCCTTTCAAAGCATCGCGATCCACCGTCAGCCAGTCCGGCACCGGAGCGATCTGCGTCAACTCCATGTTGCGCAGCGCGAGCTGGCGCGATTTCGGCCGGTCTTTGACCGTGATTTCATCGCCCGCCTTCACGTTAAAGGAAGAGATGTTGACGTTCTTGCCGTTGACTTGGACGTGCCCATGCGACACCAGCTGGCGCGCCCCGCTCCGCGTGTTAGCGAGCCCGAGGCGAAAGACGACGTTATCGAGGCGCGTTTCAAGAAGCTGAAGCAGGGTTTCGCCGGTAACACCGCGTCGCTGCAGCGCCGTTTCGAAAATTCGGCGGAACTGTTTTTCCATCAGACCGTACTGGAAACGCAGTTTCTGCTTTTCGCCGAGCGCGATCGCGTAATCGGATTGCTTCCGCCGCGAGCCCTTTGGTCCATGCATTCCCGGCGGATAATTCTTCCGCTCAAGCGATTTGGAAGGTCCGAAAAGGGGCACGCCGTAACGGCGGGCGATCTTGGTTTTGGGTCCGGTGTATCTAGCCATGAGTGAGCGTGAGTCGTTGAATCGTTAAGGCGTGGAAGGGATCAGACGCGGCGTTGTTTCGGCGGGCGACAGCCGTTGTGCGGCACCGGTGTAACGTCGCGGATGACAGTAAGATCGAGACCAATCGCCTGAAGTGCGCGCACCGCCGATTCACGACCGGCGCCCGGTCCTCTCACGAGCACTTCGACCTCCTTTAGGCCGTGACCCATCGCCTGACGCGAGGCGTCCTGCGCGACCATCTGCGCTGCGTAGGCCGTGCTTTTGCGCGAACCTTTGAAGCCGACTTTGCCAGCGCTCGACCAGCCGATCACGTTGCCTTGCAGGTCCGTGATAGTGACAATCGTATTGTTGAAAGTGGAAAGGACGTGGGCGTAGCCGGAGTAAACGTTCTTGCTCCCCTTGGCCTTGATGATTTTCGGCTTCTCGACGTCGTTCGGGTCGAGCGAAAGATTTTCCTTCGGCGCCTCGGCGACGGCTGAAACTTCGGCAGCCGCTTTCTTGGTCGTTTTCTTCGGCGTCTTTTTTGCCGCCGTTTTGGCAGGCGCGGGTGCCTCTGCAGTCACGGGAGCTTCGCCTGGCTTGGCCTCGGCATCGTTGGGCGTGGAAGTTTCGGTTACAGCCACCTGCTCTTCGGGCGCAGTGGCTTCTGGTTGCGGTGTCTCGTTTGGCGGCACTTCTGCCGGAGTCTGATTTTCGGATTCTTCGGCCATGTCAGTTCGTTAGGTTAAACCTTGCCCGCTTTCGCGTCCTTGTTGCGGATCACGCCCACCGTTTTGCGCGGGCCCTTGCGGGTGCGGGCGTTGGTCGAGGTGCGCTGTCCCCGGACGGGCAATCCGCGGCGGTGGCGGATTCCGCGATAGCAATTGATTGCCTGCAACCGCTTCAGGTTGCTCTGCACCTCGCGGCGCAGGTCGCCTTCGATGGGCAACTTGTTATGGGTAATCGTCTGGATGATTTCGTTGATCTGCTGCGGGGTCAGATCTTTGGCGCGCAGATTCGGGTCGATGTTGGTTTGTTCGAGGACGCGCTTCGCGGTTGTGGGGCCGACGCCGTAGATGTAGGTCAACGACGCTTCGATGCGTTTATCGGCGGGAATTTCTACTCCGAGTAATCTTGGCATAACGATCTCCTAGCCCTGGCGCTGTTTATGGCGCGGGTTCTTGCTGCAGATCACGCGCACGACGTTCTTGCGCTTCACGATCCTGCATCCTTCACAAAGTCTTTTTACTGACGGTCGTACTTTCATGGTTTCACGAGACGAAAAACGCGGAGCCTTTTCTCCGCGCTAGCGATGGCGAAAAGTGATTCGCCCTTTCGACAAATCGTAAGGGGAAATCTCTAGCATAACTTTGTCGCCTGGCAAGATGCGAATGAAGTGCATCCGCATTTTTCCAGAAATGTGGGCAAGGACGCGGTGACCGTTCGGCAGTTCCACCCGGAACATCGTATTCGGGAGAAGCTCGACCACCGTGCCTTCTACCTCAATTGCGTCTTTGCGCGCCATGTCAGGATTTCAGGTTCGTCTTTGGTAATCAAAACCGTGTGTTCGAAGTGGGCCGAGGGCAAACCGTCGGAGGTGCAGACCGTCCAGCCGTCGTCGAGCAGGCGGACACCAGGTGCGCCGAGGTTGATCATCGGCTCGATCGCCAGCGTCATGCCCGGCTTGAGACGCGGGCCGCTGCCGCGCCGGCCGTAGTTCGGGATCTGCGGTTCTTCGTGCAATTTTCTGCCCACGCCGTGGCCGACAAATTCCCGCACGACACTGAAATGATTCCGCACCGCTTCGTCTTCGATCGCGGCACAAAGATCGCCGAGCCGTTCGCCGGCAAGAGCATGGCAAATCGCTCGTTCCAAAGCGCTCTGCGTGACCGCGAGCAATTTCTCCACCCGTTCATCAATCATCCCGACGGGAATCGTCGCCGCCGTATCGCCGACCCAGCCATCCTGCACCACACCGATATCGAGTTTCACGATGTCGGCATACTGGATGCGGCGCTGGCTGCCGATGCCGTGCACGATCTCGTCGTTGAGCGAAATGCAGATGTTGCCGGGAAAAACACGATGCCCAAGCCGATAACCGAGAAACGCGCTCCGCACGCCGGCATCTTGCATCAGGTCCGCTGCCGCCTGGTCGATCTCCTTGGTCGAAATCCCGGGGCGAATCAGTTCGCTGACCCGCTCAAGAACATCGCTCGCGGTGCGACAGGCGAGCCGCATCTTCTCGATTTCCCGAGCTGACTTAATCGGGATCATTTTGCTCTCTCTTCGATCAAGGCCGAGATATCGGCAAAGACCGTCTCCCGGCCTCGATTGCCGTCAATTCGATGCAACGCGCCCCCTTTCTGATAGAAGGAGAGGAGCGGTTCGGTCTTGGACTTGAATTCCGCGAGGCGCGTTTGCAGGACCGAGGCATTGTCATCGTCGCGCCGGATAAGCGGGCCGTCGCAGTAGGGGCAAACCGGCCGGTCGGCAAAACCCGCGCTCGTCAAGCTGGTGGTGAAGCCGCAACGGCGGCATTGCAAGCGACTGGCAATTCGATCGCGCACGGTTTGCTCGGAAACCTCGAGCCAGATCGCCAGGTCGAGCGAATCGCCGCGTTTTTGCAGGATCTCGTCAAGTCGCTCCGCCTGCCCAACGGTGCGAGGAAAGCCATCGAAAACGAAGCCATTCCGGCCATGCAGGTTCAACCAATCGGCGATAAGCTGAACGATAACGTCATCAGGAACGAGGCCGCCGTGTTTCGAAATTTCATCCGCTTCCAGCCCGAGCGGCGTTCCCAGATCGCGCTCGCGACGCAGGATCGTTCCCGGCGAGGTGACCGCAATCGCAAAATGCCGCGTAATCATCTCCGCCTGCGTCCCCTTTCCGGAACCGGGCGCGCCGAGGAGCACGATGCGATTTTTCACCTAGCGCCCGTAGAGAAAAATCGCCACCCCGCCGATCACCAGGACCGCGATACCGACATAAAGCCACATCAGCGTCCCCTGCTGGGCAGCCTCGCCGCGATTGTATGAGGCGCGATCGAAAGCGCGCCCGCGAATCCGGCCCTTGCGCAGGAAGCCGTCGTAATGCCGCTGGATCAGGTGCGTCTCCACTTGCCGCATCGTGTCAAGGATCACGCCCACGATAATGAGCAGACTGGTGCCGCCGAAAAACTGCGCGGTAATCACCGGCACGTGGAGTCCCTGGCTCAAAAGACTCGGCAGGATCGCGATCGCCGTAAGGAAAACCGCGCCAGCGAACGTCAGGCGCGTCATCGTAAAATCGAGGAAATCCGCGGTCGGTTTGCCCGGACGAACACCGGGAATGTAGCCGCCATATTTCTTCAAATCATCGGCGATTTGAGAGGGCTGGAACTGCGTCGCAACCCAAAAATAGCTGAAAAAGAAAATCATCGCCGCGAGCACGACGTAGTGCAGCCAGCCCGAGGAAAGATTCTCGGCGATCATCCTTGCCGTCCGGCTGTTCTTGAAGGCGAGCCCAACAATCGTTGTCGGAAAAAGCAGCAGCGCCCAGGCAAAGATAATCGGCATGACGCCCGCGTAGTTCACCTTCAGCGGCATATATTGCGTTTGGCCGCCGTACATTTTGCGGCCGACGACGCGTTTCGCGTACTGGACCGTGACTTTGCGCACGCCCTGCGTGACGGCGATGACGGCCGCGATCACGATAAAGAGAAACGCCACCATCAGAACCAGAATCGCGGGGTTCACCTGGCTCGTCCCGGTCGCCGCCGAGGGCACAAAGGTCTTCCAGGCCTGCGCCAACGCCGCGGGCAGACGCGCCACGATGCCGATGGTGATGATGAGTGAAATGCCGTTGCCGATTCCCCGGTCGGTGATTTGATCGCCCAACCACATCAGGAACAAAGTTCCCGTAGTCAGGGTGATGACGGTGATGACCCGAAAGGACCATCCGAGGTTATCTACCAATGGAATCCCGAGGCGCGCGGTCGTCTCGGTGATGCCGGGGAGCATGGTGTGATACGATTCCGGATGCTGGAACGAAATCGCCAGCAGGTAGCCTTGGAAAATGCAGAGCACAACCGTCGCATAACGCGTGTACTGCATGATCTTCTGCCGCCCGCCGTCTTCTCTCGAGAGCCGGCTGAGCGACGGAATCACCGCCGTCAAGAGCTGGAGCATGATCGAGGCGCTGATGTAAGGCATGATGCCTAACGAAAAGACTGCGCAATTCTCAAGCGCGCCGCCACTAAACAGGTTGAAGAGCGCCGCGACGCCGCCGCCCGCGCTCTGCGACGACGTGCGAAACCAGTCCTGCAGCACCGCCGGATTCACTCCCGGGGTCGTAACGGCCGCGCCTAGCCTGACGATGACGATGACCGCGAGCGTGAACAGAATTCGCCGGCGCAGCTCCGGGATTTTGACTGAATTGAGAAAAGCCGAAACCATCCGCTAATCCAGAGGCTGACTATTCAGCTGACTTCTTCTTCGCCGCCGTCTTTTTCGCTTTCGGCTTCGGCTCCGTCGACGCGGGGGTCTCCGGCTTCGTCGCCGCCGGCTCGAAGCGCTTTCCTTCGGTCTGTGATTTCCGCTCGCGCAAAGTCACCGTGCCGCCAGCTTTCTGGATCTTCTCGCGCGCCGAATCGCTGACTCGGTCCGCTTCGATCGTCAGGCCATGCTTCAATTCGCCGCGGCCGAGAATCTTCAGCCCGACAAAGTGACCGCGAATGTGTTTCGATACGCGCAGCGTTTCTTCGTTGATCGTTGAGCCGGCCTTGAATTCGTTCAGGTCGTCGAGATTGACGATCGCGTATTCCTTCTTGAACGCTGCATTGTTGAATCCGCGCTTCGGCAAACGCCGGATGAGAGGCATTTGGCCGCCTTCAAAGCCGAGGCGGATGCTGCCGCCCGAGCGAGCTTTCTGGCCCTTGCTGCCTTTGCCGCTCGTCTTGCCGTGACCGGAACTCTCTCCGATACCGAGCCGCTTCACGCGATGCCGCGAACCGGGACGCGGCTTAAGATTGTGCAACCGAATCATGACTGAGCTTGCGCCTCCTCGCCATTGTTCGGGCTGCTCGGGCGAATGCCGCGCGCTTTTAGAATTTCGTCGCGACGGCGCAGGGAACGCAGCGCTTCAATGGTCGCCTTGACGACGTTGGCGTGATTATTCGAGCCTAACGACTTGGCGAGCACGTCGCGAATTCCGACCGCTTCGACGACCGCGCGCACGCCGCCGCCGGCGATCACACCCGTTCCGGGCGAGGCCGGGCGCAAAAGCACACGTCCGCCGCCAAACTCTCCGATGGTTTCGTGCGGAATGGTGTTTTCGTGCAAAGACATTTTTTCCATCGACTTGCGCGCGGCTTCCGAGGCCTTGCGAATCGCTTCCGCGACTTCGTTCGCCTTCCCAAATCCACAGCCGACCTTGCCGTCGTGATCGCCCGCCACGATGAGGGCGCTGAAGCTAAAACGGCGGCCGCCCTTTACGACCTTGGCGCAGCGGTTAATGAACACGACCTTCTCGGTAGTGTCGCCTCTTGCCGGAGCCGTCCGGTCCGTCGTGCGTGAGTCGCTTCTTCTCCCCTGATTGCCTGCGTATGCCATATTAAAGTTTGACTCCGCCTTCGCGCGCCGCGTCGGCCAGCGCTTTCACTTTTCCGTGGTAAAGGAATCCGCCACGATCGAACACTGCCTTGTCGATATTCTTTGCGAGCAATCGCTCCGCGATGGTCTTCCCGATTTTCTCCGCTGTGGCTCGGTTGGCCGCACTTTTACCCTTGCCGCCTAACGCCTTCTCGGTCGTCCCGGCCGAAACCAGCGTGCGCCCCGCCTCGTCATCGACGACCTGGGCATAAACATGTTTGCCGGAAAAATAAACGCAGAGACGCGGACGTTCCGCAGTGCCTGAGACCTTGCGCCGGATGCGGCTGTGAATGCGGCCGCGAATGACTTTTCGATTGATCGTAACCATGACTAACTATTGAACGGTTTTGCCTTCCTTACGGCGAATTTGCTCGCCCGCGTAACGAACGCCCTTACCCTTGTACGGTTCCGGCGGGTAATAGCGGCGAATGTCCGCTGCGACCTGCCCGACGGTTTTCTTGTCAACCCCCTGAATCGCGATCTTGGTATTATCGGTCACGATAATCTTGATGTCCGGCGGAATCGGAAAGAGTACCGGATGCGAAAACCCGAGACTGAGATTGAGATTCTTCCCCTGGACCGCGGCCTTGAAGCCGACGCCCTCGATTTCAAGATTCTTGGTGAAACCTTCGCTTACCCCCACAACCATGTTGTTAATCAGGGCGCGAGAAAGACCATGCAGCGCTTTCACGCTGCGCGTCTCCGCGTCGCGCGCTAACGACACTTCGTTGCCGGCCACGCTTGCCTTGATACCCCGGGGAAGCTTCCAGTCCAGCTTCCCTTTCGGACCCTCGACCGCGACCTTGCCGCTGCCGTCGATGTTCACTTTGACTTTGGCGGGAATTTCGACCGCCTTGTTTCCAATCCGCGACATAACTCCAGGGTTACCAGACGTAAGCCAGTAACTCGCCTCCCACTTTTTGTTTCTTCGCCTCGCGCCCCGACATTACGCCGCGCGAGGTGGATAGAATCGCCGTACCCATGCCGCCGAGGACACGCGGAATCTCATCCGCGCCGACATAACGCCGCAAACCAGGGCGGCTGACGCGTTTCAACCCGGTGATGGCGCTGCTGCGATTCGAAATCTTGTTCGTGATCTTGATCCGCGGATGCGCCGCGGTCGTGTCCAGCTCGTAGTCGGCGACGTAGCCCTCCTCCTTCAGGATGCGAATGATCTCGCTCTTGACCTTGGAGTAAGGGACATACATCTCGAGCTTCTGCGCCTGGGTGCTGTTGCGCACGCGCGCCAGAAGGTCGGCAATAGGATCGGTGACGGTCCTCATGTAAATTCGTTAGGCGACTTGCGCGACGGGTTTCTTTGCCCGGTCGCTGAAGGGCATTCCCATTTCGCTTAGGAGCGATTTGGCCTCTTCGTCAGTGCGCGCGGTGGTCACGATAGTAACATCAAAACCGATGTTGCGCTTGATTTTGTCGAGCTCGACTTCGGGAAAAATCGACTGGTCGGAAACGCCCAGCGTGTAATTGCCGTGGCCGTCGAACCCTTTCGGAGGAATGCCGCGAAAGTCGCGGATGCGCGGCAGTGCGGCCTTGACCAGACGCTCCATGAATTCATACATGCGCTCGCCGCGCAAGGTGACCTTGGCGCCGATCGCCTGATCTTTGCGCAGTTTGAAATTCGAGATGCTCTTCTTGGCGCGGGTTTCCGCCGGCTTCTGGCCCGTGATAAGGGCCAGTTCGGTTTTGGCATCTTCCAGCGCCTGTTTTACGTCCGATTGCGAGCCGACGGAAGTGTTGATCACCACCTTCTCCAGTCGCGGAATCTCATGATCGTTCTTGTAGCCGTGCTGCTCGCGCAGTGCCGGGGCCACGCGCTCTTTGTATTCGCGGTAAAATTCGTTTTCCATTTTCTAAAATGACGATGGTGGGATGACAAAGCGTGAGCTTTACTCGTCTTTCTTCGTTTTTTTCTCCGTCGCCGCTTTCGCTTTCTCCTTCTTCTTCGTCTCCTTCTCGCGTTCGACCAGCTTTACGTTGGAGATGTGAATCGGGCCTTCGCGTTCCGCGATCGAACCCGAGGGGTTATCCTGCGATTTGCGCAGGTGCTTCTTGATCAGGCGCACCCCCTCGATCAGGACGCGATTCTTCTTCGGCAACACCTGAAGAATCTTGCCGGTCGAACCCCGGAAATTGCCCGAGATCACCTCGACGTGGTCGCCCTTTTTCACGTGGTGCTTGATTCGATTCATAAAACTTCTGGAGCAAGCGAGACGATCTTCATGAAATTGCGCTCGCGCAGCTCACGCGCGACCGGTCCGAAGATGCGCGTGCCGCGAGGGTTCAGATCCTTGTCGATGATCACAATTGCGTTGTTGTCGAAGCGCAAAAGCGAACCGTCGTCGCGCCGGATCGGTTGCTTGGTGCGGACCAATACTGCGCGCACCACGTCACCTTTCTTCACCGCCCCGGTGGCGCTTGCTTCCTTCACGTTCGCGGTGATGACATCGCCGATGCCGGCCGATTGCGCGCCGCCCTTGCCGATCACGCCGATCATGGTCGCCATCCGCGCGCCGCTGTTGTCGGCCACATCCAATCTGGATCTCAGGTAAACCATAAAAAGTCTTTCTATTTCTGCACCACTTCGACCAGGCGCCAGCGCTTGAGCTTGCTCAGCGGACGCGTCTCCATGATGCGCACTTTGTCTCCGGTCTTCGCTTTGTTCTCCTCGTCGTGAGCGTAAAATTTCTTCTGTTGCTTGACGATCTTGCCGAACTTCACGTGCGGCACACGCGTCACTGTCCGGACGACGATCGTCTTGTTCATTCCGCTCGAGATCACTTCGCCGACTCGCGTCTTGCGCGTGCCACGATCTGATTCGCTCGTCGGGTTTTCCTGCCTGGTCGCTTCGTCCATGATCATTACTTCTTCGTCGCAGCCGTCCTGTTGCGTTCTGTGAGCACCGTCTCAACCCGAGCCACATCGCGGCGCAAGAGCCGCAGACGGCTCGGCTGTTCGAGCTGGCCACTCTGCTGTTGCAAACGAAGATGCAGGCTTTCCTGGCGCAGATCGCGCTTCTTGGTCAGCAACTCATCCGTGCTCATTTCCTGTAATTCCTTGAATTTCATTTCTCGTTAATCGCTAGACCGCCACATGGTGACGGGTGAGGAATTTCGTCCGCACCGGCAGTTTGTCGGCTGCGAGCCGGAGGGATTCGCGCGCAACCGATTCCGGCACGCCGTCCAGCTCAAATAAAATATTTCCCGGCCGCACCGTCGCGACCCAGTATTCGGGCTGGCCTTTACCCTTACCCATGCGGGTTTCCGGCGGGCGCGAAGTGACCGATTTGTCGGGGAAAATGCGAATCCAGAGTTTGCCTTTGCGCTTCATGTTGCGGGTCAGCGCAACGCGCGCGGCTTCGATCTGGGTGTTGGTAATCCAAGCGCGCTCCAGAGTCTGTAGACCGAATTCACCAAAGTCAATCCGGAGATTGCGCGAGGCCGTGCCCTTGCGGCTTCCCCGCTGGGTCTTGCGATACTTCACTCGTTTGGGCATCAATGGCATGACAATCTCTCCTTCTTAATTTCTCAGGCGGCAGAGGCGGGCTCCGGCGCCGGGGCTGGCGCATTCGCCGGGGCTTCCGGCGCCTCTTCCTTCTTACAAATCCAGCATTTCACCCCGATCTTGCCGTAAACGGTATTGGCTTCGGCGAAGCCGTAATCGATCGGCGTGCGCAGCGTATGCAGCGGAACCTTGCCCTCCCGATACCACTCGGAGCGGGAAATCTCAGCGCCATTCAACCGACCCGAGCTGCGCAGACGAATGCCCTGCGCCCCAAAATCCATCGCGATCTGCACCGCTTTTTTCATCGCGCGACGATAAGCGATGCGGCGCTCGATCTGGAGCGCAACGTTCTCGGCCACGAGTTGGGCGTCGAGTTCCGGTGTTTTGATCTCCTGGATATCAATCTTGATCTGCTTGCCCTGCGCCATCTTGGAAATTTCCTCGGTCATTTTCTCGATTTCGGCGCCTTTGCGTCCGATCACGATCCCGGGACGCGCGGTATGAATCGTCACGCGGATGCTGTTCCAGGCGCGCTCAATGATGATCTTGGAGACGGCCGCGAACTGCAGCTTCTTCTTCACGTAGTCGCGAATCTGGATGTCGCTATGCAAAAATGCCGGCAGCTCCTGGGGCGAGGCATACCAGCGCGAACGCCAGTCGCGGTTCACCCCGAGACGAAAACCGATTGGATTAACTTTCTGTCCCATGAATTAGCTTTCTGATTTCTCCGTGCTCGCGGCAGTTTCCTCGACAGGCGTCTCGACTTTTGGCTCGGCCTTGGTCGCTTTTGCGGCAGGCGCCTTTTTCTTCTTCGCGCCGCCAGTCCGCTTCGGTTTCTTTTCGCGCTTCTTGATCTCGATCTCGTCCGTCAAAATGATGCGAATATGGCTGCTTCGTTTGCGGATCGTACTCCCGCTACCGCGCGCCCGCGTCATCATCCGCTTCATCGTCGGGCCTTCGCCCACGGTCGCTTCCTTCACCACGAGTCCTTCGACGCGCAGGTTGGCGTTGTTCTCCGCGTTGGCGACCGCGCTTTTCAGCGTCTTGCTGATTAATGCCGCCGCCTTTTTGGGGCTGAACGCCACCAGATCGAGCGCCGCCGAAACCGGCAGGCCCTGAATGGCACGAGTGACTTCGCGCGCTTTGAACGCCGAAATCTTCGCGTAACGATATGTCGAGCTAACTTGCATTTACTTTAAACTTATATTCTGGCGCGCCTCCACCTGGAGGCGATCGCCCACTTTTATTTTTACTTTTTCCGAATCCAATTCCTGAATCACCGCCCCGCTGATCCTCTCGCGCACATCCACCACCCTCAGGGTCGCGATCGTTTTTCCGCCCTGCACCACACGCAGCGGCATCCCAATTTTCACTCCCTGCCGCGCACCGAGGTTGCCCACGACCAGCGCCCACTCTTCTTTCACACTCAGGACTTTCCCGTCCATCAGGTCCGGCGCCGCGTCCTCGTTAGGCAGAGCTTCGTCCTTCTTCGCCAGGAGTTGGTTGGTCGCGCGCACTTGCGCTTCCACTTCCGCGCGGGCCTGCGGGTCCGCATTCTCCGTGGTTTTTACATAGCGCAGCATCGTCTCGCTCAGCTTCAGCAATTGTTCGCGGTAAGCTTCTTTCTCCCTGTTCATCATTTGGAGGTCGCTGACCGCTTTCAAAAGACGCTGCTCGAGCTTTGCCCGGTCCTTGCTGACCGCTTCAACCCCCAGTGTGTCCATGCGCGTTTGCAGCTCGGAATACTTCCGGCGAAACAACTCCGCCTCTGCATTCGAGACGACGAGACTGTCGGTCAGCGTCTTCTGCATTTCGCGGTCGAGTGAGAGTTGTTTGCGCAAGAGGTCATTCTGCGAAAGCAACGTTTCCGACGTCACCTGCGCATCTGCGGTTTCAAGATTTGGATCTGACAAAGAACTATTTTGCTGTGCCGTCAGCCTTCCAGCCGACAGCAGCAGACAAGTTGAAACCAGATAGTTAAGGCTTGAGAGCCGCGTCGTCGCCTCTCTTCTCTCAACTCTCAACTTTCAACCCTCAATTATTTGGTCACCTTCGCCGTGTGCGAACCGTGCTTCTTAAAAATTCGGGTAGGTGAAAACTCGCCGAGTTTGTGGCCGACCATATTCTCGGTCACGAACACGGATTGAAAAATTTTGCCGTTGTGGACCAGGAAGGTGTGTCCCACAAAGTCCGGGGTCACCATCGAGCGGCGCGACCAGGTTTTGACTGGCTTCTTCACGCCCGAGCTGTTCATCTTGTCGATCTTCTCAAGAAGATGCGGCTCTACAAAAGGTCCTTTTTTTAACGATCTGCTCATGTGTTGAAATCGAAATTCGAGATCTGTGAATCGGGATTGGTCGATCAGCGCTTTTCTCCGCCGATGCACGATTTAACGATCCACTTACTTAGTTTTCTTCTTCGACTTTCTCCTTTCCAGAATGAAACGGTCGCTCGCCTTGCGTTTGGCGCGCGTCTTGAAACCTTTCGCGAGCTGGCCCCACGGGCTGACCGGATGATGCCGTCCGCCGCCGCCCTTTGATTTGCCCTGACCGCCGCCCATCGGGTGATCGATCGGGTTCATGACCATGCCGCGCACATGCGGCCGGCGACCCTGCCAGCGTGTCCGCCCGGCTTTGCCACTCGAGACGTTCATATGATCGACGTTGCCGACCTGGCCGATGGTTGCGTATGCGCTGTCGTGAATCCGGCGAATCTCGCCCGACGGCAGTTTCACCAGCGCATAACCGCCTTCGCGGTTGCTCAACGTGGCCTGCTGACCGGCGCTGCGCGCGATCTGTCCGCCGCGTCCTGGCATGATTTCGATGCAGTGAATATTTGCGCCTAATGGAATTGCGCTCAATGGCAGCGCATTGCCAACCTTGGGCGGCGCGTTTTCACCTGCCGTCACCTTGGCGCCGACTTCGAGGCCGTCTGGTGCAAGAATGTAGCTCTGTTCGCCGTCGCTGTATTTGAGCAGTGCGATCCGCGCGGTGCGATTGGGATCATATTCAACCGCCATGACGTCCGCGAGCACGCCGCGCTTCCGGCGTTTGAAATCGACCTTGCGATACTTTTGCTTGTGACCGCCGCCGATGTGGCGGGAAGTGAGCCGACCCTTGTTGTTGCGGCCGCCGCTTCTTTTCTTCGGCTCGGTCAGACTCTTGACCGGCCTGGACTGCGATTTGGTCACTTCCTGAAACATCGGAAGCGATTTGAAACGCAGCGTCGGTGTGAGTGGGCGGAAATTTCTGAGTGCCATAAAACAACTAGACGAGATCGATCTTCTCGCCTTCTCCCAGGGTCACGATGGCTTTTTTCCAGTGCGCCTTTCGACCAAAATCAGCCCGCTGCTGGCGCTTTTTCTTGCCGGCGTAATTGCAGGTGTTCACATCCACGACCTTCTTCTTGAATAGAAGCTCGATCGCCTGCTTGATCTGGATCTTGTTCGCGCGCGGGCTGACTCGGAAGACGTACTTGTTGAGCTTTTCGCCCAGCAACGAAGCCTTCTCCGTCAACTGCACCGTCTGGATTAAGTCGTAAGGCTCGTTCATGAACGGGTCGTCCTTTCTGCCAATTGCTCGAGCGCCTTCCCGGACACGATGATCTTGTCGAAGGCGAGCAGTTGCTCGGTATTCACCTCGCCGGCAGTCGCGAGCAGCACCGGTTTCACGTTACGCGCCGAGCGATAAAAGCTCTCTTCGAACGAGTCCGAGATGAGCAGCACCTTCTTCGCATCGGTATGACCCTTGATCAGACTGACGAACGCCTTGGTCTTCGGTTCCTTCACGCTGAAACTTTCAACCGTCAGCACGTCGCCGGCCTTGATCCGTTCGCTGAGCGCTTTTTGGAAGGCAAGCCGGCGAACCGTCTTCGAAACCTTCTTGGTGTAATCCCGCGGTTTGGGACCAAAGACGACCCCGCCGCCACGCCAGATAACGGACGACTTGTAACCAGCGCGGGCCCGGCCGGTGCCCTTCTGTCGCCACGGCTTGGCGCCGGAGAGATTGACGTCGGCTTTCGTCTTTGTATTGGCCGAACCGGAACGGCGCGCCGCGCGCATCGCAACAACCGCGTCATGCATGGCCTGCGTTCCGCGACCGTTCTCGATCAAATTGATTTTCGCCTCTTTGGCGGCGGCAGTTGTCAGGACTTTCGCGCTCATTTACTGGCCTCGGCTGGTTTCTTCAAGGCGGGGCGAACGACGACATAGCTGCCGTTCGCGCCGGGAACGGCGCCGCTGATCAAGATCACTTTGTCTGCTTCACGAACTTGCAGGACTTGAAGGTTCTGCACCGTCACGCGCTCGTCGCCCATGTGACCGGGCATGCCCATGTTTTTCCAGATGCGGCCCGGGGTCGAACGATTGCCAATGGCACCGTTGCGCCGGTGGGTCTTGGAGCCGTGCGCCGCGCCCTGGCCAGCAAAATTGTGTTTCTTCATCACGCCCTGGAAGCCCTTGCCCTTGGACCTGCCGACGACATCGACGTAATCACCGGCCTGGAACTGCGTCACCGCCAGATTGATCTCGCCCTCGGGCGCGTCTTGCTTGAGGCGGAATTCCCTCACGAGCTTCTTTGGCTCCGAACCGGCCTTGGAAAATCCGCCAAGCAACGGCTTCGGGACCCGCGATTCCTTCTGAGCATCGAATCCAACCTGAATCGCGGAATAACCATCGTGCTCTGTCGTCAGACGACGAAGGAGCGTGTTATCGCCGGCCGCGATTACAGTCACCGGACGCAGCTTGCCGTTGGCGTCGTAGACGCTGGTCATGCCGATTTTTTTTCCTAAAAGTCCGATGCTCATGTCGTTGGCCTGGCAAAAGTTTAATCGGGAGGCGCTAGATCTTAATTGTGATATCCACGCCCGCCGGCAAGTTGAGCTTTTTCAGCTCATCCACCGTCTTGGCGGTCGGCTCGATGATGTCGAGCAGACGCTTGTGAGTGCGGATTTCAAACTGGTCCATCGACTTCTTGTCGACGTGCGGGGAGCGGTTGACGGTAAATTTTTCGATCAAGGTCGGCAGCGGAATCGGGCCTGCGACGCGGGCGCCGGTACGCTTCGCCGTCTCGACGATGTCGACTGCCGATTGGTCGAGCATGCGATGATCGAACGCCTTAAGACGAATTCGGATGCGTTGCGCGTCGGCCATATTATTTCGTCTCCTTCTGGTCGAGAATCGCGCTCACGAGGTTGGCCGGCACCGACTCAAAGTGTGAAGGCTCCATGGAATAACTGGAACGGCCCTTCGAAAGCGAACGGATTGCGGTTGCGTAACCGAACATTTCCGCCAGCGGCACTTCGGCGTTCACGATCGTCAGGTTGCCCCGCGCCTCGATGCTGTTGATCTTGGCCCGGCGCCGATTCAAATCGCCGATGATGTCGCCCTGATATTCTTCCGGGGTGATGTTTTCCACCTTCATGATCGGCTCGAGGAGGATTGACTTGCCCTGCTTGAAGCCGTCCTTCATCGCAAAGATCGCGGCCAGTTTGAAGGCCAACTCATTCGAATCGACTTCGTGGAAGCTTCCGTAAACGATATCGACCTCGACATCGACCACCGGATAACCGCCGAGCACACCGTTGAGCACGGCTTCGTCGATACCCTTCTTGACCGCCGGGATGTATTCGCGCGGGATCGCGCCACCAACGATCTTGTTCTCGACCACGAGACCCTTGCCACGCTCGGTTGGGCGCACATCCACTTCCACGTGACCGTATTGACCGCGGCCGCCGGATTGCTTGATCAACTTGCCAACGCCGTGCGCGCTGGCCGTAATGGTTTCGCGATAGGCGATCTGCGGTTTACCCGCGTTCGCGTCCACCTTAAACTCGCGGAACATGCGGTCGCGGATGATTTCCAGGTGCAGCTCACCCATGCCGGCGATGATCGTCTGGCCGGTATCTTCGTGGGTGTAAACACGGAACGTCGGATCTTCTTCGGCGAGGCGCTGGAGCGCGGTCGCCATTTTTTCCTGGTCCAGTTTGGTCTTTGGTTCGATCGCCATCGAGATGACGGGATCAGGAAACGACGGCGGCTCGAGCAGGATCGGGTGCTCCTCATCGCAAAGCGTGTCTCCAGTCGTAATGTTTTTGATTCCGACAATGGCCGCGATATCGCCCGAGTAACACGTCTCGATGTCTTCGCGTTTGTCGGCCTGAATCTGGATGAGCCGTGAGATGCGCTCGCGCTTATTCGTCCGTGGGTTGTAAACCGTGTCACCCTTTGAAAGCGTCCCAGAATAAACGCGGAAGAAAACGAGTTTCCCGACAAATGGATCGCTCCACAATTTGAAGGCGAGCGAGCAAAAGTTGCCGCTGTCGTCGGTCGGCGCGTCCATCGGCTCGAGCGTATCGGGGTTCTGGCCTTTTGCCGGCGGAATATCAAGCGGACTCGGAAGATAATCGACCACTGCATCGACCAGGTATTGCACACCGATATTCTTCAAGGCGGAGCCCCCGATTACCGGCACAAATTTGTTTGCGATCGTCTGCCGTCGAATCCCCGCCTTCAGCATCTCGGGCGTGACTTCGCGTTCCTCGAGGACGGCTTCCGCGACTTCGTCGTCAATGTTGGAAATCTGCTCGACGAGATCGGCGTAGGCCTTGTCCACCGCCTCCTTATGCTCGTCAGGTAAATCCTTCACCTCATAGGTCGATCCAAGCTGATCGTTGTCGGAGTAAATGATCGCCTTCTTGTTAATGATATCGAGTTGGCCGCGGAGCTGATCTTCCCTGCCCAGTGGGAGCAAAACGGGCCAGGCATTCGCGCCCAGTTTGTTGTGGATGCTCTCGATCGACATCTCGAAGTTCGCACCGACGCGGTCCATCTTATTGATAAAAGCCAGTCGCGGAACGTTGTATTTTGTCGCCTGACGCCAAACCGTTTCCGATTGCGGCTGCACGCCGGCGACACCGTCGAAAACCGCAATCGCACCATCGAGTACGCGCAACGAACGTTCCACCTCGGCCGTGAAATCGACGTGCCCTGGTGTGTCGATGATGTTAATCCGCTGCTTGATTCCTTCGAAAATTTTGTAAACGCCCTCTTCCTTACGCTGCGCCCAGGAGCAGGTCGTCGCGGCGGAAGTAATCGTGATCCCGCGTTCCCGTTCCTGCTCCATCCAGTCGGTGACGGTCGTGCCTTCGTGGACCTCACCCATCTTGTGGATCATGCCAGTATAGAACAAAACGCGTTCGGTGATCGTCGTCTTGCCG
The DNA here is from genome assembly GCA_963782205.1 of uncultured Verrucomicrobiae bacterium. Taxonomy (GTDB): domain Bacteria; phylum Verrucomicrobiota; class Verrucomicrobiia; order Chthoniobacterales; family UBA10450; genus Palsa-1392. Next base: position 16,386 of record CAWAIY010000009.1, on the reverse strand, counting down.
GCATCAATGTGCGCCGCGATGCCGATGTTCCGCGTTCTCTCCAGCGGGAACTTGCGGTTGGGCGAATTCGGATTCGTCGTCACGGGTTTATCGAGAGTCGCAGTAGCCATTGAAAATCCTTTACCAGCGGAAATGTGCGAAGGCGCGGTTCGCCTGCGCCATTTTGTGCGTGTCGTCGCGTTTCTTGATCGCGTTGCCCTGGCCGGCGGCTGCATCGCGCAGCTCTTGGGCAAGCGCTTCGGCCATCGGCATGCCGCGACGGTTGTCGGCGTAGGTCACGATCCAGCGCATCGCAAGCGAGACCTGACGGGAAGCGGTCACCTCCATCGGCACCTGATAGGTGGCGCCACCGACCCGGCGTGATTTCACTTCGAGACGTGGGCGCACATTTTCGAGCGCCTTGTTAACGACTTCAAGCGGATCAACTGCGTCGGAACCCTCACGCGATTTATCGATCGCGGTATAGACGATGCGCTCGGCGAGCGATTTTTTGCCGCGCTTCATCACGGTTGAAATGAGCCGCGCGACCGCCACGCTACCGTAACGCGAGTCGACCTTGTCCTCTTTCTTGTAAACTTTGCGACGACGAGACATGGAAAAACCTGGTTATTTCTTCTTCGCGCCCTTCTCGCCTTCAGCAGCAGCCTTCGGACGTTTCGCGCCGTACTTGGAACGGCTCCGGCGGCGACCGTCCACGCCTAACGAGTCGAGGGTGCCGCGCACGATGTGATAACGCACGCCCGGCAAATCTTTCACCCGTCCGCCGCGCACCAGAACAATCGAGTGTTCCTGCAAATTGTGCCCTTCACCCGGAATGTAGGCGATGATCTCCTGGCCGTTCGTCAGGCGGACTTTGGCCACTTTGCGCAGGGCGGAATTCGGCTTCTTCGGCGTGCGCGTCATCACCTGAGTGCAGACGCCGCGCCGCTGCGGACAATTCTTCAGGGCCGGTGATTTTGATTTCACCGAGACCTTCTTTCGTCCCTTGCGAATAAGCTGATTAATCGTTGGCATTTTCGTACGTTCCGGTCGCGAAACAGTGAAGTTTCAGACGACAAAAAAACCGCTCAAGCCGTGTCCACTGCCTCACGCACCTGATACGGAGAGCGCGCAATATAGAAACAAATTATTGCCTCGCAAGAATATTTTGGCGCGGAGATGCGACTTCGAATCGCTGCCGACACGCCCCGCCCAGTGCCCTCGCTCCGGCTGGTTTCCGTTGGGAAAGGAAAATGACCACGCGCCTAACGAATGGCAGGTGGATTAGTTTCCGGCCAAGCCAGGGCGTCGATGAATTTTGTAATCTCGATTTCCGCTCTTTCGCGATGCGCGGCTGGATAGGAAAACCGGTACGCAACAAAGCGATCTTTTCGTTGGAAAATAAGGAGATCGGATTGATAGGGCTGCTCGGAGTGATATGCGAATCCCGGTTGGAGCGCGAAAACTGCCTTGCGCCCGCGGCGCGACTTGCGTCCCGGATGAATCGTCACCTCCTCGTCCCGCAAAAGCCGGGCATCCTTGTGGACTGATTCGATCTCGTTTTTTCGGTCAGCGAATTCCGTCTCCAACATTTTGCCGCCGGTTGGATATTCGTAGACGGTTGCCACGATCAAAACGCCCGCCTGGTAGGTGACCGACAGATCTTGCCCTGGCTCGTCGTATTGCTGGGTGTCGCCGCGGACAAAGAGGCCGACCCGCGCTGGGAATCGAAATCCAGTGCTCCTTGCGACGAGATCGCTCCCGTTAGATCCGCCGGCGAAGCCGCCCGGAGCAGAAGGCGGGGCGGGAGGGACAGTCGCGCAGGAAGAGAGGACAAGCAGAGCCAAGGCAGGCCCCACGCGGAAGAGGTGGCGTTTTACCATTGGAGACATCGCGCGAGACTCCGGAAAAGTTCCATCGAAGAAAAGTGAAATTGAATAGCTGAAAACGAAGCGCCGGCCCGGATGCCAATCCGCGCAGAAGATAAGATCGTTTCTTGAGGCGGCTCCATTTCGCAGGGGCACGATCGCGCGCGTCTCCACGTCGCCATCAGGTGGCCGACCGGGCAATGGTGCTCAGCTCGTCCCAACGGTTGTAAAGCCGTGCAACCGTATCTCGCGCCAGGCGCAGTTCGGCTTCATGTTTCGCAAAATCCGCGCCGTGCTCGATGAGGAATTGCGGATCAGCGAAGAGTTCTTCGATGCGTGCGACCTCGCCTTCCGCTGCGAGAATTGCCGCTTCCATTCCTTCCAGTTCGCGTTGCTCTTTCCATTTCAGTTTCCGCGCCTTGGGGCGTGAGGGGCGTGCCTCGCCCGTTGCCGAGACAGTGGAAACTCCGGCCGCGGGCGGCTCTGCAACCGCCGCCCGTTTTTCAAGATAATAATCGTAGTTGCCGACGGTGTAGCGAAGGCAGCCGTTGTCCTCAAAAGCCAGAATCGATGTGCAAACTCGGTTCAGGAAATACCGGTCGTGACTGACGACAATCACGTTCCCCTGGAATGCCGCGAGCGCTTCCTCCAGCAGTCGCAGCGTGCCAAGATCAAGATCGTTCGTTGGCTCATCGAGAATCAAAACGTTGCCGCCGTGCTTCAAAATCCTCGCCAGCAACACGCGGCTGCGTTCACCGCCGCTCAGTTGATCAATCTTCGTATTGATCCGCTCCTCAGTGAAAAGAAACCGGCGCAGGTAGCCTCGCAGCGTGATGTTCTCGTCGCCCAGCCTAACGAACTCGCTCCCCTCGCCCACCTCTTCCCAAACCGTCTTTGCGTCGTCGAGCAGGAGACGGTCTTGATCGACGTAATTGATCTCGGTCCGCGCCCCGATCTCGACCACTCCGCGGGTCGGCGCGAGCTGCCCGAGGATGATCTTGAGCAGGCTGGATTTCCCGAGACCGTTGCGCCCGACAATTCCGAGGCGCTCCCCCGCCGCGAGATTGAGCGAAAGATTTTCGATCAAGGTTCGCCCGCCAAGTTCCATCCCCACATTGCGCAGCTCGATCACACGATTCGCCAGCTTCGGCGCGGGCGGGATGATGAGATCGACGTCGAGCTCCGCTTCCGGGGCTTCCTGCGCCGCCATTTCAAAATACCGCTCCACCCGATCGACCGATTTGGTCCGGCGCGCACGCGGCGCTTTGCGCACCCAGGCCAGCTCGCGCTTGAGAAATTTCTGGCGCTTGTTCTCCTGCATCTCCTCGACCGCCGCCCGCTCGGCGCGCGCCAGCAGGTAATCGGTGTAGTTGCCAGCATAGCTGTAGAATTTCCCGCGCGAAAGCTCGACCACCCGGGTTGCGACGCGGTCGAGAAAATACCGATCGTGCGTCACGAAAAGCGCGGTGCCGTTATAGCGCGCGAGAAAATCCTCTAGCCATTCGATCGAGCCGGTGTCGAGATGGTTCGTGGGTTCGTCGAGAATCAGAAAGTCCGGCCGGGCGAGGAGGGCGCGGCAAAGCGCGACGCGACGTTTCTCGCCGCCGGATAAGGTGGCAACCGCCCGCTCCGGCTCGGGCGCATGCAGGTTGGTGATGAGGCTCTTGATTCGATGCTCGAGATTCCAGCCGTCGAAGTGCTCGATCTGCTGGAGCAGGATCCCGCTGCGCGCGCCCTCGGGTGGAGCGGTCTCGTATTCCTGGATTAAATCCAGGACCCGCTGTGCGCCGGTCAGAATGTTCGCATGCACGGTCGTCGTTTCATCGAGCTCAAACATCTGCGGCATGTAGCCAACGACGAGGTCGCGGCGGGGATTGAACTCCCCGGCATCCGGCGTCATCACACCGGCTGCGACTTGGAGAAAAGTCGATTTGCCCGAGCCGTTGCGCCCGACCAATCCGACGCGCTCACCTTCCAAAATCGTGACCGAGGCCCGATCGAGCACGACCTGATTCCCGAACCGAACGACCAATTCGTTCGCGCTCGCGATGGTATTGGAAGGCTGCTCCTGCACCCTTCGAGATAACACATTGCGGCTCGGAGATCAGGCGGGAAGGAGCGGCGAATAAACTTTCATCTCGGGTGCCATCTCCCCTATCTAGATTCGTCCGCTTCGCCGCCAGATGATCGCCCAAAAACTAAAGAGCAATCCCTGGTGGGAGGCGTTTCGCGCTGGATCTCTCCGGTTCGTCCGGACCAAAACAGCGGTCCGGTTGCTGGCCGCTTCCACCGCGATTCCGGCGCTTCTGTTGTTCGTCCAAATCCTTCGGAACTGGGTCAACATCCCCTACTGGGACGAATGGGAACTGATCGCGCGGCTCCGAATTTCTCTGCAGGCTGGTACCTTGAGGCCGCTCGATCTTTTCGCGCAGCACAACGACAGCAGGTTCGTCGTGCCCCAGCTCATCCTTCTGCCCCTGGCGCGATGGACCCATTGGGATTTGCGGGCGGAAATGATCGTGATCTTCGCGACCGCCTGCCTGATTTCCTGGGTCCTGTGGGGTCTGCTCGGAAAGATCGAGAATCTTCCGCGACCGCTCCGGATCGGCTGCCTGCTCGTTTGCAATTGTCTTCTTTTCTCGCCGTTGCAGTACCAGACTTGGCTCTGGGGAATTAACCTTAGCTTCGTTCTCCCCCCCTTCTGCTTCTGCTCGCCCTGCGGGTGAATCTTTCCAGGTACCCGCTCCCGGCCAAAGTTGGTCTCAACATTCTTCTCTGCTTCGCCAGCACCTTCTCCAATGCCAATGGAATGGAAAATTGGTTACTGGCTTTCCCCGCCTTCGTTCATGGCGGTCGCCCGGGACGGAAATGGCTCTGGTATGGCGTTTACATCGCTGCCGCGATTGCAACCCTTCGCCTGTTTTTCTGGGATTATCAGAGCCACGTCAGCTTTGCCCCGCTCTTCGAAAGACCCGGCCCGCTGCTGAAATACTTCTCTGTGTGCTGGGCACGCCGCTCGCCATCGGGCTCGGCACCTGGGCGTGGATCGCCGGGCTCGGTCTTTCTCTGATCTTCCTGTTCCTGAGCGGAGCGGCGCTGCTCCAGCCGGGATCCGGCCGGGGATGGCGAGCCGCCTGCGCTTTCACTGCGATCGGTTGCTTCGCGGGGCTGGCGGGCGCGGCGACGGCGTTAGGCCGGATTGGGTTGCGCCTCGAATGGGCACTCAGCTCGCGCTATGTCACGTTCTCGATCTACCTCCCGATCGCAGTGATCGGTTTGTCGGCGCTCCACTTTTCACGCTCCGATGACCCAGGGGCGCCACCTGGAAGACGCCGACGAAAGCTCGCCACCGCTTTGATCGTGCTCGGGATTCTCGCCAGTTCCCTCGGGACCTATCATCGGGGAATGCGCGGAATGATGTGGACTAAACGGAATCGGTCCAGAGGGCGCGCTGCCCTTCTCTTCAGCGAGATCCTGCCCAACAACCCCGATCTGAAAATTCTCCACCCCGATCCAGAGTTGGTGATCCGGCGTTACCAGGAATTGCTTCATTGCGGAATGGCGCAGGCACCTTTCCTCCCGCCCGGGTCCGTTCCCAAGTTCGAGCCCCGTGCTGGAGTCGGTCGAAGCAATGGCTCCTTTGAGTTCTGCCAACTGAAAGACCATCAGCTATGGATGAAAGGCTGGGCGCTGGGCGCCAGGGAAAGAGCCGCGCCCTTCGTCCTTTTTGCCGCGCGCAGCAACGGAACCGAGGCGACTCTTTTCTCGGTCGCTCCGACGGGAAATCCCAGTCCGAAGCACGCCCCGCGTGGAGTGCGCAACTGCGGATTCGAGCTGAAAATCGACCAACCCGACCTGCCGGAGGGGCCGGTCGAGATCAGCGCCTGGGCCTTTGATCCGCAGCGCAAGACGGTCGCGCAGTTGGAGCTGGTTCATGAGGTCCAACTCCCCCGCGTCGACCAGGCTCCAAGATAACCGTCCGGCGACGGAGTAGACCACGCGGTTGCACAACGCACGGGACGCAAGCACATAGCTGGCGTGTTCGAACTCCTCGCCAACGACCCAGATTCCAAGGCACGGCGTGGTCGCCTAACGACTGCTCACGGCGTGATCGAGACACCGGCTTTCATGCCGGTGGGCACACAAGGGACGGTAAAGGGAGTGAGCCCGCGCGAGCTGCATGAGGTCGAGGCGCAGATCATTCTTGCTAACACCTACCATCTTTTCGTTAGGCCAGGCATGGAGGTGATACGGCATTTTGGGAGACTGCATCGCTTCATGAACTGGGACGGCCCCATCCTGACCGACAGCGGCGGCTACCAGATTTTCTCGCTCGCGAAGCTGCGCAAAATCACGGAGGAAGGCGTGCAATTTCAGAATCATCTCGACGGCACGCCGACCTTCATCTCCCCAGAGATTGCGATGGAAATCCAGGCGACCCTGGGTAGCGACATCGCAATAGTGCTCGACGAGTGTCCGCCGTATCCCTGTGAGCATGATTACGCGGCGCGTAGTTTGGAAATGACGGCGCGCTGGGCGCAGCGTTGCAAAGCAAAATCAGAAATCAGAATTCCGAATTCAGAAATTGAGCGCCAGCTCCTCTTCGGGATCGTCCAGGGTGGGACCTTCGAGGATCTCCGCCGGGCGGGTGCCGAAGCCACAGTGCAAATCGGTTTCGACGGCTACGCTATCGGCGGCGTGAGCGTGGGAGAACCGGAGCCGGAAATGATGCAGGCGGTCGAATGGAGCGAGCCGTTTTTGCCTAACGACAAGCCGCGCTATGCGATGGGTCTCGGGACCCCGCCGCAATTGCTCGAGCTGGTCGCCCGTGGCGTTGACATGTTCGACTGCGTCCTCCCCACGCGCCTTGCGCGCAACGGCACTGCTTTCACGGCCGCCGGCACGCTGAATCTAAAAAACGCTGAGTTTGCCCCGCAGAACGGACCGATCGAAGAGGGCTGCAATTGTCCGGCCTGCCGGGAATTTAGCCGCGGCTACATCCGGCACCTGATCAAAGCGGAAGAGATTCTCGGCCTCCGACTGATCACCCTGCACAACCTCCATTTCTATCTCGAATTGATGAAACGCGCCCGGAGCGAGATTGCGGCCGGCCGTTTCGACGAGTTTCGCCACGCGTTTGTTTCCGGGTATCGCAACCGGAGCGAGGAATAAATCTTAGTGCGTCTGAGCCAGGGGCGTGTTCGCACCACCAGCAAAAATTTTCTGCAAGTCGGCCAGGACCTTTTGGGGGCCAAGATATTTGTCGTCTTCAAAGCTACTCGAGAGAACGTGCCCGGTGGCGTCGAGCAAGACTAATGATGGAATGCCGCTGCCGCCGATTTGTCGCAGGCCGCCCAGACCAGACAATTGATCGTAGTCGATCGCGGGCCACGGCATTTTGTTGTCGCGCATGTAGGTTTCCCAGTTGAAACGCGATCGGTCGCAACTGACGAAGATGATCTCGAACTCCGGATGCTGCGGCTCGACCTGATTGTAATAATCAACCAACTGGGGGGTGAACTTGCGGCACGGCACGCACCAGTGGGCCGAGAAATAGAGCGCGATCAGTTTCTTGTTTTCGAGACCTGGGTCGTCGGCGCGGCTAATCGCCCCGTCGCGGCAAACGATCAGTTTATCGCGCAAACCCCGCATGATGGAGGCGTCCGTGGAAGGCGCGGCGGCCGTGGACTGGGCGCCCTGCTCTCTGAGCACCGTGGTGGCGTCGCGAAACGTCTGCTCGGCCTGCGCTTCCTGACGTGCGGAGGCCTCCGCCGCCTGGTGGCGCGCCAGTTCCGCTGCCGCGCCGTCGATCTTTAATGTCCCCGTCTCCAGAGCGCTGATTAGCTCCCCGGTTGCGCCAAACTCGAGCAGTGTTTTTTTCGTGGCCGCGTCGAGCGGCTCGAGCGCACCGCGGCTGGTGATCTCCGCGAGGACGTCAGCGCTCGAATAACCGGAGCGCAACATAAGTGCGATCTCCTTGTTCGAAAGCGGCTGCGATCCGGCCACAACCGCTCCGACCAGGCCGACGACGAACAACAGGGCGAGCAGGCGCATTCTTCCTCAGGGAGCACAACATGCGCCAGCTGCTTTCTCGCGGACCGGGAGAAACGCGGCGACAAGATCGCGGAATTCCGCTTTTGCGTCCGGGGCTTTGGGCGCGAGTTTGTTCGCGGCCTCCGATGATCGAGCTAAACGTCCCTAACGAACGCGCCGGGTGGCGACTGGATCGCTACCTGGCGGCGGCCCTCTCCCAGTTCTCCCGTTCGCGCCTCCAGGCCTTGATTCGGAACGGTGAGGTGCAATTGCGGGGCAAGAACGCGCGCCCGCGCGAGACGGTGCACGCGGGCGATCTCATCAGGCTAACCATCCCGCCACTGGAAGAGATCGAGGCGGAGGCCGAGGAGATTCCGCTGGAGATTCTTTTTGAGGACGAAGATCTGCTCGTGCTCAACAAGCCGCCTGGTTTGGTGGTGCATCCCGGCGCCGGCAACCAGACGCACACGCTCGTCAACGCGCTCCTCCATCATTGCACCAGCCTTTCCGGGATTGGCGGGAAACAGCGGCCCGGGATCGTACATCGTCTCGACAAGGAAACGAGCGGCTGCCTCGTCGTGGCCAAAAATGACGTCGCTCATCAAGCCCTGGCGCAACAGTTCGCGGAGCGGGAAGCCACGAAAATCTATCTCGCGCTCGTGACCGGGAAATTGAAGCGAAATCGGGGAACGATCGAGGCAGCGATCGGCCGCCATCCGGTGCATCGAAAAAAAATGCGTGTCGACGCCCGCCGCGGCCGCGCCGCCAAAACCGATTACCGCGTCCTGCAATCGGGCGGCAGCGTCAGCCTGGTCGAGTGCGCACTGCACAGCGGTCGCACGCACCAAATCCGGGTCCATCTCCACCATCTTGGTCATCCTGTGATCGGCGACGCTCTTTACGGTAAGAGAACCGTTGCATCACGTCAGATGCTCCACGCCTGGAAGCTTGGCTTCACCCATCCGCGCACGAACGAACCTCTCCTGTTCGAAGCGCCCCTTCCGGCAGATTTTCGCGCCGCGCTCGACGCCGCCTTTAAGCCGCCGACTCGTTAGGCAAAGATCTGCGCCGGAGGGCAAGGAGCGCGGCCACGATCGGCGGAATGAAAATGAATCCGCGTAGCCACGGCTCGGAGTGCCAAGGAAGAACGAAAAGGCGCTCGTTCCAGAAGAGATAGTAGGCAAAAATCGTGACCGAGAGGACCTGCCAGGCATCGACTCGTCGCCAGGCGGCGAAGGGCAAAATCCAAGTGCAATACCAGGGATGCAGCACTGGGCTCAGGATTAACGCTGTGCCCATGGCCCAAAGCAAGCCGCGCTTCCAATTCCAGATGAAGAAAAGCGAAACCACCAGAACCGCGAGAATGATAATGACGTTGTAGTGGTAGTTCTTCTGATGCGGATTTGGCCAGAACGTGTCCTCGATGATCCACCAAAACATGTCGTTCAAGCGCGCGACATAAATGAATCGCCCTAACGATTTCCAGATGGGTACTCCGGGGAATCCGAAGGGCAAACTGAGCAGCGCCGGAATTGCAAAACTGACGGCCAGCGCCCAGGCACGGCGACCGAGCGCGAAAACACAAACTGGCAATAGCAGCACTGGAACGAGCTTGATTGAAATCGCCGCACCCATCGCCGCCGCCCCGAGAACCGCCCAACCCCATCGCGCGCCCGAATCGCTCGCGGAGCGACCGCGGACAAAACAAAGGATGCCTGCGAGCATCGGCAGAATCATCAAACTGTCGAAGTGTGCCGCTCCGGCGAAGCTGTAAACCACGAGCGGATTCCAGGCATACCAGGCGACGTCGGCATGGCGCGTTGGGCCGCCGATCAGGAGGAGTAGCAGGGCAATTGCCGCCAGATCGGCCGCGGCGAAGAGCAGCTTGTAAACGATCGCGCTGGCCGAAACCCGACTGAGCGCGGCGAAGATCAATTCCATTCCCGGGGGATAAATCGCGCTGTAATCGCGGTGATTGATCTGGCTCCAGGCAGGGAACTGTGCTCGCAGTGGCGTCAGTCGTTCGTCGTTAGGCGCGAGGACATAGGGATTGAAGCCGGCATTCTGTATTTTCCCCTCCCATTGATAACGCCAAAGGTCGTCGCCCGGTTCGAGCGGGAGCGCGACAACCCGGAGAAGAACCGCCACGCTCCAGAAGACGATTGTCGCCCGGCGGCCGGCTTCGAGTTGGCCGAAGTAGGAGGCAGCGGCAAAGAACGCGATTCCACTCAGGACCGCGGTCTCGACAAACTTCACCGGCATTGAGGCATAGCGCCAGTCGTCGAACCGGTGCAACGCGGCCAAGAGCAGGATCTCGGCGAGAAGCGCGAGCCAGAGCCGCGCGTGCCTAACGAACCACATCGGCGGTCTTTCCTTTGCTGATTCGCTGCAGCCCGAGCCGGTAAGCCGCGACATCCACGATTTCCGCGACGCGACGTTTGAGACGCCGGGCCCGCGTGCCGAGAAAGAGAAGGAAGAGTGCGTAGGGAATCAGGATGCGCCAATCCACCCCGCCGCTGTTGAGGTCGCGGTAGATAATCATCGAGAGCACGAGCAGGTTGATGATGATCGTCGTGGTGACGAAGCGGTAACGAAGCCGTACACGCGTCAGGCATTTCGGACCGCCATGATATTCGGTTACGGTCCGAAGGATGACGCTCCAGAAAAAGTTGCCGTATATCTGGATGTCCCATTCCTTCCAGCCGGTGTCGGCGGAATAGCTCCAGCCTTCTTCCTCCAACAAGGCGAAGATCGACTTCAAGAGGGCGTTCCGCTCCACGCCCTCCTCGCTCCAGTAGACGCGGCCCCGCAGATTTCCTCGTCCCGCTTTTCCCGAAGGCATTTTCTCGTGCGTCCCGATAACGCCGCGCGGCGTGCGCTTGAATTGCAGCCAGGTAAAGTAGCGATTCCAGCCGCGCACCAACGGTTGCGCAAAGGCGAGCAACATAACGAGCAAACGCGCCGCCACAGTGTCGAACTTCGGCTCGATGCGCGCCCGCAGCATGTAGGATAGCGCGACGCAGAGCGTGCCCCCAAGCATCAAATAGGGAACGATCCGCAGCACCGGGAGAAAAATTCCCAGCCCAAACAAGAAGAGCGTGAGCACGAACCATTCGATGCTGCTGAGATAGTTCGCGATTTCCGACTGCGGCGACGGGTAGATCGACTGGAAAAACCCCTCGCCGAAAATCCCGTGATAGATGATCGGACGATTGATGAACCAGCTGAAGCGCGGCGAACCGTAGATCTGCCCCCGCCATTTGGCGGTCCCGGTCGGGCCAAAAAAAATCAGGTGCTTGAATCGCAGCATCGATTCCGCTTCGCCGTAACCGGCCTGCTGTTTGCGAAACGCTCTTAAGGTGAAGCGGCGGTGATGCCAGACAATCGCGGTCGGACTAAACGCGATGACGTGGCCTTCCTGCTGCAGGCGCCAGCAGAAATCCACGTCGTCTCCGGCCTTGCGATACTCGATGTCGAAGCCGCCGACGGTATCAAAGGCCCAGCGGTAAAAGGCCATGTTACAACCGGGAATGTGCTCGGCCACGGTGTCGGTCAGCAGGACGTGGCTCGGTCCGCCCGGCGCCGCCGCCACGCAGGCCTGCACCCAATTTTCCGCCGGCGGCGAAATGTTGGGGCCACCCACCCCCGCATAGTCGCCGCTGAGAAGCGTGCCGATCAAATAATACAGCCAATCGGGATCGGCCATGCAGTCGGAGTCGGTATAGGCCAGCACCTCGCCTTTGGCGGCAGCAGCCCCCGCGTTGCGCGCGTAGCTCAGGCCGTGATTATCCTGGCGGATGTAGTGGATGCTGGGAAAACGGGCGGCAATTTCCGGAGTGTCATCGGTTGAGCCATCGTCGACCAAAATGGCCTCGTAGGCCGGGTACTTGATTTTGCCTAACGACTCGAGACAGGCGGCGAGCGTTTTCGCGCCGTTGTAGGAACAGACGATGATCGAGACAAAGGGTGTGCGCGGCAGATCGCGATGCGGCAGTGAGGCGTCGTCCTGGCCAAGTTTTTTTTGCAGGGTAAAGAACGATTTCTTCGGGGTGCGATCGCGCCTGACGAGCCCGAAAGACCAGTCGGTGATCTCCTGCTCGCCGGTATACCATTCATCGGTCCAGGCGAAGAAGATCGTCCCGGCCAGGCCGCAACGGACCACGCTGTCGACGTGCCAGCTGAGCATTTGCGCCTGCTCCTCCTCCGAGTAGCGAATCGTATCCATCCCAAACTCGCCGAGCATGAGCGGCTTTTCCTCCGCCAGGTTTTGCAGGCGCAGGAGGTATTTTTCGAAGTCGCGCTGATCGTGCAGATAAACGTTGAAGCAGCAGAAATCGACGTTCTGTGGGAGGAGATATTCGGTCGGTGGGTAACTGGCGTAGGAAAAGAGAACGTTCGGATCAGCTTCGCGCCCAACGCGGATCAGGGTCTCAACGAATTCCGTGACCCGCCGCACGCCCAGCCAGCGCACCATGGTGGTCGGGATCTCGTTTCCGACCAGATAACCAAAGATGGCGGGATGCCCGGCGTGTTTCGCGACCGCCTCTCGTACGAGCTTGACGATCGCTCGCCGTGTTTTCGCCCGGGTGAGAAACTCGACATGTTTCGCCCATGGGAGCGTGATGAGGACACGCACGCCGGCTTCCGCGCAACAATCGAGAAACCAGCGCGGCGGCAGATGATAGATCCGTGCCACGTTGATCCCCAGTTCGCGCATTTGCGCGAGGTCACGCCGCGCCTGCTCTGAGGCGCCGAGATAATCGCCGGCTGCGTCCGGCTTGAATGGGCCGTAGGTGGCGCCCTTGACAAAAAACTTGCGGTCGCCCTCGAAGAAGAACTTGGCGAGAGAACGGACGCGAACCGGCGAAGTTTGACTCACGAGGAGCTTTTCCTAGTGCAGGGAGCCAAAGGACGCAAAGGTTTTGCGCGACTCAGGCCTAACGAGAAGCCTGCACCAGCGCCTCGTGCACGATGCGCGTTGTCTGCTCGATCTGCGCCGGTTGGTGCGCGGTGGAGAGGAAGCCCGTTTCAAACTGCGAGGGCGCAAAGTAAACGCCGGCGTCGAGGCAGTGATTAAAAAAGCGAACGAAACTGCCGATGTCGCTCCGGCGCGCGTCCTCGAGATTGAGCACGGGCCCGGCGGTGAAAAAAAGGCAAAACATCGAGCCAATGCGATGAAAGCTCGCCTCGGCCTTGGTCTTGCCTAACGAATTTTTCGTTGCCTGCTCGAGCTGCGCGCCGAGCTTTTCGAGCTGCTTCCAGCCATCGACTCGTTCCAGTTCGCGCAGTTGTGCGAGGCCGGCCGCCATCGCGAGGGGATTGCCCGAGAGCGTCCCGGCCTGGTAGACCGGCCCGAGCGGCGAAAGCTTGTCCATGATTTCGGCGCGACCACCAAAGGCCCCGACCGGCAATCCGCCGCCGATGACTTTGCCAAGCGCGGTCAGGTCCGGATGGATTCCGTAGACTTCCTGCGCGCCACCACGCGCCACGCGGAAACCGGTCATCACTTCGTCGAAAATCAGGAGTGCGCCATGCGCGCTGCACTCAGCGCGGAGGCCCTCGAGAAAACCGGGCTGCGGGAAATAGAGACCGGCGTTGGCCGGGATCGGCTCGAGGATGATGGCGGCGATCTCACCTGGATTGCTCCGGAATGCGGCGCGCACAGCCTCGAGGTCATTGAAAGGCAGCGCGATCGTCAGGCCGGCAAATGCCTTTGGAACGCCGGCACTGTCGGGTTGTCCATGGGTAAGAGCGCCGCTGCCCGCGTGGACGAGGAGCGAATCCACATGCCCATGATAGCAGCCTTCAAACTTGATGATCTTGTCGCGCCCGGTGAAACCGCGCGCCAGCCGAACGCACGACATGGTCGCTTCGGTTCCGCTGTTGACCATCCGGACCTTTTCAACTGACGGAACCCAGCGACAGATCAATTCCGCCATCTCGACTTCGAGCGGATTGGGAATTCCAAAGCTGACGGCGCGGGTGGCGGCTTCGCGCACGGCATCGATTACGACCGGCGGGGCATGGCCGAGGATCGCCGGTCCCCATGTACCGACATAGTCGATGTATTCCTTTCCATCGACGTCCCAGATGTTGGCCCCCGCCGCGCGATCGACGAAAAACGGCTCGCGCCCCAGACCGCGAAAGGCGCGCACGGGAGAATTGACTCCACCGGGAATGCGCAGGCGGGCGCGGGCAAACAGCACGGACGAAAGACCGGACATCGCGCCAACGTTCAACGTTCAACGTTCAACGCTCAACCCTGAAAGCATTTGGAGTTGAGCGTTGAATCAAGGGAGCCGCTTCGTTGACACACCGAAAGCGCGCGCCTACGCTCCGGTTCCTAAAATCGGCGGGGTAGCCAAGTGGTAAGGTCGGGGTCTGCAAAACCTCTATTCGCGGGTTCGATTCCCGCCCCCGCCTCCCTGAAAGCATCCCGTTGATAAATCGCCGGCTTCCAACGGCGGTCACTCGATCAGGAACGCCTCAAGAATCGCCGAAAACACGATCTTCTCGGAAGAGAAGCCTCTTCAGGAAGTTTGATATCTGTGAAATCTTTCTTGCCCTTTTCCAGCTCCAAACGCCGGTAGCCTCCCGGGAAACTTGGTCCGTTTCATTTCAGGCTCTGAACCAGGATCCGTTTCGATTTTCCATCACTGATCAGCGATAAACTAACCCGATGAAAAACCAGGCGAATCCGGCCTTCAAAAGGCTGCACAAGAAGTTGGCCGATGAGGGTCGCTTGCTGCGACCTTGGAAAGGCGCGGCATATCGGGTGACGACGCTCGAATACCCAGACCCGAAAAGCATTCTGCTTGGTCAGGGAAGCTTTCTCCACGGAGGGCGCTGGAACGCGATCGGTTCCTTTCGCGCCGTCTACGGCAGCACTCTCGACACGGTAGCGGTCGAGGAGTCGCGCGCGACTGCAGACTACGCGCACGTTCCCTGGCCTTTTCGTACGCCGCGACTCCTCGTGGCGATCGAACTTTCGTTGCAGGCGGTTCTCGACCTAACGAATGCGTCAATCCGCGCGCGACTTGGCCTTACCCTCGACGCGCTGAGAGAGGAAGATTGGCGCAAGGCTCAGGAGCATGAGCGAGAGAGTCTGACACAGGCGATCGGTCGTGCCGTTTTTTCGAACAAGGGGGAAGGTCTCCTCGTACCCTCGGCGCGGGTGCCGGAGGGCGTGAACGTCATTTATCTTCCGGAGAATCATCGAACAACCAGCCGGGTCACTGTGCTCGAGTCCGATAAACTCAATCGGCTCCGCTTGCAGTGATTTCACATGCATATGTGCGTGAATAAATGCTTGCGCTTCTGCCGGACGCTCGCTAGAGTGGAAGCATGAAAACAAAGAAGAAAACGGCCCGGCGAAGCGAAATCAGCGCACGCGTCAAGGAAACCGCCGCCGTTTATCATCCCGCGATGAAACTGCCCGAGCCACCAGCGATTGAAAAAATCGCCGCGAAGTTTGGTCTGCGACAGGAAACCCTTAGTCGCATGACCGGCTTCTCGCTTCGCGCGGTCGCGGCTTGGAGCAATGGCAAAACGCCCTCTACCCCTGTGCGGCGCGCTCTTGTCGAGATGGATCGGCTGCTCGATAGCCTCTCCCGTTTGATGAAACCAAAAGACGTTGGCCGCTGGCTGAAAGAGCCGAACCCGGCACTCGACGGTTCCACACCAGTCCAGGTGATCGAGCGCGGTCAGACCGATCGAATCTGGCGGCTTCTCTATTTCCTCGAATCCGGCGAGCCGGGTTGAGAAGTTTCGGATTCCATTTCCTCCCGGAGGCGCCAAACTTGCGGCCCGGCGACGGCGCGGCCAGAAGCGCCTTGTCGGCGATTCGGTGAGCTCCGAACGCGCGAGATGCAAAACCGGCTCATTGATGCAAATGTTTGGAGTCCTCTTTGCGTATTACCAGTTATGAATGACCGACCGCACTCGCCGCACGGGAAGATCAACCTCCACGGAGATGGTCTCGGCGTCCCCTCTCCCGAGATGGTGGAGAAGCGGGCGCGGGAAATCGCCATGATAGACGAGCGAAATCCGGATGAATTTACCGAGGCAGACTGGCATCAGGCAAAGAATGAGTTGATCGGCGTGGAAGGGTCGCATGCGCCAGAAGTGGATGATGAGGTGGACGATGAGCTAAGTGAGCGCGACGATGTTCCGGGGGCCTCAGGCCATCGTGCACCAAGAAGTGGCTTCGAAGAAGATGAGAACGTCGGGGAGGAATTGGTCAGCGGCGGGATCGAGGAAGCGGCCCACGATCAGATGCTCGAGGCGAGGCGCGAAGAATTGGATCAGGAACGCGAACAGAAGTGAAAAGCGCCCCAGCAATAGACGAAGTCGCGCCGCGAACGCGGCAAGCCGCAACGATTCGACCGAATGATCGCCGGAATGCCCTCCTGGCGCGTTATTGCGAAGTGCGCCGGTTCACGGAGCAGCTCTGTGAAACGCTCCGGCCGGAAGACTGCGTCGTGCAGTCGATACCCGACGTCAGCCC
>CAWAIY010000008.1:0-22005 GCA_963782205.1 uncultured Verrucomicrobiae bacterium | reverse complement strand
CCCCAACCACCATAGCCCCACCAACCGGGCCCGTAATATGGGCCATAAGCGGCGGTTGATAACGTGTAGACCCACGTTTCGGTCGGCACCCCGCGGACAACGCCAACCGCCTTCTGTTGTGGCTGGCCCCATGCCATGTAGACCGCCATCTGCGACATGCCGCCGCTGATCTTGCCCTGGCTGACCAGAGTCTGCTGCTGGGGCGGGAGTTGTTCGTAGGTTGCACGGTTGGCGTCGATTCGGGACGAAACCGTACTGCAGCTGGAAAGAACAAACGCGCCCGTTGCGATGCACGCCAACAGCGCCCACGATGACAATTGACGCTTCATATCGGGAAGCATAAGTCGCGGCGAAACAGCGTCAAACCACCCACAGGCGCCATAGCAATCCTCGCTCCACCTTGCTTCGCCAAACGCCCCGCGCTAGCCTCGGTCCATGGAGGATCGCTTCGGCCACCGCATCTCGTATTTGCGTGTCTCCATCACCGACCGCTGCAACGAGCGCTGTACCTATTGCATGCCGCATGAGTTGCAGGAATGGCTCCCCCGACACGACATCCTCACCTTCGAGGAAACGCTCCGCCTCATCCACATTGCGAGCGATCTTGGAGTGACCAAGATTCGTCTGACAGGCGGGGAACCGCTCACGCGGCGCGATGTCATCCAACTCTTTCGGCAACTTCCGCGCCTAACGAAACTGCGCGAGATCGGGCTTTCCACCAACGGCACGCTTCTGACGCGCGAAGTGGAGCCTGGCCTAACGATGGCGCAAGCCGTGCGCGATTGCGGCTTCAACTCGATCAACATCTCGCTCGATACGCTCGATCGCGCCGAGTACGCTCGCATCACCGGACGCGACCTTTTGCCGGAGGCGATCGCCGGGATTGACGCGGCAATTGCCGCGGGATTTCCGCAAATCAAGGTCAACTGCGTTTTGATGCGCGGTCGCAATGATCAGGGCCTCGCCGCCTTGGCCGACTTTGCCGCCAAGCGCAATCTCCTCCTGCGATTTATCGAGCTGATGCCGGTGAGCACGACCGAAGTCCTGACCGAAAGCAACTTTTTCCCGGTCGCCGAAGCGAGGCGCGCACTCGAAGCGAAGTTTGGCCCGTTGATTCCAGAGCCGGAATTCCGGACGAATGGCCCCGCGAGCTATTTCCAAATTGCGGGCCGCGGCCAGCGCATCGGATTCATCGGGGCGATGACCAACCTGCATTTCTGCGAGAGCTGCAACAAGCTGCGCCTGACCTGCGACGGAAAACTGCGGCCGTGTCTCGGAAGCTACCTTGAGTTCGACATCATGCGGCCGCTGCGCGCCGGAGCGAGCGACGCCGAGTTGCGCCAGTTTTTCCGCGACGTCGTCGATCGAAAACCGGAGCAGCACGATTTTCGCACGACTTATCAGCCGGGACGCAAGATGGTCGCGATCGGCGGTTAGAAGATGAAGCGCCTGACTCATGTCGCCAGCGACGGCCGCGCGAAAATGGTCGACGTCTCGGCCAAGCCGCTCAGCCATCGTGAAGCGGTCGCCCGCGGCCGCATCGAATTGCAGGCGGCGACCCTCAAGCTGATCGCGGCTGATCGGATTGCGAAGGGAAATGTTTTCGCCACCGCGCGCCTCGCCGGCATCCAAGCGGCGAAGCAAACGGCGTACCTGATTCCACTTTGTCACACCCTGGGTTTGAGCCACGTCGAAATTCGCCTGAAGAGTGGCGGAGCGTTCATCGAAGCCACTTGCACAGCGCGGACCACGGCCCAAACTGGCGTGGAGATGGAGGCGCTCACCGGCGTGACCGTTGCGCTTCTCACCATCTACGACATGTGCAAGGCGGTCGACAAGCAGATGAGGATCGGCGAGATCACGCTCCTGAAGAAAACGAAATCGGGCGCCGCACAGTGTTTGTCATCCCGATCCGGCAAAGCGCGGAGAGGGGCCTCGCAAAGGCGATGAGGGCGTTTCGTTGTCTGAAAACGCAGATCGCAAGGGTGAGATCTCTCGCCGTCTGCGCGGCTCGGGATGACAATGCGAGAGTGAACGCGGAAACACGGCCATTGAACCGCCCCTGACAAATGGAAATCACCGTCGGCATCATCACCGTCTCCGATCGCGCCAGCCGCGGCGAATACGACGACCTCGGCGGTCCGGCGCTGAAAGAGGCCGCGCTGAGGCATGGCTGGAACGTTCTCGCGGAAGCGATCGTGGCCGACGAAATGGACCCATTGCAATGCGCCATCCGCTCCTTCGCCGACCAGGGCTGCGGGCTGATCCTGACAACCGGCGGCACCGGCATCGCCGCCCGCGATATCACCCCGGAAGCGATTCGCGACATGATGCGAGTCGAACTCCCCGGTTTTGGCGAAGTGATGCGGGCCGAGTCGATGAAAATCACACCGAATGCGATCCTCTCGCGCAACATGGCTGCGGTTGTTGGGTTGTCGCTCGTCATCGCGTTGCCTGGGAAACCGAGCGGCGCTGTCGAGTGTCTTGGTTTTGTCGCGGGCGCAATCCCGCACGGCGTGGCGCTCGCCCAGCGGATACCGACATCTTGCTAGAAAAAAGGGGGCTTTCCTTTTCTTGAATCCAAAACCGGCCGTCGTCGCATCTCACCGGAGATCCCAATCATGAAAAACAAGAATCTTTTCGCCGTTTTGTCGCTCCTCGTCCTCTTCTCCGCTGGTTGCGATTGGCGAGGCATTCGCGGCAATGGCGACATCAAGACGGAGCAACGGCCAGTAACCGTCTTTACCCGGGTGGACGCGGGCGGTTTCTACGAGATCGAATGGCATCCCGGCCCTCCCTCATTTAGCCTAACGACTGACGAAAACCTGCTTTCGCACGTCAAAACCAGCGTGGAAGGCAATCTGCTCAAAATCGAGACGCAAGGCTCGATTGCTCCTTCGCACGGCGTCAAGGTGGCCATCACGAGCCCGTCCCTGGATGGGGCAACCCTGAGCGGGGCGGTGAAATTGAACGCGGACCGGTTGAGCGGCGCGACCTTCGGCCTGGAAACCAGTGGCGCAGCGAAGGTGACTCTCGCCGGCAAGGTGAACCGACTGCTCGCCAGCCTGACGGGTGCGAGCAAGTTGGAGGCGACAAACCTGGCCGCGGATGATGTCGAACTGTCTGTCACCGGTGCGGGCAAAGCCGACGTCTCAGCTTCCAACTTGCTCCGGGCCGCGATCACCGGCGCGGGCAAAGTCAGTTACACCGGACACCCGAAGTCAGTGGAAAAGAAAATCACCGGCGCAGGCAAGATTGAACCGCGAGACTAGCGTTGCTCGACGAGTTGATCGGCAAGGCGGAACAATCTCGCCGCGATCCGCGGCATGAATTCCCAACCTGCCTTTCACCTTTTCGGTCAGGCGCATCTTGTCGCCATCTTCCTCACCATCACCATCCCGCTCGCGCTTGGGCTCGCCGTGCGCCTTACGGGTTCCCGGCGGATCGACCGCGCGGTTGCGGTCGGTCTGACGCTTCTTCTCCTCACCAACTACTTCGGCTTCGCCCTCTACCTGTGGAGCCACGATCTCTTCGTCTGGAAACAGGCACTCCCCTTTCAGCTTTGCGACTGGGCAATGGTCACAATCATCGTCGCCCTGCTGTCTGCCCGACGCGGCTGGACCGAGGTCTCTTACTTCTGGGGAATCGGCGGCACCTTCCAGGCCATCCTGACTCCAAACCTGCAGGTCGGGTTTCCCGACATCCGGTTTGTGAGCTTCTTCATCACTCACTGCGGGATCGTGGTCGGGGTCATCTATCTACTGGTGGGGCGGCGCTTCCGTCCAACATTAGGCTCGGTCTGGCGCACGCTCGCCTGGTCGGAACTTTATCTCCTCGCAACCCTGCTCGTCGATCACCTGACCGGTGTGAACTACGGGTTCCTTCTCCACAAACCCATTGCTCCTTCCATCCTCGATTATCTTTCGCACCCCCGCTGGCTCTACATCGCAGAGTTGAACCTGCTCGCCCTGATCTTCTTTGCCATCCTCTACGCGCCATGGGCGCTGAGCGCGCGTTCATCTTCTAAATGACGTTCACGCCTAAGGAATCGGAGGTTGAAAAATTGGCCGGCGAGAAATTTTTCTTGGCAAAAACAAGCGCACCTGCACGATGGGAGACGAAGCAGGGTAAACCTAAAACGGAGGAAAGTTATGTTGTGGACAATATTCGTTATTCTGTTGGTGCTGTGGCTGCTTGGCCTGGTTAGCGGTTATGCATTCGGCGGCTTCATTCACATTTTGCTCGTCATCGCGGTCATCGTGCTGATCATTAATCTCGTCTCCGGGCGGCGCGTTTAGCGACACACATCATGAAACCGGCAGGCATCATCGGCATTATTCTTATCGTCGTAGGCATTATCGCGCTCGCTTACGGCGGATTCACTTACACCAAGCGCGAGAAGATCATCGATGCCGGGCCGCTCCAGGTAAGCGCGAATAAAGAACACACCATTCCGTTCCCGCCAGTCCTCGGGGGACTCGCGCTGGCGGGCGGAGTCGTGCTTCTAATCGTCGGCAGCCGGAAATAACGGGGGATTGCAGGCTGCGCTGTCGCAGCGCATAGGGCCGATACGAAGCCCGGGTTGTCCGCTGAGACAGCGGACGCCACAAGCGCGCTAAATGTGGATGGCGTGGCCGAAAGCCTGGCCGGCCGCTTCGTGCACGGACTCGCTCAGGGTCGGGTGCGCGTGAATCGTCGCCTCGATCTCCTCGTAAGTTGCTTCCAGCGTCATGGCGAGGCCGAGCTCGGCGATCATCTCAGTCGCTTCCGGTCCAATAATGTGTGCGCCGAGGATCTCGCCGTGCGGTTCGCCGATGATTAACTTCACAAAGCCGTCCGTTTCCCCAATCGCGCGCGCCTTGCCGCTGGCACTGAAGGGAAATTTCCCGACCCGAAATTTCCTGCCGGATTCCTTCGCCGCGCGTTCCGTCAGGCCGATGCTCGCGACCTGCGGCTGGCAATAGGTGCAGCCGGGAAATTCGCGGACCTTGCGCGGTTCGATCTTGTCGAACATTCCCTCCACCGCCTGGATCGCTTCCCAGCTCGCGACATGTGCCAGCCAGGGCGGCCCGATAATGTCGCCGGCCGCGTAAACACCTTTGGCGCTGGTTTCGTAGCGATCATCGGTCCTGATGTAACCGCGATCGGTCAACTCGAGTTTCAGCTTTCCGCCCGGCAGGAGCGGCACGACTCCAATGGCAACGAGGCAAACATCGGCCTCGATGATTTCCGACGATTTGCCTTCCACCGTTATCTTCACGCCTTGTTTGGTCGTCTCGGTCCTGGTCGTCTTCGTGCCAGTCAGAACCTCGATCCCCTGTTTTGTCAGGGCCCTTTCCAGCGCCTGCGAAACCTCGGTATCCTCGACCGGCAGGACGTTAGGCAGCATTTCGATCAGCGTCACCTTGGTGCCAAAGGCATTGTAGAAATAAGCGAACTCCACCCCGATCGCTCCCGCGCCGATGATGACCATGCTCTTCGGCTGTGGCTCGAGAATCATCGCTTCCCGGCTGCCGATCACTCTCCTGCCGTCGAACGGCAATCCCGGGAGCGGTCGCGAGACCACTCCAGTCGCGACCAGGATCTTCGGTGCGGAGTGCGTCTCGGTTTTGCCATCGGCAAGTTTCACCACAACTTCGCCCGGTTTTTCCATCAGTGCTTCGCCACACACATAATCGACTTTGTTTTTCTTGAAGAGGAATTCGATTCCGGCCGCGTTCTTGTCCGAGACGTCACGCGAACGCTTGATCACCTTGCTCCAATCGTAGGAAAGCCCTTCAATCCTAAAGCCGAAGTCGGCCGCACGATGTTTCATCAGGTGATACAGCTCGGCGTTGCGCAGGAGCGACTTGGTCGGGATGCAGCCCCAGTTGAGACAGGTGCCGCCAGCCCGTTCCTTCTCGACGCAGGCGACGCGCTTTCCAAGTTGCGCGGCGCGAATGGCGCCGACATAGCCCGCCGGCCCGCCACCGATGACGATCAGATCGTAACTCATGATCGACCAAAATAGGCAGCCCGCGGGATGTGGCGAATCGTTAGGTGCAGCGCGAATTAGTTCCGGAGGGACGCGCTTCTGCGCGTCCAAAACCCTTCGCGATGGCGAGTCCTTCCGAAATCACGTTTGACCTTCGTGTGTCGCAAGCAACTTCTGGAATTCCGGATCGCCGCGCAATCGATCCCAAGTCGGATCGAGCTTGAGCAAAGCCACGGTCAGGTCGCCGGGCCGGCTCAACAATCCATCGAGCAACTCAATCGCCTTGGCGTTCTCGCCCGTCACCGCGTAGACCTCCGCCAGCGCCTCCTTCATCTTCGGCCCGCTGAAAGCGTCCACCGACTCGGGGACCAACTCCGTCGCTTTCTTCGCTTGCGCAATGGCCGCATCTTTTTCGCCCAGATAAGCCAGCATCCGGCCGAGAGCCGCGTGACGCTCGGCATCGTTAGGAGCCTTCCGTAACGCCTCCTCCGCCTCCTCTTTCGCCTTCAGAAAAGCGGCGTGAGCCGCCTCCGGTTGGCCAAGTTTTTTATAGATCAGGCCTTCGAGAAGATCGACTTCTTTCAAGTGCGGCTGTTCGCCGGTCCGCGCCTCCGCGGGGATCTGGCGGAGCGCTGCGAGTGCTTCCGGATATTTTTCGCGGAGCGCCAAAGTGTTGGCTTTCGCCAGCATGATCTCGGCGACCGTGGCCGGCTCCAGGTCTTTCAACTCGCCAGCGGCTCGCGCTTTTTCAAACTCAGCCAGCCCTTTCTCCGCCACGCTCAGATCGCCATTCTCGGCGATCGCCAACTGGGCTTTGAGTTCCCAGAAAGTGGTCGACTTGGGATTGATCGCCAGCGCGCGATCGACGACGCGCCGCGCCGCCTCGAATTTTCGCTGCATCTGGTAATTGAAATAAAGATTCTGCAGCGGCCAGGTGTCGTGCGGGTTCAGGCTGACGGCTTTTTCGAGGTTGGCGGTCGATTCCGCCCACTTGCCCTGGCGACGCTGAATCGCGCCGATCACAAGATAGACTCCGGCGTCGTTGGGCAGGCCACGCTGGGCGATGGCGAATTCACGCAACGCGCCCTCGTAATCCCGCTCGCCATAGTAGAGCGAGTAGCCGCGCGCGAGATGCGCCTCGGGTGAATCGGGCGCCAGTTCCAACGCCCGATCGGCATATTTTTTCGCCAGATCACGCTCGGGCTCGATTTGCCCATAGCTGTGATAAATCCAGCTGTGCAAGATCGAGAGATTGGCGACGGCGAGGACAAACTTGGGGTCGAGCTGAATGGCGCGCTCGTAGAGTTGCGCCGCCTGATCCAACTTCTCGCGGTCCTCCAGAGACATCTGCAAATTGTGGGCTTCGACGAAAGCGAGATAAGCCTCCCCGTTCTCTGTCGGCTTGCGCGTCATCTCCTCCTGTTCGCTCGGGGAAAGCTGAGCCTGCAACTCGTGTGCAATCTTCTGCGCCAGGTCCGTCTGAATGGCAAAGACATCGGTCAGGTCGCGGTCGTAGTCCTCGGCCCAAATGTGTTGATCGTTCTCGGCATTGATTAGCTGCACATTCACCCGCACCCGGTTGCCCTCGCGTCGCACGCTCCCTTCGAGGATGGCCGAGACACCCAGTTCTTTCCCGATCTTGCGCACGTTCTTCTCCTTCCCGCGATATCCCATCACCGAGGTCCGCGAGATCACCTTTAAGTCGCCGATCTTCGACAGGTTGGTGAGGATGTCGTCCTGGATGCCATCCGCGAAAAAGGTGTTGTCCTTATCCTGGCTGAAATTTTCGAACGGCAAGACCGCGATCGATTTGTCCACCTTCTTTGCAGCCACGTGCGGCAGGAGGAAGAACCCGGCCACAATCGCCACGCTTAAGCCGAGCGCACCCAGCAGAAGGACGTTCCGCCTGCGATGGGGGCTGGTCGCCCCGCCGGTGATCGGGAGCGCGGGCGTCGCCTGGATGCCAGTCGGGGTAACGTCGAAAGCCCAGGCGAGGATGAGGGCGATGGGAAAGCCGACCAATAACAGGACAATAACCAAGCGAAGCGACCAGTCGGGCAATTCCCACGCCGGAAAAACCGCCGACGCGAGCTGGATGATCCCGCCGGCCGCGATCACGTAGGCCACTGCGACGCGATACACCTTGCGCCGCTTCAACTCCTCAAAAAAGGTCACGCCTGATCAATCCGGTCTCTACCGGAGGAATTCAAGCGCAGACGAGCAGAGGGACGTACTGGAAAGCCCGGCCGTTGCTTTGCATCCGTTACGGCCGCGCGTCCTAGGTCCCGCCGTCGTATTTCTGAAGCAGCTCCTGGAATTGGGGATCGTCGCGCAAGCGATCCATCGCGGGGTCGACCCGCAGCGAGGCCACGGTCACACCGCTCGGCCGGCTGAGCAGGCCATCGAGCAACTCAATCGCTTTCGCGTTTTCGCCGGTGAGGGCATAAACTTCGGCCAGCGCCGACGTCATCCTCGGTCCCTCGAAAGCGTCCGCTGATTCCGGGAGCAGCTCGGTGGCGCGCATTGCCTCGGCAATGGCGGCCTCCTTTTCTCCGAGGTGCGCCAGAGCGCGCGCGAGCTTCGCGTGCCGCGAAGCGTCATTGGGCGCGGCGTGGACATCAGCGCTGGCAAGTTCCTTCGCCGCCGAGAAGGCAGCCTGCGCTTCGACAGCGTGACCAAGCTTTTGCTGAACCACGCCGGTCAGCAATCGCTTTTCAAAAAGGCTACCCGGACGGCCCGAGAGCGCCTCATCCTTGGCGTCGCCCAGCGCCGCCAGAGCTTTGTCGTAATGTCCCTCCATCAGAGCGGTATTCGCGCGTGAAAGCGCGAGATCCGCCCTTTTCTCCACGCTCAATTCCTGCGAACTTTTCCCGCTAGATTTCCCTGGGGGTTTAGCGAGCACATCGAATGATTTTTCGGCAACACTGAAATCTCCCTTTTCATCGATAGCGATCCCCGACTTCAATTCCCATAGGCTGATCGACCTCGGCTCGATCGCCAACCCGCTATCGATCACCCGATTCGCCGCCTCGTAGTCGCGCACCATCCAATAGTTGTAGGCCAGATTCAGCAGCACCCACGTATCGTTGGGACTGAGACTGGCGGCTTTTTCCAGGTTGGCGGTCGATTCCGCCCAACGTCCCTGCCGGCGTTGAATCGCGCCAATCACCAGGCTGATCTGCGACTCGTTCGGCATCGCGCGCTCGGCGATGGCAAGCTCGTTGAGCGCCGCGTTGTAATCGCGATCTCCGTAATAGAGAGAGAAGCCAAGGGCGAGATGCGCTTCGGGCGAATCTGGTTGCAAATCGAGAGCGCGTTGCGCGTAGCTCCGGGCCAGCTCACGCCGCACGCCAGTGGGTTCAAAGGTGTGGTAAATCCAGCTTTCCAGAATGGAGAGATTAGCCAGCGCCAGCGAAAACTTCGGATCAAGCTGGATGGCGCGCTGGTAGAGCAGTTCGGCCTCTTTCAATTTGTTCACTTCCTCGAGGGAGGAGTGCCAGGAATTCGCCTGCACAAAGGCGAGATACGCTTCGCCGTTTTCGGTCGGCCGGCGCAAGATCTGTTCTCGTTCACTCGGGGAAAGTTGTGCCTGGAGTTCCCGCGCGATCTTCTGCGCAAGGTCGGTTTGAATCGCGAATACGTCGGTCAGATCCCGGTCATAATCTTCCGCCCACAGATGTTGATCCGTCTCGGTATCGATCAACTGCACGTTCAGGCGAACTCGATTGCCTTCCCGCCGCACACTCCCTTCCAGGACCGCGCCCACCCCCAGCGCCTTTCCGATCTCCCGCGCGTTAGGCGGATTGCCGCGATATCCCATCACCGAAGTGCGCGAGATCACTTTCAGGTCGCGAATCTTTGCCAAGTTCGTCAGGATGTCGTCCTGGATGCCGTCCGCGAAATAGGCGTTCTCTTTATCGGAGCTCAGATTTTCAAAGGGGAGAACCGCGATGGATTTCTCGACATGGATGGCGGCGAGGTGCGGGAGGAGAAAAAATCCAGCGACCGTAGCCAGGGTCAGACCAGAAAGGCCGAGCAAAAAAATATTTCGTCGGCGATGGGCGTGCCCTTCAGCGAAAGGAAGTCGCGGCGTCATCCGAATGCCGCTCGGCGTCACCTCGTAAGCCCAGGCGAGAATGAGCGCGATCGGGAATCCGACCAACAAGAGCAGCACCGTGAGGCGCAGCGTCCAGTTCGGCAAATCCCAGGCCGGAAACACCGCCGACGCCAATTGAATCACACCGCCGGCCGCGATGACATAACCCACCGCCACGCGGTAGACCTTCCGACGCTTCAACTCGTCGAAGAATCCCGTCACAGAAATAGCTTTGGTCGACATCGGTTAAAGGCAAGCTTGCGACCTCTAGATTTAGACAGCGCGACCCGGCGGTTCGTTGCCAGATTCCGCGATTTTTAGGCCGGTCGCGAAGACTGTCTGGAAATGTGGCTTTTCTTTCTCACGCGAAACCACTGTGACTTCGATCCCGCTAAAGCCTGCGTTTTCGAGCCACTGGTGCAATTGCACTTCGCTGAAACCGAGCCAGTGGTCCGCGTAAAGTTCGCGCGCCTTTTCGAAGCGGTGGCTGAGCAAATCGAGCACCACGACGCGGCCGCCTTCTTTTAGAATGCGGTGCGCCGCCCCGATCGCACGCTCGGGATGGATCGCGTGATGCAGGGCCTGGCTGAAGATCGCGAGATCAATCGAGTTCTTCTCGATCGGGGGATCCTCGATGTCGCCAAGCCGGTATTCCAGATTCTTGAATCCGTGTTTCTTCGCCAGTTGCGATCCGAATTCCACCATCTTCGGGGCGTTATCGATTGCAATCACTTTGCGCGCTTTCTTCGCGAGCAACTGCGAGAGCGTCCCCTCGCCCGCACCGAGGTCGGCGACGGTGAGCGGCGGGAGGAGCGAAATCATGGTGTGGGCCAGCGCCTGCCATGAGCGCCCCGGGCAGTGGCTGCGCCCGAAGCGACCAGCGAGCTGATCAAAATACTCGCGCGCCTTGTCCTGGCGCTTGCGCAGGACAACCTTGAGCGCAGTCCGGTCGCGTTGCGTCTCCGGCATCTCGCGCGCGAGAGCGCGAGTCAATTCGCCCACTTTGGCGCGTTGCGGGTCCAGCTTTCCGCCGTTCGTCAGTCCGTAGTAAACATTCTTGCCCGCGCGACGATCCTCCACTGCTCCGGCTCGCTTCAACTGTGCGAGGTGGCTCGAGATACGCGATTGGCCCATCCCGAGAATGTCCTGCAGCTCGGCGACGGAAAGCTCTTCCTGTTCGAGCAGCAGAAGGAGGCGCAACCGGGTCGGATCGGCCAGCAGGCGGAGGAAATTAATGGTTGACGCCATGGAATCCAAAAACGATATATCGACGTATCATGATCGGTCAATATGTTGGTTTAGACGTTGAAGCGTTAAGGCGATGAAGCGTTGAACCGGACAGACCACCAAATCGCTGCAATCCTTCAACCTCTTAACGCTTCAACACACCATGCTTCGTCGTTTCATTTTTGCTTCCGAATCCGTCGGGGAAGGTCATCCGGACAAAGTCTGCGATACCATTTCCGATGCCGTTCTCGACGCCTGCCTGCGGCAGGATCCCAACAGCCGCGTCGCCTGCGAGACCTTCGCCAAGAGTCACACCGTTATCGTGGGCGGCGAGATCACGATTCCCAACCTGGCCGCGGGAAAACCGCTCGAGTCGGTCGTGCCGATCGACGAGATCGTGCGCAACGCCGTGCGTGAGATCGGTTACGTGAACGACGACGACGTTTTTCACGCCGACAAGATCGACATTCAAAACATTATCACCCGGCAGAGTCCGGACATTGCCCAGGGCGTGAACGCGAGCGAAGCCGAGGGCAAAGGCCACGCCGAGCAGGGCGCGGGTGATCAGGGTTTGATGTTTGGCTTCGCCTGCGACGAAACGCCAGAACTGATGCCGGCGCCGATCATGTTTGCCCATCGGCTTGGCCGGGAATTGACCCGCATTCGCAAGGCCGGCAAGGCGCGCTGGCTCCGACCCGACGCGAAATCACAAGTCTCGGTGATTTACGAGGGCGGCAAGCCGGTCGGCATTTCCAATGTGGTCGTCTCGACCCAGCACTCGAAAGATGTCAAGCACTCCGAGATTCGCAGCTTCATCATCGAAGAAGTAATCCGGAAGGTTTTGCCTAACGAGATGCTGACCGACGCGACGGAATATCTGATCAACCCGACGGGCAGCTTTGTCATCGGCGGTCCGGAAGGCGACACTGGTCTGACCGGACGCAAGATCATCGTCGACAGCTACGGCGGCTGGGGCCGGCATGGCGGTGGGGCATTTTCTGGCAAGGACCCGAGCAAGGTCGACCGAAGCGCGGCCTACATGGCGCGCTGGGTGGCGAAGAACGTGGTTGCCTCCGGCCTGGCGAAGCGGTGCGAAATTCAGTTCGCCTACGCCATCGGTTATCCGAATCCGGTCAGTATGAACATCAACACTTTCGACACCAATGCCGTTCCCGAAGAAGCGATCGAGCGGGCGGTTAATCGCCTCTTCTCCTTCAAACCGGCCGACATCATTCAGCAACTCGATCTCCTTCGCCCGATTTATTCGAAGACCACCAATTACGGACACTTCGGGAAAGATGATCCGGAGATTACCTGGGAAAAAACTGATAAGGCCGCCGAATTAAGAAAGGCAGCGAAGTAGTTGTCCACAGATTTCGCAGATTTACACAGATTTTTCGACATGGAGAAGGACCCGGAGACTTTCGCGATCATCGGCGCGGCCATGGACGTGCATCGGGAGTTGGGGCGCGGCTTTCTTGAACTCGTTTACCAGACGGCTCTCGCCTTAGAGTTTCAAGAACGCGGCATTCCGTTCAAAGCCGAGGTCTCGCTTCCGATCCGATACAAGGGAAAGCTGCTGACCTGCGCCTACCGCGCCGACTTCGTCTGCTTTGAGAACATTATCGTTGAGACAAAAGCGATTTCGAAGCTAACGAGCGCGGACGATGCGCAACTGCTTAACGAGCTGAAAGCGACCGGTCTCCACCGCGGTCTTCTGCTCAACTTCGGAGCAGCGAGCCTGGAACAGAAACGCCTCGTCTTCGGCTCCTCCGAGAATCTGTGTCAGTCTGCGAAATCTGTGGACGAAATCTATCTGTAAAAAATCTATGAACACGAAAACCGTTACTAAGACTCAGACTAACGACTACAAAGTCGCCGACATCAGCCTGGCCGATTGGGGCCGCAGGGAAATCTCGATCGCCGAGAAGGAGATGCCAGGCCTGATGGCGATCCGCGAGAAGTACGCGCCGGGCAAACCGCTCCAGGGCGTGCGCGTAACCGGCTCGCTCCACATGACGATCCAGACCGCGGTGCTGATCGAGACGCTGGTCGATCTCGGCGCGAGCGTCCGCTGGGCGAGCTGCAATATTTTCTCGACCCAGGATCACGCCGCGGGCGCGATCGCGAAAGCCGGCGTGCCGGTCTTCGCCTGGAAAGGGGAAAGCCTCGAGGAATACTGGTGGTGCACGAACCAGGCGCTCTCGTTTCCTGAGGGCAAAGGTCCGCAGCTCGTGGTCGATGATGGGGGGGATGTCACGCTCCTGATTCACAAAGGCTATCAACTCGAGGAAGGCGGCGATTGGGCGAAGTCGCCTTCGCACAACAAGGAAGAACAGGTGATCAAGGACCTGCTCCTCGAGGTGCAGCGCGAGAATCCTTTCCGTTGGCACGAGATGGTCAAGGAATGGCGCGGCGTCTCGGAAGAGACGACAACCGGCGTGCATCGCCTTTACAAAATGCAGCAGCAACACCAACTGCTCGTGCCTGCGATTAACGTCAACGATTCGGTCACAAAATCGAAGTTCGACAATCTCTATGGCTGCCGCCATTCGCTGGTCGACGGCTTGAACCGTGCGCTCGACGTCATGATCGCGGGCAAGGTCGCCGTCATTTGCGGTTACGGCGACGTCGGCAAAGGCTGCGCGCAATCGCTCCGTGGCCAGGGTGCGCGCGTCGTGATCACCGAGATCGACCCGATCAACGCGCTCCAGGCCGCGATGGAAGGCTATGAAGTCACGACGATCGAAGACACGTTGGGCCGGGGCGACATCTATGTCACCACGACCGGCAACGTCGACGTCATCACCCTCGCTCACATGGAGCGAATGAAAGACCAGGCAGTCGTCGCAAACATCGGCCATTTCGACAACGAGATTCAGGTCGACCCGCTCAACGCGCGCGCCGACATCAAGCGCACCAACATCAAGCCGCAGGTCGACAAATATACCTTCCCGGATGGCCACGAGATTTTCATGCTGGCCGAAGGCCGGCTCGTGAATCTGGGCTGTGCCACTGGACACCCGAGCTTCGTGATGTCGAACTCGTTCTCCAACCAAGTGCTTGCCCAACTCGATCTCTGGCGGAACAAAGACACCTACAAGGCTGGCGTCTACGTCCTCAGCAAACAGCTCGACGAAGAAGTGGCACGTCTGCATTTGCAGAAGATCGGCGTGAAGCTAACCCAGCTGACCGCGAAGCAGGCCGAGTATCTCGGTGTGCCGGTGGAAGGTCCCTACAAGTCCGAACACTACCGCTATTAGAGCGGCAGGGCCGGAACGTTGCTCTTCGTTCGCCTGCCCCAGGGTGTGCTGACGGTAGTCACTGCGTGGGGAGTACCGGCAGAAAGTAAAAGAGCACGGCGATGATGACGTAGACCGAGATCAACTGTACGCCCTCGAGCCAGTTGCTTTCGCCGTCGCCGCTAATCTGACCAACGATCCAGATCGAGAGCACGATCGCGGCGATCTGGGGAACTGAGAACTCCAGCGTCATCGGATCGCCCAAGCCGTAGGAGGCGAAGACCAGGACCGGGGTAACGAAGAGCGCCATCTGCAAGCTGGAACCGGTGGCGATGCTCAAGCTCAAATCCATCTTGTTTTTCCACGCCATGAGCACCGCAGTGGAGTGCTCGGCTGCGTTGCCGATCAACGCGACCACCACCACGCCGACAAACGTCTCGGTCAAGCCGAGCGAATGACGCGCCGGTTCAATCGAGCCGACGAGAAATTCACTAAGCCACGCGATCAAGCACGTCGCGAGGGTCAGCGCGGTAATGGATTGCCAAAGCGGCCAGCGCTCATCACCTGCCTGCTCCTGGGAGGGACCGGCGAAAAGTTCGCGATGGGTAAAAAGATGAAAAAAGAGCGACAGAAAGTAGGTAAGGAAAAGGACGATTACGATCGCGATCGAAAGTCGCTGTTCGGCCTCCAACGACCATCCGCCCGGGCGCGAGGCAGCGGCGCGATGAAAAATGGTCGGGGTAATCAGCGCGATGGCGCCCAAGCCTAACGAAGTCGCCGAAATCCGCGCTGCCGTCTGATTGAAAGTCTGCTTCTGATAGCGAACGCCGCCGACGAGAATCGACGCGCCGAGCACGAGGAGAAGGTTGCCGATAATGGATCCGGTGATCGAGGCCTTGACCACGCCGGTCAGACCCTTGCTCAGTGCCACCAATGCGATGATCAGCTCCGCCGCATTGCCAAAGGTCGCATTCAGAAATCCGCCGACGCCTGCGCCCGAGCGTACCGCCAACTGTTCGGTCGCGCGTCCCATCCAACCGGCCAACGGCACGATGGCAATCGCCGCGATGACGAAGAGCATCGTGTCGTTCCGCCACGCCGGGATGTAGCGCAATGCAATCGCGAACGGCACCGCGAGCAGAAGAAAATCCAGCGGCGTGAACGACCATCCGTTTTGTTTCGCCTGTCTCACGCCTCATAGGAGCGTGGTCGCCGCCCGGGCTCAAGCAACTTCGCCCAAACTCTGAAAGGACTCGCCGCTGCGACTCGTTGGAGAGGAGCAAGGCACTCCCTCCATTTCAATACAGATATGGCTCTGACAACTGAAAGGCGTTCCGGACCAGTTCGATCCGAGGCTCGGCTTCCTCTGGCATCATCACCTCGACCACGTCGAATCGAAAGAGCACATCCGGATTGCCTAACAAACGCAGCCAGGCCAGGCCGCCCTGCGAAATGCGCCGCTGCTGCTTGCGCCCAACCGCTTCGAGCGGCCGGCCAAAATCCTTCCGCGTCCGCGTTTTCACCTCCACGAAAACGAGCGTGTCGCGCTCGCGACAGACAAGATCGATTTCGCCGCCGTGGCGTCCACGAAAGTTGCGGTAGAGAATCTTGAAACCGTGGCGGCGCAAATAGCGCGCGGCCAGTTTCTCGCCCCGAGCGCCGAGGCGCAGATGGGCCGGCCTAGAAAGCGAAAACCGGCTGCGCCACCGGTTCAAACGACCGGCGATGGATGGGGCAGGGGCCATGTTCATGGAGTTTCTGGAGGTGCAGTTCAGTGCCGTAACCTTTGTGCTGGCTGAAACAATACTGCGGGAACTGGGCGCAAAATTCCCGCATCAAGGTATCGCGCGTTACCTTCGCGATCACGCTCGCCGCCGCGATGCTCAGGCTCAGACAATCGCCGTCGATGATCGCCGTCTGCGGGAGAGGAAACGGGAAAACCGGCAGCCCATCGATCAAGACATGATCGGGCGAAATGGCCAGGCCATCGACCGCGATTCGCATCGCCTGATGCGAGGCGCGCAGGATGTTGATCCGGTCTATCTCGACCGAATCGACAATGCCAACCGCCCAAACGATCTCGGAGTGATTCGTCAGGTATTGGTAGATCTCTTCCCGCAGCTCCGGCGAAAGTTGCTTGGAATCGTTCAGCTTCCGGTGTCGAAAACGCTCTGGCAAAATCGCTGCTGCCGCCACCACCGGGCCGGCGAGGGCGCCGCGACCGGCTTCATCGATCCCGGCGATGCGCGCCACGCCTAACGAGGCTCGAAGTTTTTTCTCGTGCCGGAATCCGCAGCGCATCCTGCGGAAGATTT
This sequence comes from uncultured Verrucomicrobiae bacterium, assembly GCA_963782205.1. GTDB lineage: Bacteria > Verrucomicrobiota > Verrucomicrobiia > Chthoniobacterales > UBA10450 > Palsa-1392. The sequence continues at coordinate 5,151 of CAWAIY010000008.1, read as the reverse complement.
ATCCACAGATTTCACCGAGTTTCACAGATTATTTCTCGGACTTTAGAAGGCGAGACGCGACAGTGCCGTTCGAAAAATCTGCGTCAATCTGCGAAATCTGTGGACGAAAACTACTCCCGCACCGCGGTCGCTTCCTTGCCCTTGCGATCGCGCAGGTAATTCAGTTTGGCCCGGCGCGCCTTACCCTGTTTTTCCACTTCCACCTTCGCGATGCGCGGAGAATGAACCGGGAAAACGCGCTCGACGCCTTCGCCATAGGAGATGCGGCGGACGGTAAACGTCTGGTTAATCCCCGTGCCTTTTCGGCCGATCACAATCCCGGAGAAGATCTGGATCCGTTCCTTGTCCCCTTCGCGCACTCGGGTATGCACACGCACCCCATCGCCCACTTTGAATTTCGTCACGTCGGTTTTCTGCTGCTCTTTGGCGATGGTATCGATGATGTTCATAAAGTCGCTTTCTGCTCCGGAAATGGGGTCGAATACCTAGCGCGACTACGGAGAAATGTAAAGGGGCGCACCTGTGCTACTTCTCCTCGTCAGCGCGCCCTCTCCCTTCGTCGCCTTCGGTTGTGCTTTTGGATGCGGCCGCTATAATCACGCTCGCTGCGCCCGTAGCTCAACTGGATAGAGTGACGGCCTCCGAAGCCGTAGGTTGCGCGTTCGAGCCGCGCCGGGCGCATGGTTCAGCGGGACCGCAGTCAGAAATCGGAAGTCGGAGCGGGCGCCGCCTCAGTTGTCCACTGCCCGGAATGCGACCTGGCAATGAGAAACCGGCTGAGCAGGAGAAAGATCAGGAGCGCCGGGATGGACACGAGCAAGGCGCCGGAAGACAGCGCCGGCGGCAGTTGAAATCCATTCGCCGCCAGCGGGAGACCGGAAATCGCGGGATTCCGCAGAAGAATCGCGCCGATGACATACTCATTCCAAGCGGCGAAAACCGAGAAGAGGCCGGTCGCTGCCAGCCCAGGGAGGCCGAGCGGGAACACGATGCGCAAAAAAGATTGCCAGGCTGAGGCGCCATCAATTTCCGCCGCTTCCTCAAACGAGAGAGCAATGGTGTCGTAGTTGCGCTTCATCTCCCAGATGCAGAAGGGAAGGGCCGTCACGAGATAGATGAGAAAGAGTGCGAAATAGGAACCGATAAGGCCGAGCCGGACCAAGCCGAGACAAAGCACCGCGAGCAGGATCACAGCGGGCAAGAGCTGTGCGAGCAAAGCCCCGCCCAACGTGGAACTACGCCGGAGAAACCTGACACGCGAAAAGGTGTAGCCGGCAGCGGAGGCAATCGCAAGGCCGGCGATCGCAACAGTCAGCGCAACAAGGCTCGATTCTCCCAGCCAGCGCAGGCAGGAAGTGTCGAACCGCGCGGTCGCCGAGTGCATCGGCGCCTCGAGATCGCCGAGGAAACAGATCGCGCAGAGAGTGATGAGCAAGAGCGTAAGGTAGGTGAATACCGTCCGCGTGAGCTGCGAAGCCGACGAGCGAATCACGCGGAGATTTCCTTGACCACGACGCGCATCCCATCGGTCGCGACCACGGCGATCGGGGTTTCCGGCGCGATGAATTCACCCTCGGTCACCACATCCACCACATGGCTCTCAAACTCCGCCTTCCCGCTCGGACGCAGGATCGTCAGGGAGCGTCCGCGCATCCCGGGCGCGAGAGGAAGTTCACGAGCAAAGGAACGCGGCGCGCCGGCGAGCGACGGGCCGGGCGGATTGGTCGTGGAGAGAATGAAGCGGCGATAGATGCTCGTCTGCGGCAGATAGCGGGCAAGGATCGTGATCAGGATAGCCGCCCCGAGAAAGGTCAGCACGAGATTGAGCAAGGGAATTTTCAGCATTTGTCCGGTAGGCAAAAATTTCTGGCCGGGATACCGATCGATCATCGCCCAGAGGAGCGAAGCAAACATCAGCAGCACACCCACGACCCCGAAGACAATCGTCGAATGTCCAAAAAACAAAACCTCGACCAGGACGAACATGACCCCGAGCACGAAGAGCGCGACGGTTTCCCAGCCAGCGAGCCCGGCGAAGTAATGCCCGAAGAAAAAGAGAGCAAAACAAATGATCGAGGTGATTCCGGCAATGCCGAACCCAGGAATCTTGAACTCGAGATACGCACCGAGAATTCCGCCTAACAATAAAAGCGGCGAAAGCTGCGTCAGCCAAAAGGCAAATTGCTCGAAACCGCTCGGCTCAAATCGCACGACCTCGCCTTTCAAGCCTGCCTTGCGCGTCAAATCCGTAATCGACTCGGCGATACCGTCGGCCAGGACCGGCTTTCCGTTGATCTTTTCCGTCGCCTCCTGCGCGCTGAGGGTGAGAAGAGAGCCTTTCGGATGAATTACTCGATTGCCGATTTTCACTTCCTTGTCCTTGTCCATGAAAGCCTCGCCGATGTCGGGGTCATGCCCGTTGCGCAAGGCGGTGCTGCGGACCAGCGCGGACCAGTAAGAGATCGTTTTCTCCTTTTCAGTCGGCGGAAGATCCTGGCCGGTCGAGAGGATGGGCGCGGCGGCTCCGATCGCGCTCACCGGCGCCATGTAGATGTGCTTGGTGGAAAGGGCGATGAGCGAACCCGCCGACCCGGCGTTGGAGTCGACGTAAGTATAAGTCGGGATTGTGGCGTGATTCAAAATGCTGGTGATTTCTTCCGCCGCATCGAGCTGGCCGCCGTAGGTATTCATGTCCAGGATAATCGCGGAGGCGCCGCCGCTCTCGGCGGTTTTTTCCGCCCGCCGGATAAAGAGGGCGAGCGGAGGCGAGACCTCTCCCTGTAACGGGATGACCACGACGTCACCCCGGCGGATCTCGTCGCCCGCCGCGGCCGCCGTGCCTAACGACAGCCAGCCGGTCAGGAGACAGATCAGAATGCGAGACGTGTGGCGCAACATGACAACTTCATTTGGAGCCCCGGGGGCGCTGCGTTAATCTGGCAGCGTTCCGCATTCGTCACGAGCAAAAACATGGGGACCATCCCGAACCACGTCATCGAACAAGTCGCTGCTGCGAATGACATCGTGGAAGTGATCGGCTCCTACTTCCCGCTCAAGCGGGCCGGGGCCAATTTCCGCGCGCTCTGTCCGTTTCATCAGGAGAAGACGCCATCGTTTCACGTCAATCCGGCGCGACAATCGTTCCATTGCTTCGGCTGCGGAGTCGGCGGGAGCGTTTTCCGGTTCGTGATGGATTACGAACACGTCGATTTCCCCACCTCTGTGCGCCGGCTCGCGGCCCGGGTCGGGATTCCGGTCATCGAGGAGCGCGGGACAAGCTCGGAAGACGACCGCCAGCGCGAAGCGCGGCGCACTCTCTTGAAGTTGCACGCCGAGGCGGCGGAATGGTTTCAGGAAAATTTGCTCAAGCGCGAGGTCGCCAAACCGGCACGCGAATACCTGAAGAAGCGCAGTCTAACGATCGAGGTGGCGAAATCGTGGCAACTCGGTTTCGCGCCCGACAGTTGGGACGCCTGCCTGAAATGGGCGCTCGACCGGGGCTACAAGCGCGGCACGATTCTGCAAAGCGGCCTCGTCAAATTGCGCGACGAGGAACGGCCGGAAAGCGACGTTTACGATCGTTTTCGCGGCCGGCTCATGTTTCCGATCTGCAATGATGTCGGCGAAGTGATCGCCTTTAGCGGGCGCATCCTGACAAGCGAGGCGGAGAGCGCGAAGTATCTTAACTCGCCGGAGACGCCGCTTTTTCGCAAAGGCAGCATTCTCTTCGGGCTGCACAAGACGAAGCGCGGGTTGATCGAGGCTGATTGCGCCATCGTCTGTGAAGGACAGCTCGATTTGATCACACTCTTCGAAGCTGGCCTGACGAACGTCGTGGCACCGCAGGGCACGGCTTTTACCGAAGGTCAGGCGCGCATTTTGAAACGTTATGTCAGCGAGGTCGTGCTCTGCTTCGATGCCGACGCGGCCGGGCAAAAAGCTTCCGAGCGGTCACTCGAGCCGCTATTGGAAAACAACCTCGTCGTCCGCGTGGCCGAGATGCCGCCGGGCGAAGATCCCGATTCGTTAATCCGGAAGGAGGGCGCGGAGAAATTCAGTGCCCGCGTCGCTGCCGCGCGTGATTTTTTTGATTTCTGGATCGAGCGCCAGGTCGCCACGACCGACCTGACAAACCTAAACGCCAAAATGCAGATCGCCCGACAGTTGGCCGAAACCGTTGCGCGCGTGCACGACTCGCTCATGCGCAACGAAGTGATCAGCAAAGTTGCCGCGCGCCTCGGCGTGAGCGCGAACGATTTCACTGCTCTTCTGCCGAAAGCGCCGCGGACCCGAATCCCGGAGGCGGCGCCGCGAACGGTTGCGCCCGCACCTCGTCACGAGATCGCCATGCTTTGCCTCCTCGCGCTGCGCGATGCGGGTGCTCGTGCCTACTTGCAGGCACAGGACTGGCCCGAGGTGATGAAGGAGACTCCGGGCAGCGAGATGCTGGAACGGATCCTCGCGAGCAATCTGCGCCCTGATGATCCGGCCTCGCTTAATCTTTTCATGTCAACCCTGTCGGCCGAAGAGGAGTCGTTAGTCTCGGGCTGGCTCCTGCAAAAAATTCCGCCTAACGCGGAAGCAGTTGCGCGCGATTGGTGGCTGGGCCTGCGCCAGCCGGCCTTGCGCCGGCGGCTGCAAACCGCGCAGAGCCGGATGAAGCTCCCCGGACTGAGCGCGGGCGAAGTGGTTGCGCTCCAGAAACAAGTGGTTGACCTGCGAGAACAGCTCGACGACTTTTCACGGTTTTCGCCGTCTCGCACGCTGGAGCCATAATGGATGGTGCCGGGCGGCTAGCGCAAATCCTGCTATTTCGTCGTCGATTAATCGCGCATCGTTTTGACAAAGAAATCGAAATCTTCCAGCCGCCAGAAAAATCTCCGTAAGACCGCCACACACAAGCCTCGCCGGAGGGGGCGACCGACGAAAATCAAAGCGAAAAAAGCCGGCAAGGCAAAAACGCCCGCCTTGGCAAAAGCCGCGAGCGAGGTGAAACGACCACGTGGGCGGCCGCGCAAAGTTGCTCCCGATACTCCGCCTCCGGTCCGACGCGGCCGGGGCCGCCCGCCCGGTAGTAAAAACGCCTTCCGACACGTCGCGAGAAACGGAGCCTACGAGAATCACGATGAAATTGCCGGGAGCAATGGCGAT
>CAWAIY010000007.1:0-108730 GCA_963782205.1 uncultured Verrucomicrobiae bacterium | reverse complement strand
CACGCCGCTGTTGTGCGGCGAGGAGCGGCGGAAATTCCAGCAACGCCGGCGAGGATGTCCGCTCGAGGTGTTCTTCGGCTCTCACCTTCAGCTCACGCCAGCGATCCCACTCCAGGTCGGGCGCTGACGCGACGTGGCGCAGGAGACTGCGCCATTCCATGAGCGCGCGCTCAACATCGCCATGACGCAGCAAATCCGAGGTGATTCGGTAACGTCCGCCCGGATTCTCGACCAGTTCGCGGATCACTTCCGCGGCGCCCGCGCCGTAATGCACCGGCACGCCCATCTCCAAGTAACCCGGATGATCCGCGCGTTCGTAGATCGTCTGGCAAAGGGCGCCGAGTCGCCCCGCCAGGCGAGAATCCTCGCCCGCAAAACGCGGACCGGCACGGATGTTAGCCAGATCAAAAACCAGATCGTCGATTGGATAGGTTTCGTCCTCGAGAGCCGCTGCGAGAGCGAGCCCTTCGCCGGCCTGGAAAAAGCCGAAGAGAATTCCGCGCCGAGTGGGTGTCGCCATCCGGCTCGACCAACCCGAGCCGCCGCCAGGCGAAAGCCGGCGAGGCGATAATCTCGACGGTTTGATCATGCTCCAGCTCCGAACAACCACGGCAGACGAGCGGCAGCGCCGCGCGCTCTGGCGGATCAAGGAGAGCCCGGCCTAACGAATCGCGCCGGGCTTGAATTTCCACCGGAGAAAAATCGATCCGGGCCGAGACGAGATTGCCGCGCCGGACGATTTCGTCCATCACTCCGCCGCCGCTCCATCGCGGCATCAACTCTTTTGCCTTGGAGAGCAGCTCCGTTTCGGAGATATGTTTTGCGCCGAGCATCTTCCGCAACGGTTTGACCAGCTGCATTTCCGCTTTTCCAAGGGCGAGCGTCGCGAGCGGCACTTCGCGACCGTAAATCTTCTTCTCGCGCAATCGGCAGAGGTTACCGATCGGGAAACGATCGAGCGTCTTCGGCCGGCGGAGAGCCGGCAGCCAGCGTTCGCCTTCGCGGAGGAGCACCTCCCCTAACGAAGCTTCCGCCATCTCACCGCCCGGCTCCCATTCCTCGCGGCTGTTGAGAATTTCGACAATCGGTCGCCTGACGAACCGGCCGCGTTCTGCGTCGACCCACAAACCACACGGTTTCGGCCCGGTGCTGAGCGAGTGCTCAACTCCAAGCGGCACCTGTTGCGCGCTAAAGAGCGAACGGCTCAACTCGACCGCGGCCGCGAACGGTTGTTCGCCGCGCTCCGCCGCGCCCTGCATCACGCTGATCAGGCTTGGCCAATCCACCTGCGTGGCACGCTTCAATTGCCGCGGCCGCGCATAGCTGAGGCGCGGCTGATCAGGCGTGAAAAGGATGAAGCCGGTATCGTCCAGTCCACGCCGCCCGGCGCGCCCGAACATCTGCAGCAATTCATCCGGTTGCACCTGGCGTTCGAAATTTCCCGCCAGATAGCGCGTATCGGTGACGAGGACCGAGCGCATGGAAAAATTGATCCCGGCGGCGAGCCCCATCGTCGCAACCACGACGTTGAGTTGACCGGCTTTGGCGAGCGGCTCAATCAAACCGGCCCGCACCGCGTAGCTAAGTCCGCTATGATGATAAGCGACGCGATTGCGGAGCAATTTTGTCAGGCGTTTGCCCGCCAGCGCTTCCTGTTGGGGCGAGAGTTGGAATGGATCGCGTACCGGCACTGCGCTCGCGATCGCAAGCGCCATTTCTTCGGTCGCGTTGCGCCGCGGAGCGAAGACCAAGATCGGTGCCAGCCCGCCATGGAGGGCGCGCGCGATCATGCGCGGCCAAAATTCCCGCGTCCGTGCAAAGCCGGCGTCCGACAAATTGCGCAGGTCGATTTCATGCTGGGGCACTGGCCGCTGGTCGTGCCTGACCAGCACCGCGTCGCGGCTATTCCGGCGCAACCAATCGACGACGTCCTGCGGATTATTCACGCTTCCGCTGAGCAGAAGCAGTTGCGTGTTCGGCGGAGCGAGGGCGAGCGCCAGTTCGTAATGCACACCCCGCACCGGATCGGCGATAAGCTGATATTCGTCGACCACGAGCAGGCGCGGACCTTCGCGCCGAAGAAAACGCGAACGCTGTGTCTCAAGCGTCGCGACGATGACTTTCGCGTCGAGGTTCAGTGCGAGGTCACCGGTCGCGATGCCGACGTCCCAGCCGCGGGTGCGCCATTCCGCGAGTTTGTCGTTCGCCAGGGCGCGCGTGGGGACGGTGAAAACAGCCTGGCTTTTCAGCGACTGATAATGCAGCTCAAAGATGTAGGTCTTCCCCGCGCCGGTCGGCGCATGCACGACGACATCCTTGCCGGCCTGGAGAGCGCGCACCGCCTCCTGCTGCCAGAGATCCGGTACCACCAAGTTGATCTCCAGCCCACCCATCCTGCGTGAAAGATGGAGGGTTCGCGCCGTGACGCAATGCGGGAAGGGCCTTGGAAAGCCCGGCCTCGCGCTCCGCGTTGCGTTACGGGCGCCCCGACGGTGGCGATTTGCCTAACGATCGCCGCAGAAAGGCGACTCCCACATTAGTTCAGCTTGGCCGCGGCACGCTGCTTGCCTTCCAACTCGAGCACCATGCGCTTGATGTGGCGGTACTTCGTGTGCGGCGCGAGCCGGCGCAGACTCTCCTGCGGATCGCCCCATTGCACGATCTCGATCAATTCCCGGCGCAGGCCCCAACTGTTCATGTCGCGCGGCGTCGCCATGTAGAGATCGATCGTGTTGCGACCGGCCAGCGCCCAGCCGTAATCCTCCACCCGGTAAAGTTGTCCGGTCGAGACCACGCGAAAAACTGTTCCGGCCGGCCAGCGCGACCAGTCGGCAGCTGCGCTGCCGTAGATCTGATTGGAAAAGTTATCCTGTAAGAACGGTTGGGACCGTGAGACAAAAGCAATATTTCGGTACCCGGCGTCCGGACCACGGAAAACCCGGTCCTGCGCGACCGGAATCGCGCGCGACACGGTCGGCGGCGGCGCAGGGTGCAGAACTCCACCGAGCGCGGTGCGATTTCCATATTGCCTGTGGTCCGACTCGCTGTCGGTATAGGCGGTAGTGCGCACTTGCTGGAAACCTGCGTGGGCCAGCGGCGGCTCGTAGGCGGGAAGATGTCGCCCGGTGCCGCAAGCGCCTAACGACAATCCGGCTGCAACCACCAGCAGAGCAGATCGGATTCTCATTTCTCCAGCGAGTTCCGGGAGTTATTAACAGTTATTCACAAGCGCGACAAGCGGAGTTTTTGGGTCTGAACCCGTCCGGGATGACAAGCGAATCGGTTTGCGGAAGATTGCGCGATGCTCGCAAAATTCGCCGATCACGTCTCAACAACCCTCGAGGAAATCAAAGCGCAGGGCCTGTTCAAAACCGAGCGCGTCATCACCGGTCCGCAGAATGCCGAGATCCCGATCTCGGACGGGAGACGTGTCATTAACCTCTGTGCGAATAACTATCTTGGCCTGGCCGATCACCCCGCGCTCATCGCGGCGGCGAAGGCGGCACTCGATACGCACGGGTTTGGGATGGCAAGTGTACGCTTCATTTGCGGCACGCAGGATATTCACAAGGAACTGGAGGCCGCCCTCACGAAATTCCTCGGAACCGAGGACACGATTCTTTACCCCTCCTGCTTCGACGCCAACGGCGGCCTCTTCGAAACCTTGTTAGGCGCGGAGGATGCGGTCATTTCCGACGAGCTGAATCATGCCAGCATTATCGACGGCGTCCGGCTCTGCAAAGCGCAGCGCTATCGTTACAAGAACTGCGACATGGCTGATCTCGAGGCGCAGTTGCGGGCGGCGAAAGGTGCGCGCTTCCGCCTCATCGCGACCGATGGCGTTTTCTCGATGGACGGCACGATCGCGAATCTCAAAGGCATCTGCGATTTGGCGGAAAAGTACGACGCGATGGTCATGGTGGATGATGCGCATGCTGCCGGATTCATCGGCAAGACCGGGCGCGGGACGCCGGAACATTGCGGGGTGCAGGGGCGGGTCGATGTGATCACGGGAACGTTGGGCAAAGCTCTTGGCGGGGCGAGCGGCGGTTACACCAGCGGACGCAAGGAAATCGTCGCGCTCCTCCGGCAACGTTCGCGACCCTATCTTTTCTCCAACACGGTCGCGCCGCCCATCGTCGCCGCGTCGCTCAAGGCGCTCGAGCTGCTGACCGCTTCGACCGAGCTGCGCGACAGGTTAGAGGAGAACACGAAATATTTCCGCGCCGCCCTGACAGAAAAGGGGCTGACGATCAAACCGGGAACGCATCCGATCGTCCCGATCATGCTGGGCGACGCCGCGCTTTCGCAGAAGTTCGCCGCGCGCATGCTGGAGAAAGGCGTTTACGTGATCGGCTTTTTCTATCCTGTTGTGCCACACGGCACCGCACGAGTGCGCACGCAGGTTTCCGCCGCGCACAATCGTCAGGAACTCGAGCACGCCGTCAACGCCTTCGCGGAAACGAATGAAGAATTGGCGTCGTCCTAGGTAGCGTAACCTTGGACGGTCAACTAGCCGCGAGGATGCAGCGCGATGCTGGCGCCGACCCAGGTCTTGTTCTTGTTGAAGTCGACTCCCATCATCTTGCCCTGGCTCATCCGGACGAGGTTGTTCGCCAGGATCGGTTCGCCTCCATTGGGCCAGAGAAACATCATCCGAATTTCCACTTTCGAGCGCCGGCCATCAATGGTTTGAAGGAATTCCGCGTAACGCACCTTCTTTTGCAGGATCCAACTGCGCGGAGCTTCGAGCGCGGCCAGTTTTTCGCGTGTCGGTTCCATGTCGACTCCAAGCCCGGCGAAGGAATAAAGCGGCTTGAGCACATAATCTTCGAGGGATTCGTCAGGCGGAAATTCGTCGGCAAAATGCGCCGGTGAGGTGTGCGCGGTCTTGAGGAAGGGGAGCGAATGCTTGCTCACCCGGAAATACCAGTTCGGGTGCCCCGCCCAGACAACATCGAGTTCGTCCCGAAAGTTGAAACCCGGCGTCACATCCGGCCGGCGCAGCAACTCGTCGAAGATGACGCGGTTGTAGATGCGTTCGATTCGCACTTCGCGTCCGTCGCGCTCGTAAAACAACTGACGGCCCCGCTTCCGGACTTTCGTCAGGCAGACTGGTCGCACGCCGAGCAGCGTTTCGGTGCAGGCGAAATCGATCCGGGTCTTTTGCTTTTCCGGCTCGATCTCGAGCAGGATCACGTTCTCCGGATTGGCGGGACCGACAATGACCTCGCGCAACAGGGCGATGTAACTCTCGTCCCTCAATCCGCTGAAGGCTGAGGTCCAGTTTTGTGGGATTGCCGGGAAAGCCCGGCGAATGCAACCGAGGAGGAGGAACTGAAAGCCGTAGAGACTGGGAAACGCCTGCAGCTCGATCAGGCGCGGCGTGAGGCGCCCGCCTTCCTCGCAAATCCCAAAATCCACGCAAAAAAAATTGGGGTGCGCGGATTCGTCAGGCACTTCCAGTCCCGGCGGGATGGCGCTGGCGGCGTGCCGGGCAAATTCCGGCGTGCGAGTCCGCGCCACGATTTCCTGCGCCGCGCCGACCACTTCGTCGGTGAACTCCGACGTCAGGAAAACCGGCGTCTCGGAAATCCGGAAATCAGCCGGCCAGCGCACGCTGTGCTGGACACAATTCAAAAATGCCTCGTACCCGGCTGGTGAAAAATCGGCATTGAAACGGGCACGCAAGGTCGAATCCACAGCGTTTAGAATTGCACAATAGCGAAAGAAGGCATTGCCTTTTCCCCGTAACGGCAGGAACGCGGTGCGGGGAGTAACAAATCTGATCAACCGGGCGTGCCGTGCTCCGGGAGACGCAGGTTGACACCCGCAGAAATCGGCCAGAGGAACAACTCCTATGAGACGTGTCTTTGGTTTCGTGAATATCGCCGCGCTGCTTCTTGTTTTTACGATCGCCGCCTTGGTTCCCTCGCTCGCGAGATCGCAGGGAGCAAAGCCTCTTCCTCCGCAAACGCTCATGAGCAAACTCAAGTGGCGTTGCGTCGGTCCGTTTATCGGCGGGCGCGTCGTCACCGTGACCGGCGTTCCGGGAAACAACAATCTCTTCTACGCCGGAACAGTCGGCGGTGGCGTGTGGAAAAGCACTGACCAAGGGGTCGAGTGGGAAAACATTACTGACGGCAAGTTGCCCGGGCCGAGTTCGAGCATCGGCGCAGTCGCCGTGGCGCCGTCGGATCCCAACACGCTCTACGTCGGCACTGGCGAAGCCGATATTCGCGCCAACATGATTCCCGGCAACGGCGTTTACAAATCCACCGATGCCGGCAAAACGTGGCAGTTCGTCGGTTTGCGCGATGCGCACTCGATCAGCGCGATCCTGGTTGATCCGAAGGATCCCAACGTTGTCTATGTCGCGTCCATGGGGCACGTCTTCGCTCCCGATCCTAATCGCGGCATTTTCAAGTCCACGGATGGCGGCAAGACCTGGCAGAAAATCCTCTTCGTGGACAACAAGACCGGGGCGATCTGTCTGGTGATGGACCCAAATCATCCGGGCCTCATGTATGCCTCGATGTGGGAGGCGGCCCGCATGCCGTGGGGACTGATCAGCGGCGGTCCGGGCAGCGGGATTTACAAGACGACCGACGGGGGTGCGCATTGGAGCAATATCACTCGCAGTTCCGGCTTGCCGAAGACGGTTCTGGGACGCATCGGCTTGTCCATCGCCGCCAGCAAACCGGACACGGTCTATGCCATTGTTCAGGCCAAGGAAGGTGGCGTCTTCCGCTCGGATGATTCTGGCGCGACCTGGAAGCGGGTCAACGATGAAATGAAGCTGCGGCAACGCGCCTTTTACTACATGTCAATTTTTGCCGACCCGAAGGATCCCAACACCGTTTATGTGCCCGAGGTGGATGCGCTCTGGGTTTCACGCGACGGCGCCAAGACCTTCACGAAACTGAAAACGCCGCACGGCGATAACCACGTCGTCTGGATCAATCCCGACAATACCCAGATTCTGCTCGAGGGTAACGATGGCGGCGCGACGGTCTCGATCGATGGTGGCAAGACCTGGAGTACCGAGCACAATCAGCCTACCGGCCAGTTCTACCACGTTAATATTGACGACCAATTTCCCTATCACATCTACGGCGCACAGCAGGATGAAGGATCCTTCGAAGGACCAAGCGCGCACAACGGGGGTGTGATTCCGCTCTCCGCCTGGCATGAGGTCGCCTATGGGGAAAGCACTTATACCGTGCCCCAACCAGGAGATCCCAACATCACCTATGGCAGCGGCTACTACAGCATCTTCGTGAAGCACGATCGACGCACGGACGAATACCGCAGCGTGAGTCCGTGGCCGCATTATCAGGAAGGCGCATCCTCCGGTGAGCTGAAGTATCGGTGGGGTTGGACCCATCCGATTCTCTTCTCGCCGGCAAACCCGAAGCAGCTCTTCACCGCCGCCCAGTATATCTTCAAGAGCGACGACTACGGCGCCACCTGGAGCCAGATTTCACCCGATCTCACTCGCAACCAGAAAAGCCAGCAAGTGCCGAGCGGTGGACCGGTCGACCTCGACCAGTCGGGCGCGGAAATCTTTCCTCTCGTCTCCGCCCTCGCGATTTCGCCTCTCGACGCCAATCTCATCTGGGCCGGGTCAGATGACGGTCTCGCTCATGTCACAACGGACGGCGGGAAGCATTGGCAGAAGGTCACTCCGCCCGGGCTGCCTGAGTCATGGATTAGTTGTATCGAGCCCTCGCATACCGACAAACAAGCCGCCTATCTCACCGCCCGCCGCTACATGCTGGACGATTTTAGACCCTACATCTTTAAGACGACCGATTTGGGCAAACACTGGACTGCGATCACGGCCGGGCTGCCGCAGGACGAATTCGTCTTCGACCTGCGGGAAGACCCTAACGACTCTAACCTTCTCTTCCTCGGCACTCGCAGCACGGTCTATTTCAGCCTTGACGCGGGAACGCACTGGCAGCCTTTGACCCTGAACCTGCCGGTGGCGCAGGTGCGCGACATTGCCATCAACACCCGCCAGGGCCAGGTGGTCGCCGCCACCCATGGTCGCGCCTTCTGGGTGCTCGACAATCTCACGTTCCTCGAGCAGTTAACCAAGAATCCCGCGATCCAATCCGACGCCAGTTACCTCTTCGCCCCGCAACAGGCCTGGCTCACCCACGCCTACGGCCTTCCCGACCCGGATGAAAGACGGCCGCCCGATGCTGGCTACAATCCGCCGTTCGGCGCGACCGTCTTCTTTCACCTGCCGGAGAACTACGATGGCAAGACGCCGGCTACGCTCGAGTTCGCCGATGCACAGGGGAAAGTGATTCGCAGCATCCCGCTGCACCTTGCGACCGCAAAGGAGAAACAGGAGAAGGAAGAAGCCACTGCCGCGCAATATGGCGAGCATCTGGAAAATGCTGCCGCCGAACCGGAGCAGAGCGAGAAGAGCGCAGACCAGCAAATTCGAGAAAAGGAAGCAAAGCTAGCCGCCGCCGAGCCGGGGATGAATCGCCTCCAATGGGATCTGCGATACCCTCATGCCACGGAGATCACTGGCTACCATACTCCCATTGCGGCCGGTGGCCTGGAGGATTCGGTCGCTGGGCCGGTCGTTGCGCCCGGCACTTACTCGGTAGTGCTCGATTATGGCGGACAGAAAACAAAGCAAAGCCTGACGGTCGCTCTCGACCCGCGGCTCCAAGCTACACAACAGGATTTGGAAGCGCGCTTGGACTTGAACCTAAAGATTAGTGCAGATCTCGACTCGCTGGACAAAAAGATCAACCAGGCGCTGGCCGCGCGCGACAAGCTGCAAAAGGCGGTCACCGCTCACAGTGTGACCGAGGCGCAGGCCGCCGGCGCCCTGGCCGCACTCACCCGCGACATCGACAGCGTTGCGCAGATGGCGATGAGGGGGAGCGAAGGCGACCTTCTCCATGAGACCAAGCTGCGCGATCATCTCGCTTACCTGGCTGCGGATATCGACCTGTCCTACGGTCGGCCAACGGTCGCCCAGGAGGAAGTCTTCCGCCAGCTCGATCAAGCGGCCAAAGAAGGCCAGCAAAAGCTCGAAGCCGACACCACCCAGGCCGACAAAGTGGCCGGCGGGGGCAGCTGAACAGCGAACAATCTCACAAGGGCTTCGTCTACGGAGATAAAGTGCCAGTATCGATCTGCGCTTTAGCCGCTACGACGCGGACGTCCTTTCGGTGATTTCGCCTGATTGGGTCGCGCGGCCTTCGTCGGCTGCAAGCGCTGGATAGGCCGTTGGCCTGCGCGCGCCATTCGCTGGGGCGCAGAGAGCGCACTGATCGTGACGTAGTATCCATCCGGATCTCGGAGTGAGAACTCCCTTGTTTGGGTGTTCGGGTTCACGCGGGGTCCCTCTTCAAACCGGGCGCCGAGAGCGCGAGCCCTTTTGAGCGCCATGTCGAAATCGTCTACTCGGAAGAACAAAAGCAGTCCGTTGCCAGGTGACGCCTCCTCCGGACTCATCAAGGAAGGATGCTCGTGCGCGCCCCATTGATGGAGGCAGAGCAGCACGGTTCCGTCCGCATCGAGAATCTGACCAAAGTAGTCATGGCCGGGAGGCGTCACAGGTTGACCGAAGAGCGACTGGTACCATTTGAAGCTGCTCGGAACGTCGCGTACGCCGATGATCGCCCAGATGCGTTTCATCGCATTTCAGCCGTCGACCTAACGGCCACAACATGAGCCGCCGCGAGCGGGTTCGCGCGTGGCGGCGGATCCTCGGGTTTTAATCATGTAAAACTGGATAGTACGACGGCTCGCGGCCCACTCCATCGGCGTCGTTAGGCACGGCCATGCAAGTAATAGCAACTAAATAAATACCGCGTTCCATTCGACCAGACGCCATTTGCTTACGAGACCGTTTGTTACAAATGGATCGCCTTGAATAAATTCTTCTGCTGCCTCGCGTGTAGTAAACACTGCCATGGCGCCTTCTGGCGGGTTGCCAAGAGGACCAGCCGCGAGGAGTAATCCTCGAGCGTGGAACTCATCGAGTCTCGCACGATGCGCGGGAAAGTGGGTCGTCACTTTTGACAAAGCGCCCGCAGCCATCTCGTAAAAAGAAACAATCTTCATGATGTCAGCTCCATGATTGAGTGCCCAAGTAGAACACAATGAGCCGCCGTGAGCGAATACCGCGGGCTGGGGAGCCGCGGGATAGACGGCAAGGCCGGATCGCCGTCGGCTGCAGCGACGATTGGTCAAACGGCATGGATGGTCTTACGAATATCGCGAGCGAAGTCCTCTGGCGCCGAAGGAGAAAGAACAACGTTGCGGTGATCAAAATGCAGCACGACTGCCTGATGCGGGTCGGTCACAAAGGCGCGATATACACCGAGCGCCTTGCTGTAAAACCATCCAGTGAAGGAGAACAAGCCGCCATTACCAAATGTACGAATGCTCCCGCGCATCGCCTCCGGCTCGACCTCTGCGGAATACAAGCCGGCCAACGGAAATCGAGTCGTCCAGAATAAGCGATGAATCAGAATGGCGTCGGGTGTAACGGTGTATCCCCTGACGGTGAACAATGCGCTGCCGCAGACTATGGCAAGTGGAAGCGAGGCTCCCCACGGGCGGCCAATCCAAACGAAAGCGACCGTGACGCCGAGACATATTGCGGTGACGATCGAAGACATGACAGTAAGCGATGTGCGCCAGGGTGCTGCGTAGCTTTTCACGGTCGTGCTCTTAGGTCTAGGAACGCGGATGCCGTCTAAGTGACGCCGGTGGTTTCCCAGATCATGAAATCGTCCAGTGTTTGCCGGGTCTTATTCACGACAAATTCGACCACAATCGCGTCATCGACGAAGCCGAGAAACGGAATGCTGTCCGGAATCAAATCGAATGGATCGACCAAATAGTTGAGAGCCGTTACGATCCAGAGCAGGGCATCATTCGAAACCTGTTTGTATTCGCCGTGCTCGTAGGCGCGCACCAAGCGCAGCATCGTCTGAAGGTACGGCCAATTCCCGTTGAATCGCTCCCTGGGGAGCGAGGCAGCATCTTTCGCGGCCTTTTCAAAAAGCGAGCGCAAACCCCCGGAACCGGCAAGGCGCAATTTGGCGTCGCTCAGCGCCCGGGCAAACGCTTCGCTGCGCAGGGCTGGTTTCTGATAGGAACTGTGCTTTTCGGCGCTCGATTTCTTTTTCGCCTTTTTCATCTAAACCTATGAAAGCACGTCGATGCGGCAACGAGAAGGCAATTCACACCATCTGACGCGACGAAGATGAGCTGACCCACACGGCATGATTTCCCGTTCGCGTCGATCCCGTCCACCGTCACCTTGATTTTTGCCGTTGGGCTCCGCCGTGTAGACGACCGGTTTCCTTTCACGTCTGTCAACAGCATTGCCTCCCCCTACCTGCTGCCGATCAGTCTCGCTCTCCTCGCCAAATACGCGCCCCAGG
Source organism: uncultured Verrucomicrobiae bacterium (assembly GCA_963782205.1). GTDB lineage: Bacteria > Verrucomicrobiota > Verrucomicrobiia > Chthoniobacterales > UBA10450 > Palsa-1392. The sequence goes on along the minus strand of CAWAIY010000007.1, from coordinate 97,298 downwards.
CGATCCCCGGCACCATCATCGGCCTCTATTACCTGGCCTTCTTCTACGGCAACAGCCTCGTCGGCTGGGTCGGCGGCTTCTACCAGACCATGCCCACGACCACTTTTTTGGCTGATGCACGCCGGTCTCACCGCCGCCTCCGGTCTTTGCTTCGTGATTTTTAAGTTCGTCGCCGGCCATTCCTCGAAGTGGAGGCAGGCTGATTCGCGCTCCCTTAAACGATCGCTGAAGCGAACAGGCTGATCGCGTGACCAGCGTTTATCTCAATGCCCATCTTGGGCGGCTTCCTCGCCGACCGCAGCAACCGGAAAAAAGTGTGTTTGTCGCTTGACACCTGCGCGTCCGGTGTTCAAAACCAGCGATTATGAATACCCCTGACACAAATATAGGTTCTGCGAAGGCTGGCTTTCGCGTTAGCGCGAAGGCACTTGCCGTTGTTGCCATTGCAGCCATTGTCGTCTTTGCAGCCGGCGGCGTGGTCGTCCCGCGGGTTTGGGACTTGCTGGTTGAAAAAAATGAACTAAGAGCGAAATACATTCTGGTCTTCGGCGATCCCACCAACCCTTTCAAGGTAAGGAGAGTCAAGATAAAGCCGGAATCCATGGAAAAATTCGATAATGCTCTTGACCCCTCGAATATTCAATGGCGGCAAAATGTTTCGATAAGCGATCCGCAGGGCGGGCCTGCAAAAACTTATACAGATGTCGGCAGTGATGATCCAAGTGTAGTAACCGTATCGCGCGCTGCAATCACGCAAGTGGTCGGCAGCGATCCCTGCAACATGCACGTCACGCAGAAAGTGGGACTCAAAAACGAACAACAGGTGGAGACGATTCTGTCCCTGTTGGACACTAATTAGTGGGCGTTGGCATATCCAAACCTGCCAAAGAAAGTATCTTAATTCGAAGCAAGAGCTGCAGCGACTTCGCCGAATTCGCGGCTGTCACGCAACGGCTCCCAATACGGATGCAATTTTAGTTGTCCGTAGCTAAGATAGCTCGGCATGGCAACGAGTTGTTTCAATACGTCGAAAGCCGCTTCTTTTTCGCCGGTCCAGGCGTAAATGATAGCTAAATTCTGAAGAAGCAGCGGACCCGTGATGGCGTCTTTGCTAGTAGGGAGCAGCGCCACTGCTTTGCGGCCCTCCGCGATGGCGTTTTCTTTATTGCCGAGAGCGGCGTCGATCATCCCCAGGACGGAAACGCCGGCCGCGAAGTCGGGCTGCGCCTGGACGAGGCGGTCCACGCGTAACCGGGCTTCGCTGAAAGCCGACTGCGCGGCACTCGTGTCTTTCCTTTCGCGAGCGACCAAACCTTCACACCAGGAGCGGGGGTAAGGCAAACCCCCATCCTGACAGCCGTTTTCGGTCATGACATCGAGCGCTTTACCGGCCGCATTAATGTCCTTCTCGCACAGGGCGAGGTAAATCCACTGGTCGGCGATCACGGAAGCTTTGCCCGGATCCCGCGCCAGGATCTGGTCGATCGCGGCATGGAGGGGTTTGGTGTCGGCATGCCAATCCAACTCCACGCTTGCTTGCTGGATGCGGAAGTTTGGATCATTGGGCGCAAGGGCAATCGCCCGATCGAGTATTGTTTCGACATCGGCGTAGCGGCGCAGATTTGTGTAACTCAGCGCGAGCTGCTTGAGAAACAGAAGATTGCCCGGGTCGAGATCCAGCGCGTGCTCGAGCTTGCGAGTTGACTCGTCCCAGCGTCCCTGCCGGCGGTCTATGTAGCCAAGAAGCAGAATCGGGTAGGGATCGTTAGGCAACTTTTTTCTGGCTGCGACCAGTTCCTGGCGGGCATGATTGTAATCGAGATAGCCAAAGTAATAGTGAGCCGCCGCCGCCAGGTGAACTTCTCCGGCATCGGGCTGCAAGTGTCTCGCAGTCTCAAGGGCCGCCTTTGCCAGCGCGAGCCGGGAAGGAGTGTGATCGAGGCTGTTGAAGTAGAGCTGGTCGTGGACGTAGGCGAGCCGGCAAAAGGCGAGAAAGAATTTGGGGTCCCGCGCAGTCGCCTGCTCGAGGAGTTGCTCTGCCTCCCAGAGATCCTCGATTCGGTTGGAATCGTAGATTACTCGATCGATAATCGCATTGGCCTTAACGTATGACTCATAGGCCGGAATGTCTTGCGTGGGCCGGATCTCGATCGCGGCCTTCTCCTCAGGAGTGATCTGTGCCTGCAGTTGGGAGACGATCTTTTCGGCGATTTCACTCTGGATGGCAAAGACATCAGCCAGCTGCCGGTCGTAGTGATCCGCCCAGACGTGTGCGTCAGTCGCCGCATCGATCAACTGCGCCTGGACTCTGATTCGATCGTTTGCCCGCTGCACGCTGCCTTCGAGAATATATCGAACATGAAGATCACTCGCGATCTGTTTCAGGTTTAAGTTCCCGATGCTGCGATATTTCGCGACAGAGGTGCGGCTAATGACTTTGAGATCCGCGATTTTGACCAGGTCCCGGAGGATCTCGTCCTGCATGCCGTCGGCGAAGTAGGCGTCACGGTGTTCGTCGCTCAGGCTTTCGAATGGGAGGACAGCCACGCTCTTTGCGATGAGCTCTGGTGGATTGCGTGATCTAACCCAAAGGGCGACGGAAAGGCCCAGGAAGAGAGCGACGAGAGTTAGGGCTGAAATTAACACCCGTCGCTGACGCGATTTTCGTAACTGATCCAGCGATGCGACCGGTGAACCGGTGCCGCTCCTGAGTTTCTCAGGGCGCGCACTATTCCCGACGGACCCGTCGACAAAGTTAACCAGTCGAAGTCTGACTCCGTGCTTGACGGTGCATTCACCCATGTCAGTCAGATGAGGTCGCCAATGACCATATTCGGCGAGATCGTCCGCTAATCTTTTCGAGAGAAGAATGTGCCCGGCATCTCCACAGTCGAGGACTCGTTGCGCGGTGTTAATCCCGGCGCCGGCAACATTGTGCCGCCCGTTTACATCCTCGACCTCGTTTACCGGCCCGCTGTGCGCGCCCATCCGCACGCGAATCTCGGGATGGTTGCGGAGCGCTTTGCTGATTTCGACTGCGCAACGGAGCGGTTCCTCCGGGCTTTCGAAAAAAAGCAGAACCATTCCGTCACCCGTCGGCAGCCGAATGAGCTTGCCGTTCGCCTCCGCAGCGCGGGCGGAGGCGGTCTCGCGCACCACCTGGTTGAGCTGCTTGAGAAGGTCGACCTGTTCGTTAATGAGCAGTTTCGAATAGCCCACGACATCGATCGAAAGGATGTGGGCAATTTCAGGCTTAAGATTCGCTTCTGCATGTGCCGGCATGTCGACAGCGCACCTCCTTTTCCACAGTGCTCTAAATTCTTCCAGCAGCAATCTTTTCCGCGATGTGGATCAGGTCGAACTCCGGACCGCTTCCAGGTTTGGAAATGCCGGTTCGGTTTCGAGCGCTTGTTCGCGCGGCCAGAATGCGGCGAGGTTCAAGACAAGCATGATACCGGCGAAAAGGTACATGCCCATAAAGAGACCGACGCCGAGATGCAGCGCGCAAATAGCATAAAGGACCGGCTTTCGCGTGCGTCCCCACCAAATGAGAAACGGATACGTCGTCTCCAGCAGGCAAATAGCGATCCCAATGGCAGGCAGCAGAAATCCCAAGGACGCGACCCAGTGGAGCGGAAGGATATTGAATGGGGGAATCGTCAATGAGCGCCACAAATTGGAGCCATTCCACCAACCGGCGCCCAGACATTTGGTCAGGCCGCCAAAAAAGTAGATCAGGCAAAGATGCACCTGCAATACGCGACGATGGAAGCCGAGCAACTGCGGATTCCTCCTCGCTCTGATAACGAAGCAAGCTGTCGAGCGACCATGGATCAGGAAGCGGCGCAATCATGAGATAAAAAAGCCCGATTGTGATCAGGTTATCCGCACCGTAGGAAAGCAAGCCGCCGCTTTTGGCGCACGCCAACTGTAAAAACCAGGTCAGAATGGCCGCCGGCCGCGAAAACAGCCCAAGGATGAGAAAACATCCGAGAGTCAGCAAACACCACCAGATGGCTGACAAGGCCAGGCTTTCATCCAGGCCAATTTGCTGGAATAGGAAGATGAACCAGCCGAGTCGCGGGATGAGCGGACTCTGGACAACTGCCATTGCATCGGCCACATCCCGACCAAGCAGTCCATGGCCTGAGCCGCCGAAGATAAGATTCCAATCGCTTCGAAGCGATAATGTGTAGAACAAGATTTCCAGTCCGAGCCCCACTCTTAGGATGAAGAGCCATCGCCCGGTATCAGCCGGGAAGAGAAACCCGAATCTTTGCTCTGCCGGATTCACGGCGCTCCTTCTTTCTGTTTTCGAAGCGTTTGCTGGAAGTCATATACATACTGGCAGGTAAACGTGCGTTCATTCTTTCCAGATCGGTAGGCGGCGAGCGTCGGAGGCGTAACGGAGCCGAAGAAGCACCGGATGGAAACGGCAGTAGGATGTCGCTGCCAAATCGAACGAACAAGTCTTCTGATCAGCTCATTCCGCCATCTTTCGTAGTCGGTTCGCCCGATTTGCTCGACTAAGCTCGTCAGGCGCAGTTCACCTTCCTGGCTGCCAAGAACCGGTGCATCATAATCGACGTGCCCGTCCGGATAATGGAGTTCAAAGACGATCGCGTGCGTTTCCGGCACATTAGGTGCGAAATAGCCATAACCGACTTCGATCCCGGCAGCGTTCGTGTAGGTAGCGATTGCCCGGCGGAAGAAGTTATTAGAACCAAGGTTGTCTCCAAGAAGTGTCGCTGGAACGCTGTCGATCCGTTGCCAAACACGGTTTGAGGAGCGCGGCGCGACAGTCAATTGCCTGTCGATGAGCCAAAGACTTTCATGAGCGCAAATCAATCCGATGAGTAGAAAATGCAGAAAGAACCAGCCAAGACAGAGCGAACGGGGAACTGAGCGCATGATTCAGTCCCCTTTGCAAGGTTCCCAGGGCAAGCGGACCTCCGCGAGATACAGACGAGAAAGTTGCAGAACCAATATCGCAACGGTGTCGCTTTCGCGGGGGCGAACGCGGCTTTCATCGGGAACCAGAAAACCAGAAGTCCTTCCACGGGAAAAGCTCTTTCTGCGAGACGAATGATAACGGAGGCGGGGGTTTCCAATGGAGCAGAGCGAGAGTGTAAGGAACCACCGAGGCCAGGCAGGTAGAAGCCATTGGAATCAACGGGTAAGTGAACCTGTCGGCCGAATCAGGCTAGAAGCCTGACCTACAACTCGTCAGACCAGGAATCTGCCACCCGCCATGATCTGCTCGCCGTCGAACCATATATCAAAGTCGCGGCCGACGCAGTCGATGTGGGTCTTGGAAAACCAGGTCTGGCCGGTGTGCTCGCAGTAGGGATGGCCAAAGGCGATGTGGATGCCGGGAATCTTTTCGTCCTGCAGGATGTTGCCAATGACGCGAGTGCAGGCGGTGTTGGTGCCAACGGCGAACTCGCCGACCCGATTGCTGTTTTCGTCGGTGCTGGTGTAGGCGCGAAATTCCTCGAGCAATTCCTTGTTCTTGCAGGCCAGAGAATGGATGCGGTTTTCCTTCACCTTGATCGTGAGAGGCGTGGCCTGGATGTCGCCGTAACGCTCGCAGAGGTAATCGCCGACCACGCCGTCGACGACAAAAACGCCGTTGGTGGTTCCGGGTGAAGTGAAAATCTCGCCGCCGGGAAGATTGCCCCATTTATCGGGCGTGATAATCCCGCTCGTCTTGACCCATTTAAGGGCCGGCGAAAGATCGGCCACGAAATCGGTTCCCGCAGGGGTGCGGCAGCTGACGCGCCTGGCACGACGGACCCGTTCGATGAGCCGCTGGCTGAGGGCGTCGATCGCCATGAAATCTGCGCGCATGCCTTCGCACATGATCTGGCGGCTGATGTTGACCATGTGGCCATGGCGGATGCGATGCTTGTTCACGACGGCTGCTCATCTGCATGCGCGAGCCAAGTTCACCGCGTTGCGACTGGGCGCAGAAGATTGAAACCTGCGAGTTGGCAAGGTCGTCGAGGATCGGGCGCGGCATATCGGTGAGCGGCCGTTCGGCGTACTCCTCGAGCACGAAGACGGCGAATTCGGAACCCACTTCCTCGACCTCCTGCTGGAGTGCGGTAGCGATGTCGCGAGTTGCTCCATCAGTGATGATGGTGATGCGCTCGTTAGGCAGGAGACGCAGGCAATCGCGGATCGCGTTGCGCGCGCCGGGGGCCAGCTCCGGATCAACGGCGAGAGCGGCGGTGAAAAGACGGTGAGGCATTTGCGAAGCGTTCATCATGGCGCGAAAAGCCGCCGCGGGCAATCCCGCTTGGGACGGTCGTGACGGTTGGCGTGTTCTCCTCGTTCCCGACGGGTAAGGATGTAGTTCACGCTTGTAAATTAGTGGTTGGCAAGGGTCAGGCTGGTCGCTCCTTGGCCTTTGCTAAGCGAATATTGCTACGCCGGGACGCCATCCGCCGAAGCCACGGTCAGGCGCTCGTAGGTTTCGTCCACGATCAAGTCGACCACGTCATGCATGTTGTGCTGGCGTTCCCAGGCCGCGATCTGCCGGTCAGCGCCGGTGCCTTCGCGCAGGATCCTTTCGACGTGCTCGATCTCCTGTCCGCTCCCGAGCTCGTCGACTTCCGGCGAGATGAAATCGAGCAGCTCGCTGAGCAACTCGCGCGTGTCGACTTCGGCTTCCCGTCCGAAATCGATCATCCGCCCATCGATCCCATAGCGCGACGCACGCCAGCGATTCTCATCGATCAGCCGGCGCCGATAAATGCGGAAGGTGAGATTGTCGTGCTGGAGCTTGTGCAGCTTTGCTACGATCGCCTGGATAACCGCGGCCAACGCCAGGGTGTCGTCGACTCGTGATTGCGCGTCGCAAACTCGGACTTCGAGGGTATCGAAAAACGGGTGGAGCCGAATGTCCCACCAGATCTTTTTTGCGTTATCGACGCAACCCGTTTTGATCAGCAGCGTCAGGTAATCCTGGTACTCCGATAAACTCTCGAAGGCGTCCGGCATTCCGGTGCGTGGGAAACGCTCGAAGACCTTAAGGCGATAACCTTTCAAGCCAGTGTTGCGCCCGACCCAGAAGGGCGAGTTCGTCGAGAGGGCATAGAGATGCGGGAGGAAATAGCGCGCCTGATTCATGACATGGATTGCAGTGTTGCGATCGGGAATTCCGACGTGGACGTGCAGGCCAAAGATCAGATTGGCTCGCGCGATCTGTTGCATGTCCTTTACGATCGTGGCGTAGCGCTCGCCCTCGGTGATGGCCTGGTCGAACCAGTGCGAAAATGGATGCGTTCCGGCGGAAGCAATCTTTAATCCACCGCGCCCTGCCATTGCCGCCAGCTCGCTGCGCAAGCGGATGACCTGCTCGCGCGCGTCGGCGATGCTGCCACAGACGTCGGTGCCGAGCTCGACCACGGATTGATGCATTTCAGGCTTGATCTGCTCATTCAACGTCACTGTGCCATCGCCGAGGATTTGCTGGATGTGGGAACGCAGTTCGCGCGTTTCCGGATCGATGATCTGAAACTCTTCCTCGACGCCCAGAGTGAAGACGTGTTTTGCCGAGCTCATTCCCGAAGAACAACCGCCAACTCTCCGCCCCGCGCAAGCCGGGCGGGTTGGGTGGTTTCACAGACCGGAAGGCCATGCCCTTGTCCGGTTGGACGGAGTCTCGCTCTATCGACAGTGCTGCAACCGGCTAGAGAGCGAAGGCTTCCGCGATCAGCGCAGTCTGCTCACGTTTGTGCAGAGCGAGCGCGCCGACCGCCGGGCTCGCGCTGGCGTTGCGGCCCGCGTAGAGAATTTCTTGGCCCGACAAGGCCCGCAACCGTGGTTCGATGTAGGTCCAGGCGCCCATATTTTGCGATTCCTCCTGGCACCAGATGATCTTTTGCACCTTGCCGAACGGTTCGAGGGTCGCGCGCAACTTTTCCTCCGCAAGCGGATAGAGCTGTTCCAGCCTAACGATCGCGGCGGTGGTGATTTTCTTCTCCGTGCGGTAGTGGAGGAGATCGTAGTAAACCTTGCCGGAGCAAAGGATGACGCGCTCGATTTTCTTCGGCGACGCCACTTGCGGCCCGGGCAAAACTTCCGAGAAACTCCCGCTCGTGAAGTCCTCCGTGCGCGCCGCGGCCGGCTCGGAGCGGAGCAGGCTTTTCGGCGTCATGATGATGAGCGGCTTGATGAAGTCGCGCTTCATCTGGCGGCGCAGAACATGGAAGTATTGCGCGGCGGTCGTGAGGTTGCAGACCTGGATGTTATCCTCGGCGCAGGCTTGCAGGAAACGCTCGAGCCGCGCGCTGGAGTGTTCCGGCCCCTGGCCCTCGTAGCCGTGGGGGAGCAGGAGAACGATACCGCTTGGCCGTTGCCATTTCGATTCCGCCGAGACAATGAACTGGTCGATGATTGTCTGCGCGCCATTCGCAAAATCGCCAAACTGCGCCTCCCAAAGGCAGAGCATGTTTGGGTAATCGAGCGAGTAGCCGTAGTCGAAGCCAAGTACGGCCGCCTCGGAGAGCAGGCTGTTGTAAATGCAAATGCGCGCCTGGTTCGGCCCGAGATGGAGGAGCGGGAGATACGGCTTGCCCGTCTTGGCATCGTAGAGAAATGAATGCCGATGACTGAAGGTGCCGCGGCGGCTGTCCTGGCCAGACAGGCGCACGGGGATGCCTTCGAGGAGGAGCGAACCAAAGGCGAGCGCCTCGGCAAATCCCCAATCGTAAGGGCCGCCGGCTTCATAAACCTGGCGCTGCCGATCGATCGTGATCCGCTTCACTTTTGGCAGGATGTTGAAGTCGTCCGGCACTCTCGTCAGGCCAGCCACGATCTGTTGCAGCATCGCCGGGCTAATTGCGGTTGGCGTCGTCGCGCAGGTGTATTTCGGCTGAAAAACCGCGGTCGATTCCTGGAAGCGCTCCGTCTGGTCAGCCGCTTCCTTTTCGATGGATTTCACTTCTTCGAGCGCCATTTCGAGGCGCAGCTCGAACTCCGTTTCGAGCGACGCCGCCTCGTCGTCGCTTAACACGCCGGTCTGCAAAAGCTGGCTTTTGTAGAGCTTGGTGACCGACGGACGCTGCGCGATTCTGGCGTAAAGATCGGGTTGGGTGAAGAACGGTTCGTCGCCTTCGTTATGCCCGTAACGCCGGTAGCAATACATGTCGATGACGACGTCACGGCGAAATTCCTGGCGAAAGTCGAGCGCCGTTTCTGTCACGAATCGCACCGCGAGCGGGTCATCGCCGTTGACGTGAAAAATTGGAACTTCAATCATCTTCGCGATGTCGGTTGCGTACATCGAGGAGCGGGCGTCCTCCGGCAGGGTGGTGAAGCCGATCTGGTTGTTGACCACGACATGCACCGTTCCGCCCGTGCTGTAGCCGGGCAGTTGCGATATGTTAAGTGTTTCCGCCACGATGCCCTGACCAGCGAAGGCCGCGTCCCCGTGAATGAGAAGAGGCAAAACTTTCCGGCGATGCTCGGTATCGCCCCGGATGCGCTGCCGCGCCCGCGCCTTTCCCTCGACCACCGGATCGACCGCTTCGAGGTGGCTCGGGTTGGCGGAAAGCCGAATCTCTACCTGCGCTCCAGAGTCGAGCTTCCGCACCGTCGTGTAGCCGAGGTGATACTTCACATCGCCATCGCCCTCCACGAGATCGGGAATGTAGTTGGTGCTGAACTCGGTGAAGATCACCTTGAGCGATTTGCGCAGAAAATTTGCCAGCACATTGAGTCTTCCGCGGTGCGCCATCCCCATGCAGATCTCCTCGATTCCGGACTCCGGGCAGAGCTGGAGAATGGTCTCGAGGATCACCATCAAAGACTCCGCGCCCTGCAGAGAAAAGCGCTTTTGTCCGACGTAACGAGTGTGCAGGAAAACCTCGAACGACTCCGCCTCCATCAGCGCCCGCAAGAGATCGACCTGGAGTGATACGGACGCGCGGTCTTGCATTCGTGGTCGTGCCTCGATCCGATCGCGCACCCAGTTCCGAACGCGCGGATTTTGGATGTGTTGAAACTCGCTACCAATCGTGTCGGCGTATATCCGCTGCAGCGTCGCGATCATTTCGCGTAGCGACATCTTCTTGTTCTCGAGAAAGAACGGGGAGGAAACCTGCCGCTCGAGATCCTTCTCGCTGAACCCGAGTTCGCGCAGGCTGAGCAACGGATTTTCCGGGCGCTTCTCGGCCAGCGGATTCAGCCGCGCGATGGTGTGTCCGAGAGTACGATAGGCGTAAATTAAACCGTCGACGCGCGCCTGGAGCGAGCCCTCTGTCGCGGCAGCGGGTGCGGACGCGGCGACCGCCGCGGTACCGTTTCGTTGCGCCGTGTTGCCGAGCTCAAAGCCTTCAAAAAAAGCGCGCCAACTGCCGTCGACCGCCTGCGGGTTCTTCTCCCAAAGGCGGTAGTTTTCCTCGATCAGATCGAGGTTGCCGCGAGTCGCAAATGATGGACGCATGGTCCCGGTACTCTGGAGGGGTTTGCCCGGTGGGCAAGTTGACACTGCCGGAGGCGCTTCGATGTTCGCCTGCAAGTGAACGGGCAAGTAGAACAAATTCTCGGTTCCGCTGGCGACAAGGGATCAACGGATTCCTGCAGGCGCTTCGCCGTGCGAAGCGCAGGAGCAGTTGTTGCCTCCTTCCTACGCAGAGCGTGCAGGGCGTCTTTGCCCAAAGGGAGACGTCTGCCGGTCGCTATTTTGATGGCGGCGGTTTCAACCGCTTTGGGCCAGGCGACTCCGCCGGCCGTCAATCCTGCTTCCGAGCCGGCGGTGCTGGCAGTGGCAAAGGTCCTGCCAGCGGTGGTTAATATCAATACTGAGCGCGTCGTTAGGCGGCAGGTGCGCGATCCGTTCGATGATTTTGCCGCGCAGTTCTTCGGCGTCTACCGCAACCGCCCGCGCGAGATCCGTCAGACGCTCCAGAGCCTCGGTTCGGGATTCATCATCGATCCCGCGGGCTATATCGTGACGAACGAACATGTGGTGGAGCGGGCAGCTGATTACAAGATCGAGGTCATCACGAATGACAACAAGAGCTACAAGGGGCGTTACATCACGGGTGATCCGAAGAAAGATCTCGCTCTGATCAAGATCGACAGCGACAAGCCGCTCCCTTTTGTCAACCTGCAGGACATCTCACCGAATTTGTTAGGTCAAACGGTCATCGTCGTCGGCAATGCGCTTGGCTATGGTAGTTCGATCAGCCGCGGCGTCCTTAGCGCGGTGAACCGCGATATCACGGTCGACAACATCGACTACCGCAATCTGCTTCAGACGGATGCGGCGATCAATCCGGGCAACAGCGGCGGGCCGTTGATCGATCTCTCCGGCCGCCTCGTCGGGATCAGTTCCGCGAAGCTGGCCTTTACCCCGCAGGGCATTCCGACTCAGGGCATCGGCTTTGCTATTCCAGCCGATGTCGTCCGGCAAAGCATCGAGCAATTCAAGAAGATCGCTGCAAAGCAACCGCCGCCGCAACCGGGCGGGGAGGGAATTGGCTCGCCGCGCGCGGATCGTTTGTTCGGTTTGCAGTTGCAGGACTTGACCGACGACCTCGCCGCCGCGCTCGGCTACGCGAGCCGGAGAGGCGTCCTGATCAGCGCGGTCGAGCCCGATAGTCCGGCCGACCAGTCCGGCTTCGAGCGTGGTTTGGTGATCTACCGGATCGGAAAGTATGACGTCAATTCGGTCAGGGACGTGGAACGTTTGCTGTCGCAGGCGGACAGCGGATCGAGCGTGGACTTCGCGGTCGGCGTCATCGGCCGAGGAAATCGGGGGCGTCGTGTTGAAACGGTAACTCTCGAGGCGCGTTGAAAAATTTCGGTAAAAAATTTGCCAACACTTTCAAGTTGGCGTTGTCAGTAGAACTCACGGCTGCATGATCAAAGTCGAAAATCTCACCAAGCGTTATGCCGGCCAAACGGCGATCGACAACCTGAACTTCGAAGTCGGAAAAGGTGAGATCATGGGCTTCCTCGGGCCCAACGGGGCAGGCAAAAGCACGACCATGCGCATCCTGTCCAGCTTCATGCCGCCGACCTCAGGGCGCGCCTCGGTCGCAGGGTTCGACATTTTCGAAAAGTCGCTCCAGGCCCGCGCGCACCTCGGTTATATGCCGGAAAACGTCCCGCTCTATAACGACATGCGGGTCACGGAATACCTCAATTATCGCGCCGCGCTCAAGGGCGTCCCTCATCGCCGGATCAACGAACGAGTCGGCGACGTCAAGGAATTGTGCGGGTTGAAAGACATGGAGAAGAAACTGATCGGCGCGCTTTCCAAAGGCTATCGACAACGCGTCGGACTGGCGGACGCACTCGTGCATGAACCCGACCTCCTGATTCTCGACGAACCGACGAGCGGGCTCGATCCCAACCAGATCCGACAGGTGCGCGAACTGATCAAGAACCTCGGTCGCCAGCACACGATCCTGCTTTCGACGCACATTCTGCCCGAGGTAGAGATGACCTGCAGCCGCATCATCATCATCAACAAGGGACGGATCGAAGCCTGCGATACGCCGGAAAACCTGGTCAATCAGATTCGGACTGCGACCGGTGTCCGGCTGGAAGCCAAAACAGGCAATGACAACGGAATTGAGGAGCTGAAGAAGATCAGCGGCGTGAAGGACGTTGGCCTGACGACTGATGGCGACTGGCAGGTGTTCTCACTCCGCGGAGAAGCGGGCGCGGATGTGCGACCGGAGGTGTTCCGGCTGGCGAGCGAACGGCGCTGGGCGGTGCGTGAGTTGTCGCAACGCAAAGCCACTTTGGAAGATGTTTTTGTCGAGATCACGCATGCGGATGAAGTATGAAATTGAGCTACGGAGGATGCCCTAACGAATAGCTAATGAGAAAATTTTTTACTCTCCTTTCTCGCGAAATCCGCAGCTACTTCTACTCGCCGATCGCCTACATCGTTCTCGTCTTCTTCCTCCTCGTCAGCGGGTTCGATTTCTACTTCCAGGTTTCCTTCATGAACCAGCGGGCGGTGGCCTATTCAGTGCAGGAAGCCTTCTTTAACTCCGTCTTTTTCTGGTTCGCGTTCGTGCTCATTTTCCCGCTCATCACGATGCGGCTTTTCGCGGAGGAATTTAAGCTCGGCACGATCGAGCCGCTCATGACCGCGCCGGTGCGCGACTGGCAGGTCGTGCTCGCGAAGTACTTCGGCGCCCTGATTTTCTACATCATTCTCTGGCTGCCGACCGTTCTCTACTTCGTCATCTTCCAGACGCTCACGCACCAGCCGGCGGCGAGCTCGACCGGCGCTTATTTGGGCGGCTATCTCATGCTCCTGCTGCTCGGGATGTTCTATCTTTCGATCGGCTGTTTCGCTTCCGTCCTGACGAAAAACCAGATCGTCGCGGCGGTGATTTCGTTCGCCATCATTACCGTGCTTTTCTTTCTCGGTCTGGTCCAGTTCATCCTTCTCGATGTCAGCTCTGAGACGCGGCAATTGCTCGGCTATTTCTCCGCCATCGAACAAATGGGCGCTCTCTCCCGTGGCGAGATCGATACCCGGCCGATGGTGCTCTATCTCAGCATGACGATCGTGATGCTGACCTTCACCTATCAGGCGTTTCAATCGCGTAAATGGAGACTGTGATCGATGGTTGACGAGAACGCGCCGAGCAAACCAAAGAGCATCCATCGGCTCCAGATTGGGCTGAACCTGATCGTGCAGGTCGCGATCATCATCGTCCTCGCCGCCATGGTGAACTACCTCGGCTTCGAGCATTACAAACGCTGGGACCTTTCGCGGGACAAGAAATACGCGCTTTCCGACAAGACGAAGCACTTCCTCGACAGCATCAAGGGCAAGGTGCGGATCACGGTTTTCTTCGGCTCGCAGAATCCGATTACGGCCGATGTGCAGAATTTGCTGACCGAATATCAATACGCTTCGCGCGGCAAGATCGACGTCGAGTATGTCGACCCGGACCGCAACCTGACGAGGGCGAAGGAGCTCTTCGACAAATACAAGGTGGTGACGGACGAGAGCGTGCTGATTGTCGATTACCAGGGTCGAACCAAGACCGTGAAGTCTTCGGAAATGGCCGACATGGATCAGGGAAATCCGATGACGGGCGAACCGGCGCAAGTGACTGCCTTTAAGGGAGAACAGGCGATCACCAGCGCGCTGATCGACATCGTGGAGGGCAAGAAGAATACTGTCGGCTACATCGTCGGACACAAGGAACCGCCGCTCGCGGGTGAGAGTCCCATTTCGGTCTTGAAGACGTTTATCGAGAACGAAAATATCAAATTCCAGGAGCTAAACCTCTTCGAGCTGCCGGCCATTCCGAAGGACGTGAAAGTGGTCATGATTGATGGCCCGCAGTACGACTTCTCCGATCGCGAGATGAAGATACTGCGCGATTTCTGGAACAAGGACGGCCGTATTTTACTCCTCATCGACCCGGCCGCGAAGACACCGAAGTTACTCGCCTTTCTTAACGAGCTGGGGGTGAAAGTAGATGACGATCGCCTCATGGCGATGGTCAAGACCGGCATCGAGGAAGTGGCGCGAGTGCGCGATGTCATGGCGCATTTCATGCCCGATAACCCGGTCACGAAACGACTTGCCGATGTGCGTGCGCTGTTCTTCGGCCCGACCAGTTCGTTGACCCTCGACTCGCAACGCGTCGCGCACGCAAACATTCATCTCACGCCGCTCGTCCAGGCAGAGAAAGGTTACTGGGGCGAGACCGATTATTATTCGGATGACGAGGCGTTGCTGCAATACGATCCGGCGAAAGACAAGGGCGAACCCCTCACGATCGCGGCGTCGGTCGAGAAAGGCGGGAGCGCCGATGCGCGTGTCCAGATCAACTCTGCGCGCCTCGTCGTGGTCGCCAATTCCACTTTTATCCAGAACAACGCGCTCACTCAGGACCAGCAAGGGCTCGACTTCGTTTCTGCCAGCCTTAACTGGCTCCTCAGCCGCGAACAAATGATCGGCATCGCGCCGAAAATTCCGCAGACACTCACCTTCACGCTCGATGAACAGGCCTCGCGTAGTTTGCGCTGGATCGTCCTCGTTCTGATGCCGCTGGTGCCGGCAATCCTCGGCTGGTTCGTCTGGTGGCGCCGCCGCGCCTGACGACTTCGTATGAAGACCAGGACGACGCTCACCCTTCTCATCCTCGTCATCGCGCTCGGGGTCTGGATCAAGTTTTTCGAAAGCAAACAACCGGGCACGGATGAAGCGCGGCGCCAGGCCGGCAACGTCGTTAACTTTGATCGCGAAAAACTCGAGGGGATCGTGATTCAAAACGGCGACGACCGCATCGAGCTTCACCGCGATGCCGGCAATTGGCGGCTCACCGCGCCGGTCAAAGACCAGGCGGACAGTGCCGCGGTCGACAACGTGATTAGCGACATCGAACTCTGGCGCAAAGACGCGGTGATTCCGGCGAGGGAAGCAACGGCGGAGAAAGGACGCCTGAACGAGTACGGGCTGGTCCAACCGAAGCTGCGACTGCGCCTGATCGGGCCCAAGATGCCGCCGGAAATTCTTTTCGGAAAGGATGCCGCGCTGGAGGGAAAAATGTATGTCCGCCTGGCCGATTCGAAGGACGTCCTGATCGCTTCGCAATCGGTCCGAGCCGACATCTCAAAAAAGCCGGACGATTTCCGCGATCGTAAACTGACTGGCATCACGACCGCGCAAGTGACGCGCGCGATTCTAAAAACTCCGGCTGGCGAAATCGAGCTGGCCAAGAAAAACGAGCATTGGGAAATCGTGAAGCCCTTACAGGCCCGGGGCGATGATCAAAAAATCGGCGATCTGCTCGCGCAGGTAACGAATGCGCGCATCCAGGAATTTGTGGCCGATGATCGCGGCGACCTGCACGTCTACGGGCTCTCCGAGCCGCGCGGATCGATCACGATCTATGGCACAGACGACAAGGAAGGCCGCACTATCCAGATCGGCAGCGTGGCGGAGAAGATCAAGGATGCTGTCTATGCGCGTTCCCTGCCCCGCCACGCGGTCTATGCTCTGCCGAAGAAGACGGAGGAGATCCTCACTGTTCGCCCTAACGACCTGCGTGATCGCCATCTGGTCAGGATCGACACCAACAATCTTGATCGGGTCAATATCGAAGCGACCGGCGAACCCAAGATTGTGCTCGCGCGGAAGGGTGAAAACTGGACGATCGCGAGCCGGAACAACCAGCCGGCCAACAGCGATGAAGTCCGCCGGTTGATCGAAACTCTGAATGATCAACAGGTCACTCAGTTCGTTGCTGATACCGCGACGGAGCTGCCGAAGTATGGACTCGACCAACCGGCGCTTCGTTTGACCTTCAGCTCTTTTGCCTCGGGAAACACGGCTGAGACGGCGGCCGGCGAACACCCGTTTCTCACCCTCTCATTTGGGAAAACCGAGGGCAGCGATGTCTATGCGCGTGTCGGCGAGGAACCGTTCATCGTCGCGGTCAACCGCGAGCTGCTGGACAAGATCTGGGCTGATCCGTTGCAATGGCAGGAGCTGGCGATCTTCAAGTTCAAGCCTAACGACATTCATCGCCTTTCCCGCGTCATCGATCACGAAGAGTCGCTCGTCCGCAATGGTCCGAAGGATTGGAAATGGATCAAAGGCGAGGGCGCGATCGACACCGCCGACTTGAAATCGCTGCTCAATACCCTCGCTACTTTGCGCGCGGTGCGCTGGGTTGGCGCGACCAGACCCGCGCATGGTTTCGACAAACCGCAGTTGGTCGTGACTTTCACGACCTCACCCGACGACAAGGCGCTGCACAAACTGACGATCGGTAATCGGACGGACGACGGGATGTGGTTCGCCAAGGCGGATGGACGCGATGGCACCTTCGTCGTCAGCAATCCGGACCTGACCGCACTGAAACTGCCACTGACGAAGAGCGCCGCATCCTCTCCGTCGCCCAGTGCGACGCCATCTCCGGCGGTGGCCGGTTCGCCTGCCGCGGCGCCGTAGCGCGCTATTGAGGCTTCCGTGCGCAATAGATCGTCACGATACCGCCGGAAAGCGGCTGCGCCTGCGCATCGCTAAGAGCACTGGCCTCCATTAGCGCACACATCGCCTCGCCGCTCGGAAACCTCTCAATCGACGCACCGAGATAGTTGTAGGCCTGCTTTTCACCGGTCACCAGGCCAGCCAGCCAGGGCAAGCAGCGGTGGAGATAAAAGCGATAGATCGGCCGTAGCCGACCGCTCGGAACTGAAAAATCGAGAACCAAAAGATGGCCTCCCGCCCCGAGGACGCGTACCATCTCGGTCAGCGCGGCGCCCCAGTCCGCCATGTTCCGCAAACCAAAGGCGACCGTGACTGCGTCGAAACTTGCGTCAGGGAAAGGCAGCGCGAGCGCGTCCGCCACGACTGTATTCCTCAGGCCTTTGCGCCGCGCCGTTTCCAGCATCTCGGCGCAAAAATCAGCCCCGGTGATTTCCGCTGCCGGCAGTTTTTTTGCAATCGTTAAGGCAAGATCTCCACTGCCCGTGGCGAGATCGAGCACGCGTCGTGGATTCCAGGTTCGCACGACCTTCGCCGCACGTTCGCGCCACAAAAAATCCAATCCGCCGCTCAACACGTGATTCGCGCGATCGTAACGCCGCGCAACGCGCCGAAACATCGCGCGCACGGTTTCCGGATCGCGCGTCGCGGCGTCAACCGCGGAAGGAAGTGAGTCGGAATTCAACGGGCGGGCACGGGATTCGCCGGGCGACTGCCTCTTTATTCGAGCACCGGCTCGGTGCGATCCTCTTCGCGGGCTACCAGCTTGTTTCTCACCATCAGGCGGGCGCAGGTATTCCAGCGCAGAAGCGCATCGTCGTTGCCGGGCGGACGAATCGCTTCCGCTTTCTCAAACTGCCGCATCGCTTCGCACAATTCGTGGTAGGCGTAATGCCCAGCCCCGGGATGGCCCTGCGCCAGTTTCGCCTTGGCCCGGCGTTCCGCCAGAATCCCGGCGTAATAGGCGCGCTCGTATTCGCCCTTGATCCGCGCCAGGAGCTGATTGGCCTGCGTGTCGCTCACCCCGTAGCCTTTGCTGAAGCGATCGGTCAAGGCAAGCAGTAGCATGATCAGAGCCTGCTGGTTTTCCGGGTCGGTCGCCAGAATATCGAGGCAAATACTTTCCGCCTCCGCCGGCTCGTTGAGCAGACGGTAGCGCTCGGCTTTTTCGAGCGCCGCCGGAATCGCGTCGCGGGAAAGTGACTTAAGCTTGGACATGGTGGTTAGCGCGTTGCAGCGATAAAGCGTTGCAGGGTTGAGTTGGATCTCCCTGAGGTTCTTTCCGCTTCATCACTTCATCCTTTTCACGCTTCAACCCTTCTTCCCCCTCATCATCTTCCAAAGCCATCCGAGTGGATCATAATAATCGTCCACCACTCGCTCCTTCAAGGGAATGATCGCGTTGTCGGTGATGTGAATCTCTTCCGGGCAGACCTTCGTGCAGCACTTGGTGATGTTGCAATAGCCGATCCCCTGGGCCTCGCGCAATTCCTGGAGTCGATCCTCCGTGTCGAGCGGGTGCATCTCGAGCGCTGCGGTGTAAACGAGGAATCGCGGGCCAATAAACTGGTCGTGCTTGTGGTGATCGCGCAGAACGTGGCAGACATCCTGGCAAAGAAAGCACTCGATGCACTTCCGGAATTCCTGCACCCGATCGACATCCTCCTGCGCCATCCGCCAGGTACCGTCGGCCGCGTCGGGCGGACGCGGCTTGAATTTCTTGATCCGCTTTTTTACCGCGAAATTCCACGAGACGTCGGTGATTAAATCCTTTACCCGCGGGAACGCCTTTATCGGCTCGATCGTGATCGGCTTGTCGAGCGGGAGATCGCTCAGACGCGTCATGCACATCAGCTTGGGCATGCCGTTCACTTCCGCGGAGCAAGAGCCGCATTTGCCCGCTTTGCAATTCCAGCGGCAGGCGAGGTCATTCGCCTGCTGCGCCTGGATGTCGTGCACGGCGTCAAGCACGACCATGCCTTCAGAAACCCCGGTCGTGTAGTCGTGGAACTCGCCGCCGTTAGCGTCGCCGCGCCAGATTTTGAAAAGGGCGGTGTTCATTAGCTAGAGGGGTAAAGGTCGAGATCCTCCAAGGTTTGACAACGCTTCGTTTGGCCTCTTCGCTTCATCGCCTTAACACCTCAACGATTCTCCTCAATCACCCGCTTTAATTCCTCCCGCATCTCCGGAATCGGATCGAGCCGAATCTCCATCCTGCCGTCGGCACCTTTCCAGACGATCGTATTTACCCGGGCAAATTCATCACTCTTCTCCGGGTAATCCTCGCGGAACTGCGCGCCGCGGCTTTCTTTCCGTTCCAGCGCCGCGCGCGTAATCGCTTCCGAAACCGTGAGCAGATTCTTCAGGTCGAGCGCGGTGTGCCAGCCGGGATTGAAATCGCGCGTCCCGATCACGCCGACCTGATGTGCGCGGTCCCAGAACATTTTCAAATGCTCGAGGGCCGCCTGCATTTCGCTCTCGTCCCGCACAATCCCGACGTTGTGCTGCATGATGTCCTGCAACTCCCGCTGCACTGTGTAGGGATTTTCGCCCGTCTCATGTTCGAAGGGCCGGAGCGCTTCCTCGGCCAGGCGCTTCACTTCCGCCTCGTTGATTTCGCCTAACGACTGCCCCTGGGCGAATTTGGCCGCGAACTCGCCGGCGCGCTTCCCGAAAACCAAAAGATCGGAAAGCGAATTGCCGCCGAGACGGTTCGCGCCGTTGATACCCGCCGCACATTCGCCGGCGGCGAAGAGCCCGGGAACGCTCGACATCTCGGTATCGGCATCGACCCGCACTCCCCCCATGATGTAGTGCGTGGTCGGGCCGACCTCCATCGCTTCCCGCGTGATGTCCACGTCGCCCAATTGTTTGAACTGGTGATACATGCTCGGCAGCTTGCGCTTAATGTGTTCCTCCGCGTTCGGCAGCCGTTTCTTGATCCAGGAAATATCCAAATACACGCCGGCGTGCGGTGTCCCGCGTCCTTCCTTGATCTCCCGCACAATGCAGCGAGCCACATGGTCGCGGGTCAGTAATTCTGGTGGGCGCCGCGCATTCTTGTCGCCCTGCGTGTAACGCCAGCCTTCCTCCTCGTTGTCGGCCGTCTGCGCCTTGTAGTTCTCTGGAATGAAATCGAACATGAAACGCTGGCCTTCCCGGTTGGTCAGAATGCCGCCTTCGCCGCGCACCCCTTCGGTCACGAGCATGCCGCGCACGCTCGGTGGCCAAACCATCCCGGTGGGATGAAACTGGATGTACTCCATGTCGATCAGCTCCGCGCCCGCGTGATAGGCGAGCGAGTGACCATCGCCGGTGCAGTCCCAGCTGTTGCTCGTGATCTTGTAGGCCTTGCCGATTCCGCCGGTCGCGAGGACGATGGCCTTTGCCCGAAAAATGCGGAACCGGCCGCGCTCGCGATCGTAGCCGAATGCCCCGCTGATGCGCCCACCGTCCTTGAGCAGCGCGATCACGCAAATTTCCATGTGCACATCAATCCCCTGATGAATCCCGTGGTCCTGCAGGGTGCGAATCATCTCCAGACCGGTGCGATCGCCGACATGCGCCAGGCGCGGATATTTGTGGCCGCCGAAATTTCTTTGCAGAATCCGGCCATCCTTCGTGCGGTCGAAGACGGCGCCCCAGGCCTCGAGCTCGCGAACCCGGGCCGGCGCCTCTTTGGCGTGCAGTTCCGCCATCCGCCAATTGTTGACGTATTGTCCGCCGCGCATGGTGTCGGCGAAATGCACTCGCCAGTCATCGCGATCGTCGACATTGGCCAGCGCGGCCGCGATCCCGCCCTCGGCCATGACGGTGTGCGCCTTGCCGAGAAGGCATTTTGAAACCATCCCGACCGAAACCCCAGCGGCCGACGCCTCGATCGCCGCGCGCAAACCAGCGCCGCCGGTCCCGATGACCAGAACGTCGTGTGTGAAAGTTTCGTAGTCCGGCATGAGGTGCGTGAATCGTTAAACCGTGAATCGTGGGTAGCGTTGGGTGACAAATCGAATCTCGATCACGGTTTCCGTTCTCACTAAAAAATCCGCCAATCGTGCCAGATGCCCATCGCGCACAGGCGCACGTAGAGATCGGAAAATCCAACCCAGAACAAGCTCATCCAGGCCCAGAGCATGTGGCGGCTGTTCAGGCAACCGACGCAGGCATAGGCGCGATAACGGGCCGGCGATTTCGAGAATTGATCGAGAAAACCGCCGACGAGATGACGCAGGGAATGACAACCGCAGGTGTAGCCGCCGAGCAGTACCACATTCAGCGCCAGCACGAGCGTGCCGACTCCAATTCCGAACGACGTCGTTCCTGTCACGGGATCGAGAAACCACATCGCCTTCCAGACATCGTGCGCGAGAACGAGGATGAAAAGGAGCGCGAGGTAGAGGAAATAGCGATGCACATTCTGCATGATGAGGGGGAAGGAGCGTTCGCCGAGATAAACGCTGCGCGGCTCGCCGACCGTGCAATTGGGCGGATCGGCCCAGAATGCCTTGTAATAGGCGCCACGGTAATAATAACAGGTGAGCCGAAAACCGCCCGGTGCCCAAAGGACCAAAAACGCGGGCGAAAAAAGCAGCCAGGCGGGCCACCAAACCGGCTTCGGCCCGAACCAGGCATGCGGTGAACCGCCAAAAATCTCCGGCGAATAAAAAGGCGACAGGTAGGGGCCGAAATAATAATCCCGGCCCTGCAAAGCGGCCCAGGTCGAGTAAACCACAAACGCTCCCAAGCCCAGAAACACTACCAGCGGCTGCGCCCACCAGACGTCAGGGCGCATCGTTTCGCCAAACGAGCGGCGAGGCAGGGTGCCTTCAGCGGATGTCATCGCGAGAATTTCCTCATCATTCGTCTTGATAGCCAGCCCCCATTTGCTTGACAAAGAAAATCGCGACCCAGCGCGAAGATTCGAGTGATTCCAGCTGGCTGTGAAGCCGCCCGATTCTTCTGGACACCCAACCTTCGCCGCGCGGCGATGTCCCGGCTCAGCACACGGAGAGCCGCGCAAAGTTCGTTAGCCGCTTACAATTGCATCTGCGATTCTGACCGAGAGTGCGACTCCAGTGAGTGTCGGATTGACGGCCATCCGGGTTGGGATCAGTCCATTCGTCGCGAGGTGGAGGTTATCGAAGCCCCATACGCGGCCCTCAAAGTCGGCCACGCCGGTGCCGTCGTCTTCGGGGCTCATGCGCGTCGTGCCCGTCATATGGGCGAAGCCGAATGGCATCCATGTCGGCCGGCAACCGCTCCGGTAGCGGCCGATCACCGAGGAGATCGCATTCGAATCGGTCTCTGCGTTCGTTAGTCCGGTCTCATCGGCAGCCGACAGCGGGACGTCAAAGGTTGGCCGGCTTCGGTCGTCGAAGCGGATGCCATTGCGTTCGTTGATGTCGACAGGACATAACATCTGCATCTCGACAAGGCGGTTTGGGTCGATCGTTACGTCGGGAGCCGTCGGCTGGAACGGCGACACATCGCGCAGGACAAGCGAATACCAGTCCGCGGCATCGGCCGGCGGTTGCGCCTGACCGAAGATCCGAGCGCGCACAACTAATTTTGTCGCTTTCTTCTTGAAAAGTTTCGACGGATAATCAGTGTCAGACTCGCATTTTATGGACGCTACCTCTTCTGTTGCAGACGCCACTCACTATCCGCACGCCCACGAGGAGCACGAGCACCATGAGCTCGGCTTCTGGCGAAAATATGTCTTCTCGACCGACCACAAGGTGATTGGCATTCAGTACGGAATCAGTGGCCTGATCTTCCTGTTCCTCGGCTTCACCCTCATGATGCTGATGCGCTGGCAGCTCGCCTTCCCCGGCACCAGGCTACCGGTGATCGGCACGCTGCTCGAAAATGTACTCGGCCCGGGGGCGATGAACAACGGGGTGATGACCCCGGAATTTTACAATTCGTTAGGCGCGATGCACGGCACAATCATGATCTTCCTCGGCATCGTCCCGATCGCTTTCGCGGCCTTCGGAAATTTTGTCGTCCCGCTCCAGATCGGGGCGCCGGACATGACGTTCCCGAAAATCAATATGGCGAGCTATTGGGCGTTTTTTGTCGGCGGCGTGGTCATGCTCGTGAGTTTCTTCGTCCCGGGCGGCGCGGCCAAGGGCGGCTGGACTTCCTATACGCCCCTGGCCGACATCGCGGACAAGGGACCAGGGTTTGACGTCATTTTTAATGGCCAGACGCTCTGGCTGATCGGGTTCATTCTGTTGATCACCTCGTCATTGTTAGGCGCGGTCAATTTCATCGCAACCATCATCCAGCTTCGGGCCAAGGGCATGACTTGGATGCGGCTGCCCTTCTTCGTCTGGGCGCAGTTTGTGACCGCTTTCCTGTTGCTGCTTGCCTTTCCGCCACTCGAGTCGGCGATCGTGATGCAGTTGATGGATCGCGTCGCGGGAACGAGCTTTTTCCTGCCCAGCGGCCTGGTTGTAAATGGCGCGCAGGTTTCGATCAGCGGCGGCGGCAGTCCGCTCCTCTGGCAGCACCTCTTCTGGTTCCTCGGACATCCGGAAGTTTACGTGCTGATTCTGCCGGGCATGGGAATCGTGGCGGAGATCATCGCGAACAACACGCGCAAGCCGCTCTGGGGTTACAAGTCGTTGGTGCTGGCCGCGCTCGTGCTCGGTTTTCTCTCTTTCATCGTCTGGGCCCATCACATGTGGCTGACCGGCATGGGCACGGCGGTGAGCGCGTTTTTCCAGACGACGACGATGATCATCTCGATTCCGTCGGTGATTATCTTGAGCGCGTTTTTCATTTCGCTCTGGGGCGGCTCGATTCGCTTTACGGTGCCGATGCTGTTTGCAACGGCGTTTTTGCCCATGTTTGGAATCGGCGGCCTGACCGGTATTCCGCTGGCGTTTAACAGCGCCGATCTTTATCTGCACGACACCTATTATGTGATCGCGCACTTCCATTACATCGTCGCGCCGGGAACGATTTTCGCCGTCTTTGCAGGCATCTATTATTGGTTCCCGAAGGCGACCGGGCGCAAGATGAATGATTTCTGGGGAAAGGTGCATTTCTGGCCCTCGCTCATCTGCATGAACGTGATTTTTCTCCCGATGTTCTTGCAAGGCATGCTCGGGATGCATCGCCGCTGGTATGACGGCGGCCAGGGCTGGACTCTCGCGAGCGAGAAAGTGTGGGGCTTGAGTGGTTTCCACTGGAACCTGCCCATTTCGATTGCCGCCTGGGTAATGGGTCTGGCGCAGATTCCCTTCATCATCAATTTCTTCTGGAGCATGCGACATGGCAAAAGAGTGAACGACAATCCATGGGAGGCGACCACCTTGGAGTGGACTGCGCCATCGCCGCCACCACACGGCAACTTCGCTACTCCGCCAGTGGCCTACCGCGGGCCCTACGAATACAGCCTGCCGGGCCGCGAGAAGGATTATACGATGCAAACCGAGCCGGTCCGGGCCGACGAGCGCACGATGCGCGAACCCACCATGTCGCTTAGTCACTAGGGTTCTTGCCTCTGCCCTAACGAATCGCGCAAATGGAAATTCCCTACACAGTCACCGCTCGGCCCGACACCGGGCTCTGGAACGCCAAGGTCGGCATCTGGCTCTTTCTTGCCTCGGAAGTGATGCTCTTCGGCGGCCTATTCTCCGCCTACATTTTCCTCCGCCTCGACGCCGAGCCCGGCTATTGGCCGCATGGTTTGCTCAACGTCCCGGTCGGCACCTTTAACACGGCGATCCTGATTGCTTCCTCGGTCACGGTCGTGCTGGCGTGGGCGGCATTGAAGATGCGCCGTTACGCAAGATACAAAGTTTACATGGCGATCACGATCCTTTGCGGCGTCATCTTTCTTGTGGTGAAACTCGGTTACGAGTGGCCGCAAAAATACGATCACTTCGGCGCCTACATTAAGACCAGCGAGCTGGAAAAATATGAGCGTTATTTGGGGAACAAGCACCTTCTGAGCGAAGGCCTGCCCCCGCGAGTCGAGATCACTGGCCATCTCCATAACCGGGCGGCGCTCAACGATCCAAAAATCAAGGAATATGAGATCGCACTCGATCCCATCTACACCGACCCGACGAACAAGGCGATGGATCGGCCGCACTTTCTCTACGTGCCGCCGACCGATGTGATCGCGACAATCGAGAAGGCCGACGTGGAACGCGCAACCATGTTCCTGCCCACTCACAACACCTATTTCGCGACGTATTTTACGATCACCGGCCTGCACGGTTTGCACGTCCTCGGTGGGGTGATCGTCTTTTGCTATCTTTTCCTCATGGGCGGCAGAACCTACCGACAGAACCCGGAGCACCTCGCAAATCGAGTTGAGGTGGCGGGATTGTTCTGGCACTTTGTCGATCTGGTTTGGATCTTCGTTTTCCCGCTCTTTTACCTGCTCTGATTCGATGAATAATCCGCCAACTACTGCACCGGTCGAACACGAGACAGAGCATTACGCGCCCAACGTTCACGACGTCAGCAAACACGTCCGCGGTTATCTTCTCGTCGGCGCGGCCCTGCTTTTCTGCACTGCGCTGACCGTTTTTCTGTCCTATGTGGATTTCGGTTCGCGGAAGGCGAACGTGGCCGTGGCGATGGTCCTGGCGGCGTTCAAAGCGGGATTGGTCGCCTATATTTTCATGCACCTGTCGGCGGAAAAGAAGCTGATCTACCGGATTCTCATCTTCACCGCCATCTTTGTTCTGGGCCTCTTTTGGCTCATTTACCTCGCCTGGTACGACCCGGTTCATCACTAAAATGTCACTCAAAGGTTTTCACATCGTCTTCATCACTTTTTCGACACTGCTTGCGTTTGGTATCGGCGTCTGGTGCCTTTGGACCAATAGTGTGAGCCAGACGGCCGCTTACACCCCGGGGGCGATTTGTTCCTTTGTGATCGCGCTCGCTTTGATCATTTATGGCTGCTGGTTCTGGCGCAAAATGAAACGGCTCCGTTTGATCTGATGAAACCAAAACTACTTCTCTGGCTAACGCTCCTTCTCGTCTCCCCGACCGCTCAGGCTTTGGCCTGTGCGACCTGCATGGGAGCGAAGGATTCCAAATCCACAGCGCATCTGGCAGTCGCGATCTGGGTCATGATTGGCGCGGTGATGTCGGTGCTGGGAGGCGTCAGCGCCTTCGGAGTGCATCTCTGGCGGCACGCGAGTGTGCCACTCGAACCGCATGAGCAGTTGATCGACGAGGATTTCGAGAAATATGACTAGTCTAGCCCTAATCAACCAATTTCTCGGGCAGCCGGCTAACTTCTCCGAGCACGGGTTCCAGATCGATCACATCATCGAGTTCTGCCATTGGTTCATGGGCGCGCTCTTCATCGGTTGGCTGAGCTACTTCATTTTTGTCCTCTGGCGTTTTCGCAAAAGCCGCAACCCGGTGGCCAACCACGAAGGCGTCACGAGCGGCATCTCGACTCATTTGGAGTTCGCCGTAGTTTTGATCGAAGCGGTCCTGCTCGTCGGTTTTGCCATTCCGCTTTGGGCAAAACGGGTGAACGCTTTCCCAAACGACAAGGATGCGATCGTTGTTCAGGCCATTGGCCAGCAGTTTAACTGGAATTTTCACCTTCCCGGGCCGGACGGAGTCTTTGGTCGACAAAGCGTGGACCTTATCAGTAACTCCAATCCGATTGGACTCGACCCGACAGATCCCAACGGGAAGGACGATCTGGTGGTACTGGGTGAATTGCATGTGCCGGTTGATCGCAATGTCATTGTCGACGTTTCATCAAAGGATGTGATCCATAATTTTGACCTGCCGAGCATGCGCATCGCCCAGGATGCGATCCCAGGGCAGGTAGTTCCGATGTGGTTCAAACCGATCAAGACCGGCACCTACGAGATCGTCTGTGGTCAGCTCTGCGGTCTCGGGCATTACGCCATGAAAGGGACGCTCGTGGTCGACACGCCAGCGGATTATCAGGCGTGGTTGAAGGAACGGGCGGAACTGGCTGGCACTCCGCCCGCGCCGGCCGCACAAAAAACAGCCAACCCGGGCGGCGGATAAAGAAGTGGACCGGCATTGCGCCGGGGAGGACCACAAACTGATGCGCATGCCCGACTACGAGACAAATCGCTTTCTCTATCGCTTTGCATGGTTCACGGCGGGCGCGACCGTTTTGCTCATTTGCAGCGGCGGAATGGTTACGAGCAAGGGCGTCGGACTCGCCGTGCCCGATTGGCCGACGACCTTCGGTTATAACATGTTTTTCTTTCCGGTTTCGAAGTGGGTCGGCGGAGTTTTCTTCGAGCATACCCACCGATTGATCGCGTCCGTAATCGGATTCTTGACCATCATTCTGGCAATCTGGCTCTGGCTTTCGAAAGCGGAAAGATGGGTGAAAACGCTCGGCTGGGTGTCGTTAGGGGCGGTCGTCCTGCAGGGAATTCTCGGCGGACTGCGGGTCACACTCTTGAAGGATCAGATTGGGATTTTTCATGCCTGTCTCGCGCAAGCGTTCCTCGGATTGCTTGTCATTATTGCGCTCGCTCTTTCGCCGGTCTGGCGTCGACTCGCTAGCTTCGGTGGGAATGTTCCGAGTCGAGCACTCGCGATTTTTGGGATCGTCATTTCCGGCTTCATCTATGGACAACTCGCCCTCGGGGCGACGATGCGGCATCAGCATCGTGATTTGGCGATCCTGGACTTCCCGCTCGCCTACGGACAGATCATCCCGCAGACCGATCCGGCAACTATTGCTCGCATCAATCAAGCTCGCGACGCGCAAGCGCTCTCCGATGTGTCGGCCGGCCAAATCTGGCTGCAAATGGCGCATCGGTTTGTCGCCGCGATCATTGGCCTGACAATTGCCATCTTTTGGTATCTCGTTAGGCGAGAGCGAGCCCGTCCGCCGTTCTTGCGCAATCTGTCGAATCTCTGGCTCGCGCTCGTCCTCCTGCAAATTACTCTGGGCGCCTGGACGATTTGGAGCAATAAGGCCGCAGATATCGCGACCGCGCATGTTGCAGTGGGCGCGATCACGTTTGCCACCGGGATCGTCATTTCCGCCGTGCTTCTTCGTCTCCACCAGGTTGCACGGAGCTCGCCGTTCCCGCTTCGGACTAGCGCTCAACTCGCGGAGGCCGCAGCGTCGTGAAAACGGCCGTGATTGAACCGCCCGCGGTTCCGATCGAGCGCGGTTGGACGATGGCCGACCTCGCAGAGTTGGTGAAGGCCCGACTGACGTTTCTGGTCTTGATCACAACCGCGGTTGGCTTCTACGTCGGTTGGCGCGGACCGATGGATTTTGTCGCGCTTTTGCACGCCGTCGCCGGCACGGCGTTGGCAGCCGGGGGCGCGGCGGCACTTAATCAATGGTGGGAGCACCAATACGACGCCATCATGGTGCGGACACGGATGCGACCCATTCCAGCGGGCCGAATGTCGCCCCGCGAAGGTTTGATCGTCGGGACCATCCTCGGCGTTGGCGGCGTGGTCTATCTGGCCATTGCCGTAAATTTGATCAGCGCTCTGCTGGCCGCGGCAACCATTGGCATTTACCTCTTCGCCTACACGCCGCTCAAACGAATCAGCATCACGAACACACTGGTGGGTGCGATCCCGGGCGCCCTCCCTCCGCTGATCGGCTGGGCGGCGGCGCGGAACGATCTCGCCCTTCCCGCCTGGACGCTCTTTGCCATTCTGTTCTTCTGGCAACTGCCGCACTTTTTTGCGATTGGCTGGATATATCGCGAAGATTATGCGCGCGCTGGTTTCGTCATGCTCTCCGGTCGCGATCGGGAAGGCGGGCGTACTGGACGGCAGAGCGTTTTCTTTACGACACTGTTGCTCGTCGCGAGCGTCACGCCGATTTGGTTTGAGATCGCCTCGCTTTCCTATCTGCCGGTCGCCCTCTCGTTAAGCACACTTTTCCTTGTGCTCGCCTTCCGGTTTCAAATGCACCGCACTCTCCCAATAGCGCGCCACCTGTTTTTAGGCTCGATTATTTACCTGCCGCTTCTGCTCGGCGCCCTCGTCCTGACGAAACGATGAGCAGTACGGCCGGTCTTGCTCCGACCAGGGCGCCGCTTTCATGGAGCGCGCTCGCTTGGAAAGCGACACTCATTCTCATCCCGCTGCTGACCGCCGGCGGCCTCTTCTTCCTTCGCCAAACGGAAGTCGCACGCCTCGCCAGCCGCCAGTTGCCCGAAGACGCCATCGTTCCGTCATTTCAACTAACAGATCAGAATGGTCAGCCCTTTGGTACGGAGCAACTGCGCGGCAAAATCTGGATCGCCGACTTTGTGTACACGACCTGCCCTGGTCCTTGTCCGATGATCAGCACTCGAATGAGCGAGACACAAAAGCCGCTGCGGGATACGGACGTGAAGCTGGTTTCTTTCAGTGTCGACCCGCAACATGATACGCCGGCGGTGTTGCGAGATTATGCCGCAAAATTGAACGCCCAGCCCGGTCGCTGGAAATTTCTTACCGGGGACAAGAACGCGATCTATCGTCTGATCCGCGATGGATTCAAACTGGCCACACTTGACGGTACCGAGGGGCCTGTCCACAGCACGCGACTGGTCCTGGTCGATCGGCACGGAGTGATCCGCGGATACTACGATGCGACGGAGGCCGACGCGGTAACGCGTCTCTTGGCGGATACCAATCATCTCCTACAGGAGCAACCCGCTCCTGCGGCCAAAGGCTCGTAGATTGTCTTCTGCCGATTCTCCCAGTAATACGGGCTCTAACGAACCAACCAACGGCGTTTCCGCAAGCCGTACGGTTGAAGTTCAGCGTTACAAATTATTCCAAGTGCACTGGCTGCCGAGAAAGGCGCGCTGGAGGTCATTGAAATCCGCCGCGCGACTGACGAATTGAAAATGTATTTGTTCGGAGTCGCGATTCATAAACATTGAAGAACGCTCAAAGCGTTCGCCATAGAACATGTAAGAAATAACTACAAGGAAGGTTTCCTTGCTTCCGATTTTGATTGGATTCTTCTCCTGGGATACGAGAGTCAGGTCGGTGCTGTCTTCGGGAACTTCGGCCAGGGCCTGTTTCACCAACTGTCCCATCGTCTCCTCATCGAAGGCGCCGAGATGAGAAAGAGAAACGCTCGTGATTGTTCCTTCCGCCTCCGCTTTGTTCGGAGGATGAAGCGTCAATTTTGTTGCACTCCCGGAATATTGCCAACCGTCCGGCGGCCGATAAGTAATCTCGCTACCGCTCCCGTCCGAGAAGACAAGATGGTGGAATGTCATGCCCTCCCCGACGAAATCGGCCAGTTTGGGTGACAGATTCAACTCAGCCCGTGCGCCGACAAGAAGAACCAGGCTTAAGAAGGCGACAGTTAAGGAACGAGAGACCATCTGCCTTTGCTGTAGGTAAAAGTCAGGAGCGTGCCCGGAGGAGATTTGAGTCGGAAATTCGTATCAAAGTACCAATTCCGAACGGGAGCATTATAGACGGGCGATCCGTACCTCCAAATCCCGATAGCTTGCTGGCTGTTGTAGAGCTCGACCATCGAGCCGTAATAGGTCAATGACTTGTTGCTCCAATTCTCGAGGAAGCGTGGAAAGTTCTCCGCGCCGCCGCTGTAATTGCCATTGCCGCTTGGGATAATGCCGGACAAAATCGCCGTATTATAGGTCGTATTGGAGGCGGTGCCAAAAGAAGTGGCGTCATTCCAGGAATTGGAAAGGAGGTTGACGGCGTCGGCAATTACCGAGCAGGGCTGGCGGGTATAACCGGCGGCCTGCGGTTTCGTCGGATCGCCGCTGTTCGACGGAGGGTTGCTTCCGGTGTTGAAGTCTCCTTGAATATAAACGGGGTTGGCGCTCGCGACGGTCAATCCATTGGTTGGAATGAAAGCGCCATTTTTTAAGCGAAAGCCGCGCTTCGCTCCAATTCCGTTGGGGGCGGCGCTTGTATTGTTGAGATAAATAATTCCGTTAAAGGGGGTTCCCGTCTTGTTCCATTGCGTGCCAGAGTTCTTTGTGAGCTTGCTGATATCCAGAGTGGTCACACGAACGGAGGCTTGCTCGCGATTGTCCTGGAAAGATTGATTGGTTGTAATCACTCCACTCGCGGTAAACATGTTGTAAAGTTTTAGGTCTTCTCCGCTGCTCGATGCTGTCAAGGTGGTGGTGGTGCCATCGCCATTGGGCCTTAGGAGCGTTACAGTATCAGCGCTGCCGTGGTCAGTGACTTGGATGATGATTCCCGCCTGGTTGAAGTATCGATAGCTGCTCAACGGGTCGGGGTTGGCGCTTAACGGCAGGACCGGCGGCTCAATCAATTCGTGATAACCAGTATCGTTTGGGTTCCCAGGGTCGAATGTGCCTGGGTCAATATTGAAGGGTTGATGAGTAGAATCGTAGTCTGGCCTGATCTCCGGGTTCATCGGCCACGTAGGCGGTCCGTTGGCTGGATCGTTGGGGTCGTGTGACGAATCTCCCGGCATAAAACCGATAGACCATTGACCCGAAAAGGTAGCCTTATCCATAAAGTGCAGGCTTTTGTGGTCGGTGTAAAGGTCGGAATTGGTATGAACCCATCCGTTAATGTAGAAATCGGGACCAGGGTGGATTTCGAGTGGATCATTGTAAAAGATAGCGTAGTTCCATGGGGAGATTTGTTGTTCTTGAAAGATACGCCGAACTTTTGCCACGACGTTGCCTCGCAAGGTGGGAAGAGTGACATATGCAGTGGCTAGATAGTTGTAAGTGTTGTCCCCGTTTCCCGCCTGTCCAACGCTTGCGGTGGGCACGGTGTTGGGGTCCATAGGGACTTCTTCGGGGTCAACCGCCACGACTTTGCATTGTTGCACGGTCGAAGTATTGGCCGGGTCGTAATCGGCTCGGGTTGCGGTGAAGTTTGGAATACCTGGGAATTGTGCTTGTGTCGGCAACGCCAGGCTAGCCAACTGGTTGGTGGTGGGTAAGGGTGTGGGAGGCGTCTGGCAGAGCTGGCGCCAGCGCGCGAAGCTATTTTCGAGGCAGCCATCCGCAACCGCGACTGCGCTCTCCAGGGCGACGGAACGTTGTACATTACGACCCACGTTCGTCGTGTATTCGGCGGCAATGCCTACGATCACCACCAGAGTGGCGAGGATCGAGATCACAAGGACGATCGCGGTTCCGGCTTCTTGCTTACGTATTGTTTGTTTCATGGATTATGGGGTTGGGAATGGAATTGGAAGTGGAAGTGGTGTGGCAGCTACTGTTAGTTTGGCTTTGGTCGGAACGGTCCCGTTGAGAAGAATGTTGGCGGATTTGAAACCACGATTGCTGGTTTGAGAGTCGGCGGTGGAAAGACCGATGGCTGCGACCACGCGCGGGCTTCCTATACCCCCGGTGTTCGGCGTCTGGAACGGTTGTGCCCGAGTGATGCCGGTAGTCAAAACAACGAACAGCGGCGGGGCCGTGAGGCTGTGCCATTCGAGGGCCCCATTATTCACGACGTAGGCGCACACGTCTGTGGTAAAGCAGGCGATATTAAAGGTTGCGGTTCCGGTGATATCCACCGGCAAAGGGGTTTGCAGCGTCAGAGTGACCACCCCGTTCGTGGCACCGCTCACCGCTGTGATATCCGAGTCAACGTTGTGGGTCAGAATGATCAAGCGTTGGTGAACTTTAGGCGCTTCAGCGCTCGTTACTCTGATCTTGACGACATTCTGGCCCGCGGTCGCATCAGCCGCGATCCGAAAAGGACCTCCTCCCCAAAGTTGAAACAGGATTCCGGGAGCCGAACCGTCGGCCGGAGCTGGCGTATTTGGGGTAGCTGGATCGTAGAGAGCGAGCGGCGAGACCGCGCTATGCAAGTTCTGGGTCATTTTCAGCATCGCGATGCGGGCCTGCTGATGGGCCGTATTCACAGCAGTGTTCTTTGCTCCAAGTATGGTGCCGGTATTCAAGAGCGAAAAAATGATTAGGCCGAGCGCGCCGATCAGCACGGTTGTCACCATTAGTTCGATTAGCGTCAGACCGGAGCGCGCGTGAGAGACAATCTTCATTAGTCGGATGCGCGAAGTGTCTGCATCGAGAACGAGTAGGGCCGCCCGAGGTAGGTATAATTGATCGTTACTGTCGCGCGGTAGATCGTCACTCCACCAGCGCTGACGTCCGCAACCGTAGTTGTGCGCGTGCCCGAAACGACCGTGTTAGTATCTGCGTCCTCGTAAATCTTTACGTCTTCTGGGGGCTGGATCCCTAGCGTGAGGACGGGGGGAATCTGTCCGGGTGGATTAAATGGTGTCGCTGATTGTATGGTATCAATCTGATTCATGGCTGCGGCGTAGGCACCGGTTGCGTTTCGACTCTCACTCGCGAACCCATTGAACTTTGTCAGCGCGGCCATCGTCCCACTGAATCCGATGCCAATTAACGCGATAGCGATAACGGTCTCGACCATTGTGAGACCCCTCTCACCAATATGGTGAATACGTAGCATTATAGAAAATATAGAGCAATCCTCATACCGGGCGCAGGTTTTATGCTCCCGAACGGATCGTCCCGGCCGCGGTTCGGGGCTGAGAGAGTCAGGACAAAGATGCCGAGGCGCTCACAATGCATCCGGCCGACCGGCCTTGTCCGCCTAGGCCGAGTGGCCGATCGCCTGCGTGGGATCTTCCTCCGCGACGAGGCGCAGATAGTCCCGGTATTCCCCTTTGGGCACTTGATCGATCAGCCGGCCCATTTGGGCGAGGCCGATGAAGCCGGCTCTCAGCGCGACTTCCTCCAAGCAGGCCACTTTCAAGCCCTGCCGATGCTCGATCGTAGCGATGTAATTCGCGGCCTCGAGCAGACTGATTTGCGTGCCGGTATCGAGCCAGGCCATGCCGCGGCCCAACAATCGAACATGCAGCGAGTTTTGGCGCAGGTAGATCAAATTTAGATCGGTAATTTCCAGTTCCCCGCGTGCGGAAGGACGCAGTCTTCGGCAGAATTCAACGACCCGGTTATCGTAAACGTAGAGGCCAGGGACTGCGTGCTGGCTCTTGGGCTTCTGCGGTTTTTCCTCCAGGCTGATGACGCGTCCATCCGAACCAAACTCAACCACGCCGTAGCGTTCCGGATCGCGCACCTGATAACCGAAAATGCAGGCGCCATCCTCGAGCGCGAGCGCTTTGCGGAAGAAATCGAGTTTGCCGTAGAAAATATTGTCGCCAAGGATGAGCGCCGCGCCGTCGCCGCCGATAAATTTCTCGCCGATAAGAAAGGCCTGCGCGATTCCCTTTGGCTCCGGTTGCTCCGCATATTCGAGGCGGATCCCAAGCTGCGAGCCGTCGCCGAGAAAGTCGCGCAACGTCGGAATATCCTTCGGCGTCGAGATAACAAGAATCTCGCGCAGACCGCCGAGCATGAGCGTGGCCAGCGGGTAGCAGATCATCGGTTTGTCGTAGACTGGCAGCAATTGTTTGCAAACAATCCTGGTCAGCGGATAAAGGCGCATCCCCGCACCGCCGGCGAGGAGAATCGCTTTCTTGCTCATGCGCCCTGCGTCCAACCGATCAGTTGCTGCGACCATTCCCGCCAAAAGGAGCGGGCGCCGCTCCATTCGATCTTCGCCTTGTGCGTCAGCCACGGTCCGATCTCGTTTACCGATGGTTTGTCGAGCGTCTGATCAAAGACGAATCCGCTCCCACGTCGGGCCAGCAACTCGCGATCATTGCTCCGCCCGCCGACGCATTGATCGAGTGCTTCCCGAATGAGCTGTTCCGACAAAATCGGGCGCGTTTCAATCGCCGCGCTCACGCTCAACCCGAGCAGGCGCCTCAAGAAAAGTGCGCATAATAAGGTGCGCGAACTGGTGGCATGCACGTGACCGATGTTGTGCGGTAGAAACAATCTGCGCAAGATCAGAGCCGCGCGCGCCTGGGCCAAGAACAAATCGGAAGCAGGTCGATGTTTCTGATTCGCGCGCATCGCTTCCAGTTCACGCACCAATGCCGGGTGCAATTGCCACTCCGCCTCAACCACCATCGCGTCAGGGAGATATTCGAAATCCGTCATAAGCTCGTTCGTCTTTGCCGCGGGATCGAAGTCGAGCGGCGGATGCAAAACAAACGCCAGATGCGGGACTTCGTTGCGCCGCAGAGCGCGCAACTCCATTTCGAGAAATGGGAGATTTTCGTCTGGCCAGGAATCGATCAGATAAGCGCTTTGTTTTCCTTCCAAAGCCGAACCGGCAGTCGGTCGCTTGGCAGGCGCGACCGCAAGCCGGGCAGCGAAAAGTTCGTGCAGCGGCTCAATCGTCTTCGTAACATTGAAATCGGTTTCCATCCGGTGCCGTCCCGCGTCACCCATTCGCTTCCGCAGCGCCGGGTCGCGCACCAGCTTGTCGAGCGCCTGGGCAAACTCCTCCCAGTCTCCGGGGGGAACCAGCAACCCCGTAAGACCGTCGACGACCGATTCCGGAATGCCCGCCAGCCTGGTCGAGACGACCGGTTTGGCGCACGCCATCGCTTCCATGATCACCGTTGGGAACACGTCGCTTGCCCCTTCGGCGTCGACCACGCTGGCGAGGGCAAAGATGTCGCAGCCAAGTAATTTCCCATACACGTCCGCTTGCGAGAGTGAACCGCAAAGTTCGACACGGTTGCGTAATTTCAGCTCCGCAATCATCGTCTCCATCTTCTCGCGCAGCGGACCGTCGCCGATGATCTGGCAACGAAAATCAAAGTTGCGGCGGTCCAATTCCGCGCAGGCCTCGAGCAAGATCTCAAAGCCCTTAAAGGGGACAAGCCGTCCCACGCTCACAATCGTTGTCGGACCCGGGGGCCGCTCGCCCCCCGGAGGCGCGGGCAGATTAGCCAGGTCCAGACCGTTGTAAACACGATGAATCTTGTGCGCGGCTTCCGGGCAACGCTTTTGAAGCAACTCGCAGCTATAGTCCGTTTCGACCGCAACAAATTCCGCCGTCATACAGATTTCCTGGAGCAAATCGTCGTGCCCGAGATCCGACATGAAATCCTGGCCGTGCGCCGTGACGCTGAAGGGAATCCCCGCGATCTCTTTCACGAAAATGGCCGTGTGAGCGGCGCGGTTTGCGAAGTGCACATGAAAATGCTTGATTCCATGGCGGGTGAAAAGGTCGGCGAAATAGGAGGCATTTCGGGCTCGCAGCGCGGCCTTAAAGGCTGGGCCATAACGCCGATCGTGTCGGTCGATTAAGGCCTCCGGCCAGCGTCCCGCCTCGCGTGTTTTTTTCTCCCACAAACGCAGGACTGGCGCCGGCGGGGCATAGACAACTGGCGAGCGAAATCGGGCAAAATGTTCATGCCGCAGGCTGGTGAGCGGTGCATGCACGGAGCCGATGAGCAGCTCGTAGCCGCGCCGCTCGAGCTCCAGCATCTCCATGTCGCAAAAAGTTTGCGAGACAACCGGATAGCGAGAATAAAGATAGGCGAGTTCCATGGCCAAACAACGAAACGCCGAAACGTTAGTCATAAGTGGAGCAGGAAAGAAGCCCGCTCCTCGTGATCTGTTTCCCTCAGGAGATCGGTCTCCCGACCACCGGCTTGCGTCCTTCGATTT
The DNA here is from genome assembly GCA_963782205.1 of uncultured Verrucomicrobiae bacterium. Taxonomy (GTDB): domain Bacteria; phylum Verrucomicrobiota; class Verrucomicrobiia; order Chthoniobacterales; family UBA10450; genus Palsa-1392. Next base: position 60,803 of record CAWAIY010000007.1, on the reverse strand, counting down.
CCGGTCTCACGAGATATCCTTGCCGGGATCCATCTCGTAGTCGAGCGCCAGACATTCAGACGTCTTCGGCTTGATCACCTCCTCGACGAACTTGATGTAGATCGGGTCCTCCCGAAAAATTGCCTGTTTGTCCATCGACTCAAAATCGATCGCGATGAAGAAAGGCCACGGCAGCTTGGGATCGACCCGTCGCCCGCATTTGATGCTGAGCACTTCGTCGATTTTCAGGAGCTGCATCCGCGCCCGCATCATCATTTCTTCGGTCTCCTCCGGGGTGACCCCGGGCTTCAGTTTGTAGAGTCCGATGTGGTGAACCATGAGCGGATAGCTATTAGGCTTGGGCCGACGGTGGCGCAAGCACGAATCCGAGGTGTGAAATGACGAATGACAAAGCTCGGAGCCTGAAGCGATTTCCGATGACGAATGGCGCAACCGCCACACTGGGAAGTTTGCCATTCTTCATTGCTCAGATTCGGCCGGGGCAGCGGCGTAAATGGTACTTTCGACGTTTTTGAAAGTGGCTCGCGGCGGTCCCAGCCCCGCGCCCATAACAATCGTTCGCCGCTATGTGTGAATGGAAAGAGGCGCTGCGCGATTTCGATTCCGCGAAGCGATCGGTCGAGCGAGAAAAATCAGGGCGAACATCGTCGCTCAACGCGGAACTTTGTAGATTGTCAGGCCACCGAAGCGCTTTTCCCTGTCCTGAAACACCCTCGGGAGACTCGACGCGAAGACGTTTTCGTGCGCGCCGACCCCCAGATATCCCTGACGCAGACCGTTGTCGATCCCGACGTAATCGATTCCGTTGCTTTTCAGCAGATCGAGCAAAAGATCGGGGTTCGTTGCGCTAAACATTAGCCTGTAGGCTGTGTCGCGTTTGGCCGTCTCGTAACCCATCGACCACGGAAAATAGGGCCAGCCGTAAAATATCCGGCGGCCGTTCATCAGGATCGGATGATGAACGAATCGGTCGGTCAGAAACACATCGCTCGGCTTGGTATTTTGCAGGAGCCATTGCGAGAGCGCGTTGTTCCGAAACGGGACATCGATCCAGTGGTCGTTGTGAACACAAAACAGTTCGATCGCGCCGCCGGCGATCACGCTCGCGCCGAGTAGAATTGCCGCAACTTTGCCGACGAACTGAACGCGATAGATCCGTGCCAGCGCGTAAGCCACGAAGAGGTTCAGCAGAATCAGCCAGAGGTAGAGGAACTTCTGGTTATTCATGATGTCCACGCTCAACTGGGTCCCAAAAGCCAGCACGAGGAGGCTGGCCATGGCCAGGAAGAACACGCGATGCATCGTTCGGAGCAAAATGATCGCCATGAAAGCGAGTCCCAGCTTGGGCCCGAACGTGAAAAGGAAATAAGTGACGGCCTTGGCGAAAGTCGGATTCTCGAGCGTGTAACCCCAATGAAGGATCGAAAAACGATGGCTTGTTTGGGCGAAGCCGAGCAACAACACCTGCGGAAGGCCGATGAGGAGCGCGGTGCTCAGTAGCGCCGCGAGGCGGACGCGCCCGGGCAGAAAGAGAAACAAACAGCCGATCAAAGTCAGCGCAGAAACGAAGATCGGACTGTTCCAGCAGACGAGAAGGCCGATGAGCACTCCGCAGAAAATGAAACTCCGCAGGGGCGGGGACGCGACCGGTTCCTCTTCCGGCGCCCGCTCGCGACCGGCCGATTTTTGTTTGTAAAACTCGACAAGAAACGTCAGCACCAGACAAAGGATTCCGACCGCGCCCAGCAAATGCCGTTGCACGTAAAGGATGCTCGGCGACCAGATTCCCCAGTCTTCGCCCCTGTACGGGTAACCGGATGAAAGCCAGCGGTTCAGGTGGGTGATGGCGTGGATGGCGCCGCCCACTGAATGCTGCGACTGCAGAAACGGCACGTAAGAGAGCGAGCCGTGAAAAAAAAGGAGCAACGCAGCAATGCCGCCGATTACGCGCGATCCAAAGAGCGCTTCGCCCAATGTCAGGATGGAGATCAACAACGCCAGCATCGACAGCGCGCTCAAGAGATTGAGCGCCGCGGCCAGGTTGAGTCCGAGAAACTCAAGGTTACCGGCCTGAAACCAAAACAGAAAATGGTATCGGATCGGTTCGTGAATGAAATAGGGATACTCAGCCGGAAAGTTGTGCCCGAGCGCGAAGCTTTGCATCAAGGCAAGATTGGGCCCGAAATCGTTCCAGACGACGGAAGCGAGGAGTACGTCGCCGTCGACCATCGACAGCGTGCCGAACATCAGCCAACAGGAGACCGCCAGAAACGCGGCGACAAAGAGCGCGTCTCGCCAATCTAACTTTTTCGGGGGGACCGAGATGGAATCGAGGTCGTCGAAGCGGCGCAAAAGAAGCAGGCAAAAGCCTGCGACGATAAAAAAGAAAAGGTTTGCCCAGACGAGTGGCTTGGCGCTGGCAGCAAACGCGACGCCGAAAAGATAAGTCAGCCATGTGCTGACAAGAATGCCGACCAGGAATGCCGCCGCCCACCGGTGCAACGGCGATGGTGCGAGCCAGAATTTCCCGCGAATCCGGTCGCCTAGGACGATGACAACGGCGAGGTAACCCAGCGCGAGCATCGCGACGACTAAAACCGCACTACGGACGCCGGGCGAGCCTTTTTTCTCCGACGCTACTTTTTCCAGTCAAGCGCGCCTTTTTTCAGCGCGTAAACGTAGCCCACCATCAGAATCGAAACGAAGCTCAACATGCTCCAAAAAATGACGTGGCTTTGCCCGACCGCTTCGCGAAAGACCACCGCCCACGGATACATGAAGACGATCTCCAGATCGAAGAGAATGAAGAGCATCGCCACCAGGTAGAACTTAACGCTGAAACGTGGCTGCGCTTCACCCTCAGGCACCATTCCGCACTCATAGGCAGAGTCCTTCGTCCGTGTGCGCACCCCGGCTTTCCCGAGCAACACACTCATGATAAGCGCTCCTGCCGCAAAGCCCACCGCGACCGCCGCCTGCAGCAGAACGGGGATATATTCGCGGATCATTACCTCAAGCCGTTTTTCCTGGCAGCGTGAACCGGCGCCACGAACGCTCTAGCGAGAGGCCGCAGCGGTCGGGAGGTGGCCGTTCGGCGGGATCAACGCCTTGGCCAGAGCGGAAGGTAATCCCCGATATTTCTTGCCGGTTTTCTTGACCATCCCCCGCGCCACCAAGTTTTGCAGCTTCTCATAGGCGCGCAGGCGCAACATTTCTTCTCCACCGCTGGCCGCGTTGCGGGCTCGGAGATTTTCATGCAGGATCTCAAAGAGTTGCTTAAACTCGAATGAAGTGCGTCGGGAAAGAACCGCAACGAGTTCTTCCGTAACGAGATCTGGCACTCGGCGTGAGAAGGCGTTCTTTTTTAGGATGGCCATAGGGCGAAAAAAATAACATATTCCGGCCGAATAGCAGCAGTTTTCTCACTTCCGCCGGGATTATGCACTTGACAAATGTTAAAGAATAAACGAGACTGGTCGCATGAAACGAAAATCCATGCTGCCAACGCCAGAGGATTTGACGCTCGATGAGATCAATATCCGCTTCGCATCGGACGAAAAAGCGCGCCAATACTTAGAGGAAATTCGCTGGCCCAATGGGATCGTTTGTCCGCATTGCAAAAACGCCGACGAAACGAAATTCTGGGAGATCAAGCCTAACGATAGAGCGAAGGTGCGCGCCGGATTGCGCCAGTGCGCCATTTGCAAAAAGCAGTTCACGGTCACAGTCGGGACGATCTTCGAGGATTCGCACATCCCGCTCCGAAAATGGCTCGTGGCGTGGTACCTTCTCTGTTCCTCGAAAAAAGGCATCAGCTCGCTTCAGATCCAGCGAATGCTGGGCCTTGGCAGCTATCGCAGCGCGCTTTTCATGATGCACCGCATTCGATACGCGCTCTCGCATCCAGCGTTTACCGGGATGCTGAGCGGGACGGTCGAAGTAGACGAAACTTACGTCGGCGGCAAGGTGCGCGACGGCGGCAAAGCGGGACGATCAAATAAAACTTGCGTCGTTTCGCTGGTCGAGCGCGGCGGCAACGCACGCTCGCTTGTTCTGGATCGCGTCACCGGACGCAACCTGAAAAACGCAATCATGGAACACGTTCAAGACGGCTCAACGGTTTGCACGGACGATTTCCTTGCCTATCGCGGGATGCCGAAGATTTTCAAACACAAGGCCGTCAAGCATTCGGCGAAGGAATATGCTCGCCGCGAGGGAGATTTCACTGTCCACACAAACACCGTTGAAAGTAAATTTTCCCTGCTAAAGCGCGGAGTGATTGGCACGTTTCATCAAGTGTCTAAGAAACATCTGCCTCTCTATTTGGCGGAATTCGATCATCGCTACAACAATCGGAAAATCACCGATGGAGAGCGCACGGTTTCCGCCCTGAAATTGGCGGAGGGAAAGCGCCTAACGTTGAAGCCATTGAAAAATGCAATGAAATAGCCTACGGTGGGGATTGGACCCACTTCTCCCGCTCCCAAGGCGGGTGTTCTAACCGGCATTTGAACTACGTAGGCAAGTCCTGAAAGGCCGAGATCACATCTCGGCCTTTTCTTCGTCTATTCCAAATCCTTCGGGTGGTTCCGGATCAGCCTCTTGGGCACCGTTGAACACGACCAGCCCAAAAGTGTTCGGCGCAGGGCGTGTGAAAATTTCATTTCTACGAACATATGCTCCGATTGATGCACTTAGCGATGCCCTGCTATCCCGCGTAAGTTCCTTCCCCAGTCGTTTAAGGAGTTCGCTTACGTGAATCGGCTTACCCTCTTCTGCGATGATTTCTCGCGCTTTGGCAAGGTCGCTGTTGACACGTAATTGATGTGCCTCCCTCTGGTGCGGTTCGCGCGGCAGCAACTTGAGCACATCTTGCTGTGCCTTCAGATATGCCTCCGCTGCCACCAAATCGCTGCGCATCTGAGAAATTTTCACTTCCTGCTTTTCAATCTCCCGAGTTAGTTTTCGGCGGAGGTTCATCCTGAGAGCGACAGTCGTGTTAGTGTATATGAAACGCAACAAAAAAAGTGTAAAGATGTGATTTCTTGATTTATTGCGCATCTCACCAACCGCGCTATATCGCGGACTTTATGATATGGGCTTGGATGCCGTAAAGGCTCGAAAAAATCTGCCGTCATCGGCTGACCTCTTCGATCATGCCGGAAGATCGGAGTTGGCTGCGCATTTTTTCCGAGCAACTCAAACGGAAGAAAGATTGTTGCGCCGAGAAAACTCGGATGAAGAAGCCGCAAAAGAAATCCACTTTAACGTTGGTCGCGAAGTCCGTAATACGATCAAAAAAAATGGCAACATAATGCCGGAGGACTTGAAGCCTGAGATCGACATAAAATTAGTACGCCAAAGATTTCGCGTGCCGAAAATCGCCAATGCCAAGCCCAAAGCCGATTCGCCTGCCATCGAATAGCAAGTTCGACGAGGCGATGCGTCGCGCGATGCGTGTTCCTCCGCCGCCAAGCGGGAAGAAGGCGAAGCGAAAAACCACGAATCCTAATCGCACCGACCGTCGAATCAAAAAACCGTAGGCTCTCGCCAAAAACTTGACATTTTGTTATTGACACTATCGCAACGGGTGGAGTTTCGTGATTCGTATGAATACATCCCGTCGTGTCTGGATTCCCTGCACTATTGCTGAGGGAATGTTTAGCAGCGAGGCTGCTGTGGAAATTCAATTCGACGACAAATCCGTTTCACTGTTCGCCGACCGTTCGCTAATAAAAAAGATAAAAGGCAAGCCGCATATTCAGGTAATTTTGGTTGGAGAGAATGGGAAACCACATCAAAAGACGGTCTTATTGCCGTCCGAAGCCTTCCAAACCGGCTCGCGGTGGCTTAGTATCAACGAAAGACTCTTGCAAGCCGCATAGAGATTGCCTACGACTCGACCCTAGTGATTTTAAGCAATAGGGAGATCATCAACGCAATCAATCGTGGGGCGTTGACGATTGACGGTTTAGCGGGCACCGATCCAACTCAGGCACCGTTCAACACGAGCGCCGTCGATCTTCGCCTCGGAAAAGAAATAAACGTTTTAGAAGGCGCACCAGTAGCCCTTGATCTAACGGAATCTGGAATTGCCGGATATTGGGCGAAGCACTCCAAAAAGAAGAAATTAGAGGATGACCAAGGATATACGCTAAAGCCAAACAAGCTTATTCTAGCGAATACATACGAGAGAATTACCCTTCCGATCCTGGGAGATAAATCACAAAGTTACAGCGCACGCGTCGAGGGCAAAAGTTCGCTGGCGCGGTGCGGCATTTTAATTCACTTCACCGCGCCAACCATTCACGCCGGATGGTCGGGTCCAATTACATTGGAAATTATCAATTTTGGCCCGTCGAAGTTTCTTTTAACCCCAATGATGTATATCTGCCAGCTCATCATCGAAGAAGTGCGAGGCTGCCCTATTGATTCGCCGAATCAGTTCAAGGGACAAACGAATCCGGTGGGAGAGCGACGTTCTAAAAAATCCCACCGCTAAGCGAGGAAAGAGCTTAACGCTAATCTTGCAGTGATCACAAACATTCGTGAAGTGCATAATCCCGACTTCCGCGAAAAATATGTCGCTCGCTCTGAACGGTTCCGCAACGCGGTCCGCCAGATTGAGCAATTCCCCTCAAAAGGGGCTGGGTGTTGGACTTGGGGACGGCATCGTTGGCGTCGGGGAAGCGATGGCCGGCACCGCCTGGAGAAGTCCGCGGTTCCTCAACCCTTCCCGGAAGTAGAGGAGCGAGCTTCCCACCACGGCCGCGATTCCGATCGTTGCCTCCCGAAATGTCACCGGTCCAACCGATTCGGTCACATAGCCGTCACTCTCGTAGCGCTGCGACATCACGATGGGCGAGAGATGTTTCGCGATCGCCTCCGACGGTGGGAGCTTTGCCAAGTCGACATCCTTCCCCAAGGCGGGATACACCGCTGCACCCATGATGAGCAACGGACGGATGGCGGCGTTTGCCCGTTCGAATAACAACCGGGTATCGACGTAATTAAATGCCGAATCTCCGGCCGAAACCTGCGTCGCGGCGTCCCGGAAAATGGCGCTTCTTTCTAGTTCGCCGGTCGGCTCAGTCGGCCCCGCCAGCGCAGCTTCAACCGCTCCCGTGTCCGAGCCAAGGAACATCATCTTGTCCGAAACCGCGACCGTGGCACTAAACTGCACCACGCCGCCAAACGGTTGAGCGCTGTAAATGGTCGCATCATTTTTCTCTGTCCGCGTCCAAGGCGTGCCGGCGATCTCGACGGAGGTCACCGCCTCAGCAATTTTCCGCGCGCGTGCCGGGTCAATCACGGGCAGAGCGGCGAGAAAGGTTGGCCAATGCGCGTCCGCCTGCCAGGCGCCGGTCATTTCCAGTTGCTCACCAAAGGCCTGCCCCAGGTCGTCGGCCGAAATCCCGCGCGAGGCGAGCCCCAGGCTGAATTGCCGGATAAGCGCGGAAAGACCGCTGGCCGCTGGTGTAGTGGGTGAGAAAACATTGTCCCGCCAAGACATCCGCGACACAGAATAGAAAAAGGTGTCGGCCCCGGCGGTGGCAAGGAGCGGACGCGTCAATTTTTTGTCCGTGCCGACCCGCGGCATCTCCACAAAATCGGTCTCGCGCATTTTGCCATGTTCGAATCCGAGCGCTACCGCCACCCTGCGCACTGATCTGAGCCGTTCGAGCTGCGCAGCCGGGAGCGATTGGCCTGCCATCAAGATGAGCGGCATCAGCCTTTCCAGGAAGGGCCGCGGGTCGACAAAAAGCAATCCCTCATATTCTCCCGCGAGATGCTTTCTCGCGGCGGCAAACGCCTCATCATCCTTGAGCGAAGGCTCCTTTTTCTCTCGACGTCGATCGACACGATCCAGCAATGCCTTAAGCGCAGCGAGATTGTTCGAGGCGAAGAACCAATGGTTATCGAAGGCGCGCGCGAAAACGAAATGCGAGACGTTTAGCGTCTCGATCCGGTGTTGGTCGTAGAGAATCGTTTCGCGCTTCGCGTCGCCCGCTTTGGGCCACCATTTCGCCTCGCGTTGCGCGATAAATTGCTTCGCTTTTTCCGGCGTCTCCGCAAAATGGAACCCGCCGACCAGTTTCGGTTCGTTATTCTCAAGCGACGCCAAAGCAATAAAAGCGTGCGTCGGGCCGAGCTGGAGAAACTCCTCCAGCGTTTTGCCGTCCCTATCATTCTGCGGCAAGCGGCCGAGCGGCTTCTGCAGCCAACTCTGGACCGATGGCTCGCGCCAAATCTGGTAAAGATCGCTCGCTTGCCAGCCTTCTCGCGCGCGTCTCACATCCGGTACGTGCACCAGGAAGAGCGTCGCCTTCGGCAGCAACTCTGGCACCGTCACGAGGCGATTCGCCAGCTGGACGCGCACGAAAATCCACGCCGCCGCCGCTGCCACCAGTGCCATCGCGACTACCGCCAGCAATTTCTTCATCGGCGAAGTCTCGCATCAAATTTGCCCACCGCGAGTCGTGGAGCGCACTCGACTTTTTGCCCCGCATCGACGATCTCCCTGCATGGCATCATGCGCAGGGTCCCGGCTCGTTCTGGGCAGTTTCCGGGAAAGCGCGGTCATCGGCGCGGCCGAGCAGGCTCTCGCTGAATGCGGCGGCCCGCCCACCTGCGGTTTCCTTTTTCTCTCCGCCAGCTGGCTTCCGCAGATTCATGAAGTGCTCGATCTCGTTAGGCTGCATGCCCGCATCCCGCTTTTGGTCGGATCGGTCGGTGGCGGCCTCATCGGCGTCGGCCGGGAAGTGGAAGGCGCGGCTGGGATGTCACTGCTGCTCGTTAGCCTCCCGGAGGCAAAACTGACCCCGGTTTTGATTTCCAATAAACAGATTGGAGAATCAACCGGGCCTGCCTACTGGCAGATGGAGACTGGCCTCGGTCCGGATGAGGTCGATTCTTGGGTTGTGTTGGGCAACCCTTTTGTTCCGGAACTCGAGCGCTGGCTGGCGGAATGGAATGTGGCTTTTCCCGAAGCGCCCAGCATCGGCGGGCTTGTCAGCGGAATCGACGGCAGCGGCGAGAACGGCCTGCTCCTCGATGGCAGAGTCGTCGATGCTGCTGTCGTAGCCCTCGCGGTCAAGGGCGCAAAGATTCGCACCATCGTGAGCCAGGGTTGCAAGCCGGTGGGCGAGCCGTTCACCATTACGCAGGCGGAGGAAAACCTCGTCTACACCCTTGGTTCGCGCCCCGCCTACCAGGTCCTGAGCGAGACCTTCAACGGCTTATCCGACCAGGAAAAAGAACGCGCCCGTGGCAATCTCTTCGCCGGTCTGGCCGCATCGGAATACGTCGCCGATTTAAAACGCGGCGATTTTCTGGTCCGCAACCTGTTGGGCGCAGATCCGCAAACCGGCGCGGTCGCGATCGGCGCACGCGTCCGAACCGGGCAAACCTTGCAATACCAACTGCGGGACAAGATCACCGCTCACGCCGACCTGATGGAGTTGGCAAAAATCAACGGGCTCCGGGGCTGCGAACCGTTCGCTTCGCTCGTCTTTTCCTGCAACGGCCGCGGCCAGCGCTTCTTCGGCGTGCCGGATCACGATGCCGCGACCCTTGCGGAAATTTTCGGTCCGGCGCCGAGCGCCGGTTTCTTCTGCAACGGCGAAATCGGTCCGATCGGTCGTGCCAGCTATCTGCACGGCTATACCGCGTCCATCGCGCTTTTTTGCAGATAGCGGATTCGTCAGGCGCGAGGGTGGAATTTGTGATGCACCGCCTTTAAGCGCTGCTGGTCGACGTGCGTGTATACCTGCGTTGTCGAAATGTCGGCGTGCCCGAGCATTTCCTGGATGATGCGCAGGTCGGCGCCATTGCCTAACAAATGGGTGGCAAAACTGTGCCGCAGCAAATGTGGATACACATTCGCCTCCAGGCCCGAACGCCGCGCCACAGCTTTCACGATCTGCCAGATCCGCACGGTCGTCAGGCGACCGCCGCGGTTGGAGAGGAAAACTTCGCTCCCGCTGCGGCGCCTGACAAGTCGCGGGCGCTCCCGCTCGAGATAGACGGCGAGCGCCGCGCAGGCCTTGCGCCCGACCGGTACGAGCCGCGTCTTGTTTCCTTTCCCCGTCACGCGCACCACGCCTTCTTCGAGATTGAGGTCTTCCAGCTTCGCGCCGGCCAGCTCGGAAATGCGCAGCCCGCTGGCGTAGAGCAGCTCCAGCATGGCGCGATCGCGCAAACCAAGCGGCGCTTTCTCGTCCACACTTTCGAGCAATTGCTCGACCTGCAACTCATTCAGCGTTTCCGGCAGGTAACGCTCGATCCGCGGCAGCATCAGCGAATCGGTCGGATCCTTTGCCACGAATCCCTGCCCGGTCGCAAAACGAAAGAAGATTTTCAGCGCGACCACGATCAACTTGATCGAGGACGCAGAAAGGCCGCCGCGTTTGCGTTCCGCCAGATATTCGCTGACCAGTGGCAGCCCGACTTCGCGGGCGCGCGAGATCTGTTTTCGTTGCGCGCACCAGATGGCGAATTCGCCTAACGATCGCTGGGTCGAGAGCTGATAATTTTCCGAAAGACCGCGCTCCACCGCGAGATAGCGGATGAACGCGTCGATCTCGTTTTCCATAACAACGCAAGCTTCAAGCCTGCCCGCGCCTCTGCGCAAGCTGGAAGCTCACGCCGCCTCCCGCGCGCGTTGACAAAGCAAACGCGGACTCGATTGTTTCTTGCGATGAGCCTCGACTTGAACAGCCTCCTGAAAGAGTGGCCACACGAACCCGGCGCGATCAAAGTCCGCAAAGTGCCGGGTCTCGATGGCCGCGAAAAACTTCAGCTCCGGATCGATCTCGGCCTGCTCCAGATGGAAATGGAAGGCCGGCCCGACGGGCAGCGCCCGCATAACTGTGAATCGTACCTGGTTTATCATCAGCGCCGCGCGGTTCGCGCCGCGGAACGAGGGGAAGATTACGAGCTCACGCCCGAGCAATGCAGCGAGTTGCAGCAGGAAGGGATTCAATATTACCACCGCTATCTCAGTCTGTTCCAGATCGACGAATTCGAAGGCGTCATCCGCGACACGCAGCGCAACCTCGACCTCTTCACCTTCGTTGATGAACACAGCCAGCGGGAGGACGTGGTCTGGAGTTTCCAACAGTTCCGCCCCTATGTCCTGATGATGAATACCCGGGCGCGGGTTTCGATCTTGCTGGCCGAGGGCAAATTTGGCGAGGCCATCCGCGAAATCGAAAAAGGCCGTGAACGGATCGTCGAATTTTTTCAGCAATCCGCCTTTCCAGAGCTGGAAGCGAAGAGTTCAGAGATCGCGTTCCTCGATGAATGGCTCGAAGAAGTGCGCGCGAAGCGTCCGCTTTCGAAACTGGAGGTGATGGAGCGTGAAATGGAACGCGCCATCGCCGGCGAACGCTATGAACGCGCTGCGGAGTTGCGCGACGCCATCCGCCAGATCAAAGCGCAGTCGCTCTAGCCGGGGGGCTAATTCGGCCGCGGCCTAACGACTTCTCATGGCGGCGTCCAATTCCAGCCTGACCGAACGCAAGGAACGGTGGGCCCGCAAGATGAGCGGGAAAGCGAAACCCGCCGTGCGCTCCCAGGACCGGCTGCCACCGGGCCAGCATCTCACGCCCGGCTTTCCCGTCCTCGACCTCGGTCTTCGCCCCGAGATCTCGTTAGGCGAATGGCGCCTCGAGGTTGGCGGCCGGGTCGAGAATCCACAAACGCTCGACTGGGAACAGTTCAACGCCCTCCCGCAATTTGAAGACGTGAGCGATTTCCACTGCGTCACGACCTGGAGCAAATTCGACTGCCGCTGGACGGGCGTGGCCTTCTTCACCCTCGTCGATCTCGTCCGGCCAAAACCGGAAGTACAACATGTTCTCTTCACGAGCTACGACGGTTATTCGACCAACGTCCGTCTCTCCGACTGCCTCGATGATGACGTCCTGATCGCGACCCAATTCGACGGCAAACCGATCACGCGTGAGCACGGCGGCCCGGCTCGCGTCATCATCCCCAAACTCTACGCCTGGAAAGGCGCCAAGTTCGTCAGGCAAATCGAGTTCTCGGCCGAGGACAAGCTCGGCTTCTGGGAGGTGCGCGGTTACAGCAACACCGCCGACCCGTGGACGGAAGATCGCTTTTCGTGAGCGAGCCGGCCCACGCCCCGCGCAAACTCGCGATCATCGCGGCTTTCGCCGCTCTTTACCTCATCTGGGGGTCCACCTATCTCGGGATTCTGTTGGCGATTCAATCGATCCCGCCCCTGCTCATGGCGGGCGCGCGTTTCACCTGCGCTGGAGTCATCATGTACGGAATCGCGCGCTGGCAGGGCTCGACGAAATCTTCCCTCGCCGAGTGGCGCACGGCTTTTGTGGTCGGTGGCTGTCTTCTCCTCCTCGGGAACGGTAGCGTGACGATCGCCGAGCAATGGGTCGCCTCAGGCCTCGCTTCTCTCCTTGTCGCAACGGTGCCGATCTACATTGCGCTCCTCGCCTCGCTGAGCGGCTCCGCTCCAAGGCCAGGACCGCTTGTCATGCTTGGACTTGCCGGTGGATTTGTCGGAGTGGGAATTTTGGTTGGTCCGGCCCTGGCCGGTTCTCTGGGCGGAAGCGGAAAGCACGTTGGCCTCGGGATGCTGGTTCTGCTCCTCGGCTCGTTAGGTTGGTCGATCGGTTCGCTCTATTCGCGCCACGCCCGCACCTCGGCACCGCCTTTTCTCTCCTCCGCGCAAACCATGCTTTGCGGTGGCGCCTTGATGATCATCGCCGGTCTAATGAGCGGCGAAGCGCGCGATCTTCATCTGGAAAAGATAACCGCCTTATCGTTAGGGGCGTTTGTCTACCTCGTCCTCATCGGCGCGGTCGTCGGTTACACCGCCTACATTTGGTTGCTGCGCCACTGCGATCCGGCGAAGGTCGCAACCTACGCCTACGTCAACCCGGTCGTGGCTGTCCTGCTCGGGGCTCTTTTTGCCGGTGAAGCATTGACGGGTCGCACCGCCGTGGCTGCGGTCATCATTATTGGATCGGTCGCCCTTGTTATCACCGCCGGGCAGATGAAACGAAAAAACGTCGCCACCCCTGCGACAGCGGTTGCGCAAGTGAGATGAAACCCGCTAAAAGAGCACAGCGAGATGAAGCCGGATAACGTCAAAGCGGTCGAAGCGCTCCAGGCCAATTGGCGCGCGGAACGCGAAACCGCGCTGGTTTACCGCGCCCTGGCCGCGAATGAGCTGGATGAAAAGCGCCGCGGCATTTTGCTTCGAATGGCGGAAGCGGAGGAACGCCACGCGGTCCGCTGGGAAAACAAGTTGCATGAGCTCGGGGCCGCGCCGCCGGTCTTGAGGAATGATTGGCGCCGGCGCCTTAATCGCTGGTGGACGCGCGCAGCCGGCGCGGAGGTGGCGATCCGCCGGATGGAAGCCGCGGAAGATCGCGACAAGGAGCGTTACCAGGCACAAAGCCAGAGCGAGCTGGCTGGCAACGATGAAGAGCAGGAATTTCTTCGCCAGACCGCGCTCGAGGAAAAGGCGCACTCGCGAATTTTGAACACGATGAGCGCAACGCCCTCGTCGTTAGGCCCAAAAAGCGTGCTCGACACCATTCTGAAACGCGAACGCTGGCATGGTCGCGGCGGCGGTTGGGTGGCGGACGCGATCTACGGCGTGAACGACGGGCTCGGCGCGGTCTTCGGGATCGTTTCCGGCGTGGCCGGCGCAACCGACAACCAGCAGCATTACATTCTCATCGCGGGACTTGCCGGCATGCTTGCCTCGTCACTTTCGATGGGCGCCGGCGCCTACCTCGCAAACAAGAGCGAGCGCGAAATCTACGAGGCCGAGATTGCGCGCGAGAAAGCCGAGGTCGATGAAAATCCCGAGGAGGAAATCGAGGAGATGGCGCTCTTTTATCAGTTGCAGGGATTTGCCCCGGAGGAATCGCAACGCATGGCGGAGCGGCTGGCGCAGCAGCCCGAGCAGATGGTGCAGGCGATGGCACAAAGCGAGCTGGGTCTTTCCCAGCATAATTTTCCCAACCAATGGACTTCGGCCTTTTCCGCCGCGCTCTCCACCGCGGTCGGCGCATTCATTCCGATCGTTCCGTTCTTTTTCATGAGCGGGTTCCCGGCGGTCATCGCGGCTTTTGTCATCAGCATCGTGGCGCACTTCGCGGTTGGCGCGATCAAATCGCTCATCACCATTCGCTCCTGGTGGGCCTCGGGTTTGGAAATGACGATAGTGGGCGTGATCGAGGCGATCGTGACCTACGGGCTCGGACTGGCCTTCGGCGCGATTGGATAGGTATTCGTCAGGCATGAACCAGCCCGCCCTCGCTGTTATCGTTCCGGCCTTCAACGAAGCCCGGCGTCTGACCGACAACCTGCTCACCCTCCTGAGTTATCTGCAGGCCTTCCGTCCGGAAGCGGAATTGATCGTGGTGGATGACGGTTCTACCGATGGCACAGCGGAAGTGGCAGAGGGACTTTTCGCGCGGCTGCCTGATGTCACGGCGCGCGTTTTGCGCGCCACCAAAAACCGCGGTAAAGGCCACGCGGTTCGCACCGGTCTGCTCGCCGCGCAGGCGCCGATCGCGCTCTTTTCCGACGCCGACCTGTCGACACCGATCACGGAAATGCCGAAGATCGTCGAGCCGATCGAGGCGGGCGATTACGACATTGTTCTCGGCTCGCGTGCCCTCGATCGCAGCCTTATCGGCCATCGCCAGCCCTGGCGACGCGAGCAGGGAGGCAAGGTCTTTAACGCGCTCGTTCGCCTGACGACCGGCCTTCCTTTCTCCGACACCCAGTGTGGTTTCAAAGCTTTCCGGATGGAAGCTGCCCGTCCCATCCTCGAGCGCGCACAAATCGATGGTTTCGGATTTGACGTGGAATTGCTTTTTCTCGCGCAGCGTGCCGGCCTGCGCATGGTGGAGCTGCCGGTGCGCTGGGATCATCGCGAGGGAAGCAAAGTGCATATTGTGCGCGACAGTTTGCGCATGTTCGCAGAAGTCGTGAACTTGCGCCGCCGGGTGGCACGCGAAGCGGCACCGAATGCCGTCGCGGGAATGTCTGGTTAGGCGCGGCCGCCCCTAGCCCAATCTCAAACCGTGAAATCTTCTCCAACACGAATGGTGAGGCTTGTGCTTTTCTGCAGTTGCCTGGTCGGCCTCGCAGTCGAGGCGCAGGAAGTGCGTCGCGCCATCCCGATAAATCCACCGGTCGCCGAGACACCGGCCGTTGGCGTTTCGCCGGCCGCGCCGAATCCCGAGGCATCTCCAGGCAATCCGTCAGTCGCCCAAACGCCCGCGACCGAAATCGCGCCCGGCGCTCCCACCGCCCCAGGCGAAGTGATGCCGCCGGTGGCCGTCGGGCCCGCTTCGGTCAACGACACGGCCCGTTTCCTCGCTGGGATGGCAGTCTCGGAAAGCTCATCACTCGTTCCGCTCGAGCAGACGAAAATCTGGCAGGAGCACGCCACCTTTTTCGATCAGGCTTGGGCCAAGCTTGCCGCGCGCCAATTCACCGGCATCCGCGAGTGGGAGGTGAACTACCTGCCGGACGCGACCCAGCCGCTCCCGACTATCTTTTACATGTTTAGCGGCCCGGATTTTCTCTACGCGAATCAGTTTTTCCCGAACGCGGGCACATACATTCTCGCCGGCACCGAACCAATCGGTCCGTTGCCGGACGCGACGCGTTTCGGCGGTCCGGCGCTCGATTCCGTTCTCGAGAGTCTTCAGAAATCGCTCAACAGCGTCTTGAGCTTCTCGTTTTTCATCACCAGGGAGATGAAAACCGATCTGGAAAAGGAGCAACTCAAGGGCACGCTCCCGATTTTCTATGTTTTTCTCGCGCGCGCCGGGAAGACCATCACCGACGTCAGCTTCGTCACCCTCGACAAAAGCGGCCAGCCGCACCAGACCTCACCTAACGAGAAAAGCAAAGGGCTCACCCCTGGAGTTCGCATCACCTTTACCGGCGCCCCCGACGCACCGACGCAGACGCTTTATTATTTTACGACCGATCTCTCCAACGAAGGTATTCGCAGCCAGCCCGGCTTCTTAAAGTTCTGCGCGGCACAGGGCACTGGCGCGAGCCTGCTTAAATCGGCCTCGTATTTGATGTTCGAGAACGGGTTTAGCGCGGTGCGCGATTTTCTCCTCGACCATAGCAAGGCCATCATTCAGGACGATTCCGGCATCCCGATTAGCGCCTTCGACCAGGCCAAATGGTCGTTGCGTTTCTTCGGCGCCTACGCGGGCCCGATCGAAATCTTCAAGAAATACGCCCAGCCGCAGTTGCTTGGCCTTTACCAGCAAAGCAATCCGGCACCGCTCGGGTTTGGCATCGGCTATCGCTGGAGTGGCCGGCAATCGACCCTCATCGTCGCGACACGCAAAGGAACCGAGATCTCGCCTTTGCAAACTGGCCCGCCGCCGCAACCGCCACCGGGCTCGCCTTCACCGGCAGCGCAGTAGCTCGTCCTCTGAGCATTGGCACTACTCGTCCGCCCCCGAATGGATCGGCGGAGCGCAACCGGTCCTGCGCTGCAAGGCGTGGCAGTAGAGCAAAGAAACGGAGTTGGAAAGCCCGGCCTCGCCCTATGGGCGGCGTTACGGCGAAGACAAGCGCGTTCCCAAACTGGGTTTGGGAACCAGGGCGAGGAGGCTAGCACACCGGTGTTTGGCAGTTGGTATTGCGCTGAGGAATCGGCAGTTGGGCTTGGCTGAGGACTTTCCCTTCCGGCTCGGCCGCTTATTCTCCCCGGATGAGCACGCGCGTTTTTTTGATTCGGCACGGAGCAACGGTCCTGACGGCCGAAGATCGTTTCGCTGGGGCGACCGATGTGGAGCTTTCCGAGGAAGGCCGGGAACAGGCGCGGCTCCTCGGCGAACGGTTGAGCACCGAAGAGGTGGCGGCGGTTTATGCCTCGCCGCTCGGACGAACGGTCGAGACAGCGCGCATCATCGCCGCTCCGCACAGGCTGGAGGTCGAGAAGCGCGACGGCCTGCGCGAAATCTCGCACGGGCGCTGGGAGCAAATGACCCGCCGCGAGGTGGAAGAGAAGTTCCCCGAGGAAGCCGCGGCGTGGGAGGAGGATCCTTATACTTTCGCACCGTTGGGTGGAGAGAGCGGTCTGGCGGTGACCGCGCGCGCCCTGCCGGTGCTGCTCGAGATTGTGCGGACGCATCGCGGGGCGAACGTGATCGTCGTCTCGCACAAGGCGACGATCCGCTTGTTGCTCAGTTCGCTACTCGGGTTCGATCCGCGCCGCTATCGCGACAACCTCGATCAAAGCCCTGCCGCCCTCAACATCGTGGACTTCAGGGACGCCGCGCACGCCCGGCTGACGCTTTTCAATTCAACCTCGCATTACAGCACGACCGAGCATGGCATTCCCTCCGTGCCGACGGCGCGTCTCTCCAAGTGGTGGAACACAGGCGGCGGAGAGCCGGGAACGGCGAGGGAGTGAACCACGAAGGTCACGAAGGATTCGGTTACTGAATCTGAAATCCTTCGCGTTGCTCGTGTCCTTTGTGTTGAATAACGCGCTATTCGTCCGGCCATGAATCCTACATCCGGAAACGGGAAGCTGGTGCGTCAACTTGGGCTTTTCGGTACCACCATGGCCGTGATGGGCGGCATCATCGGCGCGGGCATTTTCATCAATCCCTATCTCGTCGCCCAACGAGTCCACACCCCGCTGCTCATCCTCGGCGCGTGGATCGCGGGCGGCCTGATCGCTTTGGCCGGCGGTTTCATCTACGCGGAGCTGGCAGCGCGGCTCCCGGTCGTCGGCGGCCAGTACGCCTATCTGCGCGAGGCACTCCATCCGGCGGCGGCCTTTATCTATGGCTGGGTCCTGTTGCTCGTCATCCAGACCGGTGGCATGGCCGCGGTAGCGGTGACGTTTGCCCGTTACTTTCTCGAGCTGACCCAATGGTCGATGAACGATTCGCTTGTCGCGGCCGGCGCGCTCGCATTGTTGACCGCGATCAACTGCCTCGGGGTTCGCGCAGGCAGCCGAGTGCAGGCCGTCATGACCCTGACCGCGACCGCGGCGATTGCCGCCCTCGAGGCGGTCGTGTTTTGGCGCGGCGGGGTTTTGCAAATCGTCTGGCGCCCCGCGATGGATCAACCGCTCTCTCCCAGTCTCGCCCTGGCTTTGGGAGCGGCGATGACGCCGGTGCTCTTCGCCTACGGCGGATGGCAGACCGCGAGCTTTCTCGGCGGCGAAGTGCGTGACGCGACAAAGATTCTTCCCCGCGCTTTGATCCTCGGCGTCCTCGGCGTGATCGCGGTTTACGTCTCAGTGAATTTCGCCTATCTGCGGGCCCTCGGAGCCGAAGGTCTGGCCGCGACGAGCACGCCGGCGTCGTCCGTCATGCGCAACTCGTTAGGCACACGTGGAGCGCAGTTCATCGCCGCCGGGATCGCCTTTTCCGCCTTCGGCTTTCTCGCGCAATCAATGCTGACGGCGCCGCGGGTCTATTTTGCGATGGCAACAGACGGCGTCTTTTTTCGCGCCGTGGCGCGGGTGCATCCGCGCACCCGGGTGCCGATGGTCGCGATTACGTTGCAGGGTGTCTGGGCGATTGTGATCGCGCTCACCGGCACGTACGCACAGGTAGTGAATTACGTCGTGGCGATGGACTGCATTTTCTTTGGCCTGACGGCGGTTTGCCTCTTTGTCCTGCGGCGGCGAACGCCGGCTTCGACTTTTCGCGTTCCAGGACATCCGTGGACGACGCTCTTCTTCATCGCGGCGCAATGGGCGGTGGTGGTCAGCACTTTCGCGCACGATCCGAAGCGCGCCTTTATCGGACTGGGGATCGCGCTGGCGGGTTTGCCCGTCTACTTTCTTTGGCAAAGGTCGCCGCAGGCAAAATCATGAACACGGGATACAGGCGCGAAATTGCGCCTAACAAAATAGCTTGCGCTACCCTGCCGTGAATCCCACGTCGTCTCATAGCAAGAGCTCGGCTTACATGGAATGGGCCAAGATTCATTCCACGGCGCGCTTCAACCTCGCGACCAGCGACCTAACGAGTGTCTCGATAAAGGAATTTCCACTGCGGGTCGAGGAGTTGGAGATCACTGGCGGCGGCTACGGCTACGAGCCGTTGCTGGAACGAATCGCACACCACACCGGCGCGCCAACAGAATGCGTCGTGACGGCGGAAGGCACTTCGATGGCGAATCACCTCGCCATGGCTGCGCTCCTCGAGCCGGGTGACGAGGTCGTGATCGAAGAGCCAACCTACGGGCTTCTGCTCGATCTCGCGCACTACCTTGGCGCAGACGTAAAGCGGGTCGCGCGCCGCTTCGAAAACAATTTTGAGATTTCGCTCCCGGAAATGGAGCAGGCCATTACACCGGCAACACGGTTGGTGGTTCTGACTAATCTCCACAATCCAACTGGCGCACTGATTTCAAAGGAGACGCTACGGGCAATCGGCGAGCTAGCGCAGAGCGTCGGCGCACACGTGTTGGTGGACGAGGTTTATCTCGAAATGCTCTTCGAGCCATCAACCCGGACTAGCGAAAGCTCGTCCCTCCGGAGGGACATGCTTCCGCATGTCCAAAATGGTGGATCCGCCTTCTCGTTAGGTAAAGCGTTTATCGTGACGAGCAGCCTGACGAAGGCCTACGGCCTGAGCGGATTGCGCTGCGGCTGGATTCTGGCTGCGCCGGGGCTGGCGCATCGCATCTGGCGGTTGAACGATCTCTTCGCCGCGACCGCCGCTCATCCCGCGGAGCGAATGTCCGTCATGGCGTTCGATCATCTCGCGCAATTCCGCGAGCGCGCCCGCGCGCTGCTCGCCACCAATCGCGCACTGCTCGACGCGTTTCTCGATTCGCGCCGCGACCTGGAATGCTTCCGCCCGCCCTTCGGGGCGGTGGTTTTCCCCCGGCTGCCGAGAGGTGAGCCCGAGGCATTCTTCAAATTGCTGCGCGAGAAATACGAAACCTCGGTCGTGCCGGGGGAGTTCTTCGAATGCCCGCGACATTTCCGCCTCGGCATCGG
Organism: uncultured Verrucomicrobiae bacterium; assembly: GCA_963782205.1. Lineage (GTDB taxonomy): Bacteria > Verrucomicrobiota > Verrucomicrobiia > Chthoniobacterales > UBA10450 > Palsa-1392. The sequence goes on along the minus strand of CAWAIY010000007.1, from coordinate 40,792 downwards.
CGGTGACACGGCATCGCTCCGGACGGGACTGGAGAGATTAAGCGCGGCCCTGGATGAATTTGGAAAGCAGTGCTAGTAACCCAGCTCCGCCTTCCGCGCCTCGGCCGTCGGCAGAGGATCCTTTTTCGCCTCGATCGCACCCTGTCCCGACTCCTGCACTTTTCTGGCTTCGACCGCGTTGAATTCGATGTCCTTTTGAAACTCGGGCGGAACGTCCCCCTCGGCATAGATGGCGTGCACCGGGCACTCATCGACGCAGGCCATGCAATCGATGCACTCCTCCGGGTGGATGACCAGTTGATCGGCCAACTCATAAAAGCAGGCGACGGGACAAACCACCACGCAGTCGGTGAATTTGCAGGCTACGCATTTGTTGGTCACGATGTGCGGCATAAATATCTTTCCGGTTCGGTTCGTTAGGCCGCGTCCCTCTGGTGCAGGTCCGCGATGTTGTCGGGAACTAATTGCACTGTGACCCGCTACTTCGCAAATCCGTCTTGTTTGAGGAACATCTCGACAAGACTGGCCTAACGAACGCTCGACTCGTCTCGTGTCTCGCTCCGGGATTGCGACGGAGAGAGAAAAGCCGTAGTTAACCTCCTGCGCCGGATGACACGCAGGAGCCTGGCCACGCGCGATGAAATAAGGGGAAACCATGGATAGAACCAGTACCCAGGAATTCCAAAAGCGGCTCAACCGAATGGAGGAATTGATCGGGGCACTGGAGAAGACACCCGACGAGACGGTGCGTGAGCAGGTCCGGGAGCTGATTCAAACCCTGCTCGAACTTCACGGCAAGGGGCTGGAGCGGGTCCTGAGCGCGGTGTATGACTCAGGCAGCGGCGGGGCGGCGGTGATCGACGAGTTGGGCCGGGATCAGTTGGTCTCGGGTTTGTTGTTATTGCATGGATTGCATCCGCTCGACCTCGAAACGCGCCTGCGCAACGCGCTCGACGAAGTGAAGCCGCGCCTCGGTTTGCACGGCGGCAGCGTCGAGTTACTCGGCGTAAGCCCGGAAGGCCGCGCGCAACTGAAATTGCAGGGCAATTGTCATGAGTGCCCGTCGTCACGTCTCACTTTGCGGTTTTCAATCGAGGAAGCGCTCTACGCCGCAGCGCCCGATCTCGCCGGGCTCGACGTCGAGGGCCTCGCGGAAGAGCAACCCATAGTCTCCGGAAACGGCTCGGCGCCGGTTCCGAAATTTACTGACTGTCCGCTCCCGATCGGGAATGGACCAACGGCAGCAAGAGGAGGAAACACATGAACAAACCATCGCAGGCAGTCCACATCCCCGGCACAGTGAAAGGCGAGGAACTCGCGCTCGACAATAGGGAAGCCGGGCGCGGTGAAGGCGGGAAGAGCTATACGACCGCGCGCGACGCGACCGGAATCAATCCGGAAGCCCGGGCACCGATTCATCCTGACATGCCAAACCTGCAGCCTTCCTAAAGCGGCAGGAAGCAGGCAGCGCCGTTGAGACGCGTCGTTTTGCGACGACCGGGCGCTCCGTCCTACTCTTGAGTGATGAGATCGTCCTCATTTGCGGCTCTGCGCCGATTCGTGGGTACTCCGCGAAACACGCCGCAAGGTGATGGCGCAGCGCCGCCGCAGGAGGCGGAGCATTGCGAGCTTTGTAGCGTCAGGCTCGCGCCCACCCACCGGCATCTGCTCGAAATGGCGACCCGGCGGATTACCTGCGCGTGCGATCCCTGCGCGTTGCGTTTTGAAAACGTGATCGAAGGAAAATTCAAACTCATTCCGCGTGACGCCCGGCCGCTCCCGGATTTCCAGATGACTGATGCGGAATGGGAAGGTCTCTCGCTCCCGATCAGCCTCGCCTTCTTCTTTTACGACACGCCGAACCAGAAGATGGCGGCCTACTATCCCAGCCCGGCCGGCGCGACCGAATCTCTTCTCCCACTCACGGCCTGGGAAGCACTGGTCGTGGCGAATCCGATTCTGCGCGAGATGCGCGCGGATGTGGAAACGCTCCTCGTTAATCGGGTGCGCGAAAAGCGCGAATATTTCCTCGCCCCGATCGACGTTTGTTTTGAGCTCGTTGGCCTGATTCGCATTCATTGGCGCGGTCTCTCAGGTGGCGAAGAAGTCTGGCGGGAGATCGACGGGTTCTTTGCCCGGCTCAAATGGTAGTGGACAATGACGGAATCCAAATGACGAAGTTCGAATCAATGACCAATGAAGAAGCTCGAAGAGGTGCGGTTCGTCATTCGAACTTCGTCATTCCTTCGGGCTTCGGATTTCGTCGTTGGTAATTTTTCCATCATGCCTGATCTCGATTTCAAAATTCTCGGAGTCGAGGCCGCAAACTACGGCATCGCGCCGCTCCTCCACTTCAAGCTCGAGGTAACGAACCAGCCGGTGGAGGAAACGATCCAGAGCGTGATGTTACAAACGCAAATCCAGATTCATCCCACGCAACGCGCCTACCAACCGGGGGAGAAGGAAAAGCTGAGCGAGCTTTTCGGCACGCCCGATCGCTGGGGTCAAACCTTGCGCGCCCGCTTGTGGACCCATGCGAACGTGAACGTGCGGCAATTCTCCGGAAAGACGGAAGCCGTTCTGTCCGTGCCCTGCACGTTCGATTTGAATGTCGCGGCGACGAAATATTTCTACGCACTCGAGGAGGGTGAGGTTCCGCTGCTCTTTCTTTTCAGCGGGACGATTTTTTACCAGGACGCAGAAGGTCGGCTGCAAATTCAACAGGTTTCCTGGAACAAGGAGTGCGCCTGGCGCATGCCGATCGCCGTCTGGAAAGAGATGATGGATCACCATTATCCCAACACGGCGTGGCTCTCGCTCGAGCGCGACCTGTTTGAGCGGCTCTATGCCTTTCGGCGGCGTGAAGGATTGGCGAGCTGGGAGACGGCGATCGAAGCATTGCTCTCGCATAATGACGAAGCTCGAATGACCAAGCCCGAAGCAATGACGAAATCCGAATGAACACGGCGCTCGTCGAGAAGGTCGTCAACGCGGTTCTCTACGAGGGCTATATCCTCTATCCGTATCGAGCGTCGTCGAAGAAGAACCGCGAGCGCTTCACTTTCGGGCGCGTTTATCCGGAGGATTACAGCATCGCGCAACGCGGCGCCGAGCCCTGCATGATGCAGACCGAATGCCTGCTGCGGAACGAATCAAAAGACGCGCTCGTCGCCATCGGCGTCCGCTTCCTTCACCCCATGGCGCGCGAAGTGGGAATGCTGACGACGCCGATCGACGAGATGCCCGCGGACGGAGCAGCTGGATTTCGAAGTCGTGCCGGATCTGCGCGTGGGCGAGCAGCTTTACCAGACCTGGCAGGAGGTGGTGGAGCAGAAGGTGGAAGTGCCCATTTTCCCCTTGCGCGAAGCCTGGCAGACGACACGCGATTTCGAGTTCCCGTCCACCCGCACGATCGAGCCGATTCGGGACGAGGGCGGGAGAATCAACGCGATACTGGTGCGTCGACAGGACTCGGTCCGCGGTGTGATCGAAGTGGCGGCGCAACCGATCGACGACGTCGTTTTCAAGATCACGGTGCGCATTTTGAATCGGACGCCGGTTCCACCTAACGAGTTGGAAAATCAAAGTGCGATCATCATGCGAACCTTCACCTCCACGCACACCATTCTGCAGACGGAGGGTGGGGAGTGGCTTTCGCTGACTGATCCGCCGGCCGCCTATGCGGTGGCGGCTGCGGCCTGCAAGAACATCGGTGCGTGGCCGGTCCTCGTTGGCGATCAGGCGAAGCACGATCGTGATGCGATGCTTTCGTCGCCCATTATCCTTTACGATTATCCGCAAATCGCTACGGAGAGCCCGGGCGACTTGTTCGACGGACTCGAGATCGACGAAATCCTCACCCTGCGCGTGATGGCGATGAGCGACGCGGAGAAAATCGAAATGCGCCAGGTGGACGAACAAGCGAGAAGGATCCTCGAACGCACCGAAAACATGTCGAGCGATCAGTTGCTCAAGATGCATGGCGTGATGCGCGGCCTGCGACCGTCGAACGAAGATTTTTTCAATCCGGGCGCGCGTTTGGAAAGCGCCATGGTCGGCGGCGTGCAAGTGAAGGCGGGCGATCGGGTGCGGATTCGTCCGAAGAAGCGCGCGGACGTGATGGATATGGCGCTCGATGGAAAAATCGCGGTGATCGAAGCGGTCGAACAGGACGTGGAAGGTGGCGTGCAGCTCGCGCTCGTGCTGGAAGATGATCCGGGACGCGACCTCGGCATGATGCGCCAGCCGGGCCACCGATTTTTTTATACCCCGGATGAGGTCGAGCCGCTGCAGGATGGCCGATGAAACGGATTCTGGTCGCCGGTATCGGAAATATTTTTTTTGGCGACGACGCCTTTGGTTGTGAAGTGGCGAATCAGCTTGCGCGCCGGCCGCTTCCTGAAGGCGTCCGCGTAACCGATTTCGGGATCCGGAGTTATGATTTGGCCTACGCCATGATGGATAACTATGACGCCGTCATCCTGGTGGATGCGACGCCGTACGGGGCGGAGCCAGGCACGCTCTGTTTGATCGAGCCGGACCTAAAAAAGCTGGACGAACTGGCGGAGGAGTCCGTTAATGCACATGGCATGAATCCGGTTCGCGTTCTGCAACTGGTCCGCTCGCTCGGCGGCACGCCGGGATGGTTAAGGGTAGTAGGCTGCGAGCCGGCGGTGCTCGAGCTCGACGACGGCGCGATGGGATTGAGCGAAAAAGTTAAGGCCGCAGTCACTCCCGCAATCGAAATGATTGAGGGTTTGATACGCGAAATTTTGCAGGAACGCGAGACGCCGGTCGCGACGGGATAACGAGAGATTTGAAACCATTTTTTTGCCCAAACAAAATGAAAGAAGAAACACCTATGAACATCGCGGAAATCTGTTGGTTGGTATTCCTGGGCGGGATCGTGTTCGTCGCCCTGGCTTCATTTCTCTCCTCCGTGCCGGAGCTGCGCCGCTACCTGCGGCTGCGCAACATGTGAGCCGGTTTTCCCGGGCAAAGTTTTCATCAATTTCTAGTCGATATGTGAGTTAACAAACCAAATTAACGACGCGACCGGGAACCGCCCGGTAGCGGCGAGGCAGGAGGAAAAACCCTATGGTAGCAACGAACGAACCCTTCAAGCATCGGGAGTCGCCCGTGAAGGAAATCCACGTTATCTGGATGACCACGGGCCTGGGTTGTGATGGTGATTCCGTATCCATCACTGCGGCGACCCAACCCAGTATCGAGGACCTGGTTATGGGCAATATTCCCGGCCTGCCAAAAGTGCATGTGCACAACCCGGTGATCGCCTACGAAGTGGGCGACGAATTCATGAAATACTGGTTCGACGCCGCCGAAGGGAAGCTCGATCCATTCGTTCTCGTGATGGAGGGCTCCATTCCAAACGAGAAGATCAAAAAGGAAGGCTATTGGGCGGCTCTCGGCACCGATCCGGATACCGGTCAGCCGATTACCACCAACGAGTGGATCGATCGTCTCGCACCGAAAGCGCTCGGGATCGTTGCGTGCGGAACCTGCGCCACCTATGGCGGCATCCACGCGATGGAAGGCAATCCGACCGGCGCGATGGGTTTGGCGGATTATCTTGGCTGGAATTGGCGCTCGAAAGCCGGCCTGCCGATCGTGAACGTCCCGGGTTGCCCGGTCCAGCCCGATAACATGATGGAGACGCTCCTCTATCTCCTTTATCAAGTCGCGGGGCTTGCGCCGCTCATCCCGCTCGACGAACAACTGCGACCGACCTGGCTCTTTGGAAAAACCGTCCACGAAGGCTGCGATCGCGCCGGTTACTACGAGCAGGCTGATTTCGCCCACGAGTACGGCTCGCCGAAATGCCTCGTCAAGATCGGTTGCTGGGGTCCGGTGGTGAACTGCAATGTGACCAAGCGTGGCTGGATGGCCGGCATTGGTGGTTGCCCCAACGTCGGCGGGATCTGCATCGGCTGCACCATGCCGGGATTCCCCGACAAGTTCATGCCTTTCATGGATGCGCCTCCGGGCGCCTCGCTCTCGACCAAGGTCGTAGGCGTGTGGGGCGGCATGTTGCGAAAGCTGCGCTCGATCACCAACACCACCGTGAACAAGGAACCGAAATGGCGGCATCCGCGCGCCGAACTCACGACCGGTTACGAGCCAAGAAATTACGCGCGCAACTGAATGGAAACTTCGAATCGCTAACTCAACTGGAACACTACCATGCCTGACACTCTAACCGCACCAGCCAGCAAATCCTCCGCGCCATCGGGAAACATCGTCGAGATGTCGTGGGATCCGATTACGCGCATCGTCGGCAGCCTCGGCATCTACACCAAGATCGATTTCGACGCGAAGAAAGTCGTCGAGTGCTACAGCACGTCCTCGATCTTCCGCGGCTACAGCATCTTTATGCAGAACAAGGATCCGCGGGATGCGCATTTCATCACCAGCCGGATCTGCGGCATCTGCGGTGACAACCACGCCACCTGTTCGGTTTACGCCCAGAACATGGCCTACGGAGTAAAACCGCCCCCGCTCGCGGAGTGGATCGTCAATCTCGGCGAAGCAGCCGAGTACATGTTCGATCACAACATTTTCCAGGACAACCTCGTCGGGGTCGACTTCTGCGAAATGATGGTGAAGGAAACCAACCCGAGCGTCTGGGAAAAAGCGCAGCGCACGCCGGCACCGCACTCGGCCGATCACGGTTACAAGACGATCGCCGATATCATGACGGCGCTTAATCCCTTCAGCGGCGAGTTCTATCGCGAGACGCTGCACGTCAGTCGTTACACGCGTGAGATGTTTTGCCTGATGGAAGGGCGGCACGTCCATCCGTCGACGCTTTATCCGGGCGGCGTCGGTACCGTCCCATCGATCCAGATTTTCACCGACTACACTGTGCGCCTGATGCGCTACATCGAATTCATGAAGAAGTGCGTGCCGCTGCACGACGATCTCTTCGATTTCTTCTACGAAGCGCTCCCGGGTTACGAAGAAGTCGGGCGCCGGCGCATCCTGCTCGCCTGCTGGGGATCGTTCCAGGATCCGGACGTCTGCGATTTCAACTACCGCACGATGGAGGACTGGGGTAACGCCATGTTTGTCACGCCCGGGATGGTGATCGACGGCGAACTGGTCACGACCAGCCTCGTCGACATCAACCTTGGCCTGCGCATTCTCCTCGGCTCGTCCTACTACGACGATTGGGATGACGCGGAGACGTTTGTCAAAAACGATCCGTTAGGCAACCCGATCGACAAAAAACATCCCTGGAACCAGACCACCATTCCAAAACCGCAGCGCCGCGATTTCGGCGGAAATTACACCTGGGTGATGTCGCCGCGCTGGCTCGATAAACGAACCGGTGACCATCTCGCGATGGACACGGGCGGGGGACCGATCGCGCGCCTCTGGGCGACTGCGCTCGCGAAGCGAGTTAACATCGGTTTCGTCGAATCGACCGGCCAGAGCGTCAAGATTCGCCTGCCGAAGACCGCGTTGAAAGGCGAAGTCGAGTTCGAATGGAAGGTACCGAAGTGGAGTAACGCGATCGAACGCGACCGCGCCCGCACCTACTTCCAAGCCTACGCTGCTGGTTGCGCCCTGCATTTCCTCGAGAAGGCGATGAAGGAAGTGCACGCCGGCCGCACCGCGACATTCACGCCGTTCAAGGTGCCGGACGAAGCGATCGGCTGCGGTTTCCACGAAGCCGTCCGCGGTGTGCTCTCGCATCACATGGTCATTCGCAAAGGTAAGATCGCGAACTACCATCCGTATCCACCGACACCATGGAATGCGAACCCGCGCGACATCTACGGCACGCCTGGGCCTTACGAAGACGCGGTGCAAAACACGCCCATCTTCGAGGAGAACGGCCCGGATAATTTCAAGGGCATAGACATCATGCGCGCGGTGCGCAGCTTCGATCCATGTCTGCCGTGCGGCGTGCACATGTATCTCGGCGGCGGCAAACTCCTCAAGCAACAACACACACCCACCGCCCTGATGGGCCTGGCCAAATAGTCATGGCCGAACAAGGTGCAGTGCAGGTGACCCTTGAGGCGTCACCAGACGAAATCTACGACATCGAGCTGGAGCATAGCCTGCTCGAAGCGAACGAAAAACTGGCCAGGGAAAATCGCGCTCTCCTCGACAAGAACGGCATCACCGCGATCGACTTCATGGGTGCGATCGGTTCCGGCAAGACCACCCTGATCACGAAGCTGGTCGAGATGTTGAAGGACAAAATCGGAGTCGCGGTTTTCAATGGGGACGCGACCACGAGCAATGACGCCGACGCGATCGCGAAACAAAACGTGCCGGTCGTGCAAATCGCGACGATCAACGGTTGTCACCTCGACGCCAACCTCGTCGGCAAAGGCTTGCGCCGGATCGAGCTTGGAAATCTGAAAATGATTTTTATCGAGAATATCGGAAACCTGATTTGCCCGGCAGAATTTCCGCTCGGTTCCAAGGCGCGGGTCGTAGTCGTAAGCGTGACGGAAGGCCCATGGATGGTGCGCAAACACCCGCACATGTTTCTCGGCTCGCAGGTCGTGGTGATCAACAAGATCGATCTGGCCGACGCGATGGAAGTGAGCGTCGACCAATTGATCCAGGACGTGCATGCCCTCAAGCCGGACATCAAGGTCATCCCCACGAGTTGCAAGAAGGGAACCGGGCTGGATGAGGTCGCGGAAACCTTGCTCGCGGTTTGAGGAATGACGAAATCCGAATGACGAAACCCGAAACAATGACGAAGGACGAAGCCCGAGTTTCTTTCGAACCTGATCATTTGGATTTCGTCATTTCCTCATATGCATGAGTTTTCGATCGCGTCCGGGTTGGTCGAAAAGCTCCTCGATTTCACGGAGAAGAATCCGGACAAAAAAATCGTCGAAGTCCGGGTCGCGATCGGAGAGTTTACCCTGATCGAGGAGGAGCAATTGCGTTTCTGCTACGAGTCGATCATTACCGAAATGCCGCTGGCGGGCTCCAGCCTGAAGATCGAACCAGTGCTCGGGAAAGTCGCCTGTCCGCATTGTTCCTACAGCGGGCCGCCAAAATATTGGGATGGCGCCCTGCACGGCGTGCCGGTTGCCACCCTCGAATGTCCCGACTGCGGGAAAGCAACGCGCGTCACCGAGGGCGTGGAATGCGCGATTCGCTCCATTCGATTCATGCCGAACGAAATCGCCAGTACCACCTCATGACCACGCTCCTGCCCATTCTGTTCTTCGGATTTTTTCTCGGGATGCGGCACGCAACCGATTCCGACCACGTCATCGCGGTTACCACTATCGTGAGCCGCCAGCGCAGCATCTGGAGCGCAGCGTGGACCGGGATTTTCTGGGGAATCGGCCACAGCCTGACCCTGCTCGTCATCGGCGGCGCCATTATCCTCTTCGGCATCGTCGTACCGGAACGACTCGGGATGAGCCTGGAATTCTGCGTGGCGCTGATGTTGATCCTGCTCGGCACGCTGAACCTGCGGGCGACGTTTCGCGCAGTCGAAAATGTCAGCGTCGAGCACGATCACGACGCAGTTCACCAGCATACGCATCGGCACGGCGATTACATTCACAGCCATCCGCATGGGCACGAACGCGCCACCCATGGCCACGCTGAGGAAGCTGTTCCGCCGGCGAAATTGGATCGCTGGTTTGGCAGCTCGAGATTCTACCGGGCGCTTCGTCCGATCCTCATCGGAACCGTGCACGGACTAGCCGGCTCGGCGGCGGTCGCGTTGCTCGTTTTGCCGATCATCCGTGACCCGGTCTGGGCCATGGCCTATCTCTTCATCTTCGGTCTTGGAGTTATTGCCGGCATGATGCTGATTACGGCCGCGATTGCCGTTCCGGTTTCCTATTCGACGCGGTTTCAATTTCTGCATCGCCATCTCGGGACTGCGGCGGGTGTTCTCAGTCTCGGTTTCGGACTGTTCCTCGTTTACCAGATCGGCTTCGTCGATGGCCTCCTGACGCGGTGAAACACCATTCCGCCGCCGCCCGGGGGCGAATGAAAATCGCGGTCCGCGGAGCGGTCCAGGGCGTTGGGTTTCGGCCGTTCGTCTACCGGTTGGCAACGGAACTGGATCTCAAAGGCTGGGTGATCAATTCCGCCCAGGGCGTTTTCATCGAGATCGAGGGTGAATCCAGGCGTCTTTCCGATTTCACGCGACGCTTGCGCGCGGAGAGGCCGGCCCGCGCCATCATCCAGAGCTGCGAAGCATCGCACCTCGACGCGCGCGGCTACGAGGAATTCGAGATCCGGGAAAGCAGCGAAGAAGGCGGAAAGAGCGCCCTCATTTTGCCCGACATCGCGACCTGCGACGATTGCCTGCGCGAAGTTTTCGATCCGAATGATCGCCGGTTTCGTTATCCCTTCAGCAACTGCACGAACTGCGGACCGCGCTTCTCGATCATTGAGGCCCTGCCCTACGATCGCGTGAACACCGCGATGAAAAAATTCGCGATGTGCGCCGATTGCACGCGCGAATATCGCGACCCGGCCGATCGCCGCTTCCACGCCGAGCCGACCGCCTGCCCGGTTTGCGGGCCGCAACTCCAACTGTGGGATTCGTTAGGCACAATTCTCGAACAAAGCGATGGCGCACTTCGGCAGGCGGCCGCAGAGATTCGCGCTGGAAAAATCGTAGCCCTTAAGGGGATTGGCGGTTTCCAATTGGTCGTCGACGCCGGCAATCGGCAGGCGGTGCAACGGCTGCGCGAGCGCAAACATCGCGAAGAAAAGCCCTTCGCGGTCATGTTCCCCTCGATCCAGGGCGTCCGCGCCTCTTGCGAGATTTCCGAACTGGAAGGGCAACTGCTGGCCTCGCCCGAATCCCCGATCGTCATTCTCAGACAATCAGCAATCAGCAATCAGCAATCAGCAATTGCTCCCGGGAACCCGAATCTCGGCGTCATGCTCCCCTACTCGCCGCTGCATCACCTCCTCCTGCGTGAGCTGAATTTCCCGCTCGTGGCGACGAGTGGAAATTTGAGCGACGAACCCATCTGCATTGAGGAACACGAGGCCCTGGAACGCCTGCGTGGCATCGCCGACTCCTTCCTCGTGCACGACCGCCCGATCGTCAGGCACGTCGATGATTCGATCGTCCGCGTCGTGGCCGGGCGCGAAATGATGCTGCGCCGCGCCCGAGGCTACGCGCCGCTTCCCATCACGCTACGTGACGCAAGGCCGACCGTGCTGGCCGTCGGAGCCCATTTGAAAAATGCGGTTGCGTTATCCATGGAGCGAAACGTGTTCGTCAGTCAGCACATCGGCGATCTCGCGACGAAGCAGGCACATGACGCGTTTGCCTGCTCGGTCGCGGACTTGCCACGACTTTACGCCGCTAAACCCGAGATCACAGCGCACGATCTGCACCCCGACTATCTGTCGACCAGGTACGCTCTGCAGCAGCCGGGTCGGAAAGTCGGCGTGCAACACCACTGGGCGCACATAGCCTCCTGCATGGCGGAAAACGAAATCGAACCGCCGCTCCTCGGTGTGGCATGGGACGGCACCGGATACGGGATCGATGGCACGATCTGGGGTGGCGAGTTTTTTCTCGCGCTGAAGAATTCCTGCCGGCGCGTGGCGCACTTGCGCACCTTCCGGCTGCCCGGGGGCGAAGCGGCAGTCAGGGAGCCGCGTCGCAGCGCGCTCGGTTTGCTTTATGAGATTTTCGGAAACGCCTTGTGGGAACGAAACGATCTGCTCGAAGATTTTGGAAGCGTGGAGCTGAAGACACTTCGCGGCATGTTCGTTAGGCAAGTCAATTCACCTCTTACTTCAAGCGCAGGTCGCCTCTTTGATGCCGTCGCGGCGCTCTCCGGCCTGCGGACACGCGCAACCTTCGAAGGGCAGGCGGCGATGGAATTGGAATTCGCCGTCGCAGATGCGATCGCGGACAGCTACTCCTTCACCTTGCGCGAGGGGAAACCAGTGGTGATCGATTGGGAGCCGGCGATTCACGCTTTGCTCGAGGACCGGGGGAAAAAAACAGCGACCGGACTGATTGCGGCCCGCTTTCACAACATGCTGGCTGATGCGATTCTTGCCCTGGCCCGTCACTTTAATCAATCCAAGGTCGCCTTGAGCGGCGGATGTTTTCAGAACCGTTATCTGACTGAGCGCGTGACCAACCAGCTTCGAGCGGCGGGGTTCCAACCCTATTGGCAGCAACGCGTCCCGCCGAACGATGGTGGAATCGCCCTCGGACAGGTTTGGCTGGCAACGAGCCCCATCCGGGAGATCACATGAATCTGGTTTACGGAGAAATAACCGAGATTTTCTCGGAGGACGGCGCCCCAATGGGCAAGGTACGGGTGCGCGGAGCGACCCGGAAAATAGCGCTCGGGCTCCTGACGGATGCCGTGCAAGGTGATAGAGTTCTAATCTGCGACGGTGTGGCGATCAGCAAGGTGGAGGAAATGACGAAATCCGAATGATGAAGCTCGACACGACCATTGGCCGCACCGCATTCAACCCCTTCGGATTTCGTCGTCCGAACGTCGTCATTTGATCCATGTGTCTCGCGATTCCCGGAAAGCTCATTGAAATCAGCGCCGATGCGAACGGCGTCCGCATGGGTAAGGCCAACTTCGGCGGGATTGTAAAACAGGTCTGCCTCGAATACACGCCCGAGGCAGAGAGGGGCGATTACGTTCTGGTGCACGTTGGTTTTGCGCTGAGCAAGGTGGATGAAGCCGAAGCGGCCCGGACCTACCAGGCGCTTGAGCGCATGCAGCAACTCACCGAGCTGGAAATTCCCGATGTCGCCGACGACGGCGCGGAAATCAGCCCACCGGCTTCGGCTAACGGCAAACATCCTTCAGACTTGGTCGACCGGGCGAAGGAACAACCTGCTTCCGGGCTCACATGAAATATCTCGACGAATATCGGGACGAAGGGCTGGCCAAGAAAATCGTCGAAGAAATTCGACGCACCGTCACCAAGCCATGGGTCCTGATGGAAGTCTGCGGTGGTCAGACCCATTCGATCGTAAAATATGGCATCGACCGTTTGTTGCCTGAGGAGGTCGAACTGGTCCATGGGCCAGGCTGCCCGGTTTGTGTCACCTCTCTCGAGATGATCGACAAGGCGCTCGAGATCGCCCGTCGTCCTGACGTCATCTTTTGCTCTTTTGGCGACATGCTGCGGGTGCCGGGTTCGGAGTGTGATCTGCTGATTCTGAAATCGCGCGGAGCTGACGTTCGCGTTGTTTATTCACCGATCGATTGCCTGAAAATCGCGCGGGCCAATCCAGAGAAGAGAATCGTCTTCTTCGCGATCGGTTTTGAAACGACTGCGCCGGGGAACGCCATGGCGGTCTGGCAGGCGCGCCAGCAAGGGATTACGAATTTCTCCGTTCTCGTCTCGCACGTCCTCGTTCCGCCGGCGATTGCCTCCATCCTGCAGTCACCGCTCAACCGAGTGCAGGGTTTTTTGGGACCCGGGCATGTTTGCACTGTCATGGGTTACCGCGAATACGAGCCAATCGCCGCGCGCTACAAGGTGCCGATCGTCATCACTGGCTTTGAACCGATCGATATTTTGGAAGGAACGCTCATGACAATTCGCCAACTCGAAGCGGGCAGGGCGGAGGTGGAGAATCAGTATCCGCGCGTCGTGAGCCGCGACGGCAACCGGGTCGCGCAGGATTTGGTCAACAAAGTCTTCGAAGTGGGCGACCGGAAATGGCGCGGGGTCGGTTCGATTCCAAAGAGCGGTTACAAGCTGCGCTATGAATTTCGCGAGCACGACGCCGAGCGTCTCTTCGAGGTGCGCGAGATCGACACGAAGGAACCCGAAATTTGCATCAGCGGACTCGTCCTGCGCGGAGTAAAAAAGCCGCACGACTGCCCGGCCTTCGGCACGCTCTGCACGCCGGAGCATCCGTTAGGCGCGACCATGGTCTCGGCCGAAGGCGCCTGCGCCGCCTACTACGCCTATGGCCGGCATCTGCAAAAATCGCCTAACGAACAACCGGCGCTCGCCCCGGCGGCGCCATAGTCATGAGCGCCACGGTCGAGACGGTCCATGATCGGCTGACCGAGCCGTTGCGCGAAAAGGTCCTGCGCAAATGCGGCGAAAGCATGGAGACGAAGCAATCCTTCTTCTCCAGGTATGCTGAAGCGCTTGATCAAATGTCGCGCGCCCTGGCCGAGCGCTTTGAAAAGGGCGGCCGCCTTTTTGTCATGGGCAACGGGGGCAGCTTGTGCGACGCGCTCCACATTGCGGTCGAGTTCAATCATCCAATCATCGAGAAACGCCTCGCTTTTCCCGCCATCCCGCTCATGACCGACATCGCAACCATGACCGCGATCAGCAACGACCTGGATTTTACGCGCGTCTTTGTCAACCAACTCCGGTTGCAGGCCGGGCCCGGCGACGTCGCGATGGTTTTCAGCACGAGCGGCAAATCGCCGAATCTCATCTACGCCCTGGAAGCGGCGCGGGAGAAGAAGATGCTGACCGTCGCCTTTTCAGGGAAGGATGGCGGACGCTTCCCCGAAGTTTCAGACTATTGCTTTATCGTGCCGTCCTATAGCATCCATCGCATCCAGGAAACGCATGCCACCGCAGTGCATATCATTTGGGACTTGGTGCACATCGCCCTTGGAGCCGAGGATGTGACGTGAAGCGCACGCTATTGGAGCAGCGTGAAGCGTGAAGCGTATGCGGAACCTGGGGCAGAATCCGAATCTCGAGTCACCGGTCACCAGCGACGAATCATTGCTGACCGCTTCCTGCCCTCTGCCGCTCACGGATTACAAGGAGATTGTCCTGGCGCATGGGAGCGGCGGGAAACTGAGTCACCAGTTCATCTCGAAAATGATCGTGCCGCAGTTCGCCAATGAACTCCTCGCGCCGCTTCACGATGGCGCCATCTTTTCGTTAGGCGCGGGGCGTGTCGCCTTCAGCACCGATTCCTATGTCGTTAGTCCGATCTTCTTTCCCGGGGGTGACATTGGAAAGCTGGCGGTCCACGGCACAGTCAACGACCTCGCGATGTGCGGGGCACGCCCGCTCTATCTCTCGGTCGGCTTCATTCTCGAGGAAGGAATGCCGATGGATGACTTCTGGCGGGTTGTGCAATCGATGCGCGCGGCGGCCGATGAAGCCGGGGTACAGCTTGTCACGGGTGATACCAAGGTTGTTGACCGCGGCAAGGCCGACAAGATTTTCGTTAACACGGCGGGCATCGGAGTCGTTCCGGAAGGCGTCAACATAAGCCCCTTGCGGGTGCGACCAGGTGACAAGGTGATAATCAGCGGATCGATCGCGGTGCATGGCATCGCCATCATGTCGGTTCGGGAAGGACTGGAGTTTGAAACCGAGATCGCCAGCGATACGGCCGCGCTTAATGGATTGGTGGGCGCACTTCTCGCGGCCTGCGACGATGTTCATGTCTTGCGCGATCCAACCCGCGGTGGCGTGACTAGCAGCGTGACCGAGATCGCTCAATCAGCTGGCGTCGGCGTGGTCCTGAACGAAGCATCGATTCCGATCGACGAAGAAGTAAAAGGAGCGTGCGAGATTCTAGGGCTCGATCCGCTTTACGTGGCAAACGAAGGGAAGCTGGTCGCGATCGTCCCGCCTCACGAAGCCGAATCAGCTCTTGCCGCCATGCACGGTCATTCATTAGGCAAGGATGCCGCGATGATCGGCGAGATCACAACCGATCACCCGGGCTTCGTGGTGATGAAGACCCGCGTCGGTGGGCAGCGCGTGGTTGACATGCTTTCGGGCGAACAGTTGCCGCGGATTTGCTAGGCGAAGCTTTCCCGCCAGGATCGGCGTACCGCGGGATTGGCGGAAGCGCCGTCTGTGTATGTTAGATGAGGATGAGACGGGTCTTTGGACTGGAAACGGAATTTGGGATCACGGTAAACGGGATGGAGACCGTCGATGTGGTGGCGGAGTCGATCGAACTGGTGCGCGGCTACACGGAACACGGCGCGCACATGAAATGGGATTACGACCTGGAGGATCCACATCGTGATGCCCGCGGGTTCCGTGCGGCGGAATTACTCCAGGACACGGATGAATCGGCTTATTTCGAGATCGATCGGAATCGCCCGCTCAGCTTCGAGGAAATCAAGAGTGACCTGGTCCTGAGCAATGGCGCCCGCTTTTACAATGACCACGCGCACCCGGAATACTCGACGCCAGAATGCACGACTTTGCGCGACCTGATCGCGCAGGATAAGGCCGGGGAACGCATCCTGGCAGAATGTGCGCGGCGTCGGAACCTGAAATTACCCGGCGACCAGGCAGTACCGGCTCTACAAGAACAATACCGACTTCTCAGGTCACAGCTATGGCTGTCATGACAACTACCTGATGCGCCGCGATGTCCCGTGGGACCGCATTGTTGCGGGAGTGCTGCCCTTTCTCGTGACCCGCCAGATTTTTGCCGGAGCGGGCAAGATGGGAATCGAAACAGAAAGCGCCGGCGGGCAACCGGGCATTTATCAGATTTCGCAGCGGGCCGACTTTTTCAGCGTGCTGGTAAGCATCGATACGATGAATCGCCGGCCGCTAGTCAATACGCGCGACGAGCCACACGCCGATCCACGCCGCTACCGGCGTTTCCACGTTATCCTGGGGGACGCGAACATGAGTGAATGGGCGACCGCACTAAAAATCGGCACGACCTCGCTTGTGCTCGATTTGATCGAGCGCGGCCTTGCGCCGCAGATCGAGATCGCGCAGCCAATCGATGCGACCAAGTCAATCAGTCGCGATCAGACTTATGATTGGATCATTGAGCTGACCGACGGGCGCAAGATCTCGGCGATCGATGTGCAGCGTATCTATCTCGCGGCGGCTGGAAAATCGATGGCGGATTCCGGGGCGGAAGTCACATGGTTGCTGCGCGAATGGGAAGGGATCTTGAATGACCTCGAGCGGGACATCATGCTCTGTCGCGACCGGATCGATTGGGTGGCGAAGAAGGAGTTGCTTCAGACGCTGCGCGACGGAGAAAAATTATCCTGGACCGATCCCTGGCTGCAATCGATCGATCTCGAATATCACAATATTCTACCAGAGGCCGGCCTTTACTATGAGTTGCTTCGGCAAGGCGCGATGCGGGCCTTCGTTACCGAGGCAGAGATCAAGCAGGCGATCTTTGCGCCGCCCGCCGATACGCGCGCCTACTTTCGGGGCCGATCAGTAGCAAAATTCAACTCCGAGATCAAATCAATCCAATGGGACGAGATCGTCTTTGCCGATGGAGCGACCAGCCAGCGGGTACAGCTGACAGAGCCCAATGACAATCCGCGGCTCGCGGCGCTGAACGCAGCCGCAAACGAAGCCGCGGACTATCGAAAGTTTATCCGCATAGTGTCGGTACTCTAGTTACCGACCCCCCGTTGCGAAACTTCGTCTCGTCGAGTTAGCCCTGGCCTCTACGGCGAGCTGCCCAGCGAGCTTTCATCATTTGCGAAAGCTTTCGGCGACCGGCAGGACTGATTCCACCCTTCTTGCGAGCAGGCTTCCTGCTCGACCCGGCCGACTGACTGGCGGCAGCAGCCTTGGCTCGCGCCCAACGGGCCCGCGCGGCGGCGGCAATACGGGCGCGACCGGCGGCCGAAAGGCCACCGCGGCGCTTGCGTGCACCTCCACCCATACTGACGGCGGGAGCGGCCGGTGCGCTGCTCGACGCGCTTGCGCCGCCGAGAAGACTCCTGAGTCGATGCTGCAGTTGGTCGATTTGTTTTCTTACCTGCACTGCTTCTTCCAATTGTTTAACGGATAGGTCCATGGCGCAGTTATAAGCCATCTTCAGGATTGAGCAAGCGATGTTTGCGCTAACTGCAAAAGAATTTCTTAACCGTCGCGTCACCCATTTGAAAGCCGTCGTCGCAGAGTCTGACTAACGGAGCAAGGGCCAGCCTAATCCCAGGTGATGAGCCGAAGCTCGTGCGCCTGGAGCAAATGCGGATAAGTCGGAACAACGCGTACGCTGAATCCGTAGGTGCCGCTTTCCGCCGCCGGAATGGACCCTTCGTAGATGTAATCGCCGTCGTTATCGACGCGCCGCCTTTCCGCTAGCATCGTCACAATGGGATTGCGCAAGACGTCGTTTTCCGCCTCGCCGTGATAGGCCTCTACTCGCACATGCTTCGGATCGACCGCACCAAGATGCACTCGGACTGAGACCCGCAGCGAGTCACCCACGGGAATCCGTTGCCGGTCCTTGTTGCCGATCTGCACATCGCTGATCCGGATCTGTGGCCAGTCTTTTCTCATTTGTGCTTTCCACTGACTCAGCAAAGTAGCGGCACGCCAGCCATCGCGGGAAAACTCTGCGTGCGCCTTGGCCGCGGGAGCGTAGAGACGCTCAGTGTATTCCTTCACCATGCGATGGGTATTGAAGACGGGAGTGACGCTGCGGATCGATTCGCGCATCAATTGCAGCCAGGCGAGTGGAAGCTTGCCATCCGGTTTCGCGTAATAGAGCGGAATGATCTGGTTTTCGAGCAACTGGTAAAGACTGGCTGCGTCGACTTCGTTCTGGAAATCCGCGTCGCCGTCGGTGATTTCCGCGCCAATGGCCCAGCCATTCTTGCCGTTGTAACTTTCACACCACCAGCCATCGAGGACGCTGAGGTTCAGGCCGCCGTTTGGCGGAAGTTTCATCCCGCTAGTGCCGCTGGCTTCCAACGGGCGAAGCGGGTTATTCAGCCAAAGGTCGACCCCTTGAACGAGGCGACGTGCGATATAGGTGTCGTAATCCTCGACAAAAACGATCCGGTTATGAAACCCGGTTTCTCTCGTCAGTTTATAAACCTGCTGGATGAGCGCTTTGCCGCCTTCATCGCGGGGATGCGCCTTGCCGGCGAAGATGAACTGCACCGGTCGCGCCAGGTCATTCAGCATGCGCAGCAACCGGTCGGGATCACTAAAGAGCAGCGCGCCACGTTTGTAAGTCGCAAAGCGTCGCGCGAAACCAATCGTGAGGATTTCAGGATCGAGAATGGAGTTGACGGCGCGAATCGCTTCGGGCGAATCACCGATGCGCTCCCGCCGTGCGCGGACCCGGTCCCGAACGAAGTTAACCAGCCGCAGCTTCAACTTTTGATGGGTCTCCCAGAGCTCCGCATCGGGAATCTCAATTACGCCCCGCCAGAAATCGGGCTCAGTCAAATGCTCTTCCCAAGCCCCGAGGTATTTGCTGTAAAGGGCGGAGAATTCCGGCGCCATCCAGGTCTTGGTGTGAATACCGTTGGTGATGCTGGCTATCGGAACCTCATGGGTCGGCACACCGGCCCAGACATCCTTCCAAAGCCCCTGACTAACGGCGCCGTGCAACTTGCTCACGCCATTGGCATGACGGCTCATGCGCAAAGCGAGAATGGTCATGCTGAAGCTCGCCACCGGATCGGTCGTCGTCTGGCCAAACCGGAATAGCTCATCGAACGGGATCTTGAGCTGATCCGCAAAATCGCCGAAGTAGCGAACCATCATTTCGCGCGGAAAGGAGTCGTTGCCAGCCGGGACGGGTGTGTGAGTCGTAAAGACGTTCGCCGAAGCGACCACCTGGAGCGCGGAATAAAAGTCGAGCTCGTGTTGCGTGACATGCAACCGGATGCGCTCAAGGGAAAGAAACGCGGAGTGACCCTCATTCATGTGAAAGACCTCCGCCTCGTGCCCGAGGGCGCTGAGCGCTTTCACCCCGCCGATGCCCAGCACGATCTCCTGCCGCATCCGCATCTCGAGATCGCCGCCGTATAGCTCCGCCGTAATCAGGCGATCTTCCGCCGTATTTTCCGGGGTGTCAGTATCGAGCAGGTAAAGGTTAATCCGGCCGACGTGGAGCTCCCAGATTTTGGCAAAGACTTCGCGCCCGAGCAGAGGCACCCCGACCAGGAGGATCTGGTCGTTCCGCATGACCTCACGGATCGGCAAATGATGGAAGTTCTGATTGAGGTTGACCGCTTCCTGCCAGCCTTCCTTGTTGATCTGCTGTTTGAAATAACCGTGCCGATAGAGCAACCCGACCGCGACGAAGTTCAGGTCGAGATCGCTCGCCGACTTGCAGTGATCGCCGGAAAGGATGCCGAGACCACCGGAGTAATTCGGAATCGATTCATGGAAACCAAATTCCGCCGAGAAATAGGCGATCGGCTTCGGGATCTCGCTCCCAGCGCCTTTTTTCCCGTAGGTGTCCTTGCGCGAGAGATATTTCTTGTAGGCAGAATGGACTTCGGCGAGATCGCGCAGGAAAACTTCATCCTGTGAAACCTCGACCAGCCGTGCCTGGCGCGAGAGCTGGAGCATCCGAACCGGGTTATGATTTGTACGGTCCCACAACTCGGGATCGAGATGCCGGAAAAGCCGGCGGGCGGATGGCTCCCAGGTCCACCAGAGATTAAAGACCATCTCGCGCAAAGGCTCGAGCTTGGCCGGGAGATTCGGGATGACGTTATAAGTCTGAATGTTCGGCATGACGGAAAGAGCGTGTGGCCTTGGAAAGAGAAGCGGACAAGTCTGGCAGCAAAATCAAGAGCAGCAAGCATTCCGTTTTTCGGCCACGGCCGACCCCCGGAGCTTGCCGGGACGGCTACCGAAGCGCGCGGCGCTGTTGGGAAGCGAGAACCACGCCCACCACCACGCCAGTCACGAAACCGCTCAGGTGCGCCGAGAGGCTGACCTGCGGAGTCGAGAGATCAAAGGCCGTCTGCAAGGCAACGATGATAATGATGTTGCGTAAGCGGCGACCGGCAAGCGGTGATTGCCGATGGCGCAAGAGCAATCCAGCCGAAACCCCGATCACACCCATGACGCAACCCGAAGCGCCAACCAACTGATCGGCCTGGGTCAGTTTGAGCGCGGACAAGATGACCACGCCCGCGCTCGAGCCAAGCCCCGCGATGAGATAGCTGATCGTGAACTTGAAGGAGCCAATCATCCGCTCCAAGTCGGGCCCGAGGAGATAGAGCGCGTAAAGATTGAAGGAAATGTGGAGCACGCCGTAATGAAGGAAGAGCGCGGTGAGCAAACGCCAGTACTCGTGCCCCACGATGACCGAGTCCGGTTCGAGCGCGCCGAGCTGGTGCAACGTCCGAGTATTGGTTGCGCCGCCGAGCACGATCTCCGCGCCAAACATCGCGACGTTCAAAAGAATCAAGGCCCAAACCGCCGGCGCTCCCCTGCCGCGCGGGCGCGCTGCCATTTCCTTCGTAGCAATCGTTTCTGTAATCAGCCGCGCGAGGAGCGTTTCGCCAGAAGCGGAAAGGTGGAAAAACCTCGGCTCGGACGTGAGACGCCGATCGATCGAGCGCCGCAGCACGGCGTCGCGGGTAGCAGCGTGCAACTTCTCGAGGCAAGCACGCGCTGATTCCCGCTTGCCTTCCGCCCACTCCGCGGTCGCGACCCAAAACTGCTGGCGCTCGACGGGCATTTGACCAAGGCGTTCGTGGAATAGCCTGACGAGCAACGCGGTCCGGCCAGTGAAAGAGAGAGCGAGAGCGAGATTGAACCCCGAAAGCGAGCGCAGTACGAAGTCCGGCTCCTGGCCTTCGGTGCGTGCTGCGACTTCGAAAACCAAATCATCGAGCGCGCCGATTTCGCCCAGCCCGCGCAAGTACAGTGAGTCGACCGCCGGATTCGTCAGGACACTCAAATCGCGCCGGCACCATTGCACAAGACCCAGCCAGTTTTCGGTCAGGGCAAAAGTGAGCGCCATGGCGAAGCGCCCGGCGGGGGTGGGCTCGGTCCGTTCGGCGGCGAGCTGATCGAGCGCGAGGTCAAGGCGACCATTCGTCGCCAGCTCGAGGCAACGGACGAGCGACGCACGATGCGGAGAATCATTCCACGGATGAAGGATTCGCCTAACGACCGTAATCTGCCGGGCGCGGGTGAAACGTTGCGCGAGGAGGGCGTCGTCAATCTGGCGCTCCGCCACCGAGGGAATAACGAGAAGCAAACACCAAGCCGCCCCGCCCACGAAACCAGCCAGGGAGGGCGCGAAAAACCAGGCAAGCGCGCAAACCGCCAGAACTATGGTGGCGGCGATTCTCCAACCGTGATTCCGCGGATTGCGCAACCGGGCAATGCGCGCGAGCAGGATCAGCGGCGAAACCACCGCGATGAAGAGCAGGATGTGATTGAGATCGATCAACTTCTTGAGACTGGCTAACCGGATATTGCACGTCCCTTGTTTCGCCCTTTTGTCAAACCGCGCGAGACCGCGCATTCAGGTTGCACAGCACCCACGATCTGGGTCATATGGGTCTCATGCGACTGACGATGACCAATTACCTCGATGTCATTTCCTCCTGGTGCTTTTGGGCGACCCCGGCCTGGCAGGAACTGCGCGTCAGTTATGCGGATCGAGTCGACTTCCACTGGAAGATCGCGCTCATGGACAAGACTGGTCTGCCGCCAACTCGTGAGCACACCGACTGGTACTACCGGCGGAGCGGCATCCTGATGCGCTCCCCCTTCATGTTACGGACGGATTGGGTTGAAGCCGGTCGCGCCGAATATCTGGAGCCGAACTGCATCGCGGAGGCTGCGCGTGATTTCGGAGTTGAGGACGACCGCGCCTGGATCGCGCTAAGCCGCGCCGAACTGCGCGAAGGAAAAAAGATCGGAGACTGGGCAATGGCCGCTAAAATCGCGGCGGACGCGACCGGACTCGACTCAAAGCAACTACTCGAGCGTGCGAAGTCGCCTGAGGTCGAAGCGCGCGTTCGGCAGAGCACGGCGGAATTTCACGCCCTCCGGGTAACGCAGCGGCCGACCTTCGTGATCGATACGCCGATTGGCGACCGCGCGGTTTTCTCCGGCTTCGCTAAAGCCGCGCCGCTCGTCGCCGCGCTCGACGCCATGCTCGACGATATCGTCGGTTATGAGGCTTACGCCGCCCATTTTGGCCCGCCGCCGGCTTGATTTCGAGAGATCAGAAACACCTTGCGAGTTCCCCGATGTCGGATACTACTTCCCCTCGGTTCGGGTCATGCCGCGGACCGATCGGCGCGCTGTTCGCAGGCACGCGGATTTTTGAGTGCGGCGCGCTCCCCTTAAAGGACGCGACGGGAGATTGCGAACCATAAGAATGACGGCGTCAGTCTCACTCCCTCGTCGCCGGCCCGGAGATCATTTATTCTGCAACAACAAATTCGTGTAAACGGCCGGATTCGCGCGCGCGAAGTCCGCGTCATCATGGGCTCGACCAGCGAGCAACTCGGCGTCATGAAATTGTCCGACGCCATCAAACACGCCCAGGGGATGGGCCTTGATCTGGTGGAAGTGGCGCCGACCGCCAACCCGCCGGTCTGCAAGATCGTCGACTTCGGAAAATTCCGTTACGACATTTCGAAACAGGTCAAAGACCGGCACTCCGCCGGCACGAAGCTGAAGGAAATAAAGTTCCGGGTAAACATCGACGAGCACGATTATCTGACCAAGATCCGGCACGGCGAAGAGTTTCTCGACAAAGGAAACAAGGTGCGGGTGCAACTGCAATTCCGCGGCCGCGAAATGGCACACCAGGAATTTGGCATGCAGCTCATGTACAAAGTACGCGATGACCTCGCGACCATGGCGCAGGTCGAAATGGAACCAAAGATCGCCGGGCGGAATATTACAATGACGCTCTCGCCGCTCCCGGCGAACAAACGCAAGCGCCGCTTCGCCCCTCCGCCAGAGGAGTTCGAGGAAGAGAAAGAATCCGCCGCCGGCGTGAAGGATTGAGTCGCGCCTGAAATTTCAGCTGTAGCGGCAATCTCGCGCCGCCCGCCTTCTTCGGTTTCGCCTAACGAGTCGTGATGCCTTCGGCGATCTCGACGTGGAAAGTCTGCTTCATCTTTTCCTTCCCGTAGCTTAGTTCCGCCGTGTAGTCGCCGCTCGGCACGAACTTCTTCGGATCATCTCCACCGTACTTGATTCGCACATCCTCCGTCGGACGCAGATCCCAGTTCAGCCGGTTGAGACCCGGCGCACCGCTCGCCTTCAAGTTCGCCACCGGCTGACCGGACGAATTCGTAATCGCGATCTTCACTTCCTCGCCGGTAAATTCTTTCACCCAAAACGTCAGGAGCGCACCCTCCGGTGGATTTTCCCCGCGATAAACACCCTTGCCGTTCCAATCCGCGAAGCCCGAGAGAAGATAAAATCCCCTGGCTGGCGCGATCGAAAAAAGGTGCGCCGGTTGCGCCATCACCGCGGGCGTCAACTCGCGGAAAGCGCGCGTGTCATCCAGGATGTCGATGCTGCGTCCATGCGTCGCGATGACCAGGTCGGTCGTGCGCGGCTGAATCCGGACGTCGTCCACCCGAACGTTAGGCATGTCACCGATCCGCACCCACTGTCCACCGCGGTCGACGGAAGCGAACAAGCCAAAATGCGTCCCGGCATAGAGAAGATTGGAATTGACCGGGTCCTCTCGCACGACCTCGACCGGATCGTTGGGCGGTAATCCCTGGCCGACGACACTCTGCCAGGTTTGTCCCATGTCGGCTGTGCGCAGAATAAATGGTCGATCGTCTCCGCTCCGGTAGGCGTTTGTCACGACGTAGGCCACCTTCGCATCCTTCGCGCCCGGCTCGATCCGCACGACCCATTGGCCGCGTTCCGGTTCCGGCAGTTTCGCGGTTAGTTCGGTCCAGTTGTCGCCATCGTTCTGCGTCACCCAAAGCCGGCCGTCATCCGTCCCCGCCCAGAGCAGGCCGGCTTTAACCGGCGATTCGGCTAACGAATAGACGACGCCATAATTTTCCGCGCCGCTCCCGGCGGCGTCGATCTTGCCCGGCTCGTTGCGAGTCAAATCAGGGCTGATCACCTTGTAGCGCTCTGCCTTGTCCGTGAGCCGAAAAACGCGGTTGCCCGCGAGATAGAGCACGCCCGGCTGCAGGCGGCTGCCAATGAGCGGAGCGTTCCAATGAAAGCGATAACGCTCCTGGCCTTCCGCCGCCTCAGGTCGCAAGTCGCGTCGCTCGCCCGTGCGCAGGTTGATGCGGTGAATGAAACCCTCCTGGCTTTCCGCGTAGAAAACGTCGCGATCCGACGGATCGAAGACGACATAAAATCCGTCGCCGCCTTCCAGCGCCGTCCAATCACAATTGCGAATCCCCTCTTTGCTTGGGACCTGGCTCGGGCCGACGAAACTCTCGTTGTCCTGCAAGCCGCCGGCGATGCGGTAAAAGGGCTGCGAATCGTCGAGCGTGATGCGATAAAACTCGCCACCCGGAAAACGATTGAGATGCTCCCAGCCTTTGCCCGCGGCATAGCTTTGGTAAACGCCGCCATCCGTCCCGAGGATGAGCCGCTCGCAGACCGGCGATTTTGGCGGTCCGCCAGAGGACGGATTGGCCGTGGCGAACTTGTTTTTATCTTCCGCTTTCGACGCCTTCGGGGCCGGCGTCGTGCCCGGCTGAATGGCGAGGGCGTGGCAATCGGGGTGCACTTTCTCAGAGAGATCTTCCCGAAAATTCTTGCCGGCGTCATCGGAAGCGAGGAGCGCCATGCCGAGGACGTAAACCCGCTGATCGTTCGCCGGATCGATCCGGATCTGGCTGAAATAAAACGGCCGTGGATCGATGTCGCTCATTCGGGTCCATTTTTCGCCGCCGTCCTCCGAGCGGAAAACGCCGCCCCGCTTGCTGTGCAGGTCGCTGATGTTGCTCGTGCCGCCTTCATCGCTTTGCACGATCGCCATGACGGTTTTCGATTTGCTGGCCGAAACGGCCAGACCAATCCGACCCGTCTGGCCGGGCAGACCGCCGGCGCATTTTTTCCAGGTCGCGCCGCCGTCGCTGCTCTTGAAAATCCCGCCGACGTCATTGCCATTGGTCGCGGTCACGCCGTAGGCAAAGGACCACGGCGTGCGCTGCCGGGCGTAAAGCGCCGCGTAAACAATCTCGGGATTGGAAGGATCGAGCACGACATCGCCGCAACCGGTCCGAGCATCGTTAGGCGAAGGGGCGTGCAGGACGAGCTTCCAGGTCTTGCCGCCGTCCGTCGTTTTGTAGAGCCCGCGTTCGCCGCCGTCCTTCCATAGATTCCCCATCGCGGCCACGTAGGCGACTTCCGGTTTCGTCGGGTGCACCGCGATGCGCGCGATCGCGCGGCTCTCCTGCAGACCCACGTTCGTCCAGCTTGCGCCCCCGTCGGTGGAGCGATAAACGCCGTTACCCCATTCCGAAGAATTGCGATCGTTCGCCTCGCCCGTTCCGACCCAGACCACATCCGAATCGGAGGGCGCGATTGCGATCGCGCCGATCGAGAGAACAGGCTGTTTGTCGAAAATCGGATCGAAACGTGACGCCGTTGTTGCCGGTCTTGAAGATGCCGCCGGTCCCAAGTCCGACATAGAAGACGGCCGGATTGCGTGGGTCGATGGCGATATCGGAGACGCGGCCACCCATTACAGCCGGGCCGATGGCACGCGCTTTGAGGCCTTTGAAGAGGACATCCGTTAACTGGGTGGGCGTGGGCGAAGTGATTTGCAATGGAGAACTGGCGGTGGAGACCGTGGGCGCCGCCGATGGTCTGGCGAGGGCGGGCGGGGGCGAAACGATCGGCGCCGAGATCCCTCTCCTGGGCACTTCCCGGAGACGCGAGCAGTGCGAACGAGGAGAACGAACCAAGGATGAGAGTCGAGCGCGGGAAAATTGTCATCCGATTTCTTACGCGATTTTCTTCTCTGCGCGAGCGCGATCCGAGGCGGGACTCGTTAGGGCGATTGCGGTTGTACGGCCGGCAGTGGCTGACTGCTTTTGATGATTTGGTCTTCCGGCGTGAGCTTTTTTGCCTTGCCGCTGAAAATGATTCGGTTCGGTTTTTCGGCCAGGGCATCGACGAGCGCCTTCGTGTGCGTCGTGATCACCTTAAGGTTCAACAGAATCACGTGCAGCTGGCGCATCTGCTCGCGCAGTTGTTGGTCGGTCGAACCAAGAAATGTGTCAGCGGTAGAGAAAACGTTGCTCGCCTTCGTTTCCATGCCATTCAGGCCCTGGATTGTCTTTTGCAGCTCCTCCAAATCGACCTTTGCGATATCCGCGACCGGTGAAAGCTTGGGCAGAAGATGGCCCAGGTCGCCTTTCACGCTCGCTACCGTTCCGTTCAAGTTCGTCACGGTGCCGTCAAGGTCATCAACCAGTTTGCCCGCCTTGGTCAGGAGCGGTCCGGCCGCGCTCGTGAGTTGATCAAGACCGAAAGCGGGCGTCCCTTCGATCACCGCGTCGTTAGGCAAGATCGACTTGCCCGGCGTCCCAGCGGAAAGCGCGACGAACTTCGGCGAAAGCAATGTGTCGGAGCTGAGAGTGGCCGCGACATCCGAGGGCAGCGGCGGCACGCTGTCGAGCAGCTCGACAGTCACCCGAACCGCATCCTTCTTGTTAGGCTCGGCTGCGCGTTGCGCCGCGCTCAGATGGCGCATGGCGATGACGCGCCCGGCTGGCGCGCCCGCGTAACGAACCTCGGAATGGACCTTAATCCCGGTGACATCCTCATAGTCGATCTGCAAAGTGCGGGTCGGCTTTTGCAGCCGATAACCGGAAAGCGCGATGGTGAGCGCCCCGAGCAGGACAAGACTGCAAATAATGACCGCGAGAGCGACGAGATAATCCGACAGGGTTCGTTTCATGATGTTTTGCGATGGAAGCGATTGCGGGCGCCGGCGCAGGGACGCGGCTGCACGAGTTGATGCGTCCGATGCTCGGCCTGCGAGAGATTTAATGGCACCGGGCCATCCGCTTCGCCGTTGATGAATTGTTGCACTTCCGGATTCGGGCTCGCCCGAATTTCTTCGGGCGTGCCTTGTGCGATAATCTTGCCGTGGTTGAGCATGATCATGCGGGTGGCGATGCGAAAGGCGCTCGTCATGTCGTGCGTCACAACGACCGCCGTCATGCCGCTTTCGCGGGTCAGCTCGAGTGTGAGTTTATCGACCACCGCGGTCATGATCGGGTCGAGTCCGGAGGTGGGCTCGTCACTGAAGAGCAGCTCGGGATCAAGCACGAGGGCGCGGGCCAGGCCGACACGCTTTTTCATTCCGCCGCTGATCTCGGCCGGCTTGAGATTTTCAAAACCCGTCAGGCCAACCATCTGCAGTTTCCGGCACACGATTTCTTCAATCTCATCCGGCCCGAGCGAGGTGTGTTGAAACAAGGGGAGCGCGACGTTTTCTCCGACGGTGAGCGAGGCGAGGAGCGCGCCGGATTGAAAGAGCATGCCGAAACGCCGTCGCACCTCGGTGACTTCGCGCTCGTTCATCGCTGTGATTTCATGGCCGAAGATTTTTACGGAGCCGGAATTTGGCTTCATTACTCCGACGATGTGGCGGAGCAGGGTGCTCTTGCCGCAACCGCTCCCGCCCATGATGACGAGCGTCTCTCCCCGATTGATGTGGAAGGAGATATCGTCGATCACCGGACGCTCGCCGAATTTTCGGATGAGGTCGGAGACTTCGACCACGGGCTCGGTATTTGGTTTCATGCGCCAAAGAAAAAGATCGCAGTCAGAATCGCGTTCGTCACCAGCATGGCAAGCAGCGCCTGCACGACGGAGGAGGTAGTGGCTTGTCCAACGCCTTCCGCCCCGCCTTCCACGTGCAGACCGGCGTTGCAGGCGATGGTGATGATGATCCAGGCAAAAACGACGCTCTTGATCATCCCCGAGTATAGGTCCCAGGTGTCGGCGCTCTGCACCGCGCGCAGGACGTAACCAGCGGTATTGAAGTCGAGCGCCAGCCGGCAAACCGCCCAGCCGCCAAACACTCCGATGTAATCGCCCAGGATAGTTAGCGCTGGCAGCATCACGAGCATCGCGAGGAAGCGCGGCACGATCAGGTAACTGATTGGATTGATCGCCATGACTTCGAGCGCTTCGATTTCCTCGGACACCTTCATCGTGCCCAATTCCGCGGCGACCGCCGAACCGCTGCGGCCGATCACGATCACTGCGATCAAGACCGGGCCCATCTCGCGGAGCAACGTCACCATTACCAGGTCTGGCACATAAATATCCGCACCGAGCTGCTGGAGGGAATGTGCCGCCTGCATCGCCAGGGTAACGCCCACGCTGCACGCGGTAAGGGCGACCATGGGCGCAGCGCGCACGCCAATCGCGACCATTTGTCGAAAGACCGGCGAGATCTTGAACATCTCTCCTCGAAACGGGGCGATGAAGATCCAATAAAGCAGACTTAGATTCAGCTTGAGATAATTTTTCAAAAGTGCGGCGCCCACGGTTCTAGCAACTCGCGCCTCGATTGCCAGATCAGTTTTTGCTGATTTTGCGGGAGCCGCCAACTTCGGTTTATCCTCCGCCCAGCCGTGCGAGCAAAGCATGCCTAACGAAAAAAGAAAATGACCGGAGCATCGATCGCCTCCGCTTCCGATCTGAGGCAACGTGCGCCGCGCAGTCCGCGCTGCCGACTCGGCGGTTACGTCATTCTCCCGCGGATACTCGATAAGGGCCACGCCCCGATTCTGGGTCAGAATGGTGAATTCAACTACGACGCGCCCTTCGATCAGAATATTGTCAGCTTTGGGGTTTCGATCCGGCGGCGTTGCTCGAGCAGCTTGCGTCCGGGAAGGGGGATCGCGAGTTCCTTGCCTGGCTGCGATCGAATGCGCGGCACCAGCCGGTGCCGTGGGAAGATCTAACAATGAAGCGATTACATGGTTCGCCGCCCGCCGGACAGCGGCGCGGATACACTGATTTTTCT
This sequence comes from uncultured Verrucomicrobiae bacterium, assembly GCA_963782205.1. Taxonomy (GTDB): domain Bacteria; phylum Verrucomicrobiota; class Verrucomicrobiia; order Chthoniobacterales; family UBA10450; genus Palsa-1392. Next base: position 11,112 of record CAWAIY010000007.1, on the reverse strand, counting down.
TCCGCCGCGTTGGCTCCTTTACCAAACGCGTGAAGACATCGAGATGTGGATGGACCTGATCGATCTCGATACCTTTGGAGGAAAACCGTGAACGAGAAATGCCGGACGTTGCCCGCCGGTGTCGGACCCGGCTGGGCACGGCCCTGGCGGGGCGTTTCACGCGAGGTAGCTTCGCGATTGGGCTGTTGGCGCCGCATTTTGACCTAGATAGATTCCCTTCTCGCGAACCATGAGATCCCGCCCCGCCGCCAAGGAACGCCCGACCGCTGGCGAACCGGCATGGAGGCGATCGCTTTTCACCGTTATTTTCGAGAGCGACACGCCGGCGGGAAAGGCTTTTGACGTTGGCCTGCTGATCGCGATCTGCGGCAGTGTCGCGGTCGTGATGCTGGAGAGCATGCGACCGGTGCAGGCGGCGCATGGCCCGCTCCTGCGCGTTCTGGAATGGACATTCACCTGGCTTTTCACGATCGAATATTTCGCGCGCCTGGCCTGTGTGCGGCGTCCCCTCCAATATGCATGGAGCTTCTACGGCATTGTCGATCTGCTGGCGGTTCTGCCCAGCTTCATCAGTCTCTTTACGGCCGCGAACTACGTCATGGTCATTCGCGTCCTCCGCCTGCTCCGCATTTTCCGGATCCTGAAACTGGCGCATTTCCTAGAGGAAACCGAGACCCTGGTGGAGGCATTGCGCGCCAGCCGCCGCAAAATTCTGGTCTTCATCTTTGCCGTCGTTACCCTCGTCATCATCCTGGGCACGGCGATGTATTTGATCGAAGGAGAAGAGAACGGCTTCGATAGTATTCCCCATAGGGTTTACTGGGCGATTGTGACCCTGACCACGTCGGCTACGGCGACATCGCACCGAGAACGCCGCTCGGGCGTATCCTCGCCAGCATCATCATGATCATGGGCTACGGCATCATCGCCGTGCCCACCGGCATTTTTTCCCTCGAGCTGCGCCAGGCGAGCAAGCTGCGTAACGCTTGCGCCTGCCCGCGCTGCGCGACGCTGGAGCCCGACGCCGGCGCCAGCTTTTGCCGGCGCTGCGGAGAAGCTCTCAAGACCTAGCCAGGGCTCGTTAGGCGGGCGCTCCCCCCAGGCAGCGGGACAGATTTCGTGTGCCTGAAAAATGGTGCCCACTTGCAAACAGATCGCGGCGGCTTGAAGGAAAACGCGCCCGCCCTTATACCTTTGACAATGCGCATCCTGCTGATCGAGGACGAGAAAAAAACCACGGCCTTTATCTCGAAGGGCCTGGAAGAGGCGGGCTACTCCGTCGAATGCGCGCGCGACGGCGAAGCCGGCCTGGAACTTGCGCTTGGCTCTCGCTTTGACCTGCTCCTGGTCGACGTGATGCTGCCGAAGAAGGATGGCTGGACCGTAGTCGAAGAGCTGCGCGCCAAGGGAGTGCACACGCCGATTCTTTTTCTCACAGCGCGCGATAGCGTGCCTGATCGCGTCAAAGGACTCGAACTGGGCGCAGATGATTACCTGGTCAAGCCATTCGCATTCTCCGAGCTGGTGGCCCGCGTCCGCTCTCTCCTGCGTCGGAGCGAGACACAGCACGATGAACAGCTGCGGATTGAAGATCTCGAACTGGATACGCGTCGCCACCGCGCCGTCCGGGCCGGCAATTCGCTCCACCTCACCGCGAAGGAATTTCTTCTCCTCGCCCATCTGGTCCGCTCAGCCGGCGAAGTGGTCTCGCGCAAGGAGATCGAGAGTCATGTCTGGGGAATCGATTTTCAAACCGGCACCAATGTTCTCGATGTGATGGTGCGGCGCTTGCGCGCCAAAGTGGACGATCCTTATCCAAAGAAACTCATCCACACCGTCCGCGGCGCCGGCTATGTCCTCAAAGCCGGCTGAACCGCGCTCGATCGCTACCCAGCTGGTTTTTCTCTTCGCGCCGGCCGCTGCGTTGCTTCTCTTTTGCGGCCTGGGCGTTCTTTACTGGATCGTCGTTGGGCACGCCTACGCCGAGGACCGGGCCGTTCTTCTGGACAAGGTCATGGCCGTTCGGACCGAATTGAAGTCGGCCGGCGGCGCGCACACGGTCAACCAGGAATTACGAGCCCTGCAGGGCGGGAGACGAGCGACCTACTGGGTGCGAGTGCTCGATTCCGACGGTCGTATCGTAGCGGAAACGCCCGGGATGGATCAGCTCCTGCCCCTGGCGGTTTTTTCCACGGCCCCGACGAACGGCGCCGGGGAGCCGGAAGTCAAGGATCATCAAGCGCAGGGGAAGTTATTTTCATTAGTCTCGGCCAGGGCCGGCGCCAACGGCCATGCTTACACCATTCAGCTGGCGCAGGACCGCTCGGTCGACGAGCAATTTGAGAAGCAGTTTGGCCTGCTCGTGGCCGCAGTGCTTCTCGGCGGGATTTTTGCTTCGACCCTGATCGCGATCACGGTGACGAAACGCGGTTTGCGACCGCTTAGCGCGATGACGCGGTCGCTCATGCGGGTCGGTCCTAAACGATTGCATGAGCGGGTGCCGCCGGCCGATTGGCCACGCGAGCTGCAACCGGTGGCGATTGCCTTCGACGACATGCTGGACCGGTTGGAGGATTCGTTTACCCGGCTCTCACAATTTTCGGCCGATCTCGCGCACGAACTGCGCACGCCTCTGGCGAATATTCGCGGCGAAGCGGAAGTGGCGTTGACCCGCCCACGCTCGCCTGACGAATACGAAGCGGTCATCGAGTCGAGCGTGGCCGAGTGTGCGCGCCTCTCGGGAATTATTGATAACCTTCTTTTTCTCGCCCGGGCGGAGGCGGCGGAGAGCAAAGTGCAGCGCTCGCTTTTCGCCGGCCGCTCCGCGATCGAGAGGATCGCGGCCTACAACGAGGCGATCGCAGAAGAGCGTCAACTCACAATCACCTGCCAGGGCGAAGCCGAGGTTTATGCGGATCCGATCTTGTTTGGGCGTGCCGTCAGCAACCTGGTCGACAACGCGGTGCGCTTTACGCCGGATGGCGGCCAGATAGCCGTTGCTCTTACCTCGAATGTGCAAGGAACGGAAGTCGTGGTCAGGGACACCGGATGCGGCATTCCGGAGGCGCACATTTCGCGAATCTTCGATCGTTTTTATCGGGTCGACCCGTCGCGCAGCACGGAGGGAACAGGCCTGGGGCTGTCTCTCGTGAAATCGATCGCCGACTTGCACGGCGGCTCCATTTCCGTGCAGAGCGAAGTCGGTCGCGGCACCGCGGTAACGCTCCGATTTCCGCGCCTGCCGACCGCCGGGGACTAGCTGCCTGATGGGCATAGGTCCTGCTATCATGACAAAAATATCATTATGTTCTTGTCATGTTGCGCGGCGTCCTCTACAACAGCATCCATGTTTTCATCAAATCTGCCGCGCATCGATTTTCGGCGCGGCTTTTCAAAGGCGAGCTTCGTCCTCTGCGTCGTCGCCTTTCTGACCGGATCCAGCGTGTTCGCGCAAGACCCGGTCCTGTCTGGCTCCAAACTCGCCGCGGCGGAAACAACCTCCAGCGGGTCGCCGGCAACAACAACGCCGGCAACGCGCAAACCAAGAAATCAGCCGCATCCGCCACCGCGACGCACGGAACCACTACAGAGCCGACTCTCATGGTATCGGGCGAGGAACTACCCAGCGCGTACGGCGCACCGCCAGCTTTTTCGCGCAGCCGCTTCTCGGGTCTGGTCACCGCCTATGTGCTGCCACCTGGGGGGATCTATGCGGGAGCCATCTTCCAAGCGACGCCCTGCCTGATAACCGGCCCGATTTTACGAATACACAGGAATTTGAATTTGGCCTTCCTTACCGCTTCGGAGTGGCGATCGAAAATCAGATCGAGTCGTATCGGGGACGACTCAGGATGATCCTTTAGCGTTGAAGGGCGCTATGCATTTGCGGACTGGGACGTAATCCCTCTTAACCCGACCCTCTTCGCCGAATACAAATTCGGTATTGGCCATATTCTGCATGATGAAGGCCCTCCCGAGCCACTCGGAAAGGGCGAAGCGCAAGCATTCCTTGACGAACAGAACCCGCTTCCTGACGCTGTCGAATTTCGACTCCTCCTATCAGAACAATTTTTCCACCGGATCGACTGGGCACTCAATGGTTTCGTTGAGAAGGAAACCAGTGGAGATCGCGGCCGTGAATACGGATTCGCACAAAGCGCATTGACAGATGTCCTGCTTCCGTATGGGCGCTTGAAGGTGGGGGTCGACATGCAGCTCACCGGTTTTACCGATGCGGAATTCGGGGCGATCCTTCCTGGCGCTACATCATTGGACCAACTATCGCGTGGAAACCGTCGCGCAATACCCGTTTCGATGTCTCCGGGCTTTTTGGCGCAACCCACGATGCTCCCGACGCATCGGTCTTTGCCGTCTTCTCGGTCCTTTTCGGGCCGGGCGAACGAGAAAGCCAGGAGGGGGAAGCACCCGCCTCGACGCGAAATCGATAACCGCAACCCCACAGACGCTCGCCTGGTTTTCTTGATCTCAAATGATTTCACTTCATCCTGCCTAACCAACCTAACAACACTCCAATGCATCCTACTGACTCCAAATCCATCACACCCCGCTCACACCGACCTTCCGACACCAAACAATGGCTGACTGCGCTGCTCCTCGGCGCCCTGGCCAGTTTCACTGCCAGCCCAATAGCCAAAGCGCAGACACCTACCCCGCACGTCCCCGAGACGCCTCAACTCGAAGTCACGGGCCAAACCCTTCCAACACCGACGCCGCATGACGACACGCGGCTGAAGCTTAAACACATCATGAAGGAGGTGTCGGGCACCGAAATCACGGTGACCAAAAAGACCACCGTGATCAAGCTCAAGGAGCAGCCGACTGCGATTGACAACAATCAACAGGAAATCTTCAGCAAAGCGCCGGGACTTCTGATTAGTCAGCAACAGACCCCGGGCCAGTTCAATTTTGCTTATCGCGGTCTGGGTAATCCCCAGGAATCGGAGTATCTCACGGCCTTGCAGGATCGCGTCCCCCTCGCGACCGACTGGATTGGCTTTCCGACCCTGTATTACACACCGCTCCCGCAGAGCATCAGCGAGATTCAGATCATCCGCGGCGGGAATAGTCTGCTCTACGGACCAGAGCCCGCTCCGGCCATTAACTATGTGAGCAGACGGCCTGCGCCGGATATCCCGTTGAGTGGTTACACGGAACAGGTGGGCGGCGGTTACGGTACTTATTCAACCTTCAACCTCATCGAAGGTGTCCAGGGTCCGGTCGAATTCCTGGCCGACTTCGGTTACGTCCATTCCAACGGTCAGCGCGACAACAGCCAGTCTGACCTCTTTCAGGGCGATGCCTATGTTGGTTATCGGCCCGATTCCTCCCAGCTCTGGTCGATCGCCTTCCACGGCTACTCCGTGTCGGTCGGCGATCCAGGGCGGTTAACAATTCAGCAATACGACCGGAATCCAAATTATTCGCCAACGCCTTACAACCATGACTGGGTGAATCGCTACAATGTTGTGCTGAGTCATGAGCATGAGTTCGGCGACGGGTGGCTCCTGCAGGCCGAAGGCTGGTTTACCTATCAGGAAGTGGACAATCGCACCGCGGCCAATCTTAGCCCGACCGGCGCGCCCCCCGCCACAACGACGATCCAATCAGAAACCTACTATAACGGCGGGGCAGACATCCGACTGCGCAAACGCTGGGGCGAGGACACGCTCTTGAAAGGGAGTGCGCTTACTTTCGGCACAACCATTTATCATGGCTCCGCGCCGTTTGAGCAGTATATCAATCCCGATCTTTATGCGGGTCGCGATGCCGGCGGCACGACGCGGCTGAACCAGGATCGTACCTCCAATTACCAGGCGTTTTTTGCCGAGAACCTCTTTCGCCTTGGCAGATTTCATATTGTGCCGTCATTTCGCCTCGATCATGAATCGGTCGACGTGAATGAGATTGTCACGCCGTTTAATCGACCGCCGGTCGACGCCAGTGCGGAACACACCGTGCCGCTCTGGGGAATCGGGATGGGCAATGATTTTCTCCAGGGTAACGAGACCTACTTTAGCGCTTCCTCAGGCTGGCGGCCGACGCGCTATTTCGACGTGGTTTCGCCTTTCTCGCCCACCTTCACGCCGGGGCACCCCTCCGACCCATTTACTTCGCTCGACTTCGAGTTGGGTGTTCATGGCACGCCGGCGGCTGTCCCTGGCCTTTGGTATGACCTTGGTCTGTTCTGGATGGACTTCGACAATCGAACTGAAACCGCGTTTCTGAATCCGGGAGTGAATAACGATACCATCCTCATCAACAGCGGCAGCACTCGGCACCGCGGCTTTGAAGGGGACGTCTCCTACGACCTACTGCAGTTGTTCGATGCGCCCGCTCTCTCCGGCAGTCACCTGACTGTCTCCGGGAACTTGCAGTTGCTCGACGCTGAATTCACCGCGAGCGCCATTCCGAACCAGGTAGGTAAGACACCAGCCTTTGCGCCCAACACTCTCCTGAAAGCCGCCTTGACCTTCAGCAAGGATAACTGTTACAGCTTCCGCTTGAGCGCGACGTCGGTTTCGTCCCAATTCTTCCAGGATTCAAATCTGCCCGCCGTGGGAGCTGATGGCACCGTGCTGGTGCCGGCAAAGATTCCGCCCTACTTCACGCTCGATTTCGCGGCTGAATATTATTTCGCAAAGAATTGCCGCCTGCTGGCTGGCGTCTCGAACCTGACCAACCAACAGTATTATTCCCGCGTCTTCGGGAGCCGGATTGAGCCTGCGCCAAGACTCAACGGTTACGGCGGCGTTTCGATCGGATTCTAAGGGCGACGCATGCTCCCGGCGTCGTTGTGGATCGACGCCGGGAGTCCCGCCTTTTTGATGAGCCCGAGGCCACAAGGGTTCTTGTAAGGCGGCCGAGGCAAATCCATCGCGCGCGACTCGCCGTTCAGGCCGATCGCTTCCGCCTGATTATTTTTTTTCGGCAAACGATGCCGCCAATAGCGCGGTCCCGGACCCGGATCATCGGTCCGGCGCCGCAGTCGAAAGCCTTTGTCGGTCGACTTCATCGCCTGGCGAATTATGGCGCTAGACGGTCGAGGGTCCAAGACCCGTCGTCCTGCAGCAGGTAACGAAACCGATCGTGCAGGCGATTGGCGCGGCCCTGCCAGAATTCGATCATTTCTGGCACCAGCCGGTAACCGCCCCAGTGCGGCGGCAGTTCGATTACCTCGCTCCCGGCAAAGCGCTCCTCCATTTCCGCCAGGCGCGCATCCAGTATCCGGCGTGCATCGATCACCTCGCTTTGGTGCGATACCCAGGCACCGAGCTGGCTGCCACGCGGCCGGGAGTGAAAATACGTTTCCGATTCTGCCCGCGATGTTTTTTCCACGCGGCCGGCCACGCGAACCTGGCGTTGCAATTCCACCCAGTAAATCGCGAGCGCCGCCTGCGGATTCGCCTCCAGTTCACGGCCCTTATGGCTCTCATAATTGGTAAAAAAAACGAAGCCGCGCTGATCGAAGGCCTTGAGCAGGACGACCCGCGCCGAGGGTTTGCCATCGGGCGTGGCCGTTGCCAGGGTCATGGCGTTCGCATCGGGCAACGCAGAATTAGTTGCGGTCGAAAACCAGGTCGCAAATTGCTCGATCGGGTCCGGGTGCATCTCGGCCCGGCGCAAACCCTTCGTTTCGTATTCGCGCCGGAGCCCGGCGAAATCGATTGCGTCCATCCCGCACAACCGTATCCGAGACAACCGCCGCTGTCGAAAATTGTTCGCGCGAAGGACAAATCGGCCGGTTTCCATTTGTGCCTTCCGCGGCTCTTCGCTAAGTATCGAACATGCTTAGCCTGACGATGCTCGGGAGCGGGAGCGCGGGGAACAGCGCGCTGATCGCAACCGATCATTGTCGCTTGCTCGTCGACGGCGGCCTGAGCGCGCGTCAGCTTGTTCTCCGGCTTGCCCAATGCGGAATCACGCCTAACGAACTCGATGGCATTCTCCTCACGCACGAGCACGGCGACCATGTTTGCGGGCTGGCGGTGCTCTGCCGCAAATTCCAGGTGCCGATCTATTGCAACGCTCTGACGGCGGAAGCGATTCGCTACGACTCGTTAGGCAAATATCGCCCCTGGCGGATATTCCGGACCGGCTCGAGTTTTTCGATCTGTGACATCACGGTGGAAAGCTTCCCCGTTCCGCACGACGCCGTAGAGCCGGTTGGATACACTTTTCATACCGGGCCAAGCGCGCTCGGTTACGTGACTGATCTCGGCTATGCCACGCGCCTGACGATTGAGCGTTTGCGCGAGGTGCAAACCCTCGTGATCGAGACGAATCACGATGAGAAACTCCTGCAGGACGATCCGCACCGGCCCTGGCCGGTGAAACAGCGGATTCAATCACGCCACGGTCACCTTTCCAATGTCGCCGCCGCGGCCGTGGTAGGGCAATTGTTATCCGGTAAGATCGCGCGCGTCGTGCTCGGTCATCTTAGCCGGGATTGCAATTCGCCGGAGCTCGCCGCCGGGACGGTGCGCGCAGAATTGGAAAAAATCGGCCGGCCCGACCTCGAGATTTTTTGCGCGGCCCAGAATGAAATCAGCCCGCGATTTGCGATCGGCGCAACCCGCGCCGGGGCGTATCAGCCGTCCTTCGAGAGCCTGTTATTCGAGACTGCCGCCATCGCTCCACGCGAGCTCGCCTAACGACCTAATCCTCGCCTCCCACGACGAGATGGATGACGCCGGCCGGGTCGGAAATCCAGAAACCGTCGAAATCCTCGCGCAACTGTTCCACTTCGTCGCGGCGCGACACGCCGTGGTTCTTGAGATAGGCGGCTGCGCTCTCGGTGTCGTTTGTCTCGAGCTCGAGCCAGATGTCGGGGTGACTAATGTTGGGCACCCGGTCGATCCACAGTCTGACGGGTCCGAATTGAAAAATGCAGCCTTCTGCTTCTTCCTCGATCAGCGGCAGGCCGAGGGTGTCGCGATAAAAGGCGATCGTTTGCTCGTAGGTGTGATACGGGCATTTAATCGCGATGTTCGCGCCCCCCGAAAAATTCGGGCTGTTGACGTTGGCGACCATGGCAGGAATTTGCGCGGACCGGCTCCGATTGCCAATCGTTGGACAAACGAAGCGCGGCGAAATCAGCCGCCGCCGGATCCTTCGCCGCCCGGTTCGGTCATGGCCACCGGATCGAGCGCGGCGTTCAATTCCGCTTCCGGCAGCACCTTCTTCTCGCGGCAAATCTGGCGCACCGTTTTCCCTGTTTTCGCGCTTTCTTTCGCGATCTCGGCGGCGCGATCATAGCCGATTCTCGGCGCGAGACTCGTTACCATCGCCATCGAAAGCTCGACCAATTCCTGGCAGCGTTCCCGGTTGGCCACGATGCCGCTGACGCATTTATCGGCAAAAATATCAGCCGCGTTTCCGAGAATCCGAATGCTCTCGAGGAGGTTGTGGGCCATCACCGGCATCATGACATTGAGATCGAGATTTCCATTCCCCGCCGCCCATGTGATGGTCGTGTCCCCGCCGATGACCTGGCTGCAAACCATCATGACCGATTCGCAGATCACCGGGTTCACCTTACCCGGCATGATCGAGCTGCCGGGCTGGGTCGCTGGCAGCTGAATCTCGCCAATGCCGCAGCGGGGACCGCTGCCGAGAAGGCGAAGGTCGTTCGCGATTTTGAAGAGGCTGACCGCGATCGTCTTAAGATGGCCGCTCGCTTCCACCACGCCGTCCTTGGCTCCCTGCGCCTCGAAATGATTTTCCGCCTCGCGAAAGGCGATACCCGTCCGATGCTCGAGATGGCGCATCACTTTCGCCGGAAATTTCAAATGCCGATTCAGCCCGGTGCCAACCGCGGTGCCGCCGAGGGCGAGCTCTTGCAGCGCGGCAATGGCCTGCTCGGCGCGCCGTTTCCCGGAACGAACTTGCTGCGCGTAACCGCCGAATTCCTGGCCGAGCCTGACCGGAGTTGCGTCCATCAAATGGGTCCGGCCGATTTTGATCACGTCGTGGAATTCGGTCGCTTTCGCGGCCAACGCGTCGCCGAGTTTCTCGAGCGCAGGAATCAGACAATGCCTGAACTGCTCCGCGGCGCTGACGTGGATGGCCGAAGGGATCACGTCATTGCTCGACTGCCCCATGTTGACGTGATCGTTAGGGTGGACCGGTTCGCGCGCCCCGATCGGTTTGCCAGCCAGCTGGCTGCAACGGTTGGCAATGACTTCGTTCGCGTTCGTGTTCGTGCTCGTGCCGGAGCCGGTCTGGAAAATGTCGAGCGGGAAATGCTCGTCGAGCTTGCCTTCCACGACCTCCTCGGCCGCCTGTACAATGAGCGCGCTGCGTTCCGCATCGAGCAGGCCGAGATCGTGGTTCGCCTGGGCTGCGGCCCATTTCAACAGGCCGAGCGCCCGGATGAACGGTCGCGAAAAACGCCACCCGCTCACTGGAAAATTCAAGACCGCGCGCTGGGTTGAAGCGCCATAAAGGGCGGATTCCGGGACGGACATCTCGCCCATCGAATCCTTCTCGATCCGGGTCTTGCAGGCGCTCATGCCGTGCCTTGAATGGAAATTCGTGCTCTGGCCGGCGCGACCCGCGCATGACCATTGCGGGTCTGCGCCTTGTGGAAAACGGTGATAAACATCGGCGGGATGTTTTGCAGGCAATACTCCGACTCGGCCCGATCGAAAAAGGTGGCGTGCTGCCGGAGTTCGTTTGTCACCTGATAGATGATGAAGGCGCCACCCGGCCGGAGCGCGTCGTAGGTATCCTGGAGCAGGGCGCGTTTCTTTTTGATCTGGAGAATGCTGAAAGGGATGCCGGAGAGAATGTAATCGCACTGCGCGATGCCGCGGTGCGCGAGTTCTCCGGAAAGACTGGCGGCATCGCGATTGATCACGTGGACGCGCGCATCGTCCGCGAACTGCCGCTCGAGATCGCGCGAGAAGGCCGGATCCAGTTCGAAGAGGAAAAGCTGCGAATCAGTGCTCATCCGCGCCGCCAGCTCGCGGGAGTGAACGCCTTCGCCCGGACCGTACTCGGCAATTGTGCGCGGCTCACTGAAATCCATCTTGCCCGCCACCCGATCCACGAGCGCCTTGGAACTGGGAATGATCGAGGCGATTTGAAACG
>CAWAIY010000006.1:0-84683 GCA_963782205.1 uncultured Verrucomicrobiae bacterium | reverse complement strand
AAGCCGCCCACGGTATTTTCGATCAACTGAATTGGAAGATGGAACTGAGTGGAAAGGAAGAACGCTTCTCGTTAGGCGACGCAGAGTGGGGGAAGCTTCCGGACGGCCACGTGGTTGGGAAACCGACCCCATTGTTCCCGCGTATCGAACAGGATACCGAGTAATGCACGCGCCTTTCGTTACGCCATTTCGGGCACCGCTGGCTGCGCGTCCCGTACCTTCGTGCGGCGTAAGCAAAAGAGTGATGCTCAAGTACGGCGACATTGTGATGAAGGACGGCAAGATGATGGAGAAGCAGGCCTAACTGTTCCGAGATCAGAAAGCCGGCGCACTTGCGCCGGCTTTTTGTTGTCAGGGCGAGAGCAAAGGTCAGAGGACAGCGAAGAGAGGACTGGGATTGTTCAAGATGCGATCACTCTTTCCCGACCCCGATCTCTTTCTTGATCAGGAAGAATGCTAAAGTTTCCCGGTCGTGTTGGCGAGGAACTCTGTGGCGCGCTCTTCGAACCATGGGCGAAGCCTGCCTGCGAACTCTAGAAATCCAAGATGGCCGCCCGACTCGGGAGTCTCAAGAAACAGGCACGAATTCTGTTCCGCTTCCGTAAATGGGAAACACTCAGGCGCGAGAAAGGGATCATTCCGTGCGTTGAGCAACAAAGCCGGTCGCGTAATTTGCAGCAGGAATTGCCGGGCGCTCGCCTGTTTCCAATAATCGGCGGCGTCGCGAAAACCGTGCAACCGCGAGGTGTAGCGATCGTCGAACTGCTGGAAAGTCCGCAAAGCGCGACTTCCGCGCGCGTCGATCTGGCCCGGGAAACGCCGTGCTTTCGCTTCGACCTTGGTGATGAGGCTATTAACAAAGCGGCGGAGATAGATGCGATTGCTCCAGCGCCGGTCCAGGATGCGCGCGCTCGCCGCGAGGTCGATCGGCGCCGAGATGGCCACCGCCGCCCTGACCGCGCGGTGGGGCGGCGCTTCTCCCATATATTTAAGAGTCAGGTTGCCTCCGAGACTGAATCCAATCAGCGCGATGCGCGAATAACTCGCGGCCGCGTGATCGACGACCGCTCCCAGATCCTCTGTCGCCCCACTATGGTAAAGGCGAACGAGCCGGTTTGGTTCTGCCCCGCAGCCACGGAAATTCCAGGCCAGCACATCCCAGCCGGCGGCCGCCAAAGTTGCGGCCATCCCCCTGATGTAGCCCTCGTCGGCCGAGCCCTCCAGCCCGTGCGACAGAATCGCGAGTCGATGGCGACCCTGGCGAAGCCAGCGGAGATCAAGGAAATCACCATCCTCCAGTTCTAAACGCTCCGGTTCGAACCTGGACCCACCAGCCCGTCGCAAAAACGCGCCGACGATTGTCTGGAGATGGCCGTTGCGGAGAAAAACAGGTGCCTCGTAAGTGGATGGAACGATTGGCATGCGATGGAAAGCAGGCCCCCATCTTACACCGGAACGATCGCACCTGGTGCGATCGTTTTCCTCACAGGAAGGGAAGGATGAAGGGAAAGTTACGAAATTACAGGGTCTTCGAACGTTTTTTGCGAATTGTCTGGGCGCTCGCTCCGCCTTGGTTCATCTTCGTGAGCTTCGTTAAAACTGGAGAAAATTATGTTTCATTTGATCTGGTACATCCTTGTTGGGCTCATCGCTGGAATTCTCGCGAAATCGGTCATGCACGTTCATATGACGATTTTCTGGACAATCGTTCTCGGCATCATCGGATCGATCGTCGGCGGCGCGGTCACACACCTGTTTTCGCGCCCGACAAACGAACGATTTCATCCGGCTGGCATCATTTTCTCCACGCTCGGTGCGATCCTGGTCCTCTTCATTTGCTACAAGCTGAAAATTCACTTTCCTAGGGTTGGATCTCTTTAGCTGACAGGATTTTCGCCTCTCGATTCGCTTGGATGGAGCTATCGCGAATCGCCGGGCTTTCCAAACATTGCCTTCTTCCTGCTTTGGGACGCGCGCCCGCGCCCGCTTCGCGTGCCGCGTCACGGCTGGTCTTCCATTCCAGGCGAAAGGCGGGCGCTTGTATTTTGACGGGGTTGGACGACCGTCGCGGTAGTTTCTTCGCTTCAAACCACCATGACGCGCTCAGCGGGCGCGAGGGTGGCAACCATCAGTCGCGAGCCAACTCCTTTATGAATGCTAATCTCATTGCCGCTGCGTCCCAAGTAATTCCCTCTGCCGAACTGCTGGTCAATATGGTTTCGCGCCGCGTTCGGCAGCTTTCGGTAGGCCATCGTCCCATGGTGCAGACGGCACCGGGCACGCTCGCCGCCGACATAGCCCTGGCCGAGATCATCGGCGGAAAGCTGACGTGGCGACCAGCGGTTCCCGCGGATGAAACCGAAGCGGACGTAGTTCCGTTTCCGGGCGTAATGCTGAGCGGCAAGAAGGCCGCGTGAGCTAAGTTCTGACAAGTTGCCATGAAATCCCCGTGGCTGCGCAGCGATTCAGACTTTGGGGTCACATGGCGAAGGCAAAGCCGGGCTTTCAAAGATGAAGTGTCAGAGGTCAGGGCACGGAAAGGGATACGGCCTCACGCTCCCAATCCTCCGGTGGAATCTCCTTGCTCCAGCACACCGCTGAAAAGAAAAAGCCGCCAAGTCTCGGGACTAGACGGCTTTTCGTTGCGAGCAAGCTTGTCTTAATCCAACCCGAGCGAAGCGAGCGTCGGCTCATCAATCGCAGCAGTGGTATAAAGTCCATTATCGGTTTGGTAGGCGGTAAGCGCCTGACGCGTTAACGGGCCGAGCAATCCATCCACCTCACCCTGATAGTAGCCCTGGTCCTGCAACGCGGCTTGCACATCGGCAATCACTCGATCGGGTGGCTCCGCCCGGGATCCGACGTAGATCGGTCCATCGTAGACGTAATATGATACGGAAGGGTTGTAACCCCAGGCCGGATACCAATATCCCGCGTTCCAGTAGTAGTAGCCACCACCGATTAACTCGACCCGACTGTAACGCGAGCGATACCAGGCTTGGTCGTGCATTTGAGGATGGTAGGAGCGAAACGCTACGTAATTCTCGCCCTGCCAACGCTCGCTGCCGTTGATCCGGCGGTTCTGGTTGAACGTGACGGCTGGGACCTGCTGCGGTTTTGGTTGCGCGTGAAAGTTGGCGTGCTGGGCCTTGATCGCCTGGATATCTGGCTTTTTCGTCTCGGCAGCCACCCTGTGAGCGCCTGGGTTCAGCTTGCTGGCCTGCGGCGTGGTCGGAGCCTGGGCTTCGGTCTGCGCAGTCGCCTCGGTGCGAGCCGGGATGGCCGGCTTGTTTGCCGTCGCAGGTGTCTTGGACGCGTTCCGGTCTTTCGTGTGCTGCCCTGCCGGCGCCTTGGCATCGGGGGTCGCAGCAAATGGCGCTCTAACCGTCTTCACGGCATGTTGTTTGGGCGCAGGCCGCACGGCCCGTGGTTCTGCCGTCGGTTTTCCTTGCTCCGCGGCGCGGGCTTTTTCCTGCCCTTTCTTCTTCGGTGTTGGCTGCGCTTCGTCCTGCTGGGCCAGCGCGCCGGCGGCCAGCGCCAGCGAACAGCCAATCCATATCGTGATAAACTTCTTCATATTACTCCTTAGTCGGTTTTCGTTGGTTTTTGTTCACACTTCCTGCGTGTCGCTGATCGACCCCTGCGAAGATGGACTGGCTTCAAATCGGAACACGGAGGACCAACGAATTTTCCGCCTACGAAAGTGTCCTGGCAGCGAAAATCAGCATGAGACCGCCCGCCGCCGAAAGACCTTGCGACCAGTAATTCGGGTTAAGGAGTGCAGCGAAGCCAGCAACGATGACGATTGCGTAACCTGCGGAGGTAGCTGCTCCCTTCCAGGAATGCTTTGCGGTCGAAGGAATGCTTTGGCGCTCCGATGTACTCTTGTCTTCCGTTTTGCGTATCCCGGACGTCTTGGTGAGATTGGAAAGCGGCAGCCATTCCAGCATCCCCTGCATAAAGTAGCGATCGTTGGAGTTCAGCGTGCCATCCGCAACTGCCGCCTTGATGTCTTTGCGCTCATATACGCCGATCACTGCGCCATCTCTCGACACCGTGACTTTCATATCGCGATCGACGTGCGATCGAGGGCAGGATTGGTTTGCCGCCGGCGGTCATTGGCGAGGTCAACAACGGTCGTGCCGGCGAGGGCACCATGGAGGGCTAAAGGTAGGGAGGCCCTCACTATTGGTGCGATCATGCACTACCTTCGCATGTAATTCAGCTTTCCCCGCACCATCATTTCAGTTTGCGCAAAGTAAGCTGGCGCGCACCTGAAGATTTCCGGTCGGAGGAAAGAAAACCGAGAAGGACCCGCTCGGACGGCGTATTCCTCGCGCTGTAAACGTCACGCAAATCAGGGATCGTTTGAGCGTTGGCTGCTCCCAGAACGGGAGTGCCCGACCCGCGGCCCAGAGCTAATCGAGGAGAATCGGCCCCTTGGGGCAACGCGTCTCTGTGGACCCGGTTAGTCCGCGAGCAGCCTTAAGACCAGGGACGGGACTGCAATAGGTGAGACACTTCAACAACCAGGTGCTCGGCGTGCCCAGCGATCTCGAGCAGTTCCTCTTTGGTGCCGAATGCGCCACCTCCGGTATTGTAGGCGACGATGCGCGTGCTCTCCCAACTGGCGACGGGGGCGGAGATGCCGTCGATTAATACCGGGCCGCTGCTACCAAAATTACTCCTTGCAATTCGGAACCCTTCCGCCGTCACTACGACGGGCGGTCGATATGGCTGCCAAACGACTGAAGGGCACTGTCTTATGTCGAAAATAAAAAACAAGTCCGACGACCAGAAAGCCGCAGAAGCCGAGGTTGACAGCTTTCAGAAGGACCTTGGTCCGTTCGTCGTCGCCGCTGAAACAACACGAATGCCGATGCTGTTTACGGACGCAAAGAAGGCGAGCAACCCGATCATCTTTGCCAATGAAAGCTTTCTGGCTCTCACGGGATACGATCGGGAAGAGGTGCTCGGCCAGACCTTCAACTCGCTCATGGCGAGCGGCACCGATCCTGAGGTGCTGGCGGGGCTCAAATCCGTGTTCGAGTGCGGTGCCGAGGGTGGCACCAAGATCGATCCGGAAATTCGCTACCGCCGCAGGGATGGCGGCGAGTTCTGGGCCACCACCTTCATCAGCCCGGTGCGGGATGTGAGAGGAGATGTTGTGCAGAATTTCATCTCGTTGATTGATCAGACCAAGCACTATGAGAAGGAGGCTCAGCTCGGAATGCTGATCAACGAGCTGAGTCATCGCGTGAATAATACCCTTGCCACTGTGCAATCGATTGCCTCGCAGGCTTTGCGAAAGGCTACTGATCCGGAGGTAATCCGCGAATCGATCGAATCCCGCCTCTTTGCCCTCTCCCGCTCGCACGACCTCCTGACGAATGAGAATTGGGGAAGTGTGGGGCTGCTAGATTTGGTGAAGGCGGCCTTGGAACCATTTGGGGTCGCGGATGGCCAGTCAGAGCGTCTTGTGATCACGGGTGAGAATGTCCGGCTGACGCCAAAAGCGACACTGGCGCTTGCGATTGTGTTTCACGAACTCGCTACCAATGCTGTCAAATACGGTGCCTTCTCCAATGAGACGGGATTAATTTTGATCGACTGGAAGATTGAACCAAAGCCGGAGGGCATGCGACTGATCCTGCACTGGAAAGAGAAGGGCGGCCCGTCCGTCACACCGCCGTCTCGGAAAGGGTTTGGCTCGCAGGTGATTGAACGCGGTCTGGCCCACGAACTCGAAGGTACGGTGCATCTCGACTACCGGGCGGATGGCGTGATCTGCACGATCGACATTCCCGCACCGCACGCTGCGCGCGATGAATAAGTCACTTTCCGGGCGGCGCATCCTCGTAGTCGAGGATGAAATGATAATCCTCATGCTCATTGAAGACGTGCTGACGGATTGCGGATGCGAGTCAGTAACCGCTGCCGCCACGATCAATCGAGCGATCGCCTTGATTGACGCGCAAAGCTTCGACGTCGCGATGGTCGACGTGAACCTCAACGGCCACGAGAGTTATGCCGTAGCCGACGCTCTCGCCGCGCGTGGCGTGCCGTTCTTCTTCTCGACCGGCTATAGCGAAGACGGCCTGAGGGACGGCTACCGCAACCAGCCAGTTCTAAATAAGCCGTTTCAACGTGAAAAGTTGGTTGAGATGCTGACAAGCCTTCTCCTTCTAAGAGAATGAAGTTCCCCGCTGAGGCAAGGGCAGCCGAAAAGCAGACAGATACAATCTCGCAGGCTGCAGGACGCCGCGAAACCTCAAGGCGGCGATTCGGTATTGATGCCGATTGATTATTTTCGGAGAGCCTCACGACGAGCCATATCGAGCGCGTATTCCTCACCGTGCGGCAGGAGCTAAAGCGATTCCAAAGGCCGCGTCGACCGGGCGAGAGCCCACCTAAAGCGAGCGAGCGAGATCGAAGCCGAGTTTAGGGAACAAGAATAGCTGGGCCCCTGGGGATCCCGGATCGAAGTCTACCTCCGAGCAAGCCGGGATACCGCCGTGCAAATCGGGACAATTGGCGAAGGATTTGGGATTGGAGGCGAGTTCCGCCAGACATGCTGCGCGGTTGGTTTTCAAGATCATTGCGTCGTCCTCGTTTGTTGGTTGAAGTAGCTCCAGCCTCTGCAACCAGAGTCCCCTCCTCACGAGAAGCATGATGAGATGTCGCCTCACTTCGGCTGACTCGAGGCTTCAGCTGCGGACTGGAAATCGCGTAACCGGTGTTCCAGCGAAGGTTCAGCCTCAGGGGGCAGGCTAGCCCGCTTAAAGATACGATGAAACGTTGGATGACGTAACTGAAGAATTTCCTACCAGTATCACATCAGCGCGTCAAGTTTTATTTCTTTGCAAGGCAGGTCGTAGAACCATGCGCAGCAAATTCGCGAACCTTGGCGCGGCAAATCACTACACCTACAGCGTGACTTATATTTGACCGTCGCCCACGCGTACTTGAAACCTGCCGGGCGAATCAGGCGCGCTGTGTACCGCCGCCAAAGCCCGGAGGTCGCAGGCTTGTGCCACGCTATTCCCGAATGCGTCGCTTTAGCTCCCAAACGCGTATCGCCGCCAGAATCAATCGATTCGTCCGAGCAAGCGTGCCGATTGCGCGAACTCGTGGCTCTTCCGACAGAATCACTACTGCCTGGGAAGAGCGACGAGGACTCCGCCATATTCGTCGTCTGACTGAGCGCGGGGAAGGCCTTTTCGTCACCTTGAGAGTGGTATTAACTGGATTCAGGTGCGGCATATCTCGATCGGATTAAATCATCGTTTCCTTAACGTCTATGATTTGGCGGTTGCCTCGTTTCACAACATTCCCAACGAGTGGGACGGCTATTGCAGATTGAAAACTTCCACCAGCGCAACGCCTGTCCCGTTATCTTTCCCGCGCACCACTGCCGTGTAGGCGCCCGGCGCGAGCGAATCGATGATCGCGGATTCGGCGTCATTGGTCGGGGTGAGTCCGGTCGATTGAATGAGGGTTTCTTGCGAATCCCGCCAATTGTCGTCGCTCATGATAACGACGCCGTCGGCATCGTAGAGGTCCAGCGTTGGATCCTGCAACGGATTTGCGATTCCGTCGTCGGTCAGCGAGGGCCCGATCGCCCTAACGACTACGGTATCGCTGTCGCCAGCGCCGATAATGAATCCGGCGATCAAAACGTCGTCGCCTGTCTGGACGAGGCCGCGAGTGCTCACGTTGCCAAGCGTGGAGTTGGACGCAGTGTCGAGATCGTAGATCTCAAATAAGCCATTGCCTGTCTCTCCGTTGTTACCATGCAGGACCACGGTGTAGCTCCCGGGAGCAAGTGTCGCGATGATGGCAGATTCCAGATCGTCGGCAGGCGCGATTCCGGTCGCCTCGATTTCGGTTTGCTGCGAATCTTTCCAATTATCGTTACTCATGACGAGGATGTCGCCTTGGTAGAGATCGATCGCCGGATCGGCCAGGCGGTTAGCCAGAGGGACTCCATTGACGGCCAGCGAAGGTCCCAGCCCCCTAAGGATTACTTGTTTCGAATCGATGCCGGTGACGATGAAACCGCCGATCAGCACGTTGTCCCCGGTGCCCACGTTAAGACGCGTCGAAAGATTAAGTGCCAGCGCAGGAGGCAGCGCGGTCCCGTCGAGGAGGGCGAAGGCGGCCGCGGCGATCTGATAATGCCCGGCGGTGGTCGGGTGAAGGTCGTCCCAAAAGAGGTACTCGTCCGGATCGACGGACCCGCCCTGCGCACTATCACCGACGTTGGTGAAGCCGTAATCCTCCGGATTCGTCGCGAGCCGGTAATAGAGCCCATAGGTATCCAGCCGGTAAAGCGTGATTGTGATCCCCTCGCTCGCGAGAGTGGCGGTGGCAGCGTCGAGATCGATATCCAACTCCGAGCGATATTGCGCGGCGGCGGCGTTCAAGGCCGTCGCCGTTGCAGCGTCGCCCTTGTAAAGCGGGACAAGACCGAGCGGCGGGACATTCGGAACCAAAATGCTGCGGGCACCGGCACGTGCGAGCTGCTCCACCAGCGCTTCCACATTTGAAGCTATCTCCGTGATATGAGTGGAGCTGTCGTCATCAAAAAGATCATTGCCACCGCCCCAGACAATATAAAGCGCGGCAGCGTCGGCCGAATTGCCAGCGAGATAATCGTCCACCTGTTTCCCGAGATTATCCACGGTAAGGGTGAACTCGCCGCCACCCCACGGAAACGGATTTGAGATGACCGTCCGGTCGCTCGTCCCGCTCGCGGTCGTCGCGCCGCCAAAGGCATAGTCGATCCCGCCATCGAGACTGTTAGTGGACGCCGGCAAGCCGAAAAACGTCTGCGCCAACTGCTCGTGCCACGTGCCGGCGTAGCTGGTGGAGTTCGGGTCGGTGTCGGAGCTGTCGGTGAAACGGCCGTCGCTATAATTGAAAAAACCGCTCGGGTAGCTGATGAAATACTTGTCTTCCATGATGTGCCGCACGTTGCCGTCGTCGGATAAACTGTCGCCGAAGACGACGATCTGACTGAAAACCGGCGCAGCTTGAGCCCCACCGCTCGCCGGCAGCGTCAGCAACGCGGCCAGCAGCACGAGAGACAGATGGTACAACTTAGGACGAAACGATGGGAATGGATTTGAGATCATGATTAGGATGGATGGAAAGTGTGTCTGCGAATACAATCCGTGACGACATGCGTGAATGGACGCAAGCTTATGTCTCTCTGCCGTCTCCGAATTGACGATTGTCCCGTTTACGACATTCCCAACGACCGGAGCGTTGGCTCATCAATCGCCTCGGTCGTGTAGAGACTGTTGTCGCGTTGATATCTACCCAGTGCGGAGCGGGTAATCGGTCCGAGCAGGCCGTCTACCTCGCCCCGATAATAACCCTGCGCATGCAGCGTGGACTGAACATTTGCGATTACCTGATTGGGAGGCAGATTGTTATAGGCGTAGATAGGACCATTATATGGGTAGTAGGCAGCAGCCGGATTGTAACCCCACGCCGGATACCAGTAGCCCGCGTTCAAAAAATACCATCCGCCGCTAATTAGAACGATGCGGTTGTAGTTATTGTTCCACCAACCTTGATCATGCCATGTGCCTCTGTAGTTTTGGAAAGCCACATATTGCTGACCTTGCCAGGTCTCACTGTTCTGAATGCGATAGTTCGGCTTGAACTGCACGCTCTCGATCTTCGAGTTGGGCGAATTTGAAAGGTTAAATTGCCTGATCTGCACCTTCCCCTTGCTCCGCGACTGTGCGGCGCGCACGTTGTTGTTCTGAGCCGTGGTCGCGGCATGTTGCCTGGTCTGCGCCTTTCCCTTGCTGCGCGACTGTGCGGCAGGCACGCTGTTGTTCTGAGCCGTGCTCGCGCCATGTTGCCTGCTCTGCGGCTTTCCTTTGCTGCGCGACTGTACGGCAGGCACGCTGTTGTTCTGAGCCGTGGTCGCGGCATGTTGCCTGGTCTGCGCCTTTCCTTTGCTGCGCGACTGTCCGGCGTTGCTGTTCTGGGCCGTGCTCGGGCCATGTTGCCTGGTCTGCGCTTTTCCTTTGGTGCGCGACTGTGCGGCGTTGCTGTTCCGGGCCGTGCTCGGGCCATGTTGCCTGGTCTGCGCTTTTCCCTGGCTGCGCGACTGTCCGGCGTTCGACGCGTCTTTCTGGTGCGAGGCCATCGTCGCGCCCTGATGCGCTTTCTTCTTGTTCTTATTGCTACTCTGATCCTGATCTGCTGCCTGGGCGACCAACGTGATCGCCAGGGAGCAAACCAATATATAAAACAATTTCATAACTATGCTTTCTGGTTAATTAGACTTCATGATTATGCCTTTCGTCCCTACCCAGCCAATACTTTGTAAGTGGGGCATCATACTTTCCAAGCATGAGAGGCTTGCGTATCCAGTTGATTCCTTTCCACAGCTCGAGCCCGATTGCGCCCGGACCGGATAATACCTTCATCCGCTGCTTTATGCCCAAAAAGGAAACACAACCGATTGAGCAGAAAGAATCACAATCAGGTCGGTTCTCATGGCGCCGATCTCGACCATTTTCTGAAAGAGACCGGAATCGTGTGACTCGCGTCGGAGGCGCTTCGGCAAACCTAGCGAGGCTAAACAGCGGAGGCTAAACAGCGAACCCGTGGTCGGCACTCTCCCATGCTCCCCAAAAAAATGGGGACTTCGGAAGGGGACGATCTCGGCGCGAATGCCCAGTCGCCCAAACACCGGGTCGCTGCGGGCTCGGCACCCGCGCCTAGTTTGTGTGCACGCCGGTTGTCACCGAATGGCCGTTGTCCGTCCGGACCGTAGTCGAGCAGTTGCAAAAAGTCGCGAGCATGAGGATGGCACCGAGCGTTGAAAGAAGAATGGTTCGCATAATTGTGTGATTACGCCTCTCGTCTCCATCCGACCAATACTTTGTAAGTGTGGCGTCATACTTTTCAAGCATGGGTGGCTTGTGCCTTATAGAGTCGATTCGTTCGCATCTGGCTTATGTAAACGCGAGCGAGTCGGGCGGCGACTTTCCTGGGAACTATGTTTGGACTTGCGAAAGGACTTGGATAAGAGTAGGAAAGACCGATGGGATTAATTATTCTTATTGTTGTCATTCTGTTGCTAATCGGGGCCTTTCCGACAGGCGGGTATGGATTAGGCTACGCGTCGCACGGAATAATCGGAACCATTCTCATCATCGTTTTGATTCTGTATTTGCTCGGTCGCCTGTAAGGTGCGCGATGTAGAAGGACGGTTCGCTCGACATTAATTTGTCGCGAGTGATTGGGGCAGCGTGTGGGGTCACGGCTCAGGCAAGAGACAGGCTCGGCGAAACGGCGCTATTCCGCCGCCGGATTTCCTCCATCACGTCCTCGGCGATGGCCTCCAGCAGGCGCTTTTCGCGAGCGGTCATTCGGCGTGGCTTGATATCGAGGATGCAGAGCGAGCCAATGGGAAGATCGTTGCTGCGGAGCGGAACGCCGGCGTAAAAGCGCAGTCCGCGTTCTTTTAATAAGGGATTGTTGGCAAATCTTCGGTCGCGGGAAAGGTCTTCGACCACGAGTGCCTCGTCGTTTGCGATGACATGGCCGCAGACCGAGAGCTCACGCGAAATCTGGTTCGCTTCGGCGATTTCCTTCGGCAGCCCGACTTGCGATTTGAACCACTGGTGATCGCGATCAATGAACGTGATAAGCGCAATCGGAACCTCAAAGACGCGTGCCAGCTTTTTTGTAGTCCGATCAAAAACTTCTTCACACGCGCCATCCTCCAAGTGCAAATGAGTCAGCTCTTCGAGGCGGTTTTCCTCATTGGCAGGTATCGCGCCGGGGACCATCTCATCGGCAATCGAAACAGAAAACTTCGCGAGTTGGACTACTGCTTCCGAGAGCGACAGCACGACTTCGTTCGCCCCGGAGGAACGCAGCCGTTCCCCCGCGCCCGCCACGCCTTCCGTCGCGCCCCAGATTCCGACCACGATCTTCACGTCTGGCAACTGTGCTCGAAGTTTCATGCTGAGATAGCGCGCATGGATCAGAGTGGACGGTGCGACAACTGAGATGCAGATGGCTTCGGGATCCGACTTTGCCGCCAAGTCGACGAGTTCGCTGCCGCCGAGCGCCGCCGAGGCGTTCTCGGCGTCGAAGCCATGTTGTCGAAGCAGCTGCGCGAGCATCGCTCCCGCGAGTTCATCACGGTAGGCCCGAGCCGGCACGCAAAGGACGCGGCACGTGGGACCAGAGAGCAGAAAGGGAGTTTGTTCGGCGATCGCCCTGTCCGCCTCCAACTGCGACTTCGACCGCGGCGCCAAGCCGAGATCTTCGATTAGATCGTGGAGGTGACGGTGAATCGCGGAACGCTGTTCGGCGTCCAGCTCTTCGCGTTGCGCGTCCATTTCCGCGAGTGTGACCGTCGGGATCAGAACGGAATCGTAAAGAGCAGTGAGTGAATTCGCTTTCACATACGCTTCCGCCAGGTCGTTCGCTTCATCCAAACCGAACGCGAGCAGGCGATGATAGCATTCCTCGTGCGGAGCGAGTGCCTGCTCTTCGCTCAGGAGCACGCTTAAGAATTGCAGCTTGGGCACGTGCCGGCCCATCACGGCGAGGCAGACAGTTAACGGGGTCGCGAGCACGAGCCCGATCGGTCCCCAAAGCCACGTCCAGAAAACCGCCGCGATGATCAGCGCGATGGACGAGACGCCGGTCCTCGACCCATAGAGCCACGGCTCGATAGCATTTGCATTGATTAACTCAAGCACGACGAAGAGGCCAAGGGTAAAGAGCGGACTGAGCCAGCTCGGCAAAACGGCAACCGAAAGCAGCACGGGAACCGCGGCTGCGATCCAAACTCCCACGTACGGCACGAATCGCATGATCGCCGCGAAAGCGCCCCAGAGCGCAGCGTTCGGTACGCCGATGAAGTAGAGTCCGATCGCAATGCAGGAGCCAAAACTCACATTCAACACAAGCTGCATTGTAAGGTAACGAGCGACGCGGCTCCCAGCGTCGTCCATCGCCCGCGTGGTCGCGCTGATCCGGCCTTGCCCGATCAAGCGGATAATTCGGCCGCGCAGATCCTCGCGCTTTAAGAGCATGAAGATGACGAGCAATAACACCAGGCCGGCGGTCCCGAGGGGTCCGAGCAATCCGGTCGCGGTGGTTTGCAGGACTTGCGGAAGACGGCTTCGCGCTTCGACGATTCGAACCGGCATTGGCTGTTGAGCCGCAGGCACATTGCGAGAGTGAGCCGCCGAGGCGGTTTTCGTTTCCGGCACCGGACCGCTCGCATTCGCCGGCGACTCCAATGAATCCGGCAGTTGCTTCTCCAATTCGGAAACGCTCTGCGAAAGGCGGCCAAACGCGCCCCCGGTAGGGAATCGGATCGCGTGTAATTTGTTGTCGATGTTTGTCTGGTAATCGGGAAGCTTCGCCGCGAGGTCGATCAGTTGACGCGTTAACAGCCAGCCGGCTCCGCCCAAGACGCCAAAGAGCATCGCCACGACGATCAGAACTGCCGAGATACGTCCGATCCAGCGTTCAATGTAACCGACCAGCCGTGCCAGCAGGAAGGTTAGCATGGCCGCGAGGGCGAGCGGAATCAGCAGTTGGCGTCCGATATAAAGAATCGTGACCACGAATGCCGTCAGCAAAATCGTCCAGATTCCGACGAGCGCGGCAGTAGAGGTATTCTTCATCGCTCGCATGACAGGTCATCCGGCGTCCACAGCACGGATTCTCACAAGTGGGCGGCACATAGCCCGCGCACCACAGCTCAGTCCCTTGGAGGCCAAGAAAGTGCGGCACCCCGGTGGGCACAGCGATCGGGTGGCCTTCAAGTGGCTTTAGTTCCGCCAGAACATCCTCGCGCAGCGACGCCTCGATCCGGAGCAGGTTGATCGAATGGGTCGCCGTCGAATCGGCGATTTGCTGGTTGGCGGAATTGTTGCCGGCCACATCGCGTTACAGCTTTCCCATCACCAACAAAATGATGATGATGAGGATGACGAGGCCGCCGCCGCCGTAGTAGCCGGGCCCGCCCCAGCCAAAGCCCAAGCCGCCGCCGAAGAGGATCACGAGGACGACTATCAAGAGCACGATGCCAAGCGTGCTCAGACCCGCCAAGCGCCACAGTCGATTGGTTTTTAGTTTCATAGTTTTACACTCTCCACTTTGTGTTGAATTTGCCAGACTTTTCGAGTGGTAGGGGTTGCCGCCGTGATTGAGCATGCCGTGTTTTTTTTGATTTTCCGACCCGCAGAAATCTCCGGTCGCGGTTTGCCCGTCCGGATTACCCTGTTAGCGATCGCTCGTTTATTGCGCGCGTCGCGATATTTTTTGATCGCCCCATGTTGTACTGCATAAAGGGCGCCGTTTTGAGTGATGGTGAGCTCCATGGGATTACGATTTGCCGTTTGCCGAATTGATAGGAATGGCCACGCTGGCTATTGCGGCAGGAGGCGGACAGTTTTCGAGCTGTAAAGGATCTTGAGTTGTGAGATCGGAAAGCGAATCGTCGATTTTGAAACGTGCCGTAAACTTCGCGCCTTGACCCAAGCCATCGCTTTCCACCTCCAGGGTGCCTCCGTGCGCTGCCATTAATGTCCGGGCGATCGAAAGACCGAGACCGAGACCGCCGAAGAGCGAATGAATGGAAGAATCCCCTTGCTCGAACGGCGAAAAAATCCGCGAGAGTGCTTCCGCGGGAATACCAATCCCAGTATCGCTCACTTCGACCACCAGTTTGCCGCCTGTCTCGTTGCGCGTAGCGATTGAAACTTTGCCGCCTTTCGGCGTAAACTTGAGCGCGTTTCCAATCAGATTCGATAGAACCTGTTCGAGCTTGAGCGCATTGGCTCGGATGTGGCGATGCGGAGCCTGCAACTGAAGGTCGATTCCAATTCTTGCCCCTTTCTGCTGGCTCTCGAGATTTCTCAGTGCCAAGCGGATCACCTCGTGCGCATCGACCTTCACGAGCTCCAGCCTCAACACCTCATTCGCGGTATGGGTGAACTCGAGAAATTCAGCGACCAGACGCACGAGGATTTGAACATTGCGGCGAATGAATGCCAGAGCGGATTTATCGAACAGCGGGGGCAATTCCGCCTGCTCGGGCATGTCGGCACTGCCGTGACCCAACTCGAGCACCTCAATCATTGACGAAATGGCCGCGAGTGGAGTGCGCAGCTCGTGAGAGAGCATGGCAATCAGTTCATCTCTTGCTATGCCCGCGCTCTCAGTCGTATCCGCCTGGCTCTTGGACGCCGCCTGGGATGCAGCCCGCACGCGCGCGCTGATATCGCGGACGTTGCACTGAATTACCTTGGCGGAACCGACAAAGTAGACATTACTGACAAACTCGACCTGGACATGCTCGCCGGCCCTGGTGCGGAGCGGGTGGTTCTCGTACCGGACGTAGCCCTCTTTCTGCAGCTTTGCGAACGCGGCCTGATTCGCGGCGATGTCTTCGAACAGGCCGATCTCCCAGAGTTGGCGGCCGATGATGCTTTCGAACGAATAATCGAGCAAATCGAGCAGAAATGGATTCACGTCGATGATCTCGCCGCTGCGGGCATCGAGAATAAGGATTCCATCCTGAGCGGTTTCGAATAACCGGCGGTAACGCAGCTCCGATACTTCCGCGGAGAGCTCCAACGAGTCTCCTTTCCCGTTCGCTGGCACAGGTTTCGCTCGGGTTGTCAGCGTTTTTGATGTCATGGGTCAAGGGTCGCGGTCATTGAGATAATTGTCCTAAGCAAGCGGGCGACAGGGCAGTTGGCTTTGGCCGCGATCGTCGCATCCATGAAACGCGCTTGAGAGGTGTCCGGAACGTTTGCATGGACGTCGAGTTGCATGTGCGTAACCGTCCAGCCCGCGGCCAGATCTTCCAGGGTCGCGGTTGCGATCGTTTCGATCCGCTGGGGGTGATACCCGCCCAGATCGAGTTCGTTGGAGAGGGCCATCGTAAAACAACCACTCAGCGCTGCGGCGATCAGTTCGTCTGGGTTGGTTCCGAGGCCCTCGGAAAAAGAGGTTCCGTAAGAATACTGGGTCCCTGAAAGAACGCCGCTTTCGGTCGTTAATGTCCCATCGCCCCCATGAAGGTTTCCATTCCAAACAGCGGAAGCGCTTCGGTCCATAAACTAGCGTCCGGCCCTCCAAAAATCAGTTGGCATACGGCAGCGATACGCCTCCGTTAGCTGGCCGGCCAATATCTTATTGGTAGCGCGTCATACTTTTTGAGTATCGCTGCTTGCCCGTCCCCGAGGGGTCTGTCATAATCGGAAGCTTTTTTTGGCGCTAATGTGTTGGCCAGGTTTACCTAGATTGTTTTAGCCGCGATGGAACTTCGTCATTTGCGATACTTCGTCTGCGTTGCGGAAGCGCTCAGCTTTACGAGAGCTGCCGAAAGGCTGCACACCGCGCAACCGTCACTCACCCGGCAGATCAAGGACCTGGAAGAAGAGCTTGGCGTCCGGCTTCTAAATCGTACAAAGCAACAGGTCACGCTGACAGACGAGGGCCGCTCTTTTCTCCCAGACGCTAAACGCATCCTCGCTCTCACCGCCGAAACAATCGGGTCGGTCCGGCGATTGCACAGCGGCGAGGTTCGCGCGCTCAATGTTGGTTATGTGAGCAATGTCTTTTTCGATTTTCTGCCGAGAACCCTCGCGTCCCTCCATAAATCGCTTCCTGCCGTTTCGGTCAATCTGTTCGATATGTCGTGCGGCGAGCAGTTTCGCGCGCTTGAAGATGGCAAGCTCGACCTTGGTTTTGTTGGATTACACGCGCCAATTGCGCTGCGCGGATTAGAATTCCGGGCGATCGCGTCTTACAAAACCCTTGTCGCCTTGCCGCAAGACAATCCGCTGGCGGGCAAAACCACCGTCGATCTGAAAGCTCTCGCATCCAATTTTTTTATCGGAATGTCTGAAGCGAGCTATCCCGGCTATCGCGAGTGGCTAACCAAGACGTGCGAAGCCGCAGGCTTTACTCCTAGGGTTTTGCAGGATGTTGATCTTGAACGAGCGATGATTCACGCAGTAGCCACGGGTTTGGGCGTAGCTCTCGTGCCGGAGCAATTGAAGAAACTTGCGCACCAGAATGTCGTTTTTCGGTCACTAAATCCCAAGGTCGGGACGGAAGGCTGTGTCGCATGGAGGAGCGAGAATCCATCGGCTGCTCTGAAGGCGTATGTGCAGATCGTCGAGCACATGGGCCGCAGTCTCCGCTGATCTGCCGAGCGACAGGGTCGGGGCAAACGTGCGGTCAGGAAGGAGCAACGAACCTGGCCAGATAATCGGCGGGCGTAGAATAGCGACAAAGACCGGCAAAGCTGGATACTACGTCGCGCGTCCTGCCTGCGATTCTCATCAGGCAGAGCGGCCTGCCGCAGGATTCATGCGCTTCCATGTTTGCTTTTTCTGAAATCTTCTGCGACCGCAACTCGCAGCCCCGAGCTAATCGGGGGAATCCGCCGCCTTGGGGCAACGCGTCTCTCTGGACGCGGCTAGCGGGCGCGGCGTTGGGGTTGATTGATTCCAAAAATTACGGCGAGCTTCTTGACCGGCCGTTGCAAAACTGGACTAGCCAAATAGCGCCGTCTTGTTTACCGTCTTGGAACAAGACTGTGTTTTTCGACAATTTACCACTGGAAATTACGTGCCTTAAATGTGGCAAGCGGATTAACGAGACTGTCGCATGGCTTAAAGCTGACAGACGCGAATGTCCGTTTTGCAACGCGCTCATCGATACGACGGAGTTTCGACGGGGAGTTGATGAGGCAACAAATCGTACTCATGAAATGCTGCAGAACCTTCAGAGCAGCCTTAAAACCATCAAGATCGCCATCAAGATCTAAATTGCCGTAATTAAGTCGGTGCCAAAACCCAATTCGCGGAGAGCGCCGAAGGGGTCTGTGGTCCCAAAGCACCGGCAGCCCAAGTGGTCATCAGCCCTTTCTGACAAACAGGAATACCCGCCGGAAAAGCAGTTGATCGCAACGCAATTCCTGTAATCGACGAGAAAATCGGTGCTCGCCGCACCGTGGCTCACCGTGGCTCTTACACCACGTCGATGTCGATCTTGGAGGCCTCGGATTTCTTCAGCTTCGTTCGCATTTCTGCCTCCAACTTCTTGGGGTCGACTCCCGCCGGAAGGTAGAGGAGAAACACCATCTGCCCTTTATCCTCGTAGAGCGCGGAACTTTGCAGGCGGCAACGATGAGAAATGAGCAGCGACTGCACCATGCCAAAGACAGGCTGCGGATCGACCTCGTCCGCGAGTCGAATCCTGATCCGACAACTGGAATGGGAATCGAGCCAGTAGACGAGCAACCAGCTAAAGGCCGTGACGAAGATCGCCATGACCCACGATCCCATGCCACAGGCGAGCCCAACCACCACCACCATGATGGCTTTCCCGGTGAGCTTCGGATTATCGAGCACGGTGCGGAATCGCAAGAGCGCGCCGATGCCGAAGATAACGAAGGCCAGTGTTTGGCTGCTCTTGCTCAGTTCCGCGACAACCGCCCCGACCACACCGAGGAGAATGAGCGCCTTGCGTTCCTCCAGGTCTGATAGTGGATCCATGAGAGACGAGCGGCGCGGATGCCACGCGATCGCCCATGCGCATCCCACCGCCAGGCTGAGACTGAGAAAGAGGCGCAGAATGAATTCCGGGTGCCCAAATTGCTCGAGGCTATGTTGAATCGAAAGCCAGGAATTGGCGCGAGATTCCGTTTCGCCACCGGTGGCTCCGAGCTTGGCCATCTCTTCCGCGGGATTGGAGCCGAACGCCGCCGGCGCCAGCACGGACGCGAGCGTCATGACGGCGACAATGCCCGTGATGCTCAGCGCCCTCGCGACATGGCGATAGACGCGACCAGGATGTGCCGACCTGACGTTGTTCAAACTGGCCCGAACTTGCTCTGTTGATCCTGTGTCTGGAGGAGCAATTACCTGTGCTGTTTTCATTTTGCGGTGAGTCTATGCTTTCACGCTGGGGCGACAAGTCTTTATCTGAAAAATGACCGAAGAATTGAAGCTCGAGAACTACCGATGTACTTCCGTAATCGACCCGCTTCACATCCGGCAACCTCGGGACGAAAGACCAGAGTAACCTCAGTCAGGCTCTAAAACGGAAACGTAAGGTACAGCTGATCACAGGTGGTGGCTATGGCCTGCCTGGTTCGTGAGAAACCGTATTTTGCTGGTCGTCGTATCGGTCATCCTTTCCCGATCGAGCGCGAGGTTGCGCAGATGCGCAACGCACTGAAGCCATGCTGGCTGCTGGTGGTCGATAATGCTTGACGCTCCTTCGCCGTATGGTCAGCCTTTCCGGGCATGGAAATATCCGCTTTCGGTTTCGTACTCCGACTCAAAGCTTCGGAGGGCCGGATGCGACTTCCTACCGGGTGACACGATTCGCAGCTCAGGCATGGCACTGGTCGCGGCCCTGGCTGCGGCGCTGATTCTTTCCGGCTGTATGGTCGGGCCGAACTTTCGGCTGCCGACGGCCCAGGTAGATCGAAAGTGGGTGCAGAAACAGGCGGTTTCTGAACACCCCTACGGGTCGATGGAGAAATATTGGTGGCGTACCTTTCACGATCCCGTGCTTAACCGGCTGGTCGAGACGGCTTACGCGCGGAACCTCTCATTGCAGATCGCTGGCGTGCGCATTCTCCAGGCGCGGGCAGCGCTGAACGCGACCGTTGGAAATCTTTTCCCCCAGCAGCAAGGCGCAGCGGGCGGGATCAATTATTACCGCCTTGGCAGTGCCTCCCGAGCCGGCCCGACACTTGGGGAGGGTCCGGTGTCCAACGTGGTTTCGCAGCTGCTCGAGGATCGGAATTTCCAGATCGGGCCCAATATCGCGACGGACCGGCTGCTTTTTTCATCAGCGTGGGAGATCGATTTCTGGGGAAAGTTCCGGCGCGAAATCGAATCGCAAAAAGCGGGCTGGCTGGCTTCGGTGGCGGCTTACGATGACGCATTGGTCACACTCGTGGGCGACGTGGCCAACGCCTATGTGAACCTGCGCACCCTTCAGAATCGGCTTGCGATCCTCAATCAAAGCATCGCCGCGCAGGAGCACAGCCTCGAGATCGCGGAGACTCGATACAACGCGGGGGAAACGAGCGAACTCGATCCGTTGCAGGCCAGGACCGAGCTTTCGAAAACCAAGGCCGAGGCGCCAGAGCTGGAAAATGGAATCGTGCAGGCGACGAATGCGCTGGCCGTTCTGCTCGGGATGACTCCAGCCGAAATCGGGCACTACCTTAAGGGCGCAGAACACATTCCGACGGCGTCGGCCAGAATCGCGGCGGGCATCCCACGCGACCTGCTGCGCCGCCGGCCAGACGTGCGCCTCGCGGGTCTTCAAGCGGCGGCGCAGTCGCCAAAGATCGGGGTTGCGGTCGCCAATATGTTGCCGTCGTTCTCGCTCTCGGGTGCCTTTGGTTCGTCGGGGAGCAACATCGCAAGTTCGTCACTCGGCGACCTCTTTACCTGGCAAAGCAAGGTCGTCACGGCAGGGGGTTCTTTCGTTGTTCCGATCCTTAACTACGGGCGCCTTACGAACTACGTCCGCATTGAAGATGCGTCGTTTCAAGAATCCATTCTTAACTATCAGAATACCGTTCTAAAGGCGCAGGCGGAGGTCGAGAACGGGCTTTCAGCATTCTCCAGTGGACGGCGGGCGACTGGGCTCCTGGAGGAAGCCGCGGGGACTGCGAAGCGGAGCGCGGACCTGGCGGTCGTCCGCTACGAACAGGGGCAAAATGATTACACGGTCGTTTTGACCGCCCAGCAACAGCAGTTGGCCATCGACAATGCGGCGGTGACCAGCCAGGGGAGTACAATTCTCGCGCTCATTTCAGTCTATCGCGCATTGGGTGGCGGCTGGCAGATTCGCGAAGGCGGTGACGTGATCTCGAGCAACGTGAAAGAAGAAATGGCCCGGCGCACGAACTGGGGAAAGATGCTCGAACCGGGCTGGCACCTGCCGGACGTCGCGCCGGAAACAACATCCACTTCCGACACGCTGGCGAAGAAGGAGGCAAAACCATGATTGCAAACGCGCCGCGCAAATTGATTCTGGCCCTGCTCATCGCTTTGTCCTGGGCAGGCTGCAAACGACCCCAGCCCTTTACGCAGACGGGTCCACCCACCGTGACCGTGGCAAAGCCCGAACGTGAGATGGTCGCGCCGTCAATCGACCTCACCGGCACGGTCGCTCCATATCAGACGGTTGATCTCGTCGCGCGCGTCCAAGGATTTCTCGAGACGATCTCGTTCAAGGATGGATCGTTTGTGGACAAAGACACGGTGCTTTTTCAGATCGAGAAGGACATGTACGAGCAAAAGGTCGCGCTCTACCAGGCGCAGGTGAACGGCGCGCAGGCCGAATACACAAGGCAGGTCGGCATGTTGAAACAAAACGCGACCTCGCAGGCCAACGTCGACAAAGCACTTTCAGATCGCGACCAAGCCGCGGCCAATCTCGCCATGGCCAAAATCCAGCTCGGCTACACAACCGTACGCTCGCCGTTCGATGGACGTATCGGGACGCATCTCGTCGATGTCGGTAACGTAGTGGGCACCAATGCCGCGGCGCCGACCAAGCTCGCCACGATCGACCAGTTGGTTCCGATCTATGTGAACTTCAGCGTTAGCTCGCGGGACGCGCTCCGCCTTCGCAAAATGGCGGAAAAGCTTGGGAAAGGTGTAAAGCCGGGGGTGGGCAAGCTTCCCGTGTTCGCAGGTCTCGATGATGAGGACGGCTTCCCGCACAAGGGCGTCCTCGATTTTGCCAACAACAGCGTGGATACGAGCACCGGAACGATCCAGCTCCGGGCAATCTTCCCGAATAAAGAGAAGATTCTCTTTCCTGGCTTGTTCGCGCGTGTCCGCATCCCGCTCGGCGAGCCTGCACCTGCCCTTGTCGTACCAAATGCCGCGCTCGCGAACGACCAGGTCGGCGACTATCTGCTCATCGTGAATGCGCAGAACATTGCCGAGCGTCGTGACGTCAAGCTTGGCGCCCGCGTCGGAGCAATGTGCGCGATCACCGAAGGGTTGAACGAAAACGATCGCGTAATCATCGGCGGCCAGTCGGCCGTTCGTCCCGGTGCGACCGTCGCTCCACAGGAAGCTCCGACAACGCCCGTGCCGTCCACTGCCGTGAAGAAGTAATCCTGACGGAAACCGGGACGGATGTTTTCCAAATTTTTCATTGAACGGCCGGTCCTGGCGAACGTCATCGCGTTCCTGATGGTCCTGCTCGGCGGCGTGGCCATCTTGCAGTTGCCGATCTCGCAATACCCGCCGATCACACCGCCCACGGTGCAAGTCGTGGCGCGATATCCCGGCGCGAGCGCGCGCACTCTGGTCCAGACGGTGGCCCTGCCGATCGAGCAACAGGTGAACGGCGTCGAGAACATGCTCTACATGCAATCCACCTGTACGAACGACGGGACCTATTCGCTCATCGTGACATTCAAGATCGGGACCGATCCGGATTTTGCCCAGGTGCTGGTGCAGAACCGCGTCGCCGCCGCCATGGCGCAGTTGCCACGCTCCGTGCAGACCCAGGGCGTGGTTACGAGCAAAAAATCCACGGCGATTTTGCAGATTATCACGCTCACTTCCCCGCATGGAAAATACGACGCACTCTTCCTGAGTAACTACGCTACACTCCGGCTTCAGAACGAGCTCGAGCGGTTGCCCGGCGTCGGCGGCGTGACGGTTTTCGGGATCGGCCAATACAGCATGCGGGTCTGGTTGGATCCGGACAAAATGCAGGCGCGCGCGCTCTCGCCGTCCGAGGTCATCCAGGCGGTGCAGCGACAGAATTCGCAGGTAACGGCCGGTCAGCTCGGGATGCCGCCGACCCCGTCGACGCAGGATTTTCAATTCACCCTCAACGTTCACGGCGCGCTCGATAACGCCGCCGATTTCGAGCAGATCATCGTCAAGACGGACAACAACGGGCAAATCACCCGGCTGGGCGACGTCGCGCGAGTTGAACTGGGCGCACAAACCTACAGCCAGTTCTTCGACTACGACGGCAAACCTTCGGGCGGTGTCGCCATCTTCCTCCTCCCGGAGGCAAACGCGCTCGACACGGCCGCGGCCGTGAACACCGCAATGAAACGGCTGGCGAAGGATTTCCCCGAGGATCTCGAATACACGATCCCTTTCGATACGACGATCTTCGTGCGCGATTCGGTGAACGAAGTCTATAAGACGCTCGGCGAGGCGGGCCTCCTTGTGCTGCTCGTCATCATGATCTTCCTCCAGAATTGGCGAGCCACGCTCGTGCCAGCGACCACCGTGCCGGTCACGATCATTGGCGCGTTCGCTGCCATGGCGATGATGGGTTTCAGCATCAATCTGCTCACGCTCTTCGCCGTCGTCCTCGCCATCGGCATCGTGGTAGATGACGCTATTGTCGTGGTCGAAGGCGTGACGCAATACATCGAGCGCGGACAGCCGCCGAAAGAGGCCGCGATTAATGCCATGCGAGGGCTTTTCGGTCCGATCATCGGCATCACCCTTGTGCTCATGTCGGTGTTTTTGCCCTCTGCGTTTATGCCTGGCATTACGGGGCAAATGTATCGCCAATTCGCGCTCGTCATCGCCGCCACCGCTCTGATCAGTGCCGCGAATGCGGTCACGCTCAAGCCCACACAGTGCGCCACCTGGCTGCGCCAGCCCGACCCGAATGCGAAGAAGAATTTTTTCTACCGCGGCTTCAACGCCGTCTACGGAAGACTGGAGGCATGGTACCTAGGCATCGTACGGCGAATGGTCGGCCGCAGCGGACTCATGGCCGTGCTCGTGCTCGTGCTCATCGCCGTCGCCGCCTGGGGCTTTACCCGCGTGCCGACCGGTTTTATCCCGACGGAGGACCAGGGTTACGTGCTCGTCGCCGTGCAACTTCCCAACGCCGCGTCCCTTGCGCGCACGCAGCGAGCCATGGCGAAAGTGCGCGACATCATTCTCCAGACGCCCGGAGTCGCTCACGCCATCTCGATTGGCGGCGTTTCGCCGCTCGACAACAACGCCTCGCTTGCCAACGCCGGCGCGATCTACGTGATGTTCAAGGACTGGAGCGAGCGGGGGAGGGGCGAGAACATTCTCGATATCTACAACAATCTCTCTCGGAAGCTGAGCAACTTTCAGGAAGCAGCTTGTCGCGTCATCGTGCCGCCGCCCATCCAGGGTCTCGGACTCTCCGGCGGCTTTCAGATGGAGGTTGAGTTGAACGACGGGTCTTTTGATTACCAGCAATTGCAAAAAGTCACCGAGCACCTTGCCGCCCAGTCTGCTTCGTCCCCGGTAATCGATGCTGCAATTACGACCTTTCGCGCCGACGTGCCGCAGCTGAATCTCGACGTGAACCGAACCGAAGCGGCGACTTTTAACGTGGCCGTGGGCGACGTTTTCGACACACTGCAAAGCTACCTCGGTTCCACTTACGTGAACCAGTTCACCAAGTTCGGTCACACCTTTACCGTCTTCGCTCAGGCCGACGAAAAGTTCCGGCTTACGCCCGCAAGTGTGCTCGGTTACTACGTCAAGAGCCAAGGCGGCAACATGGTCCCGCTCGGTGCCGTCTCATCCGTCACTCCTGCCGCCGGTCCAAATGTGATCTCACTTTACAACCTCTATCCCGCCGCCGCGTTTCTTGGAAAAGCGAGCGACAACTACAGCTCCGGTCAGGCGATCGAGACTTTGGAAAACCTCGCCGCGCGCGAACTTCCAGCCGGCGTAGGCTACGAATGGACGGCCATGTCGCTCCAGGAAAAGATCGCGGGCACCGCGGTCTATTACATCTTCGCTCTCTCCATCCTTCTCGTCTTCTTCATGCTCGCCGGGCAATACGAAAGCTGGATCACGCCGCTCGCCGTCATCCTCGCCGTGCCGATGGCGCTGCTCGGCACGGTCGCCGCCCTCATCGGTCTCGGCGTGCCCAACAACATGTATGTGCAAATCGGCCTCGTGCTTCTGATCGCGCTTTCGGCCAAGAACGCCATCCTCGTCGTCGAGATGGCGCGGGAGAATCGCGCGGCCGGGAAGAGCGTCGTGGATTCCGCGGTCGAAGCCGCCGCTCTCCGCTTTCGGCCGATCGTCATGACTTCGCTCACATTTATCCTTGGCGTGCTTCCGCTCGTCCTCGCCACCGGCGCCGGCGCCAACGCCCGGCGATGCCTTGGGATTACGGTTCTCACCGGCATGATCGCATCTACCTGCCTCGCGGTGCTGTTTGTCCCCTCCCTTTATGTCGTTCTTCAGAGGTGGGTGGAGCGGAAGAGTCGCAAACAACCTGCATCTTCATAGGCAACGACCGGCGTGAAGCCGATATTGCGATTCTCTGCCCGATAGCGTTCTAACAGATACGAGGATGGACTTGGAACAGTTAGAAAAGTTACGATCGATAACTTGGCTTGCTTTTGAAACGCTTTCGCAATCTCCTCCTTATTAATGAAAACAAATCTCTCTAAAATTATTTTGCTGGCGACCTTCGCCCTCAGTAGTTGGGCGCTGGCTGCTGATCACGCCACTCCATCAGTCAACCCCGATGAAGCTCTCAACCGCCTGAAGGCCGGCAACGAGCGATTCGCCCGCACCAAGGTAAGCGCGGGCAAACCCGTCGCCGCGCGGCGCATCGCGACCGCAAAGGCGCAACACCCGTTCGCCATCATCGTGGCATGCTCCGATTCGCGCACGTCGCCCGAGATTGTTTTCGATCAAAACATCGGGGACCTCTTCGTCGTCCGCACCGCGGGTAATCTGGTGGATGACTATGCGTTGGGCAGCATCGAGTATGCAGTGGAGCATCTCGGCTCCCGGCTCATCGTTGTACTCGGGCATGAACGCTGCGGCGCAGTGCAAGCGGCCCTCGCCGGCGGCTCCGCCCCCGGCCACATTGAAGCTCTGGTGCAGGCGATCCAACCCGCGGTGGCCGCGAGCAAGGGAAAACCAGGCGATCCCCTAACGAACGCGGTGCACGAGAACGATGCGGACGTTGCAGCGAAGATCCGCAAACAGGCTGAGCTGGGCGATCTCGCTTCGCAGGTTCGGATCGTTGAGGGCTATTACAGTCTCGACACCGGCAAGGTTGAGTGGACACTTAACCAACCATAAGCAAGAAGACGAGATGACGGCATTCGCCCGCACCCGGTTAGCGACTGGATCGCTTGCCCATGGGTTCGTTATCTCCATCAAAACCTCGCGCTGGCTGGCGATATTATGGGCCGCGCTTTTCATTGCCACGTCGGCCCGGGCGCAGGATGCGACCTATCCCCTTAAACCCGCCGATCTGTCGAGTCCGCGCGCCACCTTGAAGACATTCCTCGACGCCGGGGATGCCGTAGGCGCCTACCTGGCCCAGGATTACCTGCCATCTCCTTCCCGCACGAAATTCGATCACGTTTTTTCGCTGGCGGGAACCCTCATGAAATGCCTCGATTTGAGCGAGGTACCGCCAGCGGCTCGTCTCAAGGGGGGGCCGTCTGCGGCGAGCGCCTTGTACGAGACGCTGAACCGGATCCAGCTCCCGCCGTTTGACCAAATCCCGGACACTGCCCAGATGAGCAAACTCTCCGGCATCGCCGCCGAGCGCTGGGAAATTCCGAACACGGAAATTGTTATCGAGCGCATCAAGAGCGGACCGCGCAATGGCGAGTTCCTGTTCAGCGCCGGGACCGTCGCCCGGGCGGTCGAGTTCTACGAGCGAGTGCGCGGCTTGCCTTATACGCGTGAAGTGCCTCTCAAGTATATCCGGGAAATAACAATCAGCGGTGGGGGCTGGATGATCCCGTTTGCGTGGATCAAATCGCTTCCTCCGTGGCTTCGTGCCCCGGTTGCTCAGCAATCGGTCTGGAAGTGGATCGCGTTCTTCCTCCTCCTTGGCTGCGGCGCGCTTTTGGTCCGGCCGGTATCTCGTCTGTCTCGACGGGGTAGCGACGCGCGGCCTCTCCGCCAGGCGTTGCTGCGCTTGTCGTTGCCGCTTTTTTTTCTCCTCGCCACGCCTGTTGTCACCTACCTCGCTCTCGCGCAAATCAACTTGATTGGTGGGGTTGCCAGCACCGTCGAGCTCGCTGCCGCGGCCATCATGTTTCTGGCCGGGGCGTGGATCGTTTGGCGCATCGCGCCCGTGCTGGCCGAAGCGCTCATTGCCACGCCAAAAATCAATACCGAGAGCATCGACGCGCATCTTATTCGCATCTGCACTCGCCTCCTGGGTATCGTGGGCGCGGCGGCCCTGCTGGCCGTGGGCGCGAGCCGGCTGGGCTTGCCGGTGTATGGAATCGTCGCCGGGCTGGGCGTCGGCGGCCTGGCCATCGCTTTGGCCGCTCAGCCGACGATGGAGAATCTGATTGGCGGCCTGAGCTTGTTTGCCGATAAGCCGATTCGGGTTGGCGACCTCTGCCGCTACGGCAGTGATGAAGGAACGGTCGAAGCCATCGGCATTCGCTCGACGCGGATTCGGGGACGGGATCGCACCCTGACCACCATGCCCAACGCTGTGCTCTCAAAGATGCCGTTGGTGAGTCTTTCCCAGCGCGACCAAATGTTGATCCAGTCTGTCATCGGCGTTCGCTATGAAACCAGCCCGGACCAGCTGCGCTATTTGCTGGTCAGGATTCGGGAGGCCCTCTTAAATCATCCGAAAATTCAAACAGACAGTGTCCGGATCCGGTTTGTTAATTTCAGCGCCTCATCGCTCGATATTGAATTGTTCGCTTATGTGAAAACAACAAACCGGGCGGAATTCCTGGCCGTTCGCGAAGAGTTATTCCTGCGAGTCATGGATATTGTGAACGAAAGCGGCACTGGATTCGCCTTTCCATCGCAAACGGTTTATTTCGGACGCGACAGTGGATTGGATCCGCAGAAGACCGAAAAGGCCGAAGCGCAACTGCGGC
This sequence comes from uncultured Verrucomicrobiae bacterium, assembly GCA_963782205.1. Classification (GTDB taxonomy): domain Bacteria; phylum Verrucomicrobiota; class Verrucomicrobiia; order Chthoniobacterales; family UBA10450; genus Palsa-1392. The sequence goes on along the minus strand of CAWAIY010000006.1, from coordinate 56,764 downwards.
AATGGCAGGAGAAGGGCGGAGATGGCGAAACGAATGCAACAGGCACAAGAGGCGAGCAAAGGCCCGAGCGACTAACCTGAACGACCTTGACGGCGGGCGGCTCGTAAGGTTCGCCCGCCTTCTCATTTAATCATCCGTTCGAAACATTCGTGAGCTGCGCAGCCCGTCCCCCGCCGAAGGGGTCTGCGACATAACACATACAGAATTCATCCGCCTTGGCTTTCGCTTGGGAAACTGCCAATCTCCGAGCAGTGATCGTGACACATCCATTCCGAGTTCGCTTGTCGAGCCTGTCAGGACTGCGTTGGGGGAGTTTCCAGCACCTGGCGTGGGCTCTCGTGCTAATCGCCCTTAACTGGCCCGCACTTATCAGCCATGCTGACACTCTGGTTGCCGCATCCAGGCGGCCGCCAAGGGTGCTCGTTCTATATTCCGATGATCGGCTGTTGCCCGCCAACGTCGCCGGGGACGAGGCGATCCGCGCGACTTTGTCGGCGGGCACCCACGGGACAGTCGAGTTTTACAGCGAGTTCCTCGATGTCGACCGCTTTCCCGGCGAGGCACAGCAGGATCGCGAGCGCGATTTCATTCGGGACAAGTACCGGGAACGTCCACCCGACTTCGTGATTGCAGGCGGCGGACCGGCATTGGCGTTCCTGGTGAAATACCGCACCATGTTGTTTACCCAGGTGCCGATTGTGCACTGCGCCGTTTCTCCCGCGGAGATTCCCAAGACACTGCCCGACGATCGGATCGTAGGAATTCCACTCGTTGCTGGCCCGGCGCCGACAATTGAACTGGCGCTTCGCATTCAACCGGAGACCCGTGCGGTGGTGATTGTGGGTAGTAGCAGCATTGCGGACCGCCAGCGGGCAATGGCGCAGGGCGGCGACTTTTCCCGGCTTAAGAAGCGCGTCAACATTAGCTGGTTGACGAATCAGTCGCTGACGGAATTGCGCCAGGAGTTAGCGCGATTGCCGAATCATACCGTGGTGCTCTACCGCGCGATGTTCCGCGACTCTGCGGGCAATACGTTCACCCCGCGTGACGCGCTGGATAAACTTGCGCCGGCCAGTCGGGTGCCGATTTACGGGTATTACGACACCTATTTGGGCCACGGGATTGTCGGCGGTTCGATGGTGACGTTCGAAACCATCGGGCGATGCGCCGCTCAAATCGGCCTGCGTATTCTCGCCGGCGCGGAGCCGCAAACGGCCGCACGTTCCGAGGCGCAACACCCCGTGCCGATGTTTGACTGGAGACAGCTCCACCGCTGGAACATCAACGAAAAGCTGCTGCCGCCTGACAGTGTGGTGCGGTTTCGTCCGCCGACATTGTGGGACAGCCATAAGGACTACGTCATCGGCGGGGTGTGCATCATTCTTGCGCAGGCTGCAACCATCGTCGGCCTGCTCTTGCACCGCGCCCGACGAAGACGCGCGGAAGCATTCGCCCGCGATTTGGGCGGGCGGTTGATCAACGCCCAGGAAGATGAGCGCCGCCGAATCGCGCGCGACCTGCACGACGACTTGAGCCAGAGACTTGCCCTGATGTCCGTCGAGCTCGAAATGTTCGGGCAAAAACCGCCGGCTCAACCCGAGGCCATCGCGGGCCGGATGCGGGAATTTTCTGGGAAGGTAAAGAGTTTGTCTGCCAACGTCCACGAACTTGCCCACGAGTTGCACCCGGCCAAGCTCGATCAATTGGGTCTCGTAGCGGCGATGCGCGGGTTCTGCAGGGAATTGGCAACTCTGAAGGAAATGGCGATTGAGTTCGAGGCGCGTGATGTGCCACAGACGCTGCCGACTGATATGTCGCTCAGCCTGTATCGCATCCTGCAGGAAGCGTTGCAGAACGTGATCAAACATAGCGGCGCAACCTGCGTAAAAGTGCAATTGACCGCCGACAGCCTTGAGCTTTGTCTCGTCGTGGCGGATGACGGTGACGGATTTGATCCCCGGGCCATCCAAACCAACGGTTCACTTGGGATCCTCAGCATGCGTGAGCGCGTCCGGATGGTGAAGGGACAGATGTCTGTGAAATCCCGCCAGGGTGAAGGGACGCGAATCGAAGTGCGGGCGCCGATCACAGCGCAGGCCGCAGAAGCATAAGCGTTGCTCGAGCGTAAGCGCGTCTTGGACTGTTTTGGACTGCGGTGGCAAGCGAAGCGCGACACCGCTTTGGCCCGCATGCGGCGGGTTGGATTTTCTCCACTCATCGTCCGCTCGAAAGCGCCGTCGCCGCTGCGCTACTGCCGGCGCAGTCCACGAAGTCACCACTCGGGCGATACGTCGAAATCATCTGCCACATTTAGCCGATCGGTCTTGAATCGGTGGATGGTCTTGATTTGAGCAGGCCTTGCCGTCCGTTCGAACCAAGGAGCCGAGCACCACGGATACAGACTCGCTACCGGCACCAAACCGTGTTTCACCGGGTTCTGATGGACGTAGTTCAATCGTGCCAGATACGACTTCTCGTAGGTCAAACGCGTCTCCCGATAGTTATGCCAGACCTTGCGCGCCGGACCGCCATCAAGCCGGTTGCTCCACTTGGCCGTCCGCTCGTGCAGACAGCCGAGCATGCTGGATAGGTTCTCCGCCGTTTCCGCGTTAGCCGGAGAATGACCGACGAAGTGATAGTGATTGGAGAAGACCGCCCAGGCTTCCAACTGCCAGCCGAAATCCGCAGCCACGATGAGCAAACCACGATGCAGGACTGTCAGCCGAGCTTTACCCATGAAGTGATGCTGACGTAAATACGTGCTCGCTGTCACCATGTAAGTCCCGCGCTCGCTGAGCCGATGTTCCGGGGCGTGTGGCCAGGGGGTTTTGTCTGGGGGCATGGATTGAGGGTGACGTTTTTGGACTGCGGTGGCAAGCGAAACGCGACACCGCTTTGGCACGCAGCCGACGGGTTGAATTTTCTCCACTCATCGTCCGTGCGAAAGCGCCGTCGTCGCTGCGCTCTGCCGGCGCAGTCCAAAAGTGGCACCATTTGTTACAATGCAACATTTGTCGAGAGGTGAAGAGACCGCTAGATTTCGCTTGTCGTGGCGAAACAACCCCAAGCCTTCATGCCCAGTCGCCCGCGTGTCCTGCTGGCGGACGACCACACCATGCTGCTGGACGCCTTCCGCCGCCTGCTCGAATCGGAGTGCGAAATCGTGGGCACAGCAACGAACGGTCGGGCGCTGCTGGAACTGGCCACGAAGACTAAGCCGGATGTCGTTATCCTCGACATCTCGATGCCGCAGCTAAACGGCATCGAAGCTGCCGCGCAGCTCCGGCGGAAATTACCCAGAATCAAAGTTGTCTTCCTTACCGTCAATCAAGACCCGGATGTCGCCGCCGAGGCAATCCGCTCGGGCGCATCGGCGTTCTTGCTCAAAAGTTCCGCGGCGGCTGAATTGATTTCTTCCATTAAGTTGGCGCTGGCCGGCAAGACCTACGTCACACCGCTCATTACCAAGGGCAAACCACTCGGCATTTTCCTCGACGAATCAGCGAGGCCTGCTACCGACAAACTGACTCCCCGACAGCGCGAGGTGCTGCAATTGCTGGCCGAGGGCCGCCTCATGAAAGAGGCGGGCGACATCTTGAACCTGACACCGCGTACAGTGGCCTTTCACAAATATGCCATGATGGAAAAACTCGGTCTTAAGACGGGGGCCGAGCTGGTGCAATACGCCGTCGAGCACCACATCGTGCCACCACGCGCGTAGGCGGCCAGGGCGAATCGATCACCAACCGGAGCGCTGCGGCGAAAGCGGCGCGTCCTGGACTGCGGGGGCAAGTGAAGCGCGACACCGCTTTAGCCAGCATGCGGCGGGGTCGAGTTTTATCCAAATCATCATCCGCTCGAAAGCGCCGTCGCCGCGACGCTCTGCCAGCGCAGTCCATAAGCATCCCCTACCTGTTAATTCTGACAGTAGTCACTTCTCGGAATTAGACCTACAACTCCACCCGTATTCATGAATACGGTGGCCAAAATCGGGCGGGTCCTGCTGGCGGACGACCATGTCCCAATCCTTGCCCAAAGCATGAACCTGCTCGCTGACGAGTTTGAGATCGTCGGCTCAGTCGGTAACGGGTTGGACCTCGTTGACGTCGCGGCGCGGCTCGATCCCGATGTCGTGGTGCTCGACATTACGATGCCGGGTTGCGACGGCATTGAGGCCGTCCGGCGATTGAAGCGTGTCGGCTGTCGCGCGCATCTGGTCTTTCTCACCGTCCATGAAGATGCGGACTATGTCCACGCCGCGCTCGATGCAGGCGGCGAGGCGTGCGTCGCCAAGGCCCGCCTGGCCTCAGATCTCATCCCAGCCATCCACGCCACCCTGGCGGGACGAGGCTTCAAGTTGCCTAACTTGGATCAGGGAGACAGGCCATGATCCAATTCGTCAAACAAACGTTATTTTCGCGGCAAAACCTAACAAACAAACAACTACAAACCACACACAAACCAATTCAGAAAGACAAAACCAAATGAAACGAAACGTAATGCATAACGGCTTATCGCTAGTTATAGCTGCTGCCGCGTTTTTTAGCGCGGTTCCAGCCCATGCGCAAGACAAGAAACCCAACATCGTCATGCTGATGACCGATGACACCGGATGGAACGATTTCGGTGCCTACTCGGGAGGAGGGATGACCCTCGGCCACCCCACACCCAACATCGACAAGATGGCTAAAGAGGGCGCCGTTTTCACCAGTTGGTATGGTCAGGCCAGTTGCACAGCCGGCCGCGCCTCGTTCATTACCGGGCGTATCCCCATACGTTCGGCGCTGTCGATCGTGGTGGCTCCGGGTGACGAGAATTATCTCCGCCCCGAGACTCCAACCATCGCCGAGTTCTTCAAAAAGAACGGGTACACCACCTACTTTTCGGGCAAGTGGCATCTTGGCGACAAGCCTGTGGCCTATCCCACCAATCATGGCTTCGACGAGATGAAAGAGTTTGCCGCTTACTACGCCGGCGTCTATTCCTATCCTGACACCACAAAGTGGTTCCATCCCTGGTTCCCATCGTACAACTCGGAATTCGAAAAAATGTGGGATTCCGTTGTGAACCTGAGTGAGTGGGAGGGCGTGGCCGGCCAGCCCGCAAAGAAGGTTGCCACGATTACCTATGACTATATGGCAACGATGGACGAACGCCAGGCCGACTACGCAGCCGACTATATCAAGACTCACGCCACCAGCGGCAAACCGTTCTTCATGGACGTGAACTGGATCAAGATGCACAACCCGACCAATGCGGCGCCGGATTTCAGAGGGAAATCGCACCTGGGTGATTATTCCGATTCGCTAATGGAAATGGACGCTGACATTGGCAAGGTGCTGGATGCCATCCGGCAGTACGCACCCAACACCATCGTCATCCTGACTGCGGATAACGGCGCATGGCTCGATGCCTATCCCGACGCCGGAACCACCCCGTTTCGCGGAGAAAAGGGTTCGGCGTTCGAGGGTGGCTGGCGTGTTCCTGCCATCATGACATGGCCCGGGCACATTCCGGCGGGCGTACAGTACGGCGAAATGATGTCGCACATCGATTGCTGGTCAACCCTGGCGGCGATGGCGGGTATCACTCCTCCGCCCACGGGCGAGATGAAGGACAACAAAGGCAAGCCGATCTATTTCGACAGCATCGACAACAGCGCCTATATCCTGGGTAAGTCGCCGCACTCCGCGCGCAAATCGTGGATCTACGTCAACGGCGAGTATCTCAATGCCATCCGCGTTGATATCGGCGGAGATTCCAAGGAGCCGTGGCTTAACATCGCGTGGAAGTTCATCTGGACTGCCAAGGATTCCTGGCTCGGACCGACTCAAGGGCTGGGTTCAATTCCGGCGGTGTACAACCTCACTATGGATCCATTTGAGAGATACGACATGATCTTCAACGGAGCCGAAGGTGAAATGAATGGGCTAAAGACCTCACCGGGACGGTACGCCGGCGAAGACAACGGCTGGACGGCCGGGCTGTTTTCGGTTGCGCTCATGGAGTTCGACAAGTCCATCATGAAGTATCCAAGCATCCAGCGCTTCCCGGGTGGCGCCTCGAACGACCTGATACCGGACCTGCAGCATCCTAAGAACCCGCTGCCGCTGCTCGATCCGCAAAACCTGCCAAAGGCCGTCCCTTCAGGCGGCTAAGTCGCGGCTTCACTGGAACCGAAACCCAAGCAACACAAAACATGGAAAGGGAACACGTTAATGAAACAGGGCTACTCAGTTCTGGTTGCGCCACCTGACCGTGTTAACCGCGCTGACGCGGGCGGTTACGTCGTGTCAGGCGCAAGACAAGAAACCCAATATCCTCTTCATCATGGGCGATGGCATCGGCTGGATGCCCGCCTCTGTCTCTAGCTAACTTCGATCGTGAAACGCGCGGGCTGCCAAGTAGGCGGCCCGCGACTTCACCGGCAAACCAAACCACCATCAAAGGAAACACACACACCACATCCCCAGTCTGCCCGCCGTAACGCTTTACGCAGCGGGCACTGGCGCGCCGGCCCAACTCGCGCACGGCAAGTCTGACGACAAGTCTACCGGCTTTGTCGGCATGATTCGTCCGGACGGAACGCAGCCCTCGGCGACCGGCTACAATGGCGGTGGAGCCGTAAACCTCCCGTGGGTGGTCAATCTCGACGGCAACGACGACGTGTGGGCGACCAACGGCTGGTTGCGCGGAATCGTGTACATGGCGGGCGACAACACCAAGGGGCATCCGGCCGGCACCAAGATTGGTGATCTTTTGCATCAGTTTTTTAGCGGCGACTTCGAGAACTTCACGGACGTCACCATCGACGCCGCGGGCAATGTCTGGTGTGCCAACAACTGGAATGATGTCCCCATCGCCACGGGCATGACTCGGGACCCCGCACGTTCCACGTGGGGCGGGGGGACCGGAATCAATGTCCTCTATGGTGTAGCCGAGCCGGTTAAGCCGCCGCGCATGGGCAAGGTGCGGCGGGCGCAGGAATAGAAACGCAAATAGCTCTTCGATTGTGAACGCGCGGGCCGTCTCCCACGAGGCGGCCCGCGACTTCACCAGCGAAACAAGCCGATTTCTCTGGATTTTTTGGGACCAACATGCACGAGCAACTCCAAGCCATCATCACGGTGCTTTCGCTCATCAATCCGGCGATCTGTGCGGCGATGTTTGCCGGGGCGGTCGCCGGGAAATCGCTGAGTGGGAAGATGACCGACGCGGGGCGGGCGGCCGGGGCGATCCTGATCATCCTCACACTCGCCGCCCTGCTCGGGATGCAGGTACTGGCTCTGTTCAACGTGTCGCTCGATGCCTTCATGGTGGCAGGTGGCGGAGTGCTGGCGTGGATGGGCTTCGCCATGCTCAGCGGGCAACCGGCGGCCGTGGATGCAAAATCCACGCCGTCACTCACGCCGCTGATTCTCTTTGCCGCCAGCCCGGGAACCATCACCGGAGTCATCACTCTCTCCGTGGCTCACACGCGGATGAAATTGCCCGTCACCTCGCTCATCGCCATCGGCGTCGCGACCGGCATCACCTGGCTGGCGATGGTCCTCGTGGCGCACTTCGGCGGCAAAGCCAGTGGCGGCGGATTTCTGCGGGACACGCTCACGCGCTTCATGGGATTGATCGTCCTATCGATGGGCGTGCAATTCGCCCTGACCGGCTACCATGCGTTCATGAAATGAACATCGCCGGCACCCTCAAACTTCGATCGAAGCAAACCTTTCCCGGAACGATAAAACCAGATTATAAGACCGATTCGCTAACCTACTTGCCCTGCTTGCAGCCGCCATCGTCGGCCTGAGCTACGCAGCCTTCGCCCGGGACCCACATCACATCGTGCCACCACGCGCGTAGGCGGCCAGGGCGAATCGATCACCAACCGGAGCGCTGCGGCGAAAGCGGCGCGTCATGGACTGCGGGGGCAAGCGAAGCGCGACACCGCTTTAGCCAGCATGCGGCGGGGTCGAATTTTATCCAAATCATCATCCGCTCGAAAGCGCCGTCGCCGCGACGCTCTGCCGGCGCATTCCATAAGCATCTCCTACCTGTTAATTCTGACAGTAGTCACTTCCCTCAATTCGGTCCACAACTCCACCCGCATTCATGAATACGGTGGCCAAAATCGGGCGGGTCCTGCTGGCGGACGATCATGTCCCAATCCTTGCCCAAAGCATGAACCTGCTCGCTGACGAGTTTGAGATCGTCGGCTCGGTCGGTAACGGGTCGGACCTGATCGAAGCAGTTGCCCGGCTCGATCCCGATGTGGTGGTGCTCGACATCACAATGCCAGGCTGCGACGGCATCGAGGCCGCCCGGCAATTGAGGCTTGCCGGCAGCCGCGCGCGGTTGGTGTTTCTGACGGTGCATGAAGACCCTGACTACGTGCGCGCCGCGCTCGAAGCGGGCGGCATGGCTTACGTTTCCAAGGCCCGACTGGCCTCGGATCTCATCACGGCCGTCCACGCCGCCATGGCGGGACAACGCTTCGTATCGCCCAACCTGAGTATGGGTGACAAGTCATGAACCAATCGCCCGGGCCAATGCTCTTATCGCGATGAACCTAAAAAACAAAAAAACAGTAAAACCAAAACAGAGAGACAAACCAATGAAACGAAAACTGATCCATAACGGCTTGTCGCTCCTTGCGGGCACGGCTGCGCTCTTTTGCGCGGCCGTTCCATTGCAAGCAGCGGACAAGAAACCCAACATCCTCTTTATCATGGGTGATGACATCGGCTGGATGCAGGTGCATTGCTATCAAGAAGGCCTGATGGTAGGAGAAACACCCAACATTGACCGCATCGCGGCTGAAGGCGGGAAATTTATGACCTACTACGCCGAGTCGAGCTGCACCGCCGGGCGCACGGCCTTCGTCACCGGAATGACCCCATATCGCGCGGGCATGCTTATGCCGCAGCTGCCGGGCGCCATATCGTATTTGCGACCCGGAACACCTTGCATCGGCCAGTTCCTGTTGGATCTGGGCTACACGACCGGCGAGTTTGGCAAGAACCATCTGGGGGATAACCCGGATTCACTGCCCACGGCGCACGGCTTCCAGGAATTCTTCGGCTACCTGTATCACCTCGACGCCATGGAGCAGGTCAGCTTCCCGGACATCAACAGCAGCCCGGACAAGCAAGCCGTCGCCCCGCCCATGAAAATGGCTCCGATTCCTGGCATCCCGGAACCTCCAGGAGCGATCGATCCGAAGGACGGCCTGTGCCTGGCCGCCCCGCGCCCCGTTCTCTGGATGAAGTCTCCCGACGGCACGGCGAAGCACCAGATGGGCAAGGATGAAGGCCCGTTGACCCTGGAACGGTCGAAAACCATTGATGAGGAAATCTCCAGCCACGTCATTGACTGGCTCGGCCGCAACGACCCCAAGAAGACCGGCAAACCGTTCTTCTGTTACTACAACCCGGCGCGCATGCACATCACGACGATGTTCTCGCCGAAATACGAAGCCATGCTGGGCGAAAGGGGAGGCAAGGACTGGGGCATCAATGAAGTTGGCATGAAACAGTTGGACGACAACATCGGCTACGTGCTGAAGAAGCTCGAGGACATGGGCGAGCTGGATAATACCATCATAGTCTTCACCACGGACAACGGCGCCGAGGTTCAAACCTACCCGGACGGGGGCGTCACCCCGTTCAAATGCGGGAAGCTGTCGACCTGGGAAGGTGGCATGCGCGTTCCATGCGTCATCCGCTGGCCTGGTCACATCAAGCCAGGAACGATTTACAAGGACATTTTCGCGTCCTACGACTGGTTGCCGACGTTTGTGGAAATCGCCGGCGGGCCCAAGGGCAACGACCTGAACAAGGAGATCATGGCCGGACAATATAAAGGCATCCTGAAGACCGAGCTCGCCGGCGTGAACCAGCTCGGCTACCTCACCGGCACTTCCATGAAGTCAGCCCGCGACACGTTCTTCTATTACATGGGTGCGATACCGTCGGCCGTGCGATACAAGAACTGGAAGTTTTATTACACGATGCCTAACGAGACGGCCGCCGGCGGCCTCTTGCCGCCGATTCCTTACAAATGGACGATGGTTGATAACATCGAACGCGATCCTTTCGAGCAGAACGTGGGCATGGATCAAAAGGGCTTTCTGGCGATGGGCGGCGCGCTTGCCAGTCCCAGCACGGCCTATCTCTACGACTGGAATCTTCTGCCCATCGGCCAGTATCTGTGGACAAAAGAGCTCGAGTCCTACCACGATTACCCGCCGTTGCAGCAGGCGGCAAGCTATAACCTCGAGCAGGTTCTCCAAGACATAAAGAAGGGCAGCGGCGTGAGCGATTAACGCGCCATACCACCGAACCAGCGGCATATCTGCCGAGTCCGGTGGAAGCGATTCGGAAATCAGAGGCGCGGGCCGTCTCCCACGAGGCGGCCCGCGACTTCACGAGCGAACCGCACGTTTCCACTTACCAACCACAATTACTTACATCATGAAACAGCAACACACGAAACATGGCCTCACTGCTCTTGTCGCCGTGGGAGTCATGTCACTAGCTAACCTCTCCGCGCTCGCCGCGGAGCTATCGGGCGCCGTCCAGGCTGCGAAACAACCAATAGCTGGGTCTACTCTCACTCTTTTCGCCGCCGGCATTGGCGCACCGCAGGAGCTCGCGCACGGCAAGACCGACGACAGCGGCACATTCAATCTGACTTACGGTGACGCGCCCGCCGACCGCATCCTCTATGTCGTCGCCAAGGGCGGCACGCCAAAGGCCGGCAGGGCGAATGACAGCCTGATGCTGCTCTCCGTGCTCGGCGGCACGCCGCCGGCAAAGGTGACGATCAATGAACTCACCACCGTCGCCTCGGCGTTCACGTCCGCGCGATTCATCAATGGAGAATCAATCTCTGGCAACACGCTTGGACTTCATATTGCTGCCGGGAACGCGCCTAATCTGGTGGATCCTGCTACGGGCGGCTGGGGGAAAGTAATTCTGGATCCGATCAACAGTACACAGACCACGACGCTCGCGAACTTGAACACGCTTGGATCGCTCATCACGGCCTGCATCACCGCGGCGGACGACGCTTGGCGCGCGCGGTTCCTTAAAGCCGCAACGCCAACGGGCGGTGCAACGCCCAAGAACACGCTCGAAGCGATGGCGGGCATCGCTCGCGAACCGTGGAACAACGCGAAGGAACTTTACGCATTGTTTGACGAAGCTTACCCGCAGCCGAAGGACGGCTCGCGTCGCGCCGCCCCGTTTGTACCGTATCTGGCGTGGGAGCCACCCGATTTCGCTCTCAGCCTGTGTTTCGCGGGCGGCGGCATGTTCGCCAATGGGCGATTTATGTTCGATGCGGACGGCAACCTTTGGAGCGGGCAGAATTGGATGCCCGGCTCGCAATCTGGTGTCAACCGCAGCATCGGTGGCGGCGTGCTGAAGATGAGCCCCAATGGGACGCCGCTGTCCCCGCCAATTACCGGTTTCACCGGCATGGGTTTGGACGGCGTCGGTTGGGGCACAGCGGTGACACGCGACAAGGTCTGGGCGACAAGCTTCAACGGCAAAATCCTCATCATGGATTTCGACGGCAAGCCCATCGGCGACGAAAGCATCTTCCCGTTCAAGGAAAAGCTCTTCGCCCTGATGGGCATCGGAGTCTCGGCCAAGGGCGACGTGTGGATTGCCGATGGTGCGGGCAATCAACTACTGTTCTTCCCCGGTGGTCGCATCAAGGAAGGCACGATTGTGAAGGTGCCAGGGCTCAAGTCTCCCTTCGATGTCGTCATTGACTCTCAGAATCGGGTGTGGGTCAGCAATTCGCAGTCGGATACACTGGTGCGGTTTGCTGCTGGCGATCCCTCGAAGGTGGAAACTTTCCGCTGCGGCATCAGCGTTCGCGGCCTAGCGCTGGATTCCCAGGAGAATGTGTGGGTGGCGAGCAACGCATCTCTTGATTTCCCGATGCCGAAGGTCCCGGACGGCGCATCCATCATGGAGCAGTTTAAGATCATGGGCCAAGCCATGCTGGCGTATCCTAAGCCTACCGGCGTCGTTCACATGTTCCGCCCCGACGGCACCCAGGCTGAGCCCGCAGGCTACACCGGCGGAGGCGCCGTGGATGTTCCATGGGGCTTGAACATCGACGGCAATGACGACGTCTGGATTGGCGACCTCTCGCCGCGTAATCGTGCGGTAGTGCTCATGGCCGGAGCCAAGCCGAAAGGACATGCGGCCGGGACCAAGCCTGGCGATGTTATCCACCAATTTAAGGGCGGCAGCATCCAGATGCTGACCGACGTGGCGATTGACCCCGCGGGCAACGTTTGGGCCGCGAACAACTGGAACAGCCCGGAAGCAGCGACGCTCCCGAATCCTCCCACAGCCATTTCAACCTGGGGCGGCGGATCGGGCTTAACAGTCATTTACGGCGTGGCAGCCCCAGTAAAGCCGCCCCGCATGGGTAAGGTGCAGACTTATTGATGTTCCCACCATCCGTTCGACCTCAGTTATGAGCTAGTAGAGTTAAAAAGGAGAACAACTATGAGACCAAGTCTCAAGATGAGACTCGTTAGGTCCGGCTACCGGTCTGCAATTTCATCGCAGGATGAGTGCGCGCCTTTCGCTCTGGATGCAAATCTATCGCTTCGTCCGGCTTTTCGGGTATTGTCGTCAAGCCGACGCCCGAATTACTGAAAGTGCAACAGAATGTGATTGACGCAGTGGCTCCGCTCACGGTCAAAACCGGCACGACGGCGGCGTTCGTCATGAGCGACGATCCGGGTGTCAATCCATTGCTGACAACATACGTCGAGGTCTTTGTTCCGGAACATTCCGGCGCGCATTACGGGCCACACGTCACCACCGGCCTCGCGACCCGGGAATACCTGGACAAAATGCTGGCCGAACCGTTTAGGAACTTCACCTTCTCGCCGGCGGGCGCGGCGGTCCATCAGCTCGGCCCCTACAGCACGGCGGCGAAGAAACTCAAACAATTGGATTTGAAGCCTTGAACTGACTCGCTCGTGAAACGCGCGGGCCGTCTCCCACGAGGCGGCCCACAACTTCACCAGCGAAACAAGCCGATTCCCGGAGTTTTTGGGACCAACATGCACGAGCAACTCCAAGCCATCATCACAGTGCTCTCGCTTATTAATCCGGCGATCTGTGCGGCGATGTTTGCCGGGGCGGTCGCCGGGAAATCGCTGAGTGGGAAGATGACCGACGCGGCGCGGGCGGCCGGGGCGATCCTGATCATCCTCACACTCGCCGCCCTGCTCGGGATGCAGGTACTGGGTCTGTTCAACGTGTCGCTCGATGCCTTCATGGTGGCAGGTGGCGGAGTGCTGGCGTGGATGGGCTTCGCCATGCTCAGCGGGCAACCGGCGGCCGTGGATGCAAAATCCACGCCGTCACTCACGCCGCTGATTCTCTTTGCCGCCAGCCCGGGAACCATCACCGGAGTCATCACTCTCTCCGTGGCTCACACGCGGATGGAATTGCCCGTCACCTCGCTCATCGCCATCGGCGTCGCGACTGGCATCACCTGGCTGGCGATGGTCCTCGTGGCGCACTTCGGCGGCAAAGCCAGTGGCGGCGGATTTCTGCGGGACACGCTCACGCGCTTCATGGGATTGATCGTCCTATCGATGGGCGTGCAATTCGCCCTGACCGGCTACCATGCGTTCATGAAATGAACATCGCCGGCACCCTCAAACTTCGATCGAAGCAAACCTTTCCCGGAACGATAAAACCAGATTATAAGACCGATTCGCTAACCTACTTGCCCTGCTTGCAGCCGCCATCGTCGGCCTGAGCCACGCAGCCTTCGCCCGGGACCCACATCACATCGTGCCACCACGCGCGTAGGCGGCCAGGGCGAATCGATCACCAACCGGAGCGCTGCTGCGAAAGCGGCGCGTCGTGGACTGCGGGGGCAAGCGAAGCGCGACACCGCTTTGGCCAGCATGCGGCGGGGCCGAATTTTATCCAAATCATCGTCCGCTCGAAAGCGCCGTCGCCGCGACGCTCTGCCGGCGCAGTCCATAAGCGTCCCCTACCTGTTAATTCTGACAGTAGTCACTTCTCGGAATTAGACCTACAACTCCTCCCGTATTCATGAATACGGTGGCCAATCGGGCGTGTCCTCCTGGCGGACGATCATGTCCCAATCCTTGCCCAAACCATGAACCTGCTCGCGGACGAGTTTGAGATCGTCGGCTCGGTCGGTAACGGGTCGGACCTGAACGAAGCGGCCGCCCGGCAATTGAGGCTTGTCGGCAGCCGCGCGCGGTTGGTGTTTCTGACGGTGCATGAAGACCCTGACTACGTGCGCGCCGCGCTCGAAGCGGGCGGCGTGGCTTACGTTTCCAAGGCCCGACTGGCCTCGGATCTCATCACGGTCGTCCACGCCGCCATGGCGGGACAACGCTTCGTCTCGCCCAACCTGAGTATGGGCGACAAGTCATAAATCAATTGCCCGGGCGAATGCTCTTATCGCGATGACCCTAAGAAACAAAAAAGCAAAACTAAAACAGAAAGACAACCAATGAAACGAAAACTGATCCATAACGGCTTGTCGCTCCTTGCGGGCACGGCTGCGCTCTTTTGCGGGGCCGTTCCATTGCAAGCAGCGGACAAGAAACCCAATATCCTCGTCATCTGGGGCGACGACATCGGCATTGATAACATCAGCGCTTACAGTCGCGGCATGATGGGCTATCACACACCAAACATCGACCGCATTGCGCAGCAAGGCGCGTTGTTCACCGACGCCTATGCCCAACAGAGCTGCACGGCAGGCCGCGCCGCGTTCATCACCGGGGAGCATCCGTTTCGCACCGGCCTGCTGACCATCGGCCTGCCCGGCTCACCGCAAGGCATTCCCGACTGGGCACCAACCATCGCCGATCTCCTGAAGAACCAAGGCTACGCGACCGGCCAGTTCGGCAAGAACCATCTGGGTGACTGGAACAAATTTCTCCCGACGGTTCATGGCTTTGACGAGTTCCTCGGCAACCTTTACCACCTGAACGCCGAGGAGGAGCCGGAAACGTATTATTATCCGAAAGAAAAGGAATTCGCGAAAAATTATGCTCCACGCGGCGTGCTGCACTGCTTTGCCACGGAGACGAACGACCCCACGGTAGATCGACGCTTCGGCTTGGTCGGCAAGCAAAGCATCAAGGATACCGGCCCGCTCACCGCCGCTCGCATGCCAACAATTGATAGTGAGCTTTTCGCCGGTGCCACCAAATTCATCGGCCGGGCGGTAAACAACCATAAGCCGTTCTTCGTCTGGTTCTGCACCACCCGCATGCACGTCTGGACGCACTTGCAGAAGTCGGCCGAAGGCCGCACCGGCATCAGTATCTATGCCGATGGCATGGTAGAGCACGATGACATGGTGGGCGCCTTGTTGAAACAACTCGACGATCTTGGCATCGCCGACAACACCATCGTCATCTATGGCACGGACAATGGCGCGGAAACGGTGACGTGGCCTGATGGCGGCTGCACACCGTTTCACGGCGAGAAGGGCACAACTTGGGAAGGTGGCATGCGCGTGCCGATGCTCGTTCGCTGGCCGGGCGTCATCAAACCGGGCACAATCTACAACGACGTCTTCTCGCAGGAAGACTGGCTCCCGACCTTGCTGGCGGCCGTGGGCGAGCCAGACATTGTGGAAAAACTGGAGAGCAAGGACGGCTATGAAGCCAACGGCAAAACGTGGAGGGTCCATCCTGACGGCTACAACTTCCTGCCTTACTTCAAAGGTGAGGTCAGTAAAGGTCCGCGGGAAGAAATCTTCTACTTTGGACAGGCTGGCGACTTGAACGCCGTTCGCTGGAACGATTGGAAGGTTTCGTTCGCCGTCGAGAACGGAAACATCGCCACGGCGGTGCGTGACGTCACTGCCTGGCCGGAGGTTGTCAATCTCCGGGCGGACCCTTACGAAAAAGGTCCGCGGGAATCGGGCATGTATATCCGATGGATGGCCGACAACATGTGGATCTTCGTTCCCTTGGAACAAAAGCTCAAAACATTTCTGGTTTCCCTTCCGCAATATCCATTTCAGGAGGGCAGCAGTCTTAACCCGGCGAACCTCAACTACAGCACGTTGAAAGTGGCCGGGGCTTTGCGGCAGTTGGAGTCAATGCAGCAGCCGATTGGTGATCCAAACAATTAATGAGAGACTTGCTTACGGAGCACACGGGCTGTCTGGTGGTTTGTCTGGCACGGGCCGGCCCGCGACCTCAGAACCGCTTTGCGGTTTCTGATTAAAACAGCATCAACATTATGAAAACCATTCACGCTCCAGGATTCATCGCCGCCGCTCTCGTGAGCATTGCGGCGTTCACCACCATTCAATCGCGCGCAGCCGACCCGCTGCCTTCGTGGAACGACACGGCTGCGAAGAAAAACATTATCACCTTCGTTGAAAAGGTAACCACGCCCGGCTCGCCGGACTCTGTTCCCGCGCCGGAACGCATCGCCACCTTCGACAACGACGGCACGCTCTGGTGCGAGCAACCGATGTACTTTCAACTCCTCTTCGCGCTCGACCGCGTGAAGGCGCTGGCGCCGCAACATCCGGAATGGAAAACGAAGGAACCATTTGCTTCGCTTCTGAAGGGCGATGTGAAAAGCGCGCTCGCGGGTGGCGAACACGCGATACTCGAGATCATCATGGCGACTCACGCCGGGATGACGACGGCTGAGTTTGAAAAGATCGTCACCGACTGGGTCGCCACCGCGAAACATCCGAAATACAAACGGCCCTTAACCGAGTGCGTCTATCAACCGATGGTGGAATTGCTCGCCTACCTGCGGGCGAACGGCTTCAAAACGTTCATCGTTTCCGGCGGTGGCATCGAGTTCATGCGTCCGTGGACGGAGAAAGTTTATGGCATCCCGCCTGAACAGGTTGTGGGCAGCAGCATCAAAACGAAGTACGAATATCGCGACGGCAAACCGGTGCTCATTCGCCTGCCAGAGATCAACTTCATCGACGACAAGACCGGCAAACCGGTTGGAATCAATTCGCACATCGGCCGCCGGCCGATCGCCGCCTTTGGCAATTCGGACGGCGATCAGCAGATGCTGGAATGGACACAGGCCGGTGGCGGCGCGCGGTTGATGATGCTGGTGCATCACGACGACGCCGAGCGCGAGTATGCCTACGGCGCCGATTCCAAGATCGGCACTTTCAGCGACGCGCTCATGGCCGAGGCGAAGAAGGACGATTGGACGGTCATCAGCATGAAGAACGACTGGAAGAAAATCTTTGCCTTCGAGCAGTAGCCGAAATGCCTGTTCCGGCCAAGACCTTCGGGAAGACTCAGTTTTAAGCTTTGCTCGTTCCTGATATTGTAGCACCAAAACGGCACACCGTTGCTCAATCGGTGCGCCACCCTGCTGTAGTCGCGCTCTGTGGGAACTTGATGCTGAACTCCGACTGAAACGTTACAAATTCATTAGTCCCCGATGCCTTGGTCCGCATCAAGCGTGTAGCTACACGCTTGATGAATTGTGCGGCATTCTCGGGTTTTGCAATGATTTGACGTTGTCTGCTCGCACGCCGAAATGAGTGCGGCGGAACTCGGAAAGCAACCATGTCGCTCCTTGAATTCTTTCATCGTGTAATCGCGTTGCTTCCGGCCCTGGCAAAGTTTGCCATTTTCATGGGGCTGATTGTCATCATCCCGAGCCTTTCGCGTCGTATTCGCCTCCCAGAGGTGGTCGGATTGCTTCTCAGCGGTGTGGTGCTCGGACCACACCTGCTCGATGTCTTTCCTCGCCAGCACCCGGTCGCCCAATTCTTTTCCGAGTTAGGCATGCTGTTGCTGATGTTTATTACCGGATTGGAAATCAATCTGACGCTTTTCCGGCAAAAGATATTTCGGTCAGTTGTGTTCGGTGTGATCACGACGTTAGTCCCGTTGCTGCTGGGTACGCTGGCGGTCCATTGCCTCGGTTACGACCTATTGCCGGCAGTCGTGGTGGGAACGATACTCTCCTCCCACACGCTCCTCGGCTCGACCATTGTCGCCAAACTGGGCTTGCGTCGCCTGGAACCGATCGTCGTCGTCATCGGCGGCACGATGGTGTCGGATACGTTGTCGCTGCTCGTGTTCGCCGTCTGCGTACCGTCGTTCGCCGGTGGCTTCTCGGCCTCGAGGCTCGCCCTCCAGGTCATTGAGATCATTGTCTTCGTCCCCGTCGTCCTGTTTGCTCTGAGCCGCGCGGGTGTCTACGTCTTGAGGAAGGTGGAGAACGACGAGGAGACCTATTTCGTCCTGATGCTTGGCATTCTCGCCGTTACGGCGATGCTCGCTCAGCTCATTAACCTGCCGGGAATCGTCGGCGCGTTCCTGGCTGGCCTGGCGGTCAATGCCGCGGTGCAAGATAAGCCTGCCAAGAGCAAGCTGGAGTTCTTGAGCAATACCCTGTTCGTACCGGCCTTCTTTGTCGTCACTGGCTTCCTGATCGACCCGCCCGCCGTAGCTCGCAGCCTGACCGAGGATTCCTTCCTCGCGGCCGGGATCATCGGTGCGCTTCTCGCCGGCAAATGGATCGCCGCAGAGTCTTGCGGCCAAGCCTTCGGCTACACGACACCTGCCCGGAGAACGATGTGGTCTCTCACCCTGCCGCAGGTTGCGGCGACGCTCGCGGCCGCGCTCGTTGCCTACAGGACGTTCAATGCCGCCGGCCAGCCGTTACTCGACAACCGAATGCTCAATGGTGTTCTTATCGCAGTGCTGGTCACGTCCATCCTCGGGCCGGTACTGACGCAACACTTCGCGCTTCGGATGAAGGAACCGGTGCCGGAGGATTCCCCGGCAGGCAACATTTCCGCCTGACCCATGACCGTGCGCCGACTACGAAGGCCTCTGCCGAACGAAGCGCAAAGAGAGCTGGGGCTTGCGCCGGCTGAACACTGTTAAGAATTGTAAGACGCGACTCCAATCTCCGATTAGATTTCACATTTCCGGCGCAGTCTGCCCCATGAGTTAGTGCAACCCAGTGACAGTCAACGTCCCTACGACCTAGATTACCCAGTTATGAAAATGTCGCGCCTCGTGCTTGCTCTTACGGCCGCCCTGGCACTGAGTGCCCGCTGGATTTCACCCGCCTGGGCCCAGGGTGAGAGCGCGCCGGTCGCGGACAATACGCCTTCCGATAACACCACTGAAGAGTTGGCCGACAACGGCGAGGACATTACTAATCCGCTTAACCGTTTTGATCTGCGATTGCAGGTCAAGACGTTGCCCGACGCCACGGCGTCGTCGGGCCAGATTCTTGATGACCGGCACGCCGAGACGCTGACGCTGCGGAGCGATCTTCTGTTGTTTCCGAAGCCGAATCAGCTCGCGCTCCGCTTTGATCTGCCTCTGATCTGGAGCAACAAATCCGGCTCCGATAATCCAAACGGTCTGACGAAATTCGGCCTGGGCGATTTCCTGGCGCAGGCGATCTATGTGCGCACGCTCGATCCGCGATGGGCGGGAGCGATTGGGATGCGGACGGTGGTTCCGACCGCGACGAGCGATGCATTTGGTTCCGACAAGCTGCAGCTAGTTCCGACCGTCGCCGTACGCGCCCAGCTGCCGGAGATCAGTTCCGGCAGCAACGTCGGGGTAATCGCGCGGCAGTTTGTCAGCGTGGCCGGCGATTCTTCGCGGAGTAACATCAACAAGTTCGGCCTGGAACCGTTTTTGAACATCGGTCTGCCCGAACAGTGGTTCGTCAACTCATCTCCGAAAATGACCTACAACCTTTACACCGATAAGTGGTTCGTGCCGCTGGACCTCATGGTGGGAAGAAAATTTGGCACCCGCTGGGTCGCTTCGCTGGAATACCAGTATGGCCTCGTGGGAAGCAGCGATAATTACAAGCAATGGCTCGAACTCCGTGTCGGGCATTTTTTTTAGCGGCCTTGAGTGTTTGCGACTACCGTTATATCACCTGAGCGAGTCGCCGACCATCGCGCCGGGGCAAGGCGCCGTTCTCCGCTTCTGCCAATGGCGCAAGGACCAGCGATCAAGGAATGAGCGAACTATGAAATCCAACTGGCTTTATGATCAGAGCGCGCACTCGATTGTGGTCGTCCTGCTGGTTGCCTCGCTCGTGGCATTCGAGCTGGCCTATCGGGCCGGACGTCGCTGGCACGCGGACACGCACGACGCCGGACGCGAGGTCTATGTAGCCCTCAAGGTCGCGCTGCTCGGCCTCCTGGCGCTGCTCCTGGCTTTTGCTTTCGGCATGGCAGCGGATCGTTACACCGAGCGGCAACGATTGGTGACGGAGGAGGCAAACATCCTGCACCGCGTGTTCCTTTATGGCAGCCTGCTGCCGTCGCCTTCTTTCGCCCAGTTCCAGAAATCGTTCCGGGAACTGGTGGACGCCCGGCTGGCATTCTATGACGCGGGCCAGAATCTCAGCGCGGTGGAGGAGGCGATCGATCGGACCGAGAAACTTCATAGCCAACTGTGGGGCCTGGTGAGAGATGAAGCACAGCGCGATCCTTCGATGAAAGGCTTGGATGGTATGATGGAGGCGCTGAACGACGAATGGTCCGTCCATCGCCGACGGGTCCACGCTTTTGAGGACCGGGTGCCGGACGGTGTTGTGTTTTTGCTTTTCGGTGGAACAATCCTCGCCCTGGCGACGGTCGGTTTTGCGGGCGGGATTGCGAACCACCGCATGATGGTCGGAAAATGGCTTTTAGTCCTTCTCATTGGCGGGACAATTTTTGTCGTGCTCGATCTGGACCGCCCGCGCCGCGGGATTTTCCAGATTAGCCAGGAACCCATTGTCCACCTTAAAGAACTCCTGAATCGCGAAGATAAGACTGCACCATGAATGCCGCCGCAAAACCTCAGATCATGACCACTAAATCGGCTTGAAATTTCCGACCCGTGCCGAGTTCGTCAGGCATTCCGTGGCCTGGTTTCTCGCGTCCTGATCTTGTACGAAACAAACGGCATTTGTGGAGCTGTAGGACGCAGACGACGCCGTGGGTGAATTAGACCTGCGGTTCAAAAGCGAGCATCGGCTGGCCCGACCACAAGGTCTCGATGAATCCGCGGGGGAAGGCTGGAGAACCGCGAGCATGAGAGACGACCGGAAGATCTTTACCGCTCCGGTTCAGGGCGAATGCAGGTGGGCTGCTGCCGATCGATTGCTTTTTTTGGCGATGAATTGCGCCTTTCCTCGCGGCGAGTTGCGTTATTGGAGGCACTCCTCGAAGGCGGTCGGCTCGCCCCGAAGGAATGCGAGCGCTTCACCGGCGAAGTGCAACGAACCGCAAATGAGGATTGGCGCTGCGTCGGTGCGTGCGTCTTCCCAGGCCGCGGCGAAGGAAGGCGAAGTCGCTGCCGGAAGTCCTGGAAGCTGATCGCAAATCGTTAGGCGAAGTTCCTCCGCGCCCAGTGCTCGTTCACTTTGAATGGAGGGCAAAAGGGCGCGTCGCGTGATCGGCGCCAGGGCATGGCAAATCCCTTCCACATCCTTTTCCTGGAGAACGGCGAGAATCACGGTCGCGCGCCGGTCGCCAAAGATTTGGCGCCATGTCTCGGCGAGAATGCGCGCGCCCGAGGGATTGTGGGCACCGTCAATCACGGTCCGCGCATCCCAGCGTTGAAATCGCGCCGGCCACGTGACAGCGGCCAATCCGCGCTCGATCGCCGCGTTGTCGATTGCGATATCTGCGGTGTGCAGCGCGGAGATGGCAAGGGCCGCGTTTTGCCGCTGGTGCGTCCCGCTCAGGGCGATCGGGAAACGTTCGAAAGGTTGCCTAACGAAATCCAGCGGCGCTTCGCATTTGTTTGCCCGCGCCCGGATGACATCAGCCGCTTCCCCGGCCTGTAGCGCGGAAACGACCGGAACTTTGTGTTTGATGATGCCGGCCTTTTCGAAAGCGATTTTCGTCAGGCTGTCACCGAGCCATTTTTGATGATCGTAATCAATCGGCGTAAGGACCGAGACGATCGGCCGGGTTGCATTGGTCGCATCGAGGCGTCCGCCCATGCCGGTTTCGAGTGCGACGATCTCGACCTCACGATTGCGGAAATGATCGAGCGCGAGGGCAGTGGTGATTTCGAAGAAGGTCGGGTGCGGCTCCCAGCCTGCGACCATTTCACGAATCTTCGTTAGGCCGCGCGCTACTTCTTCTTCGGAAATCAGCTCACCGTCGACCTGGATGCGTTCGCGAAAGGTAATGAGGTGCGGCGAAGTAAAAAGCCCGGTCCGATAACCGGCCGCGCGCGCAATGGAATCAATCAGGGCGCAGGTAGAACCCTTACCGTTGGTCCCGGCGACATGAATGATTCGTTCGTCAGGCGAGGGGACTTCAAGCGCGGCGAAAAGACGGTGACTATTCTCCAGGCCGAGCTTGATTCCAAAACGTTGGGTGCGGAAAAGCCAGGCGAGGACTTCCCGGTAGGAGGTTCGCGGTTCGAGGCCGCTTTCGGGAGATAGCGGCACGTTTAGCGCGACGCGTTGAAGTAGGCGAGCAACTGCGCGAGCTGCCGGCGAAGCGCCCGACGATGCACGATGAGATCAATCAAGCCGTGCTCCTGAAGGAACTCCGCGGTTTGAAAGCGCGGCGGCAAATCCTGGTGCGTCGTCTCCTTGATTACGCGCGGTCCGGCAAAGCCGACCATTGCTTTCGGTTCCGCGATGATGACGTCGCCTAACGACGCAAAGCTGGCCATGACGCCGGCCGTCGTGGGATTGGTCAGGACGGAAATGAAGGGAAGCCCCTGGCCGGCGTGGAGCGCGAGGGCACCGCTCGTCTTCGCCATTTGCATCAGGCTGAGCATGCCCTCGTACATGCGCGCGCCACC
This sequence comes from uncultured Verrucomicrobiae bacterium, assembly GCA_963782205.1. Taxonomy (GTDB): domain Bacteria; phylum Verrucomicrobiota; class Verrucomicrobiia; order Chthoniobacterales; family UBA10450; genus Palsa-1392. Next base: position 33,933 of record CAWAIY010000006.1, on the reverse strand, counting down.
CGACGCGGAAACGATGATGACCGCCGCGCGCTCCGCCGTGGCGTACTCGATCACGCGCGTGATCCGCTCGCCGACGACCGACCCCATGGTCGCGGCGAGGAAACTGAAATCCATCACCGCGATTCCAACCTTGTAACCATCGATCAGTCCGTGGCCGCTGAGAACGGCGTCGACCAGTCCGGTGTTGTCCTGGTATTTGCGCAGGCGATCCTTGTAACTCGCCATGCCCTGGAACTTGAGCGTGTCGATCGAAGCCAACCCCGCGTCGAGCTCGACGAAGCTGTCCGGGTCACAGAGGTTGGCGATCCGGTCCTTGGCCGAGAGCGCAAAATGATAATCACAGCGCGGGCAGACGCGGTCGTTTTCGGCCAGCTCAATTTCGTGCACCACTTCGCCGCAACCGGGACATTTCTGCCAAAGTCCCTGCGGCATGTCCCGCTTCTTGCGGTTGTCGGTCCTGAGCGCTGGTTTTTTGAAAATGGCCATGATTTAGCCGCGGACGGCAGTTGCTGTGTGCACCGAAAGCGCACCGCCTTTCTTTAAGACCGAGGCGCATTCGCTCAAAGTCGAACCGGTGGTGAGGACATCGTCGACCAACAGCATCCGCAAACCTTGCACGTCGCAGCCGCGCCGTAAACGAAACGCACCGCGCAGATTTTCCATCCGCTCGCCGCGATCGAACTGCGTCTGCGTCGTGGTGTAGCGCGTGCGCTGCAGCACCTTGCCGAGAGGAAAACTGCACTCCCGGTGCAATACGAGGGCGAGCAACTCCGCCTGGTTGAATCCGCGTTCGCGCTGCCGCGCCGGATGTAATGGCACCGGCACGATGAGATCGAAGCGCCGACTGGCGAGCCGTGCGTCGGCCAGCGTTTCGCTCAGCCAGCGGCCCACGAGATGACGCAGATGAAGCTGCCGGCCGTATTTGAAATCGTGGATTACTTTGCGCACGACACCGCGGCTTCGATAAACGGACACCGCGGCGTCGAAGTGCAGGACGCGCCCTTCGCAGTTTGCGCAGACAAAGGAACCGGTGATCGCGCCCGCGAAGGGCTGGGAACACTTCGCGCAAAAAGGTGGCAAGATTCTCGGCAATTTTTCCTCGCAAACTGCACAGAGATTTTCGCCTGGCTCGACCGCGACGGAGCAGACGGCGCAGGACGCGGGATAAATAAGACTAACGAGACCGCGAAAGGGGTTGCGTAGCGCGAGCGTCGGCATGTCGAAGCCAGCCGCGCATCAGCGCCCAACTGGCGAGGGCGAGGATAAGAGGGACGATTCCAACCAGCAAGTCTTTCCCGAGCCACGGGAGCACGAGCGCCTGACGATGTGCAGCTCTGCCAAAGGCGCCATTGGCAAAAATCCAGCCGGCGTGCAATCCGATCGGCAGCCAGAGCGAGCGCGTCTGCAAGCGCGCGTCGGCCAGGATGCAGCCGATGGCAAAGAGAGTCAGGAAGCCAGCAGCGAGGAGCAGGGGATTGCCAAATTGCCAAAAAGAGTGCCCGATGGAAACGAAGCCGGAGAACCAGCTGACCGATTGGTCGGGCGAAGCGTGCTCCGGCGCTTTGAGAAAATGGATGATTGAGAAAAGTGCGGACGTGATCAAGAGCGCGGTAAGTCGCGAAAAGCTGCGCAACAAGACGCCAAGGATGAAGCCGCGAAATAGAAGTTCCTCCAGTATCGGCACGACGCTGGCCGCGATCACGACCTCCGGCATTTTCCCCCAGAGAAACGCGTGACGCAGCGAATAGATATGGAGGGTGATGAGTACCACGCCGCCGCAGAGCAGGGGAACCGCAGCGATCAGAAATCCCGCCAGCAAATCCATGCCGGCGCGCGGATTTCTCTCCAACCCCAGGTCCTTCCAACTATGCACGCGCAAAGAACGCAGAAGCGGCCAAAGCAACAGCAGCGCCGCAATGAGGAGCGCGCGATGGAAGTACGTCTCGAAATCAAAAACCGCGAGAAACGGTGCGATCCGATGCGCGACCAGAAATTGACCCAGCCAATAAAGCGGCGGCGCAGCGAGCGCCCCCAGCAGAACGACGCCGGCGAGATAGAGCAGGAGTCTGGCTGGGTCTTTCAAGAATGCTAATGTAAGGAGCCAACGCCATGCGCAGTCAACACATATGGACCTCGCGAGATGAGGATGGACGCAAACGCGAGGTGCGCGTGACCAAATTCGGCGGCCAGTGGAAATTCCAGGCGAAATTTCGCGATGAGGAGGATTGGACCTACTACGAGGTTCCCTTGATCGATGACCTGCGCGAGCTGCGCGACATTATTTTTCGCAAGTACCAGCGCCGGCGCGCCTCGGCCGAGGATTTCGCGGCCGTCGACAAGATGCTTCGCGATCAAGCCCGCGACGGATAACTGGACCGCCACATCGTCGAATTTGTCACAAATGTTGTTATACATTCCTAAATAGCAACTTAACAGTGCTTTTTACGCTTGAATCAGTTGCATTGAAAGCCGCTTCGGCGAGGTTCTGAAGCCATGGCCCGCGGCATTCGACTCGACCAGGCGCTCGTCCAAAGGGGCCTTTTTCCCAGTCGGCAGCAGGCGCAGACCGCCATCATGGCCGGAGAAGTGAAGGTGAACGGCCGCGTGGCGGCGAAACCGTCGGACTTTGTCCAAGACGAAACCGAGATCTCTGTCACGCCCCGCAGTCGCTATGTTGGCCGCGGTGGAATTAAGTTGGAGGGCGCTCTGAAACATTTTGGCATCTCATGCGGCGGTAAAGTGGCGCTGGACATTGGCGCCTCAACCGGGGGCTTTACCGATTGTCTGCTCCAAAATGGCACCCAGAAAGTCTTCGCTGTCGACGTTGGCCATGGCCAGTTGGCCTGGAAGATCCGGAATGATCCGCGGGTGGTCGTGCTCGAGAAAATCAACGCCCGACATCTGTCGCGAAAGGAAATCCCGGAACCAATCGACATCAGTGTGATCGACGTTTCTTTTATCTCGCTCACTTTGATCTTGCCCAATGCCTTTCAGTTGCTAACTCCAGACGGTGTGATCCTGGCGCTGGTCAAACCGCAGTTCGAACTCGCGCGCGAGGACGTCGGGCGGGGCGGCATCGTGCGCTCGACCGAACTGCATGAGAAAGCGCAGCAAAAAGTCGCCGGGTTTGCAGAAGCCATGGGTGCTCGGGTAGGGGGCCTGTTTCCCTCCAGTATCGCCGGAACCGATGGCAACCAGGAATTCTTCATATGTCTCCGAAAACCATCGGCCTGATCGCTCATACTGGAAAACCAGGCGCCGCCGAACTCGTGCACGCGGTCATGGAGGAATTTGCCCGCGTCCCACTGCCGGTGAAGCTGGAAGCGGAGACGGCGCGCATAGCCGGGCAGAAATCTGAGCTTTCCGTGCGCGACCTGGGCCGTGGTACGGACCTGCTCGTGGTCCTGGGCGGCGACGGGACGATTCTAAACGTCGTCGGGAAGATCGGGGACTACATCAAGCCAATCTTCGGGATCAACATCGGTTCGTTAGGCTTTCTCACTTGTGTAGCTTCCACGGCCTACCGCGAAGCCATTGCCAGCATCGCTGCCGGGAAAATCGAATTCAGCGAACGCGCTCTGCTCGAAGTGCAGCTCGACCCGCATGGCCCGGAAACGCGCCAGGTTCTGCGCTGCCTTAACGACGCCGTCTTTAGTCGTGGTGAAATCTCGCGCCTCATCCGTCTAACCGTGCGCGTCGACGGCGAGGCGCTCACAGAGTTCAACGCCGATGGGCTTATCCTCGCCACGCCCACCGGCTCGACCGCTTATTCCCTGAGCGCAGGCGGACCGATTCTGGCGCCTGACTCCGGGGCGCTGGTCATTACCCCCATCTGCCCGCACACGCTCTCAAACCGCTCCATTATCGTCGACGACTCAGCTGTGGTGGAGGTCGAAGCAACCGAACGGGATCATCCCGTTTTCCTCACGATCGACGGGCGCCCGCCAGTGCATCTCGAGGCCGGCTACTTCGTCACGGTCCGCAAAGCGCCGCAAACCCTCCCGCTGGCCGCCATGCCCGGCGTGTCCTTCTTCAGCGTCGTCCGGCAGAAGCTGGGATGGCGTGGGAGCAATCTGTAACTGGGGTCCAATGCTGCGACGGAATACAGTGACCTTCTAAGGGAAGTGTCCAGCAGCCTGGCTCGATTCCTAGTGACAATCCGACGGGTATCCGCGCGCCGAGTTGGAGTTTGTTACACGTTCGAAGCGCAGAGTTGCGCAGCGACGCTCCTTGCAAGGCAGTCCGTGAGATACGGCTTTGCCAGGAAGCCATGCTTCCTGTCTTGCTCGAAGTCCGGCCCAAGAAGTTCAGCGCTGTAACCGCTGGTAAAGATCACTTTCAAGTCGGGTTTCTCGGCTGTCAGCATTTGCTCGAGCTGGCGGCCGGAGGGGAATCCCGGCATCACAACGTCGGTCAGGAGCAGATCGATTTCGTCGCGATGCGCCGCCCAAATTTCCAGCGCCTGTCGACCATTCGCCGCAGCGAGGATTCGATAGCCAAACGAGCTGAGCGCGTCGCTGACAAAGTCGCGCAGCATCTGCTCATCTTCGGCGACTAGAATGGTGAAATGCCCTGCCGGAACGCTTTCAACAGCTTCCCTCATGACCTCGACGTGTTTCTGAACCACGCCCTCCCGGCTTACGGGAAAGAAAACGCGCACTTCCGTACCTTTCTCACGAGCACTGTCCACCTCGATCCAGCCATCGTGCTGTTTGAGCACGCCGTAAACGGTGGCGAGACCCATGCCGGTTCCTTTACCTTGTTCCTTGGTGGTAAAAAATGGCTCGAATATTCGTGGCAAAGTCGCTTCGTCCATGCCCTCCCCGGTGTCCCTCATAGACAGGCAGACATAAGAGCCGGGCTTCGCGTCCGGGTGGCGGGCATGGTCGGCATCGCCGATCTCGACACTGGCTGAGGAGATTGTGAGCCGGCCGCCTTCAATCATCGCGTCGCGGGCATTGAGCGCCAGGTTCATAATGACCTGGTCGACACTGGTCGCGTCAGCGAAGATGGGCGGCAGTTCCGGCGTGAGTTCCAGTTCGATCTCGATGTGTTCGCCAATGATTCGTCGGAGCATCCCCGCGGTTTGCTCGACGACTTCGTTCAGCGGTAGCGGCCGACGCAAAAGGATTTGTTTTCGGCTATAGGCAAGAAGCTGCCGGGTGAGGGAAGTAGCTTGCTCGGCGGCAGACACAACCTGCCGAAGAGCGGTGGCGACCTTCTCATCGAGATGCGGCTGGCCGAGCTGCATCGTTGTGTTGCCCAGGATGACGGTGAGGATGTTATTGAAATCGTGTGCTACGCCTGCAGCCAGGCGGCCAACAGCCTCCATCTTTTGAGCTTGGCGCAGTTCGTTCTCGAGACGTGTGCGGTCGGTAATGTCCCGAAGAATAAGCAACTGATACGGCGTGTCGCCGAGCCTGAGCAGCTGCGCGGTGACGAGGACCTCGCGTGTCTCGCCCGCATGTGTTTGAATCGAAGCTGGTAAATCACGTACTGCTCGCCCGTCGTCGAGCTCGCCTGCAATCTCCACGTCCGTCTTGGGCTCCGTCCACGATAGTGCTCCGTCCGCCAGCGCCTCCTCGCGTGTAGCATCCAAGAGGGCAAGAAAGCTGGCGTTTGCATCCAGGTAGCCGCCAAGGTCCATGCGCCGGATTGCCATCGGCACAGGACTGCCGTGAAAAGCCATGGAAAATCGCTCGTTCACCGCGTGCAACTCTGCAGTGCGCTCCTTTACCCGAGCCTCCAAATCGTCCATTTGCCGCCGCGCGATCTGGGTGAGCTCCCACTTCCGGGAGAGAGCATGGGCCATTTGCGTCACCTCCACGTTGTCGAACGGCTTCTTCAGGACGAGGACGTGATCGGTGTTTCCGATCGCTTTTGCGATTTCGTTCCACGAGTAGTCGGAGTAGGCCGTACAGATGACGATTTGCAGGTCGGTGAATTCCTTCCCGATATGTGTGATTGTTTCAATTCCATCCCAGCCCGGCGGCATCCGGATATCGACGAATGCCACAGAATATGGACGCGCCTCCGCCGCCGCGACGCGTACTTTTTCGAGTCCCTCCTGGCCTTGGTAGGCCGAGTCAATCTGGAAGACGATGTCTCGCGCGGGATCTGGCGTGACACCTAGCAGGGCGGACGCGAAGTCGTCGAGTTCCTCCTTCTGGACGGAGTCCGCGGTGCCGAGGATTTTTCGGAAGTCGTTGTGAATTGACGGATTGTCATCAATCACGAGAATCCGGAAACTGGTCATGCCAACGGGAGATGTGATTTGGCTCATACCATAGGCGGAGTCGCAGCGATCGGAAGCTCGAGGGTGAACGTCGCACCTCGTCCGACGCCCTCGCTTTCCGCGCTGAGTGAGCCCCCAATTTCGTGCGCGGCATTTGCGCCACTGTGAAGTCCGAAGCCGTGGCCGTCGGTTCTTGTTGTGAAACCGTGCGAGAAAATGCGGGTGAGATTCTCCGGCGAGATGCCGATGCCGTTATCCGTCAACACGACGCGGACCTTTTGCTCCGCTCCCAGGGCGATACGTATCGTGAGCCGCTTGTCTGCGCGTTGTGAATCGTCGAGCGCGTATTTCGCGTTCCGGATTAGGTTGATGAGAATTTGCAGAACTTTGTGTCGATCTACGCATACGAGCGGCACTGAGGCAAAATTGCGTTCGACGGTCACACCGTGGCGCTCGAATGCACCCATGTTCATCGCGATCGCATCTTCGACCAGCTGTTCGGCGGGGAGATTTTCGAAGACCCCGCTAACTTTGGCATAGCTCTGCTGCATGGCGACGACTTCCTTGATGTGCTCGATATTGCGACCGAGTTGATCGACTTCGTGCAGGAGCTCGGCGTTTTCTTCCTCAAGGAAGGCGCCGAGTTTCGCGAAAAAAGTGGGCAGTTTCTTGCCGTTAGGGTCGTTGGTCAGGTAGGTCGCGAGGTCCCCATTGCGCTCGGTAAGGAGCGCGGCGGCCTTGGTGATCTGGGGAACTTTCGACCGGCTGATCTTTTCCACCACCAGCGCCGCCGAGACGTTCACGCTGTTAAGGACGTTACCAACGTTGTGCAACACGCCGGTGGCGACTTCAGCCATGCCAGCGAGCCGGGAGGTTTCGAGCAACTTCTGCTGGGAAACGCGCAATGCCTCCTCAGCCTGCCGACGTTCGGTCATGTCGCGCATCACAGTCGAAAGATATTGCAGCTCGCCCTCCGGATTCTTGTGCGCAATAAGAACCTGCGAAACGTGAACCTCCTTGCCCTTGCTGTTGAGAATAGCTGTCTCTCCGGCCCACGATCCGTTTTTCAAGGCGGACGGTAATCCCACCTGTGAGATGATCTTGCGCGCCCACTCTGGATGAAAATCAAAAGTTTTGAGCCTGCTAATATCTTTGTCGTTAGCCAGACCCAGGACCTGGCGCCCGGCACGATTCAAATAAAATGCAGTACTGGTCGGGTCTGCGCTGATTACGATATCCGGTGTCGCTTCCAGAATGGCGGTCAGACGGGCGTGGGCTGCTTGCGCGCGTTCGCGCTCGCCGATTTCGCGCTGAAGGGCATCGACTTGTTCTTCTAATTTTTGCTGGGCACCGTGCAGCGCTTTGTCTTGTGATTGGATCTGCGCCAGCATTTGATTGAAGGCATCGGTCAGGACTCCCAACTCATCGCCGCAAACTTTCTGGGCGCGGACTGAATAGTCATTGTCGTCCGCAATGGCGCGCGCAGTGCGAGCGAGACTGAGAATTGGATTCGTAATGAACTGCTGAAACTGACTCGAAAGAACGAACGCAAAAAGGAGTGAGGCGGCCAGCACGAGAGCGAAGATGCCGCTGTAAAGCCTGAGGAGCTGCGACGTCATGGCGTGCAAATCGGCCAGGAGGTAGAGAGTTCCTTCGCGCTTGCCATTTAGGAGAACCGGTTGTGCGAGAAGGATGCGATTGCCGTCGATTTGGAAACCTGCCTGGACCCGGGCCGACCTGATCTCGATCTCGTCTCGTTCAGATCCAAAAAAGGCCAGACGCTGCCGATCCATCGGTTCGAGACGGGCGCTGACGATTTGTGGCATCGTCTTTAGCCCGGCGAGTATTTGCGCGGCAGCGTCTTCGTCTTTAAACATGACGGCTGCGGCACAGTTGTGCGCCGTGATCTCGCCAACGACGGCGAGTTCGTGCGCGGATTGCTGCCGCAGAGTGTGGGCTTGAAAATAGAATAGCGCGGCAAACGCAAAGAGCAGCACCACGCCCGAGATCAGCATGATCACGAGCATGATCTTTTGTCGGATCGGACGATCGCGCAGGTTGAGCATGGCAGTGTCGAGGTAGGTCAGAGCGATTTTCGAGCCCAACCGCAAAAATTCGGGGAGCGCGGAGACGGCGAATTGCGTCGCGCGAGAAAAGCACGCCGCCGCTGGAATATCTCTTGCTTCCGATGGGGGCGGGATGCCGCCGCAAACCAGCTCGCTAGCTCGCTTCACCGACACCGGCAGAACAATGCGATGAATCTCTACACAGACGAAGTTGCCGAGCCGAAAGAATCGACAAACCACCCCCCCGAAAAACCATGCCCGCAGTTGGCCAGTTCTCTGCCTCTGCCTCTGCCTCGTGAGCGGCGCCGTGGGTTGACTACGGTTATCCTGATTGCAACGGCATTGGCGCTGGGCTGCGGGTTGTGGAGTTTTTCACGCCAGCTGGCCCTGCAGCTTCCGGCGCCAGAATCGGCCTATGTCGCCTCTTTCCCGGAAAAAAGCATCGCGGTGCTTCCTTTCGAGAACCTTGGCGAGGTTCAAGAAGATGCATTTCTTGCCGACGGTGTGCAGGATGACATTCTCAGGGCGCTTTCCAAAGTGGCGGATTTGAGGGTGATCAGTTGCACTTCAGTCAGCGGTTACACTCCGGGCAGCGCGCGCAACTTGCGCGATATCGCTCAAAATCTCGGAGCCGGATATATTCTGGAAGGGAGCGTGCGACGCGATGGTGAAAAAGCACGGATCACTGCTGAACTAACCGATGCTCGGAGGGAGGAAAAGTTGTGGACTGTCAGCTACGAACGGGATCTCGGCGACGTCCTTGGAATGCAAAATGACCTTGTGCAGCGGATCGCTTCCCAGCTGCAAGCCGCAGTTTCGCCGAAAGAGCAGGCCGCGATCGACGAACGCCCGACCCAAGACCTACTCGCCTACGCTCTTTACGTCCACGGCAAGACACTCGTTTCAAGTGTTTCCAATGCTCAAATTAACGAGAAACTGGTTCATGCAGTTCAATTGCTTGATCAAGCCATCGCTCGCGACCCGAATTTCTACCTTGCGTATTGCCAGTTGGCCGCAGCGCACGACTACCTTTACTTCTTTGGTTTCGATCACACGCCCGCCCGTCTCGCTTTGACGGAGGCGGCGCTCAAATCTGCCATTCGTTTGCGCCCGGAAGCGGGCGAGACGCATCTCGCCAAGGCAAATTTCTTCTACCGCTGCTATCTCGACTACGATAAGGCCCGGGCCGAGCTTGCACTTGCCCAACGCGCGCTTCCCAATAGCTCGGAAGTCTTCGAGCTGACCGGCTACATCGACCGCCGCCAGGGTCTGTGGAGCGAATCGGCGCGCAACTTGCAAAGAGCGCTCCAGTTGGATCCGCGCAATGTTTTCCTGCTCCAACAAATCGCGGCAAGTTACCAGGAAGCCCGGCAGTTTAGAGCAATGGGTGCCGCGCTCGACCGCGCGCTTGTCCTCGCTCCTCGTGATCTCGACACGCGTATCTCGCGCGCTTTTGTCGACCTCGAGTGGCGGGCCGACACGCGACCGTTGCAGCAAACAATCGCCGCGCTACTTGCAGAGAACCCGGACTCGGCGAGCGACGTGGCCGATCAATGGCTATACGGAGCCCTTTGTGAGCGCGATCCTGCCGGCGTGGCCCGCGCGGTCGCAGCCATTCCCGCGACTGGAATCTCCACCGACCTGAACTTCCCGCGCGCCTGGTGCGAGGGTCTGGCCGCACGTGCCAAAGGGGACGCGGCCGCGGCTCACGTCGCATTCCTCGCCGCCCGCGCCGAAGTGGAAAAGGAGCTGCGCGAACAATCCGATTATGGTCCGGTTTTTACAGTTTTGGGCCTAATCGACGCCGGACTCGGTCGCAAGGAAGAGGCGATTCGTGAAGGCCGTCGCGCGATTGAACTGCTGCCAGTTACCAAGGATGCTCTGGACGGAGCCGAGCTGATGAAATATCTCGCTGTCATCTACGCCTGGTGCGGCGAGAAAGATCTCGCCATTAAACAGATAGCGGCCACTCTGCGAATTCCAAGCACTTTGAGCTATGGTAACCTAAAGCTTCATCCTAACTGGGACGCGCTGCGCGGCGACCCACGTTTCGAGAAAATTGTGGCTGATCTGGCCCCGAAGAGCTAGAACCCATCTCCTGAATAGGCTATGCACCCGTTCCCTATTTATGAGAGGGGAGATGAGCCAATCGGGAAACCGGTCCGAATTCTAGCTCTCGGGGAATCAGTCGCCCAAATGCTGTCGTAATCCGCGGGCCGCCAGGCAAAAGGTCAAATGGATCGGCCGCACAATCTGAGAGGCAACTGAGTGCACTGCAGGGTGATGACCTCAGGATCATCAGCCTTGAAAGATCAGCATCACGTAGGCGGCAAACAGGAGGAGATGCACTGCGCCCTGAAGAATGTTCGTTTTCCCGCTGCCGAACGTGACGATGCTCACCGCGAGCGTCAGCGGGAGCAGCACCAGGTCGGAATTTTGCAGGCCTAGTATCAGAGTTCTTCCTGTGAGATGACTGATCACCATCATGCAGGGAATGGTAAGACTGATGGTGGCCAGGACCGATCCGAGAAAGATATTCACCGCGCGCTGCAGGTGGTTCGCCCTGGCGGCGTGCACCGCACTGATAGCCTCCGGTGTCACGACTACCACGGCGATGATAATGCCGCCCAGCGCGGCGGGTGCCTGCGCCGCCTCGATCAAGCCATCAATCGGCTCGGCCAGACGCTTCGCCAGATAGACCACCGGTACCATGAATGCCAGCAACAGAATCGCCTCTGCAACCAGGGACCGGCCACCTGTTGATCCTGATCGCGGAGGGTGCGAGTCTTCTGCTTCGCCCAGCGTGAAGTAACCGCGATGACGGCGGGTCTGTATGGTCAGAAAGACGGCGTACAACCCAGCGGTCACCAGGGCGAGGAAGGCTTCCTGAAACCAGGATAATGTCGGTCCCGCCGTGCTGATCGTATAGTTTGGCAGGATAAGACTCAAGACCGACAGCGGAATGATCACGCTGAGGTAGGCATTGGCACCCTGCAGGTTGTAGGTTTGCTCACGATGCCGCAATCCGCCCACCAGGAGAGATAATCCCACCATGCCGTTAAGGATGATCATTACCACGGCAAAGAGCGTGTCACGGACCAGCGTAGGATTGTTCGCCCCGTGCAGCATGACGGCGGAAATGCTGATGACCTCGATGGAAGTTACCGCGAGCGTCAGGATCAAAGTCCCATAAGGCTCGCCCAGGCCGGCCGCGAGATGGTCGGCGTGGCGAACCACACCCAGGACCGATCCGAGGACGGCGGCCACCAGCCACACGAGGATAAGCGCCAGCCAGAGGGGACTTCCTAACCGCGCCATGATTGATTGCCCGAAAAAGAAGAAGACCAGGCTAGTCGCCACGCCAACGCTCAAAAACCATTCTTCGCGGATAGTTACAGATATCCGCTTTCGCCAGGATCTCTTGTTGCTGGAATCAGTCATCGGTTTGATCTTCGTGCTTTGGTCGGTGCAGGTGTAGTTCGACGGCACTCAGGTCGCAATGTGATCTCAATCGAGATCATCCGACGGTCTGGTCGACGGTAATCGGGATGTTGGGCGCGCCGGCATAGAACATGATGATCTCCGCAGGTTCGTCGCCGTCATTCCTTCCGTAGTGCCACTGGTTGACCAGCTCAACGATCGGATCTCCTGCGGCGAGATGAAATGTGCGCCCGTCGTCGGCCACGACCGTCAATTCTCCCTTCAGCAAGACGCCCGCATTGATGACCGGATGTTGATGCACCGCCAACCGGGCCTTCGGCTGCAGGGTGATTCTGAGGATGGTGACCTCAGGCTCCCCGTTGGGGTATTGCGGCAGCGCAGTCCCGTCCCAGCTTGAAGTCGTTTTGGCAAGCACCTCCGTCGAACAGGCCCCCGCTGTATTGCTCAAGTCGTGCATCGTTCTTTTGGCGTGGTTGACTCTTCTAATCCGTACGATGAACAACTCAAGTCGGTGTGTCGAGCTGGAATAGCACGAGGATCGAGTTGGGTTAGGGGAGCACAATCTGGTTGAGCCCTATTTCTGGCCGTGAGACATACTCAAGCGCATCCAGCGCAAGGGGCCTGGATCTTCGAAATCTCGAAATGCGCGACGCCGCGATTTCGCTCAAGACCGAATTTCGTGCGCGACTACAAAACGCTCGGTGGCACGCTCGCCGTAGCCGTTGGAATCTATCGACGGCAGAACATGGAACTCGTCGTCGAAGGAACCGAAATGCCGTAACAGCCAAAAGGTCCCGAATTTGAAATGCTCCCGACGAGAGCGCGACTGCCTAGTGGCTGCGAGGCTGCGGTGGCGGCGGCGGATTAGGATTCGGTGTGGGTGTCTCTTTCTTTTGTGCCATTCCTGACTGCTAGATTGGGCGGAATCAAGTGTCGAGATAATTCGTGGCGTCGTCCCACTATGCGAGTTCCAGAGTTCCAAATTTGGCCTTTGGCCTTCACGCTGGAATGGCCGGGCATTGAGTCCCAAGCGGAATCTCAATATTGTCTGCACATGGCTTTCGACGGCAGTCACATTTTCGGACCCTGGCTCGTCTGGCAGCTTACCAATGGTGGATTGCACATGACGGATGTGACGAATGCCTCGCGCACGATGCTCTACAATTTGCGCACCGGGACGTGGGACGACACCTGCTCGCTCTGCTCAAGATCCCGCGCGAAGTGCTGCCCGTGGTGCGTTCGTCGAGCGAAGTGTATGCGAAAACGGCGGAGGGCGTATTCGACGCGCCGATCAAGATCGCAGGCATCGCGGGCGATCAGCAGGCGTCGTCGTTTGGGCAGAATTGTTTCGAACGCGGCCTGGCCAAGAACACCTATGAGACGGGTTGTTTCATGCTCATGTTTCTGCACCGCGCCTTGCCATCCGCAAAATTCCGCAGGCCCTCTTCTGCGAAATCGTCGGCACTTTTCTGCTCATCCTGCCGATCTTCCTCATGACCGACGCCAGCTTCAAATTTCCGGCCCCGCTCGGCGCGCTCATGGTCAATCCGGGGGCACCCACTGCTACTCCCCAGGGAATGGATGTCGCGATCGGCCTCGGCTCGCTCGGGCTCATTCCCGTCGCTCTCCTCGTCTTTGCCATCGGCCTTTCTTTGGGCGGTCCGACCGGTTACGCCATCAATCCCGCGCGTGACTTCGGGCCCCGCCTTGCGCATGCGCTGCTCCCGATTCCCGGCAAACGCGATAGCGATTGGAGCTACGCCTGGGTCCCCGTCGTCGGTCCCATTAGCGGCGCGCTGCTCGCGGCCGGCGTGCAATCGTTCCTGCATTAATTGCATCGGCAAGCGGAACTGGATAACGGGCAACATGTTCGTCGAGGACGTGAGCAACCGCATGAGCGGACCCGGCCAACCGGCGATAGATAATCTTCCGTCTTTTCCGTTTCATATTCGGCAACACTTTGGTTACGAATAATATTGTTACGAAACAGAAACCAAGTTTTCGGCGAACCCAGACTACGTGATGGCGTACTGGCCCGCATCGGACGCAGCCACCGCCATCGGCCAAGGTGCAGACAGCGGGGCGTAAGGCGGTAGTCGGCTCGCTGGACTTAGAAAAGCTCGCCACGAGCCAGATCGAGCGAAGGAGCTTGGATACTCTACTCGAAAGACAAATGCACAAGCGCGCGATTGCGCTCAAGATCGGTGGTTGCAATTTCGTGCGCGTTCAAGAAACGCATGGCGGCACGCGCGCGCTGTTGCGGCTGGAATCGAGGAAAGTGGTGGAGCTTGCAACGAGTCGTCGAAGCGGCAGCCGAAAGATTGCGAATTTGAAAAAGCTTTGGCCCAGACTGCGCTGAAGATTGCGACTGGCTAGTGGCCGCCGGGCTGCTGCGGCGCCGGAGGTGTCGGTAGCTCTTTCTTTTGTGCTATCCCAGACTCCCAGGTCGGGCCGAATGGATGTCGAGATGATTTTGAGGATCCGCAGTTACTTTGTCGCGTCTCGGAGATTCCAGAGTTCCAAACCGTCACTGATCAAACTTTGGAATTCGAAAAGTAGGGACAAATCAGGCACGAAACCGTCAACCCTGCCGATCAACGGAAGAACTGCTGCGGTTATCTGGCTGCGCCTTGATTCGTGAGTTTGTATTCGCGCGGGGTTTTTGATTGCGGATTACTCGCGGGTGCCGGTTTGTCCTTGATGCTACTCACGTCGTAGCGGGCGACACGTCCGGCAGGGTCGAGGTGGACCGTGAGCATCTGCGCCACGTCGGTATTCTCGACGAACAAGCCGATGATAGGGGCGTACGCCGGCAGCGGGAGCGGGGCGACTCGAAACCAAATCAGATCCGCGGCGTGGTCTACCTGGGTGGTCTTGTCCGAGGGCGTGCCGAAGAGCCGCACCAACTCGGCTTCAGTGGTTTGGCCAATGCGGATCTGGTCGACGTTCTGTTGGGTGATTGGTTTTGGACCGTCTGCAAAGCTTGATAAACAAGAGCAAATCAGGATTGCGACAAAGACAAGGTTGGTTTTCATCTGGCCGACATTGTGTACGAAAGCGGGCACAAATGCAGCAAAATCATTTCGTCGGAGAGAGTGGAGCGCAAGGCCGTGGTCGACACGTGGCAAAAACAACGCGATATGGCTACAAGTGAGGGGTGAATTCTGGAATGCGCGTCTGCGTTCCAAATCGGCAATCGCGCCGGGACTGAATCAAGAAACTGGACTGAGCAACTAGAACTCCGCTGATCGGCGCCACTTTTGAAAAATCTCTGAAAACCCTTTTCGGGAAGCCGGTGCTCCGATGTTGTTCATGCTGCGCGCAAACTTCAGCTTGCAGTTGCTCCGGTTAAGTATCAGCGGGATAAACCCCGTTCCTTTCGAGAGACTGGGATGGCGCTCGGGGGGAGGACCCGGATGCACGGGTCGCGTTGACGGCTGAGGGACGCTTGTGCCCTGGCAGGCAAGTTCGCGATCAGACTGGAAGCTCGACCTAATTTGAGGGTTCGTGATTGATTTGAACCGTTCCAAACATTCCGAGAGTTCCAAAGCTAAGCCTAACGCCAAAACTCAAATCCAGGCGCCCTAACGATTTCGGAACATCCGGTCTAGTTCCCGAGAACAGCCGCCTGTTACAGTCGAGGCAGAGAAAAGGGGCAGGGAAACCTGGCATCTTGTAATCTTCTGTTTCGCGCGATGTCGTTTTTGTATTTGTGAAATCGCAGTTTTTCATTGCCAAAGAGGACTCTGAATTGGTAGAAGCACGAAAATGGCAAGGTTTCCCAGAAGATGAGCTTCTGGAATAACAAAAGCGTTGTTGTCACTGGTGGACGCGGCTTTATCGGGTCGCACCTTGTGGATCGCCTGCTCATCGAGGGCGCGCGGGTCAAGATCGTCGATCTCTCCTCGCGCGGGAACGTTCGGAAAATCCCACCGAAGCTCAGCGCACACGTCGAATTTCATAACGCCGATCTTTCGGATCCACAGAGCTGTAACAAGGTCTGCCGGGGGGCGAACATTGTCATGCATCTGGCGGCCAGGATCCGCGGTGTCGGCTACAACGTGCAGCATCATGGGGAAATGTTTTTCTCCAATGCTCTGATGAACCTGCATGTGATGGAAGCGGCGCGCCTGGCCAATGTAAATCGGTTCCTCACTATCAGTACGGTGGGCATTTACTCAAAGGACTGCGCAGTGCCTACCTTGGAAGAGGATGGATTCAAAGGAGAGCCGGAGCAGAGCGGCTACGGCTACGGCTGGGCCAAGCGCATGGCGGAAGTACAGGCCCGCTGTTACGCCAACGAATATGGGATGAAGATCGCCATCGTTCGCCCATTCAACGTCTATGGGCCACGAATGGATTTCAACCCGGAGACCGCACCGGTTGTTTCCGCGCAAATCATGAAGGTGCTCGCAGCCAAGGATGTACTGACAGTCTGGGGTGATGGCGAACAGACCCGCTCGTTCACCTACGTTTCGGATGAAGTAGAAGGCATGATGCTGGCGGTCGAGAAACATCCCAACGCGGATCCGCTCAACATCGGCACGAGCGAAGAGATCAAGATCAAGGATTTGATCAAGTTGATCATCCGCTTGTCGGGCAAGGAACTTCGTCTCGAGTTCGACACCGCCAAGCCCGGTGGCGCACCCCGGCGTTGCCCAGATATCTCCAAGCCGCAGCAGCTCCTCGGCTACCAGCCCAAGGTCAAGATCGAACAGGGTCTGGCTGAGACGCTGGCCTGGTACCGGGAAGGTCTCGCCGCGAGGGTATGAGCCTTCCCTGCAAACAGACCATGAAGGTAGCGGGCTTTGATCTCCGCTATCCAAAAGAAGAGGTAGAGATGATCACCGCCGGTTTTGAGCAGATCCTGAAGGCCGGCTTCATCAGCATGGGACGTAACGTCGCCGAGTTTGAGCGCCAGTGGGCGGAGTATTGCGGCGTCAAATATGCCCTTGGCACGTCCAACGGTACCTGCTCGGTGGAAATGATTCTGCGGGCGATCGACGTCAGGGGCGCAACCGTAATCGTGCCAAGTCACACTTTCATCGCGACGGCTGTGGCCGCGGTTCATGCCGGGGCCCGGGTCATCTTCGTCGACTGTCAGAGGGAAAATTTCCAGATGGATCCCGCTGATCTCCGTCGCAAGATCCGGCCGGATACCAAAGCGGTCATTCTGGTGCACATGAGCGGCATTATTTCGCCGCACCTGGAAGAAATTCAAAGCATCTGCGAGGAGCATGGGATTTCCCTGATCGAGGACGCGGCCCACGCCCATGGCGCGACGATCGACGGCCGCAAGGCGGGCTCCCTGGGACGCGCGGGTTCCTTCTCGTTCTTTTCGACCAAGGTCCTCACGACCGGCGAAGGCGGCATGATCACGACCAATGACGAGGAGCTCTACAAACGCGCCAGTGCGTTGCGCGATCAGGGTCGTTTTGGCGAGGAACCCAACCTGCACCACGATTTTGGCTACAACTGGCGTCCGGGCGAGTTCAATGCCGTCCTGGGTTTGGCCCAGATGCGGCGGGCCGACGAGATTCTGGCGCGGCGCCGGCATATCGCCCGGAGCTATGACGAAAAGTTGAGAGCGCGGCGGATTCTTGGGATCAAGCTGATACAAATTCCGCAACGGATTAACCCTTCCTACTATAAGTACGTGGTCTATCTCGAGCCGCCGCTGCAGCGCGACAAGCTGAAGCAAAAGCTCAAGGAAGAATACGGCGTCACGCTTGGCGGCGATCTATACAACCGCCCGTGCCACCCTCAGCCGCTCTTCGACCTCCGCCCCGAAACGGTCGTCAGATATCCGGGGGAGAGCTTTCCAGAGACGGACTATGTCGTTGCCCATCACATTTGTCTCCCGCTTTACTTCGACCTGAGCGACGAACAGATCGAGTACGTCGCTCATTGCCTTAACGAAGCCGTCCTTTCCTCCTAATGCCGGTTCGCCGTCAGTCGATCGCGATGGTGGCCGCGTGTCCGTTTCCGGCCAACCACGGGACCCCTGCCGCGATCAAAGAAATGTCCGAGGAATTGGCGCGGCGCGGCCATTCGGTCCACGTTGTGACCTATCCGCTGAGTGATGACATCCCTGTCACGGGAGTGGAAATCAACCGGGTGAGACACGTCGGTTCCAATCGAACAATTGTTGTTGGTCCGAGCTATCAGCGGCTCGCCTTCGATTTCCTCATGATCTTCAAGTTGTTCCGCGTGCTGCGCGAGCACGATATCGACGTCATCCATGCCCACAACTACGAAGCGGCCCTGATCGGCGGGTTGGTCGGCCGGTTAACCGGCGTACCGGTCATATACAATGCGATCAACACGATGATCAGCGAGTTGCCTTCGTTTGGTTTCATTCGCCCGCGGGCCCTCGCGGTCGGCCTGGCGAAGATGCTTGATTACCTGACTCCGCGTATCGCTCATCGGATCATTTCCGACACCGGGGAGTTGCGCACTTTCCTGCTCGATCATGGCGTCCCGGCCGACCGCGTGCTGACGATCAATTCCGGGGTGCGACCAGAGATGTTTGCCAACCGTAACGGCGCCTTGTTTCGTCGGCGTTTTGCGCCCAATGGCGAGCCGCTGGTGGTTTACACGGGAACCTTCGATGAGTTCCAAGGCGTCGATTATTTGATGGAAGCCTTCAGGATCGTGCACGGGCACGATCCATCGGTCAAATTGCTTCTTGTCGGGAGCACAATCAATCCAGCGCATCGGGCGCGATATGAAAAAATGGCGATGGAAATGGGGATTGGGCTCAGCGTCGTCATCACGACCTGCACGCTGGAAGAGTTGCCGGATCTTCTCGCGGGGGCCGACATCGCGGTGCTGCCACGGCCCGAATCGGCAGGGATTCCGACCAAGCTTTTGAACTATATGGCGGCCGGGACCGCCATCGTTAGTTTCAGGAAATCCGCTACCATCCTCGAGGATCGCCAGACGGCGATTTTGGTCGAGCCAGCTACCGCGGAGAAATTGGCCGAGGGTATTGTCACACTGCTGAATGATCGGGACCTGGCCCGGCGCTTGGGCGCGAATGTGAAGAAACTCATTATCGGTCGGTTCGACTGGCCGAGCATCGCCGCGCAGATCGAAGGCGTTTATGATGGATTAGTCGCCGTGAAGACCTAGATCGACGGTTCACCCAGTCGATTCCAACGCCGTCTTTAAAACCCGCTCTCGCAGCCGGGCGTTCCCATTTGTGCTGGCGACCTGCAACTCAGAATGGACAGGCCCGCGGCGACTCGTCCCGTTTTACGAGTTCCAAAGTTCCGAATTTGTCGTTTCGTCTCCGTGCTGGAACAGCCTGGCATTGCATCTCAAGTGGCAGCTCAATATTCTCTGTCCATGGCTTTCGACGGAATGCCATGGGTTCATTGGCTTCCTCATCCGCGGTTTCCCGAGGATGCCGCACCGTACGAGCGCCGCTGGTCGGCGCTGATCGCGGTGTCATTGGGAGTCTTCCTCATCGCCCTCGATATCACCATCGTCGGAGTCACGGCGCCAACGTTGAGCAAAGGCCTGGGAGCGACGGCAACGCAGATCCAGTGGGCATTCGACGCCTTCACTGTGGTGCTGGGCGGTTTCGTGGTTCTCGGCGGCGGACTCGCGGAGCGCTACGGTCGCAAGGGCTGTTTGCAAGCGGGCATTTTGGTGTTCGCAATGGGGGCGACAATCTCGGCCTATGCCCCAACTCCGGGTATTCTTATCGCCGGGCGCGTCGTCTCCGGGCTCGGCGCGGCGTTTGCATTCCCGGCCTGCCTGTCGATCATCAGCGCGCTCTTCCCGCCCACGGAGAGACATCGCGCGATCGGCATCTTCGCCGCCATGTCGGCCGCAGGGCTCGCCGGCGGCCCCTTGGTGGGAGGTGTTCTGATCGATGCGTTCTGGTGGGGCGCAGCATTCCTGGTCGTTGTGCCGGTGGCCTTGCTGACGATCGTCGCTGTCGGGGTCACGGTCCCGCCATCACGACGCCCTGAGGAAGGACCTCTCGATGTTTCGGGCGCGCTGCTTTCAGTCCTTGGCCTGGGCGGCATCGTTTTCGGCGTCATCGAGGGCCCGGCTCGTGGCTGGGGTCACATTGTCGTGCTCGTGCCGTTCGGTGTCGGGTTGTTGTGCACCGTTACCTTTGTTAGGCGGGAGCTGCGCTGCAGGGTGCCGCTCTTCGACCTGCGGGTTTTCAAGGACTCGCGGGTGATCAGCGGAGCGCTCGCGATGGCGACAGTTTATTTTACATTCAACAGCACCCAACTGCTGATTCCACAGTATCTCGGTTATGTGCTGAACCTGCCAAGCATGCAGACAGGGTTGATGATGAGTCCACTGGGTCTGGCGCTCGTTACGCTGTCGCCCCACAGCAGCCGACTCGTCGAGCGCCACGGTCAGCGGGCGATGCTGCTGTTCTCGCTCACGTTCATGGCCGCCGGCATGATCATGCTAACGCTATTGCCCGTTTGGGGCGGAATAGCCAACGTGCTCGCCGGTATCTGCATCTTCGGCGTTGGCTTCGGCCTGATTGTTGCGCCGGCGACATCGGTAGTCATGGTCGCGATTCCAAAGGAGAAAGCCGGCGATGGCTCGGCCGTAAACATGCTTTCACGTCAGATTGGTGGCGCCGTGGGTGTGGCGATTACCGGCTCGCTGGCGTCCGCGATCTACCGCCATGGGCTAACATTGTCCGGGTTCCCACTTTCCGAGCCACAGCAGAGCGCGGTAGAGCGGTCGCTCAGCGGCGTCATCGCGTTGAACAACCAACTCGAGGCCGCGACGACGGCGCGGCTCGACGCGATGGCGGATGCCGCCATGGTCAGAGGTGTTGGGGTAGCGATGGCGATTTGTGCTGTCGTGGCTGCATTGGCTGCTGGAGTTACATTCTTTGCTTTGCGGAAAGGCCAAAAACCTTAATTCCACTTCTCGCGCCAGTGAATGTGCCGTGCCTAACGAGGGTAGGGGACTGGGATCTGTTCAATCTCCGCTGATCGGCGCCACCTTTCGCGGCTGGCGGCGGAAACTTTATCGGCGTTTCTGATAGCGTCGCAGTTGGCTTTTCTGTCGTCGCAGTTCCTGGCGGTGATGCAAACAGTGGTTTTGTTGCCGGTGAGCGCAACGATGGCGTGGCAGGCGAGACACGATTCGACCAAACCCAATACGTCCACAATCTCGGCCTTTCGCGATTTTAAATTAATGGACGAGGGTGAACTACGGAGAGCATTGCGGACGGCAAGGCGCTCAGTTGACGCGGCAAAGACCACGGCGTCGCCGGAAGAATTGACCAGGCATCTTCTTAGCGCTGCCCAGCACCTGGTGTTTTTGATGGAACGGATAATTGAGGAACGGAAAAGTTCCAACCGGAAGGAAGAATAGGCTCGTTCGAATTTTGTAGATTCGCGGGAGACTTGTCCCACTTTTCGAGTTCCAGGCTTCCAAATCGCTCCATCCTTGGCACCCCCAAGCTAACCAAGGCCGAGCGAATCGACCGTTGGCTGGTCGATCGCTGAGGTCTCGTACAGTCCGTTATCGGCCTGGTAGGCGGCCAGCGCGTCCTGGGTCGCTGGTCCAAGTATCCCATCCACTTCGCCATCATAATACCCGAGGTCCTGAAGCGTGGCCTGGACGTCGGCGATGAGTTGGTCGGGCGGCTCAGCCAGGGTTCCGGAGTAGATCGGGCCATCGTAGGCGTAGTAGGAGGCCGAAGGATTGTAACCCCAGGCCGGATACCAGTAGAAGTTATCCCAGTAGTAGTAGCCGCCGCAGATAAACACGATGCGATGGTGGTGGGAGTGATACCAGTCCTTGTCGTGCCTGCGCGGATGATAGGAACGGAAGGCGGCATATTTCTCACCCTCCCAATGCTCGCTGCCCCTGATCCTGCGGTTCTCATCGAAGACGACAGGCGGAACCTGTTGCGGTTTTGGTTGGGCGTGAAAGTTGGCGTGCCGGCCTCTAATCTTCTGCACATCCGGCTTCTCTCCCGGAGCAACCGCGACCCTGCGGTCGAGACGGTTCGCCTTGGGCGCGGTCGGGACCCGGGCCGGCTCGTTCGCAGCTGCGGTAGCCGGGGCAGCGGTTGGATTTTGGATCGGGGGTGGATTCTGCGGGATCTGGTCGCCACCGTGCTGTGGGACGGACGAAGGAAGAATGCGCCGCCCGGCACGAGGATTGACGGCCCCGGGCGCGTAAGCCCTCGGTGCGGGATGCGCTCTGGCTACCGGACGCTGGGCATGTGGGGTTGCTCCCGGTTGCGCTTCCTGGGCCGCTTCGCGCTCGTTATGCCGCTGTTTTTTACTCACCTGCTGCTCGTCGCCCCCCTGAGCTTGGGCGCTTGCGGCCAGCGCCAGCACGCAGCCTATCACTGTCATTAGAAACTGTTTCATACTCCTGTTAGATGGGTCTGTGCCTGGTTTCATTCACAATTCTTAAGTAACAGTTCGTTAAGATTCTCGCGAGCTAGCAGGGCGAGCGATATAGACGGGCTCGCCGCGAGGTGGGGAGGCGAGGGGGCCCAGCGCATCAAGACAGAAAAGGGGGTCGTAAACGCAGCTACCGCGATCGCGGGGGAGACGGGCCCGGAAAGCCATATTGAGCACGTATTTCTAGCCGTGCGGCAAGAACTAAAGCGTTTCCAACAGAAGCGACTTGGATACTCGAAGGCTTCCGAAACCACGCGAGCGGTTGCGCTGGCGTTGAACAGGCGCGTTGGGATTTAGAGTGGGTCGCGAAATAAGCGCCGACTATCTGCGGCGGGAAGAGGACGCGAAGCTCGAACAGCGATCTGCCGCATGAGCGCACCCGAACCCGGGACGAGGAGACTTTTGGCTATGGGCGGCAATCGACAGTGACCCGAATCTTGTCTTTTCCCATAGGATCGGAAAGCGGAACTGGATTACGGGAAATATGTTCCTTGAGGATGTGAACAACCGCGTAAGCGCGCCTGTTCAAATCGCGACAGATAATCTTACGCCCTATCTGTTTTATATTCGACAAAACCTTGGACATTAGGACTTTTCTCATGGAGCAAAAACAAAGACTTTCGGCGAGCCAAGGCTACTCGATGGCACGCTGGCATGCATTGGACGCAACGAAGGCGTTGCCAAGATGCAGACAACGGAGCGCAAAGGCAGTAGTCGGCTCGCCGGACTTAGAAACGCTCACCACGAGCCAACATTGAGCGGGTGTTTCTGACCGTGCGGCAGGAGCTAAAGCGCTTCCAGCGCAAGGGACTTGGTTACTCGAAAGACCTCGCAACGAATACGGCTGCCGTCGCGATGTTTCTTGGCGTTTACAAGTTCGTCCGCGTTCAACAAAACTTTTGGAACCACGCCAGCGGTCGGAGCAGGCGTTGCACAAGAGCGTTGGAAATTAGAGCGAGCTGTGGAAATGACCGCCGAATATCTGCGGCGGAAGGAGGACGTGAAATTTGACAGGCTTTCGCGGTTGCCAGGTGGTAATCACGGCGATGACGACGGCGCTGCTGATTGCTGCGGCGTGGCTGATAAGGCGGTCGTGGCCTCAACCGGAGTCGCGCTGGTGGGCGATATCGTGGTCAATAATGGCGTTGTTTGGACTATTGGAGATGTGGCTGTGGCAGATGGAATATCTCCGAGCTGACGGCTGGCAGACAGCCTACTGGCGTGATATCCACCCAGAGCACCAAAAACAATGCCTGCAAGTAAGGTCAAGGCTGAAATACGCACATCCCAGCGCGGGCGACGTTGCTGAATTTCGGAGTTTAGGAGCTGTATGCGCTCAGCCGCCGCCACAAGCATTGTTTCCTCCTTTGCGGCAAAAAGCTCATGCTCTTTTCTCGAAAAATAATCGTAATACTGCCGCACTTTCGCTTTCGATATCGTCGGAAGAAGTTCGGCTTTGGTCTCTTCCCATTTTGACCAAAATTCATTGGAATCAACCATGCGGGCCGATTCCAGCCGATCCGCTCTCTAATTTCAATAACGAATCGGAGGCAACACCAGTCAGAAGGTGTTGCCTCCGTTTGGAAGCACCCCAACACCTCGACGTTAGACTTGGCTATGGTCGCCTCTTTGGACAATTACGGCAGGACAGTCAGGGTGAAATCGTTTCTGTCGCCGCCCTCGTAGCTGGCTTGCAAAACGTTGCTCCCGCGGTGATCGTCGCGCCGTCAGGAAGGTTATCGAACGTTCCTGCAATCGGGGTCGCGCCCGTATTACTGATCAAGGTATAAACTCTTCCCGGCGGCAGCGCCCGGTTCGCGCTGGGAAGGAGAAGTTGGGCCCCGCTTTCGATGATGACTCCATTGGCCACGACTTCCGGCGTGCCGGTATTCAGATGCGCCCGATAGTTCGCTCCTACCTGGAAGGCGAGCAAACTTTGGATTGTCAAAGTCACGCCTCTCAGCGAGCCATAATTTGGCTCTAAGGAGGCGCCATGCCCGCTGCGGCTTGCGACCGTCACCGGACCTGCAATGATGCCGCTGCCGGCGAGCTTTCCTCCTGCGACACTGACCTCTCCGGTCCCGGTGGCTGAGCCAACGGTGTTACTTTCCAGGAGTGGACCAGACTGGACGGTTGTACCTCCGGTATAGGTGCTGGGTCCAGTCATGCTGAATTTTCCCTTGCCAACCTTTATGATTCGACCGCCGATTCCGCCACTAACCCCGCCATCCTGGATATTGCCCGCAAAACCGAAGGCATAGTTACCGGTCCCGACGACCAAAGTGTTGCCTCCCAGAAAGACATTTCCTTCTCCGTTCAGACTCGCGAGGTAAAGACTCCGATTATTCAGCGGATAGCTCATGTCCCAAATGGCGTTGCCGCTCAGGGTGACGCTGGCGCCCTTCCCATGGCTCACGCCGTCGAACTTGATCATCCCGCCGGCTCCACCGTTCACGCCACCATTGCCGGTAAAGGCCGCGCTGCCTAGATCGACGCTCGAGTCGACTTCTACCAGACCAGCGGTTGCCTGCTCCGGGAAGAAGCTACCGTCAGAGCTAAACAAACCGTCGCCGGCAGTCGCGCCATTGTGAAGAAAGGCGATGCCGCCTTCCGCCCTCTCGACCGCCGCGGCGCCCGAATAGACCCTGGCACTAGCCCCATTAGCGCCGTCGAGGTCGCCGTATCCGCCCGTAGGATTGGTGCTCGTTCCGCCTCTGAGAAGAACCGTCGCGAAATCGAGCGTGCCGCCCGCGAAAGTGCAGGCGCCTCCATTTGCTGTAATCAGGGCGGAAAATACAGATGTTCCCGCATCGAAGGTGACCGACGCTAAGCCCGGCAAACTGGCATTAAGAGTAGGGCAACATTTGCCACGGAGGAAGAGTTATGAAACGCGATCGCTGAATCGTTCGGACAAAAGTCGGAGCGAAGATTGAGCTATTACATCCCAGAGTCGTAGAGTTGCAGGGACCGGCCCGAGTCGAGTGAAATCGTGTATGCAGGAGCAGTGGAAGTAAAGAAAACGCCTCCCAAGGAGATATCGGAGGTCATTTCGATCGCGGTTTGATTCGACGCGCTAAAAGTCGCGTCATCCGTTTGCCCGTTAGGCACGGTAGCAGGATTCCAGTTGCCGGCGGTATTCCAGTTGTTCGTCGGCGGGGAGGCATCCCAGGTGGCACTCCCTCCTTGCGCAGAGAGGATGCTGGCTAAAGCCAAAAGCGGGATAACAGCCCGCGAGCAAAAGTGGGCGGAGACCTTCATGCTCACAGCATAGCTATTAAGCACGTGAATTTCCCGGCGGCTGAAGAAAACCATTGATTTTGTTTTCCGAGCATTTTACGGCATCCAATAAAATTTGTCGAATGTGAAGGACAAGACGCCTCTAGAAATGATCCTGTCGATTCGCCATGTCGGGCTAGAAGAAGCCGCCATACGACAGCTTGAGCAGGCGATTTTTCTTTGGTTCCACAAGGACGATAAATACGTCGTTTCGGAAGCCTCAGCAATTCACACGCTGGCACTGGCCGTGCAGGGAATTCTCTGGGCATATGCACACGATTCACGACAGAGACCATCGCCGCTGACTCAAAGGATTGAGAAACTGCCACCAGTTGAGCGCGCAAAGTTTAGGGACGCACAGAATTTCTTCAAACATGGCAGTGTGGGTCGACTTGGAAAGCGCAAATCTGTTCCTCATTTACCGGACATGACCGACTTTTTTCTTGCGGACGACGTTTGCACGTTCAACCATTTGTTTGGGCGCTCGTCTGGGATTCTTGATACGTTTCTTTTTCGCTATTTGCTTTCATTTCCCAAGTGCGGCGTACGCCTCAAAACACTGGAGATGAAACTCATCAACAGCGGCTGCGACCTGCAGGCGGTCGCAGCGCTCGACAGGATAGCTTTTTATCAACTCGTCGCGCCTATGGCGGCGGCCAATCTTCGGGAACACTTCGACGCTTCGGAGAGAGTCCATTTAGACGGCCCTCCATAGAAACCATACCTAATCAGAACCAACACCTTCAGACTTTATATGACATACATTGTCTGATGTCATGACCAAGCTTGGTCGAGTACCTGTGGCCAACTGCGCCTCCCTATTCCTCATGCGGTCAACAAAACGCGGCCTCCGTTTGCCAGAAGTCGTGATAGTCTCCGAAAATGGATCGGGATTCGGAAAATGATTACTTCAAGACCGATTTCCCCGGAGTCGGCGGCGGACTGGGAAAATTACTACGAACTTCGCTGGCGGATTCTGCGTGCGCCCTGGCATCAACCGCGGGGCTCGGAGAAAGATGATCTCGAAGCTGAAAGCGAGCACGTGATGATTGTCGGTCCCGAGCGGCAGACGCTGGCGGTCGGCCGTTTGCATTATAATTCTGCCGCCGAGTCCCAGGTGCGCTTCATGGCGGTCGACCCGGAGGTGCAGGGCCGCGGACTGGGCGGTGCGATCCTGCGGGAATTAGAACGCCGGGCGCGTGCGGCGGGCGCGACGTCGATCGTGCTCAACGCCCGTGACGACGCGCAGCACTTCTATCAAAGGCACGGATTCGTTGTTACCGGACCGGCACCGACCATGTTTGATGTCGTGAAACATGTGCGGATGCGCAAGGATCTGTAGCGAAAGCGAGGCCCGGATACCTCGACGCTTGAACCGCACCCTGTCACTTGTTACGCTGCCGCACTTCCGCGTCTTATTCTCATGAAACAAAACCGATTTCACTCGACCGTCGTTCCCCTGGCGATCGCTCTGGTCCTCTCGTTAGGCTGCATCCCAGCCGTATTTGCCCAGACTCAAACCGAGGACATTCAGCAGGCGATGACGCCGGCGGAATTCAAGGCTGCGGGCCTGGAAAAACTCAGCCCCACCGAGCTGGGAAAGCTGAACGCCTGGCTCCAAGGCTACCGCGAACAGGCGGTAAAAGTAGCGGAGAAGAAAGCTAATGAGCGCGCGGCGCGGGAGAAGACAAACCTGATCGTGAGCCGGATCGACGGATTCTGGAACGGCGTCTACCCCGGGCAGGTTATTCTGCTGGAAGACGGCTCAAAATGGAGACTCGCGAACAAGGACGAACACTACGGCGGGCGGGCGGATCATCCGGCCGTGGCGGTCTGGAAGGCCGGTATGTTCGGCTGGAGAATGCGGATCAGCCAGATCGCGGAATTTTACGTGACGCAGGTCCAGTGACGGGCGAGCGCCCTGCCAACGGACTCGTTAGGCCGTCGCTTCCGGAGCGACTCTCGGCTGCGCCAGGCCAAAGGCGACGTGCACAGCCCGGGCGGCACGTTCCAGTTCTCTTTCGTCGATCACGACCGCGATCTTGATCTCCGAGGTCGAGATCAATTGAATATTCACTCCCGCCTCGCCGAGACAGGCAAAGAGCTTCGAGGCGACCCCGGCGTGCGACCGCATCCCAATTCCGACAACGCTGAGCTTGGCCACGCCCGTTGTCGCGGTCATGGCGGAGGCGCCGATCTCCGGCACGAGCGGTTTGAGTATTTTTTCGGCAAAGGCGAAATCGTGCTGGTGCAGCGTGAAAGACAAATCCGTTGTACCGGTGCTGGAAGCGTTCTGCACGATCATGTCGACGCTCAGATTCGCCCCGGAAATGGCGGAGAAGATTTGTCCGGCGCACCCGGGCCGGTCGGGCACACCGCGGATCGTGACTTTGGCCTGGTCGCGCTCGAGGCTGACGCCGCGCACCACCACATCCTCCATGCTGGGTGTCGCTTCCCTGGCCTTCGTGCCGGCCTCATCTTTCAGGCTGGATCGAACTTCGAAGCCAACCCCAAATTTTTTCGCGAACTCGACTGCGCGTGATTGCATTACCTTGGAACCCGCGCCTGCCATTTCGAGTAGTTCGTCATAGGCGATCTCGTCGATCTTGCTCGATTCCGCGACAACGCGCGGATCGCAGGTGTGGACGCCGTCCACGTCGGTAAAGATCTGGCAGTCGTCCGCCTTAAGCGCGGCAGCGAGCGCGATCGCGGTCAGGTCGGAACCCCCCCGGCCTAACGTCGTAATCGCTCCTTCGGTGCTCTGACCCTGAAAACCCGCAACCACCACGATGTAATCCTCGGCCAGCAATTCGTTGATCTGCCGCGGAGAGATATGCGAGATCTTGGCTTTGGTGTGCACGCCATCGGTCACGATGCCGGCCATCGCGCCGGTTAACGAAATTGCTTTTCCACCAAGCGCGTTGATCGCCATCGCGGTGAGCGCGCTTGCGCCCTGTTCGCCGGTCGCGAGGAGCACGTCCAATTCGCGCACGCTCGGTTCCGGCGACATTTCGCGTGCGAGTTTGATCAGGCCGTCGGTCACGCCAGCCATCGCTGAGATGACCGCGACGACGTCATGGCCGGCTTGCTTCGTTGCGATCAGGCGTGCCGCGACCTTACGGATGCGTTCCGCGTTGCCGACCGAAGTGCCGCCGTATTTTTGAACAATCAAACCCATGATAAAGCGCGCCCCGTTTTCTCCATTCTCGCGACGCTGTCAACTCCGACGCGCCGGTTTCGCTTCTTCTGACACAAGACCTTAGTGCGCGATCGTCCGTGCAAGGATCTGGGGTATGCCGGCACTCAAACCGTTCCATAGGATTTGGACGCCAATGGCCAAAAGGATAAACGCGGAGAGGCGGGTTAGAACACTGGTCCCGGACTTGCCGAGCATCCGGACGAGGCGCGCGGCATTGCCGTAGCAGACCGTTACCAGCAGGCAGACGAGAAACATGCCTGTCGCGGCTGCGATAAATCGGCGAGGATAGCCGTGGGCAAAGCCAGGGCCTGCCTGGTATCTGAGATGGGCTCCGAGCGTGATTGCGATGGAAATGCTGCCGGGACCCACCGTAAGCGGGAGTGTCAGCGGGAAAAAGGCGTGATCGAGCGCATCCTGGAGCGTTTCCGGTGCACGGTTTGCCGAAGAATCATCCTCTGGCTGATTGAGGAGATTCCAACCCGTTACCGCTACGACCAAACCACCTGCGATCTGCACTACGAAAAGAGAAATACCGAAGAAGGCCAGAATTTCGCTGCCGAAGAGCGCCGAGATCAGGAGAAGCGCGAAGCCGTAGGCCGCGATCTTGTGTGCCAGGACCTTTTGCGCGGATTGAGGGTATTTGTGAGTGAGGCCGAAAAAGATCGGAGCGCAGCCCAGCGGATTCACAATTGGAAACAGCGCCGCGAAGGTAACGCCGAGGGTTTCGAAGAAGTCACGCGCGCTGAATTCCATCTGATATCTGATTTACTTTTCGAACGCCGGATATGAAATCGGCCTCCGTGGTGACGAAGGCGTTGCAGGTGAGATCAGAACCGCCCCGGCCTGACGGCGTGATCGCGCCATCCGTTTTCCCCATTCTCGAGAAACTGTCAACTCTGTGTCTGCTCGAGCGCGCGCAAGACTTCCGATTCGTTAGGCGCGACTGGCGCCGGCAACCTGATGCGGGAGGAAATGATTTCCGGATCCTTCAACCCGTGACCAGTCACGGTGCAAACGAGTCGGCTGCCCGCGGGAATGGAATCCGCCGCAAAGTGACCGTCCGCCCCAGAGCGGCAGGCGCGAAGTAAACCCGCGATCGGAGCTGCGCTGGCCGGCTCGACAAAAATTCCTTCCGCACTCGCCAGCCAGCGTTGCGCTTCGAGAATCTCTTCGTCAGTGACGATATCGATCAAGCCACGCGATTCCTCCAGCGCGCGATTCGCCTGCGCCCAGCTGGCCGGATTTCCGATCCGAATGGCAGTCGCGATCGTTTCCGGCCTCGCGATGATTTTCCCGTGGAAGATTGGCGCTGCGCCCGCCGCCTGGAATCCGATCATTCGGGGTAACCGCATCGCCCTTCCCGCAGCTTGATACCCCTCATAGCCCGCCCAGTACGCGGTGATATTTCCCGCATTCCCAACCGGCAGCAGATGCAACTCCGGCGCGTCGCCCAAGTCATCCACGATCTCGAATGCGGCCGTCTTTTGCCCGGCGATACGATCGGGATTGATCGAGTTGACGATCGCAAAATCATCGCGTGTCCCGAGGGCTCTGACGAGCTCGAGCGCCTGATCAAAATTCCCCTCGATCGCCACTACGTCTGCGCCGTAGGCAAACGCCTGCACCATCTTCCCGCTCGCGATCTTTCCCGCCGGCAGAACGACCGCGCAGCGCATGCCGCGCGCGCGCGGCATATGCGGCGGCGGAGGCGGAGGTATTACCGGTCGATGCGCAAATCAATGTCTTCGCACAGCGTTCCAAGGCTTTGGAAACGGCCACCGTCATCCCGCGATCCTTGAACGAGCCGGTTGGATTGAGGCCCTCGTATTTTACAAAAACGTCGCAGCCGCGTCCCACCTTCTCGCTCAGGCGCGGCGAAAAGATGAGCGGCGTCCCGCCCTCGCCTAACGACACCACTGGGGTCGCATCGCTCACCGGCAAATACGCGCGATAGCGCGCAATCACTCCGCCGGAGCGGGGCTCCCTTTCCTCCCTCATCCTTCTGCCTTCATCCTTTCCTCCACTTCCCCTGCCCTGCTTTCGGCCGCAGCTCGTTAGGCATCGTCAGGTTGCCTTCGCCGGATCAGCTCCGCCCCGGCGCCCGCTCCCAGCGAGGGCAAGGATCACGTCCGTCTTGGCCAGAGTCCCGACCAGGCGATTCGCACCCTGATTCGTCACTACCGGCAACCGTTCCCCCTGATGCCGCGCGAAACGGTCGAGCGCTTCGTTCAGGGTCGCGCTCGGTTGAATAATCGGAAAGTCCTCGCGCAGGATGTCGCCAGCAATGACCAGCTCGGCCAGCTCCGGCGCGTTCAGGTAGTTCTTGATGTCGTGCAGAGCGATCGCCCCGACAAAGCGCCCCTCTTCCGTCACGTAGAGGTAATTGAATCGGTTGGCGATGAACTTTTGCACGATCTCCGCAAAACGCGCGGTCGGCGACACGGTCAACGGGTCCGGCTTCATCAGATCGCGCACGTGCAGCTCGGCCAGTTGATAGCGGTAATCCCCTGCCCCTTTGCGCTTCAACGCTTCGCTGTAAATGGAGCGCTTCTCGAAGCTCACCGAAACGTAATAACCAACCACGCAGGCGAGCATGAGCGGCAGGATGATTTGATAATCCAGGGTCAGTTCAAAGATCATGATGATGGCCATGATCGGCGCGTGGGTCGTGGCGGCGAGAAACGCGCCCATCCCGACGAGTGCGAAAGCGCTGGGGTTGATCGTTAGGCCAAGGGAGGCCGCCGCAACTCCAAATAAATACCCGAGACTCGCGCCGACGAAGAGCGTCGGCGTGAAGACGCCGCCGACCGCGCCCGAGCCGAAGGTCGCGGCCGTCGCCAGCACTTTGCTGAGAAGTATCATGGCCACGATCTGCCAGACCCAATGGCCAGCCAGGATCATGTTCACCGCGCTGTAGCCGTTCCCGCACACCTCCGGGTGAAACACCGCCAGCACACCCACGATCAAACCGCCCGCCAGCATCTTGAGGAAAACCGGCACGCGCAGCCGGCCGGCCAGATTCTCGCTCGCGTTCAGCAGCCGCAGAAACCACGGCGCCACCAGCCCGGCGAAAAGCCCGAGGAGCACATACGGGCCGATCTCCCAGTTCGAGTTGAGCCGAAAATGCGGGATGGCATAGATCGGATCGCTCCCGATAAAAGCGCGTACCGTCAGCGTCGCGACAACCGACGCGAAAACCAGCGGACCGAAAATCTCCATCGCGACCGAGCCGAGCACGATCTCGGCAACGAAGAGCGCTCCCGCGATCGGCGCGTTGTAAGCCGAGGCGATACCCGCCGCCGCGCCGCAACCGACGAGCAACCGCAGACGCGGCGTCGACCAATGCCGCCAGCGTCCCGCGATCGACGCCACGAGCGACGACAACTGGACGAGCGGACCTTCGCGTCCAATCGATCCGCCCGAAGCGATCGTGAACATGGCCGAGAGGCATTTCACCAGGCTACGCCGGGTGGAGATTTTCCCGTCGCCCAGCACCACGGCCTCCATGTAATCGGCCGTCGTGACGTTGCCCCGCCACTTCATCCCAAAGAAAAGCACGAGTCCCGCGAGCAACCCACCGATCGCCGGGATCGTCAAACGCGCCCGCCACGAGAGTTCCATGAAGCTTTCCACCAGGCCGGGAGTCGAGCTGCCGATCATCACCTTGTGCACCTCGCTGGTCAGAAAACGAAACCCGATCGAAGTGAGCGCGCCGCCGAACCCAATCAGGCCCGCCCAGACTAGCGTGATCTGGAGATCGCTCTGGTGGATCACCTCCGTGAACCAAACCCACCACTTGAGCCGGCGAAGAGAGCCGAGATGGAGAGGCCGCGCGTCCTCAGGCGCCTGGTCGGTCGACACGATTACGACCTGAGCGAATCCCACGCTTCCGTCAACTCGGAGGGACGGGTTGGAAAGCCCGGCCGTTGCGTCGCATCCGTTACGGCCGCTCGTCCAAGATTGGCCGCCTGCCCCGCGTCGCACCACGTCCGTGGAGGGAAGCGCGCCGTCGCTTCCTTGTGCAAAGTGATTCAGGACAGGATGAACGGATTGAGAAAGGACCCGCCTGCAGGCAAATCGAGTTCATCCCGCGGATCCTGTCTTTTTTCCGCATCATCAGACAGCAGGCTCCGAACTTTTCTGCTTGTCGCTACCCAATGAACCTGCGAGAAAAATCGGGAACGGCTGGAACTTTAAGCAGGTCTTTGCCGGCCGATGATGGCTGATGATTCAGAGATATTGCCCACATGCTAAGGCCCACGCTAATACTCGCGCTAACATCGCTGGCCCTCGTTAGTTTTTCGTCCTGCGACTTCCAAACTCCACCGCAGGAAGCGAACAAGCCAAAACATGCCCTGGTCGGAGCCTGGCTGGCAACAGATGGAACCATTTTTGACTTCCGTGATGACGGCACCTTTCATGGGATCGATTCTGGCAAGAACGAGATTTTGGGGGAATTGGGTGATCTTGCCACCCACCCGGATTGGATTCCAAAGCTTGCGGCGCGATTCATCCTATCAAACCGCAATATGCAATCGTCGGCGAAGGCCCCTCGGATGAAATGGACTACATCGTCGCCGGAGGGACCGATTTTATTCACGCCAAACGGATCCCGACGGACAAGGCGAACACGGCGATAGATTTGGTGGTCGAGCCACAGCTGCATTCTCCGCCAAAGACCGAACCAGCAACGTCGGCCAGCCCTTAAGGCAAGCCGGATTTTCTCCTTTGTGACCGATAAGGCGAATCAGCAGTTATCGCGATCTCCTCGCCCCCTTTATGGTGCCGGTCATATTCTCCGGGGTCACTACCGTCTTCCTCGTCCTCGCGGCCTGGGTTGCAGGAAGGCCGTAAGGAAACACGAGCACCTCGGCTTCTTGCGGGATTATCCGCGAACCAGGTCGAGTCGAGCGGTTCGCGATTTGCCCTTGGGAAATCGAGGCTGAGCTTGCGGCGTTGGAACCCGCACCCACTTGCTTGATGAGAATTGCTTCCGCGCTAATCGCGCTTTTCCTCGCTCCACTGCTTGCGTCCGCAGATACGTTCAAAGGCCATCTCTTGATCGGCCGATGGCGCTACGCCGATCAAAATCAAAGCTGCACTTACACGTTGCGGAAGGACGGCACACTTTGCCGGCGAGGTGAAGCGCAAGGGAATGTTCACATGGAAGTTCGCCGGCCGCTGGTCGCTGACAGGCGATGTGCTGAACTATTCCTACGCCATGTCCTCCCTCGATCGCGTCCCGGCCGGCAGTGTTGATCGGGACCAAGTTGATCGAGATCACGAAGGACCATCTCGTCCTGA
>CAWAIY010000005.1:0-74815 GCA_963782205.1 uncultured Verrucomicrobiae bacterium | reverse complement strand
ACATGCTCTGGAGAAGGTTGGAGACCCGCCAGAAACACACACTTCCAAAAATTTTTGTACGATGAAAACTGAGGTCATAATTATCGGCGGCGGCCCCGGCGGCTCGGCGGCCGCGATGTTCCTGCTTAAAGAAGGAATCAAGCCGATTATCGTCGAACAGGAGGAATTTCCCCGATTCCACATTGGCGAATCCATGACGGGAGAGGCTGGCGCGCTGCTTGGTCGTCTGGGGCTTGGGGAAGAGATGTTGAAACGCGAATTCCCGGTGAAGCATGGCGTGAGAGTGTTCGGGACCAGCAGTTGGTTTATTCCGGTAGCCGGGCGCGACGAAAACTGGAATTTGCATCCCGGCTTTACCTGGCAGGTTCGGCGCAGCGATTTCGACGCGATGATGCTGGGGGAAGCCCGGGCGCGGGGGGCTACCGTGGTGCGGGCGAAAGCGACAAACGTACTTTTCACCGATGATGGCGCCGTGCGCGGTGTCGTGATACGACGGCCCGACGAGAGTATCGACGAGATCGAGGCAGAGGTCATTTTGGATTGTTCTGGAATGGCAACGTTCCTGGCCAATCAAAAGGTAACCGGGCCGAAATATCTCGGCAGCTACGACAAGCAGATCGCTTTCTTCGCGCATGTCAAAGGGGCCATCCGCGACAGCGGAACCTCAGGGGAAACGGCAAAAGACAATACCCTCATTTTTTACCAGAAGAAGTATCACTGGTCCTGGTTCATTCCCGTCGACAAGGAAGTCGTTAGTCTGGGCCTGGTTGTGCCGACGGCGCAATTTGTCGCTCATAAGCAGACGCCGGATGAATTTTTCCGCGGCTACCTGCCGAAGATTAATCCGGAACTCGCGCGTCGTACCGAGGACCTGGAGTACGTGGAAAACGTCCATGTTATCCCCAATTATTCTTACCAGGTACGGGGCTTCTGCGGAAAGGGTTTTATCTGTATCGGGGATTCACATCGTTTCGTCGATCCGATCTTTTCTTTTGGTTTGATGGCCTCGCTTCGTGAAGCGGAGTTTGCCATTCCGCATGTCGTTGCCTACCTCAACGGGAAGGATCGCGACCAGACGAATCCATTCGATGCGCATCAGCGCTTTTGCGAGAAGGCGATGGATAACTTGGAAGACATGGTCGATCTTTTTTGGGAACAACCGTTTGCCTTCTCCGTCTTCGTGCATGACCGCTACCGCGGCGATTTGATCGACGCCTTCGCAGGCCGCATTTACGAGACAGAACGCCAGCCGTCGGAAGGGATTCTACATTTCCGCAAAATGCTTAAGCGCCAACGCGACTATGACCACGCGGACGATTACTCGATCCCGATCGGGTCGCGCTATCATCCGGAGCGCGCCGCGCTCTGGGCGCCCGATTCAATTGTTGAAACGACCGAGGAATGGATTGATGAAGCCGCTTCCGCTCAGCGCGAACGGGTTGGTGTGGAATAATTCAAACAAACAAATCGAACATGGAGATACCACAGAAACTCAAGGACTACATTAACGAGAGCCGAGCCCCTCTGCCTCCGGTGGCCGACCCGGATGAACCGCTGCAAATCGACTCGCTCGGTTTGATTCGTCTGGTTTCATTCATGGAAAGTGATTGCGGCATTCGGGTGGAAGATGAGGAACTCGTCGCCGACAACTTCGCGAGCCTGCGCAGCCTGGGTGACTTGATCGCCAGAAAATCTCAGAACGCCGAAGCTTCTTCCTAGCGCTTTCCGCCTCAGGATTCCTGCTCTTCGAGCATCTTCGGACCGACAGCCTTTGCCAGCTTGGTAAACTGGCTGCTACGACGCTGTTTGGTCCCGGAGTCGATCAACCGCGCGCCAAGCCCACTTTCAAATCCAGGTCCCGGCCGTCCTCCACCAGCGATCATCATTGAAGGATGTAGTTCCTGCGGCTTTGCGATTACCAGAATTAGCCTGATCTGCGTCATTCGCGCGCAAGCCTTCCGTTTCCTTCGTTTCCATTCGCCCGCCGCACCCACGCCGCCCGCTCCATCCCGCACGGGAAATATTTTTCAAGAATTTTCTTGTCTCGCTCGCGGGAAGCAGATACAACGGCCGGTCTATGACCACGCACCCAAACCGCACATCCACGCCGTCGCGATTGCGGCGTATTCTTTGCTCATTATTCTTGGCCGCAGCCGCTGTAGCTGCGCTCGGCGCGATTGCCTCTTCGCGCGCCACCAGCCAGGGTAGACCGCCTAACCAGGAGGCGACGGCAAAAAAGATCGCGCCGTGGGTGATCGATCACACTGCCAATGGCCAGCAGGCGGAATTTTTCGTTGTGCTGGCTGATCAAGCGGACCTGAGCCAGGCCGCCACCTTGCAGACGAAGGCGGAGAAGGGACGCTACGTGTATAACACCCTGTTGACCAAAAGCCAGACGACGCAAGGGCCGATCCTGCAATGGCTGCGTGAACGCGGCATCGAGCATCGTTCCTTCTATATCATTAACGCAATTTTTGTGAAGGCCAGCCGGGAGATCGCGGAGGCGCTGGCTGCTCGGCCGGACGTGGCCAGCATCGAGGGCAACCCACACATTCAAAATTCGCTCCCTGCACCGGGGCCGGACCTGGAAGGGCCGTTGCAACCTGCGGCGCCGGCGACGATCGAGCCGGGAATCGCTTACACCCACGCTCCGGACGTCTGGGGGCTCGGTTTCACTGGACAGAATATCGTCATTGCGAGCGCCGATACCGGTGTTCGGTGGACGCATAACGCGCTTAAGCCTCACTACCGCGGCTGGGATGGGCAAAATGCCGATCACGATTACAACTGGCACGATTCCATCCATAACAGCGTCGGCAACCCCTGCGGGAACGACTCACCATTCCCTTGCGATGATTACTTTCACGGCAGCCACACCACCGGCACAGCGATCGGCGACGATGGCATGGGCAACCAGATTGGAATGGCGCCCGGCGCAAAATGGATCGCTTGCCGTAACATGGACCAGGGCAATGGCACACCGGCCAGATACATCGAGTGCATGGAGTTCTTCCTGGCCCCTTACCCGGTCGGCGGCGGACAAGGCGACCCGAGCAAAGCACCCGATATTACGATCAACTCCTGGAGTTGTCCGACTTCGGAAGGCTGTTCGGCTGACACGTTGCAAGCCGCTGTTGAAGCACAAGCCGCTGCTGGCATTATGATGGTATCCGCGGCGCAAAACTCCGGACCAAGTTGTTCCACTGTGACAGATCCGCCCGGCATTTATGCGGCTTCCTACACAGTCGGAGCGCTGAACACCGGCACCGATACCATTGCTTCCTTTAGCAGCCTCGGTCCCATCACTGTTGATGGAAGCAACCGGATAAAACCGGATATCACCGCTCCGGGCACAAACACTCGCTCGGCCAGCAACACTTCCGATAGCGCCTATACCTTTGCCAGCGGTACGTCAATGGCGACTCCGCATATCGCCGGGGCAATGGCCCTGCTCTGGTCGGCCATTCCAAGCCTGCAAAACCAAATCGATGCGAGTCGGACAGCCTTGGATGACGCGGCTCATTTTATCGCTTCTACCCAGTGTGGTGATGCGGGGCCGCCAAACAACGTCTATGGATGGGGCCGGGTCGATATCCTGGCCGCAGTAGGCGCAACACCGACGCCTACACCAACTCCGACACCCACGCCAACGGTAACGCCCACGCCGACGCCGACGTGCACGCCAGGCGGTACACCCGGCCCGTGGACAATCGTGGCTAACTATCCACTGATCTCCGAATCAGTTTCCGTGTCGAGCAACGGCACCTTCGGCTACGCCGTGGGTGGCTATGACGCCAGCCTCGGCGGCCCGAGCAATCAGTTTAACCAATACGATCCGGGTGCCAACACCTGGACGCCGCTGCCGAACATCCCAGGTGCCTTCTATGATGCCCCGTCGGCTTACGCTGCGAATACCAACTCGATCTACGTCTTCGGCGGCCTTGATAGTACGTTCACTCCATCGAACGTCCTCCAGGTCTACAACATCGCTAGTGGCACCTGGACCACGGGTGCTCCCATGCCTGGTGCGCGGTACTTTGCCAGCGCGGCGTATTACGGTGCCAACGGCAAAATCTACGTTATCGGTGGCTTTGATTCTAACTTTGTTGAAACTAGTACCACCTGGGAGTACGACCCAATCACCAACACGTGGAATACCTCACGCACAAACATTCCCGTGCCGATTGGCGGCGCTGGATATAGCATTGTGGGCCAAAACATTTACGTCGCAGGTACTTGGAATAACGGAACTGGATCGACGATTCATTACCGCTACGACATCAACGCCGATACCTGGACGCAGATGGCGAACGTGCCGGTTCCCATCTATCGGCCAGCCTCAGGTAGCGTTGGCACAAATACCTACCTGGTCGGTGGAGGTAACCCGGACATTAGTGTCTCAGCCACGCGGCAAGAGCGTATTGCAGCTTCGATGAGGGCGCCAGCCATCTCTTACACCAGCAC
Source organism: uncultured Verrucomicrobiae bacterium (assembly GCA_963782205.1). Lineage (GTDB taxonomy): Bacteria > Verrucomicrobiota > Verrucomicrobiia > Chthoniobacterales > UBA10450 > Palsa-1392. Next base: position 70,351 of record CAWAIY010000005.1, on the reverse strand, counting down.
CTACATCTACGACACGACTAGCAATAGCTGGAGCAGCGGACCGAATACGAATGTGCCACATTCTTTCACCGGCGGCACAGCAATCGGCAACCTTTTGCTGGTCGTAACGGGGTTTGATGGCGTTAGCGGCGACACGAACATCGTGGAGAGCAGTGTCCTCCCAAACCCTTGCGGAACGCCAACACCGACCCCAACTCCAACACCCACACCTACCCCAACACCAACTCCTACGCCCACACCAACCGCGACGCCCACTCCAACGCCAACGCCGACGGTGACGCCGACCCCGACGCCGGGACAGATTGTGCTCACGGCGCAATCGCGCCGGACGCATACGGGGCTGATGGTGCGTCTGAACTGGAGTGGGGCGACCACGGCCCAGGTCGACATCTACCGCAATGGAGCTCGACTGGCGCGGGTGCCGAACAGCGGGAGCTATATAGACACGCTCACGACCTTCGGGACCTACACCTACAAGGTGTGCAACAAGAACACGATGAACTGTTCGAACGAAGTGACGAAGAGGTTTGGCGGCGGCAGCCAGTAGAGAATGCTGTAGCAGCCATGCGGGAACTCGCGAGAGACTTTGCGAGTTCCCGCTGGCTTTCTCAATCCAGGGTAGTCTTTCGCGGGCAAGTTATTCGCGGAGAATTTCCGATTTGAGAAGACCCGCCCGGGGAGGTAACCAGACTCTCCGACCAGCCATTATTATTATTATTCGGGTCGACAGTTTAGCCGTACTTTCCGCGAGCCCTTGTCGCGCTGCGGCGAGCTCGGGATCGAGCGCGAGCGCCTGCCTGTAGAGAGCAATGGCGCGTTCGTGCCGATTGAATGAGGCGAGATACCGCCCGCGATTGATCAGCATGGTGATATAGACCGGGAGCACCTTTAGTCTTACTACGTCATCTTTCTCAAACCGCAGGGCGCCGTCAGCCAGACCACGGATCTGCAAACGCACGTCAGGCGAGTCGTGAAAGCTCTGGTCCTTCGCAAGGTTGAAGACGAGTCCCTGCGGAACAGGCTGATAGTTTTGAGTAAGCCACATGGTCAATTCCCGATCAGCGCCGTCGTTGAATAGCAAGTCTCTCGTGATATAAACCGGCCCGACATGATTCTCGTTCGTCACCATTGACTGAATCATCTCCTCAAACGCCGCCGTAATCCTTCGAGTAAGCGCCTCACTCGTGGCAAAAGCTTGAGGATCGCGCTCCCACTCTCTTAGGTTCGCAACGAAGGCGTCAATTTTATCGCGCGATCGCTCGACTAAACCAGGATAAGCGTGTCTCAGATAATCAAAATACCACGAGCGCCGCAGGAGATTGATGTCCACAACTTTCACGTCGGACCGGCGCTGTTCCACCTCTTGCGCATAGAACATCGGCGATGCGACCTGCCAGTCGGTCGTCAGTAAGAGGCCGTCAGGCCCGATCGAACGAAAGAGATTTTCTACATAATCATGCGCAATGAAGTAATGCCTCCGATTGTTGAAGGGCCAGTTCCCCGTAAGTGCTATCGCGAGCATGAGCAGGACGGCAAGCGCAGCGATGGGGTAAGACCTTCCAATCAGGATCCGCTTGGATACAGTCAACTGAATCAGCCAACGGATGCCGAAGCCAGCGGCAATCGCGATCGCAAGGAATGCCGGCAGATAGTATGCATCCTTGTCCTCTGCGATTTCGTAGTTGAACGCATAAGCCCAGTCCGCAATGACGATGAACGAGAGAAACCAAAAAGCTGTGCGGTCCCGTTTGAAAGCGTTACGGAAGCCCGCGAAAGCGAAGACGAGCGGCAATGGCAGCCAGGACAAGCCGAATTCGCGCAAGAGCATCTTAAAGAATTCCAGAGACTGCTCTCCCATGTTCTCCGGCGTAAAGGAGAGGAACACCTGATACTGCCGGCCCGTGACGTGCCACCAAATTTCCTGCAGCGAGCGCGGATTGCCCCAGTTAATGACCGGCGTGTGTGCTGCTGCAAATGGCAGGTAGCTATAAACAGCCACCAAAGCGCAAACTGAGATCAATGCGGCATAAACCAGTCGTCTGCTCCCAAAGAATTTCAGGCCCTCCGTTCTGTAAACGATGACGGCCTGAGCTGGAAGTATCAGCGCCACGGTGACATGATGGACTCCCAGCGCGAGACCGAAGACGAGCGCAGCCCCATAGAGAAAAACGTCGTGTGCAGTGTCTGCGGGCGCGCGGCGCCTATTTTCCACGGGCACGCCAACCCGCCTTCTGTCTGCGATGATGCCGCGCCGCCATCGGAGCATCAGAAAGAAAATAACGCAGATGAGCAGCGTGTTAAGAGTATAAACCTCGGCAATCGTGGCATAAGACCAAAGCGTCCGCGAGAATCCCATGAGCAAGCCGACGCCGATCGCGGGAGCAAGCACCAGGAGCCGGCCGACGCCTGAATCATCGTCCTTGCCTTCCCAGGGGGCATGGGCCGCAGGTTTTTTGCGCCGCTGTGCGCGCTTTCCCCTTCCCTTTGGCACGGTGAAATACGAAGAGGTAATCATTAGTTCCGCCACGGCAAGAGTGAGCGTTGCGGATGCAAGCGCAGCAAACAGAGCGGAAGAAAAATTGATCCGCTGGGCAACGTTTCCCAGAGGTACGAGCGACGCGAGATGGGCAAGAATAACCCAGAGCGGAAATCCGGGTGGGTGTGCGACCCCAAGGCCATGAGCGACCACGATCAACTCCCCGCTGTCGATCAAAGTGACCGTTGGAGCGAGCGTCCAGCCATAAAGCAAAAGCGTCGTGACAAAAACCATGCCGGCGCAGAGCAACTCGGCCGGAAAGGAAACAATCTGCCTGCGCGAAATCATTTGGTTCGAAACCGCCAGGAAACTAGAACGGAAAATCACGTGGCGCGCCCAAATTTTTGACTAGCACACCTGCCGGCCCCCCGGAGGCGAGGCCGAGGAAATCGACACGCTGGCGCCTCGTTCGCCGCTCGAACCCTTTTTGCCCAGGGCCAGGAAATATCAAAGTTTAAAAAACGTCTTCATCTTGCCCGGCAGGCGTGCAACATTTGGACGTGGCCCGACAGAGAATGACGAAATCCGAATGGCGAAGCTCGAAGGAATGATGAATGGCCAAATGACGAAGGATCTTGAGGCCGGTTCCTGGGCATTCAAGCCTTGCCAAGCACACCGCAGGTCGCCGGACCGACTGAAGACGGGTGCTCCTTTTGACAATCGACATTCATGCTTCGTCATTGCTTGGCGTGTGATTCTGATCGTGGTAGCCCAAACATGCATTGCCGCCTTGGCCCACGCACAATCTCCGAACATGATCGGCAGTTGGAAGGTGGATATCACGTTCATGAATGGCGAGAGCCGTTCATTGCGCTTTGACGCTCAAGGCGCCGGAAAAGGTTCTTTCTTGTTGCTCGATCCGCGATCGAAGGTCTGGGGGTCCGGCAAGCCTTCGGAGGCAAAGTGGACGAAGGGTGAAGGAAACTCGGTGACGTTTTCAGGACCAGTGGAATTTCTGATCGGCAACGTCGGGCGCGACGCGGGAACGTTGCTGTTCAAGGGAAAATTTGAACCAGATGGCTCGATCAATGGCGAGGTCGAATTCTCCTCCCTCATTGGAGGTCAATCCTCAAAGCACGGCACGTTCAAAGCGACCCGTGCCCCGAGCGGATAAACCCGCAGGGTCAGCCTTGAAGCTTCGGGAATTACCTTGCCAACGCGTTCCGCCTTCGCATTGGGTGGATCGAGTTCTCCGGGGACGAAATGCGAGGCAATTCGCGGGTCTCTTAAGAAGAGTTACAAAAAAGTAAGCTAAAAAAGCTTGCCATTCGTTCACGCGTTCAAGTAAAAACGCCGTGAATTGCACAGCGAAAAAACAACAAAAAAAGAAAAGTGTTGAGGCGTTTTTGGCATTCTTGCTATGAGCGCTCGTTGAAAATCAAATTCCATCCACATCATATCCATCCATGAAAAAGAAATCCGCTTCACAATCCGCCTTCTTTAATCCTCGCGTTTTAGTTGGCCTGTTTATTGTCATGGCCGGCGTCTTTCTGGCGCTCGTTGGCTTTGGCATGTTTTCCGCAACCGCTGCCAACGTCGTAAAAAAGCCAAAAATTATCACCAACTCGCAGGACCCGCTCGTTCCTAACGGATTTGACTGTTCAAAGCTTCACCAGCTGGGCATCGATCGGCAGGAAAACCTCCGGGCTGGAGCCATCATGATTGCTTGCGGCGCGTCGTCTGGCGGTTCGCCTACTGCGACTTCCTTTGTCGGTTTCGGCGGTCAGCTTGTCCAAAAGCTGTTGAACCCGCTGGCGTATGGCGCCGCCGACGTCGACCTGATCACCGGTACCGAAACCTTTCCCAATGTTACCCAGTCGGAGACAATGACCACGGCTAATCCAGATGACCCCAACCAGGTAGTCGTCGCCTACAACGACTCACGTGGCCGCAATCAAAGCCCGATCAACATCTCCGGCGCGTCGGTCTCCACCGACGGTGGCACCACCTTCACCCGCGTCACCAACGCAAGCGGTCAGAGCCCCTTCTCCAATACCTTAGGCGACCCCGTTATTATGTACCACAAGTCAGAGGGGATCTGGTACACGGTCTGGCTTGACGCCGCCTGCGGCGGTCAGGGCCTCGGCGGGTACAAGTCCGCCACTCCTTCGGATCCCACTAGCTGGAGCCATTACTGCGTTTTCAGTGAGAGCAGTGCCGACCGCGAGTCCGGTTGGGCCGACAATGACCCGGCCAGCCCACACTACGGGAGGATGTACGTTTCCTGGAACGACTTCAATGTCGGGGGCGGTGCCCTCTACGTCACCTACTCCGACAACGGTACCACTTGGCACCCCGTTCAGGTCACCACCGGCACTCCCTTCATCCGCGACGTCCAGATCACGGGCGACCTTTCGGGCAACGGGAACGTGTACGTTGCCGGCATGGACGAAGGCGGTGGCGGCTTCCCGCACAACAACATCAACCACATGTACAAGTCCACCGACGGTGGCATGACCTGGGCCAACACCTACACCGGCCCGAGCTTTCCCGGACCAGGCGTCACGGCTGTCGGTTACTTCGCCTGCATGTTTTCCGATTTCGGTGGCTACTGGCGGCACGAGGGCTGGGGTGAGCCGGCTGCCTTCAATAATGTGGTTCACCTGGTCTATGCGCAGCACGGTAGCGGTGCTGACGCTGGCGACGTCTATTACATCCGCTCGACCGACGGCGGCGTGACCTTTGGCGCACCGTTCAAGTTGAACACCGATTCGACCACCCGTCCTCAGTGGCAGCCTAACATCTCGGTCAGCCCGACCGGCGTCGTCTTCGCCACTTGGTATGACGCACGCGAAAGCACCAGCTGCACGGCTGGTAACCCAGCTGTTCCGTGCTACAGAATGTGGTCGCGCAAGTCTAACGACAATGGCGCGACCTGGTTGCCCGACATGGAGTTTAGCGACGTAGTCACTCCTCTGCCGTCGCAACCCGACCCGGGCATTCAACCAACCTATGCGGGCGACTACGATTACGGCTCGGCCATAACCACGAAAAACCTTAGTTCGTGGACTGACGGGCGCGTGACCATCAACGGCACATCCCAGCAAGATGCCTTCACCGACAGGGATCTGGCGGGCTTTGGCGTGACCAGTACCGACCCGGCCTGCGGCAGCATAATCTCCACCACGCCAACTGACTTCGTTGTCAACGTAACCGACCCCGTGGATCCGACCACTCTCCAAGGAAGTGATTTCACGGTGAACGGAATTGCGGCGAATAGCGTTGTCTACACGCCGGGCACGACGACGATGACCTTCCACTTCAATAGCACGCCCGTGACGACGCAGGGTGTGCAAACGATGCACATTCCTGCCGGTGCCTTTAATGATTTGGGCGGCGACGGAAATTTGGAGTTCATGTGCACGTTCCGTTATGACGCCACCCTACTTCAGGTGACGACGACTGTCCCCGCTGTTGGTGGCACCTTCGAACCGCCCGCGCCGAACACATACCAGTATGACGTGAACTTCAACGAAGCTGTTGATCCGGCATCAGTCCAAACAAGCGATCTGATGCTGAGCGGCAATACTGGCGCCACCGTGACCGGGGTTAGCGTCATCAACTCAAACACGACTGCGCGATTCACGCTGAGTATGAGTTTCGGGGGGGCCTTGACAGCGAGCATTGCCGCCGGGGCGATCACTGATCAATTTGGTAATCCAGGCCAGGCTTTCTCGGGCAACTACACCGTAGACGGTTGCCCTCCCAGCCAGTACGTCATAACCCCGGGCACCGATCCGATCGTGCCAGGCACGACCGATACGGGAAATCACTGCGACGACTGCGATACGTCGGTCGCCCTGCCTTTCTCGTTCAACCTATACGATCAGACCTACAACTCGGTGAACGTTGATTCCAACGGGCGTCTCGACTTTGTGACGCCCAACGAGCCAGGCGGCTACGTTACAAGCTGCCTGCCAGCACCGCCTAATATCGGGCCGTATGATTACACCATCTTCGGCCTCTGGCACGATCTGCGCACCGACGTAGGCCTGAGCGGCTGCTCGACCTGGACAAACGGCTGCGGCATCTTCACCTCAGTTTCCGGCACCGCGCCAAACCGTATCTTCAATATCGAGTGGCACGCGGTGGAATTTGCCAACAACGCAAGCACGGTGAACTTTGAGGTGCGTCTGTATGAGAATAACTCGACCTTGCGTTTCGATGTGAACTACGGTGCGAGCGCTGGTGTTACTGGGACGGATACTGGCGGCGTCCAAGGAGATTCAGGGAATGGGTTCTATACCCAGGACTTCTGCAATGCCGCGCCACCGCAGAACGTCTCGCGCACTTACGAGATACCAGAGTGCAATCCGACGCCAACTCCAACACCGACGGTGACGCCAACACCAACCGCGACGCCAACCGCGACGCCAACACCACGCCCACGGTGACACCGACGGTGACGCCGACTCCGACGCCGGGACAGATTGTGCTCACGGGCCAAAAGCGCCGGACGAATTCGGGGCTATTGGTGCGTCTGAACTGGAGTGGTGCGACCACGGCCCAGGTCGACATCTACCGCAATGGAGCGCCGCTGGCGCGGGTGCCGAACAACGGGACCTATACGGAGACGCTCACGACCTTCGGGACCTACACCTACAAGGTGTGCAACAAGAACACGATGAACTGTTCGAACGAACTGACGGTGAGGTTCGGCGGCGGCGGCCAGTAGGGAATCAAAAGCAGGCAACTGAATCAAGGCGGCGTCGCGCAAGCGGCGCCGCCTTTCTGCTTTGCCGCCAGTGCCGTACAACAATGCCCGCTGGCTACCGCTAAGCGCCAAGCGCCGGCTCGCACTACTACGGGGGGCTTTAACAATCCGGAACAAAAGGCAAGGAAGAGAACAAAGTTCTTTTCGCGCGTGGCCAAGCCTTTGTTCCCCTGGCTGGCTTCGGCTGATTTACCACGCCGTTGCAGCCGGGACTCGATGATCCTGAGTCGGTAGGTTTGCGTGATCTTGAGATTCTGGAGTGCGCGGGCGGAAGAGGTTGGAGGGGCTGGGCTCTTTCATCATTTCAGTCGACAGTTGTCAATTACCGGCCAGCCCGGGGCCGGGCGAAGCGCGAAACATTCCCGCTGGCCATTTGCAAATCCCTTCAGGATGAGACGCAGGAAATATCCCAAGAAACTTCAAAAGAAGCTTGACACTCGTTCGCGCTCCTCACTAAAAAAAGGCGCGCGCCAGGAGTATAAGAGAGTAAAAATGGGCTTTCGCGGGAAAATTTCAAAGAAAACAAAAAAATAAGAGGACAAATCCAAAATGAATAAACAACCTGCTACCATTAGGACGCATCTGTTTCGAGGTGCGTTTCTGCTCAGTCTGCTTGGTCTAATCGTGATTCCCCTTGCGCTGGGGCAAGGAAACGGCGGCAAGCGAAGCGTGGCTGCCAATGTGCGGCATGCCGCGTCGTCAGTGCCCGGTGCGCTTTCCGGGACGCATGCTCCGGCCAAACCGAATACCAATCTTCTTCCAAACGACCAGCCGCAGCTGGTGGTGCGGGCTCAGCCCTCACAACCTGCTGTAGGCGCGTGGACGCTGGGCACGCCGTACCCGACGACCGACGTGCGCTATGGGTTCGCCCAGACAGCCACCCACTTCTACGTCTTCGGCGGTGTGGATAACGGCTCCGAAACGAGCGCCGTCAACCGGATGGACATCGCCAGCGGAACCTGGCAATCCCGAGCACCGATGCCCTTCACCAGTGAAGCACCCACCTGTTCGTTGATGGACCCTACAGGAATTGTCTACTGCGCGCAGGGGGACACCGGCAACGGCTTTGCATCCTACAACATCGCCACGGACACTTGGACGTCGTTGGCTAACACGCCCAATGGAGATGACTATGGCTCCGCATCGGGCGCTTTCAATGGCAAGGTGTTTCTGGCAGGCGGCACAACTGGCTTTACCAATGCGGTCTGGGTGTATGACGTAGCCACCAATACGTGGTCGTCCGGGACGCCAGCGCCAAATGGCTACCTGCTCGCAGGCTACCAGCAGGTGGGTCAGTACCTCTACGTAGTGGGCGGCTGGACAGGTGGTGGGCCCACTGGTTTGACCACCACAACGCGTCTGGACATGAGTTCAGCGCCCGGGGTGTGGCAAACTGGCCCGGCATTCACCATGGGGAGAGCGGACTTTGGGTTGGCCTACGATGCGGGAACGAACAAGTTGTATGCGTTGGGCGGGGATTTGAACAATGATGGTAACTTCTTCAACTCGACCAACGAGGTGGATGAGGTCGATGTGGGGAGCTGGCCTGGGGGAACCTGGGTAATGTCGCCACCTAACCTGCCAGCGCCTAACCGTCAGGCGAACCAGGCCGGGTTCTTCGGAAATGGGGACATCTGGAGCGTAGGCGGCATAAACGGAGCAACCTTCCAGTTCCTCGCTGAGGTATATCATCGTTCGAACGGCGGACCGACACCGACGCCGACGCCGACACCGACGCCGACGGCGACGCCGTCCTGCACTCCCATCGTAGTAATGGGAAGCATCGACGCGGGCGATCCGACACAGACTGATCGCCTCTTCCGCAGCGGTATTCCGCAAACGTGTCCGGCGAGTACGACATGTGGGATCTTTGGTGATCCAACTCCGCGTCATTACGATGATTACATGTTCACTAACACCACCGGCGCGACTCAATGCGTGACGATCGATACGAACACGGGGTGCACCGGCACCAACTTTATCTTTATCGGTGCCTACCTGGGGAGCTTCGATCCGAATAACCTCTGCACCAACTGGATTGGAGATTCTGGCGGCAGCCCGAATCCGGATCAGCCGTTCGACGTTGAGGTTCCGGCCGGTCAAACCCTCGTGGTGGTGGTAAGCGAAGTGACGCCTGGTGCAGGTTGCCCAGGTTACACGGTGACCATCACAGGGTTGTGCAACCAAGGAACACCGACACCAACGCCAACCCCGACGGTGACGCCAACACCAACAGCAACACCCACGGTGACGCCAACCCCGACGGTGACGCCGACTCCGACGCCGGGACAGATTGTGCTCACGGGCCAAAAGCGCCGGACGAATTCGGGGCTGATGGTGCGTCTGAACTGGACTGGTGCGACCAGGGCTCAGGTCGACATCTACCGCAACGGAGCGCAACTGGCGCGGGTGCCGAACAACGGGACCTATATCGACACGCTCACGACCCTGGGGACCTACACCTACAAGGTGTGCGATAAGGGCACGATGAACTGTTCGAACGAACTGACGGTGAGGTTCGGCGGCGGCCAGTAGGGAATCCAAAGCAGGCAACTTGAATCAAGGCGGCGTCGCGCAAGCGGCGCCGCCTTTGCATTGCAGGCGACACCGTGCAAGGCCCCGCTGGCTAGAGGTAAGCGCCGGCTCGCACTCTACATAGCTTTGCGTGATCTTGAGATTCTGGAGCGCGCGGACGGAAGAGGTTGGAAGGGCTGGGCTCTTTCGTCATTTCAGTCGAACATTTGTCATTTGCTGGCCATGCCGGAACCTGGCGAAGTCACTGTCGCGAAAACTATAGCCTGCCGCGCCTGCGGCGCTCTGATGCCGTTGCAACCACAATAGTCATCGCGCCGGGTCGTGCCTTGGTAAAATCGCGCAGTGGGCGTTTCGAAAATCAAGCTCCGTCGGAGCGACATGCTCAAACTTCCGAATCATTGTTTGATCCCGCGGCAGCGGAAGACTCCGCGCCGACATGACAACAGAGGGAGTCGTGCGGCGACATCAGGAAACCGATGAAGTTGGAAGCCAAAAATTCTTGATTTTTATATTGACGTGCTTCCACCTTTCTGCCTAAAAAAGAGCGCGAAAAACCATTTTGGTTGTTTGGTTGATATACCTTTTGTGTTTCAGCTAAACGGCCACGTAAAACCAAGATCCATCCAATGAAAAAGAAATCGTCTCAATCTGCCTTCTTTAATCCGCGCGTCTTAATCGGTCTGTTCGTCCTTCTGGCCGGCGTCTTTCTGGCGCTGGTTGGTTTTGGCGCGTTCTCGAACGTGTTCGCCCAGGGAAAACAGCCTCGACAAAACGGTGCTTCCAACGGGACGCAGGACGCTCCCGGTACACAGACGCCGGACGTCGTGCGCATGGTCGGTCCAGTCCGTATGAATCAGGACGTGCGAAGCCTTCCTTATGTCGCACCCAAAGCGGAGTTCGAAGAGAGACGCCTGACGCGCTATCCGCGCCTCGGGACGGAGGAGTCAAGCGCCGCCTCAGGTGGCCTGAAGTATGTCCAGGCGGCACTCAACAATATCTCGCGCTCGAACCCGGCGATGCCCGGGCCACTGTTCACATTTGAGGGGATAGGCGATACATGCGGTTGTCAGCCACCGGACAACGAATGGCGATGTCGGCCCGAATCATTACATCGAAGCCATCAACGAAACGTTCAAGATCTTTGACAAAAGCGGAAACACCCTGGCGGGCCCGACCGGCTACAATACATTCTTTGCCCCGTTGGCTGGCACTCCCTGCGCCAGCTTCAACGACGGAGATCCTTACGTTCTTTACGATAAGACCGCTGATCGCTGGCTCATAAGCGACTTTGCCTTCCCCTCGTTTCCGGGCAACTCGTTCTACCAGTGTATTGCCGTGTCTCAGACCAACGACCCCGTCAGCGGCGGCTGGTTTTTCTACGCACTGCAAGTGGATCCCGGGAACCCATCGTTTCTCGGCGACTACCCGAAGTTCGCGTTATGGAACTCTGGCGGAAGCCCGGCTCAAAACGCCTATTTCCTGACGATGAACGTGTTTAGCAGCCCCACGACCTTTAATGGCGTCCGGGCCTATGCGCTCGACCGCGCCAGCATGTTAGCTGGTGGTCCAGCGAACGCGATCGGGTTTACTGTCGGCCTCGCTGGCGTGGGCGATTCCTATAGCTTTGTTGCTGCGACCCAACGCACGGGCGCTCCGCCGCCTGCCGGCAGAGATGAAATGGTGCTGGCGATCGACAGCCCGGCTAGCGGCGGCGTGACTTTAACTCAAGTCCACGGTCGATTTTTCCATGTTGATTTTGCCAACCCGGCAAATTCCACTTTCGGTGTAGGTGCCAACCACACGCCGAATGCCGAGATCACAGTGAATGGGTTCGTTGACGCCTTTACCAATACGACCAGCGATCTCGTGCCCCAGCAGGGAACGTCGGTACAAACTGGATACCCTGGGCGATAAGATCATGACGCCCGTTGTTTACCAGAACCGCGGCGGCACCGAATCGCTTTGGGCTGATTCGACCGTAATGGAGAATTATCCAAACGGGCCGACTGCAGTTCGTTGGTACCAATTCGATGTCACGGGCGGCAATTTCCCCGCCGCGGCGGCGCAACAACAGAGCTGGGATAATGCTGGCGATGGTTTGTGGCGCTGGATGCCCAGCACTGCCGTGGATGAAAATGGTAACATGGTGATAGGTTATTCCACTTCCAGCACGACAATCTTCCCTTCTATCCGGTACGGCGGACGTCTTGCCGGCGACCCGGCAGGTAACCTTGGGCAAGGAGAGGGCATCATGTTTGCCGGAGTCAGTGCGTTCACTTTCGGCTCGCGCTGGGGTGATTATACGAGGACAGACGTCGATCCCTCTAATGGCATGGACTTCTGGCATGTGAACGAATATGCCCAAAACGGCGACTGGCACACACGCATCGGCAAGTTCAATTTTGTAGGCGGCCCAACGCCAACGCCATCGCCAACGCCAACGGCATCGCCAACGCCGACGGCAACGCCGACGCCGCCGTGCAGCTGGTCAGGGGGTCCGGACATGCCGAGTGTCGCGGTCCGCTCGGTTGGCGATTATTTCCCGGCCAATGGCAAGTTTTACGCCATGGGCGGGCGCAGCTCCGACGTAGCGGGCAGCGATTTCACTCACCCGTTCGAGTATGACCCGGCCAGCAACAGTTGGACTACCAAGTCGGCCACCTACCCTGATAACCAGGTCAATAACATGGCCTGCGGGGTACTCAGCGACGCTGGAACGCCCTACATCTATTGTGTGGGAGGTTCGGCAGCGGGCGCAGCTACAGCTACCGCTCGAGTCTTCCGCTACAACCCGGCTACGGATACGATCGACACCCTCACCAGTGACAACTGGCCTGGCAATGGCACAGGCACAGTCCTGCCTGGTGGGTTTGCAGTGGCGAACAACAAGCTGTATATACTGGGCGGGTTCGACATCAACGTAGCCTCGACCAACCAGATATGGGAGTTTGACCCCACTGCTGGCGCAGGCTCCAGGTGGGCACAGAAAGTGAACACGCCGGAAGGGGTTATGTACGCACCTACATGCTCCATAGGTGGCATCATCTACCTGGCGGGGGCATCGGATTTCTCTGGTGGCACGGTGATCGACACGACCAACTCATTCAGCTTCAACCCTGTCGCCAACACCATCGGCTCGATAGCGCCCATACCGAGGGCCACAGGCGAGACGGTGGCGCTTACCTTCAACGGCCAGATGTTGGTGATGGGCGGCGGGAGAGTTGCTCCCAACCCCTCTAGTGAGGTGGACGTCTATAATCCAGGCACGAATACCTGGTCAACCAGTGTTCCGCCATTCGTCATCCCGCGGCGCAACTTCCCAACCGATACGGACGGCACCAATCGAATCTGGCTGGCGGGCGGCTATGCCCCCACGACCCCGACGGCCTCGATGGAAATCTTGAACTGCACAATGCCGACACCAACTCCAACCCCGACGGTGACGCCAACACCAACAGCAACCCCCACGGTGACGCCAACCCCCACGGTGACGCCGACCCCGACGGTGACGCCGACCCCGACGCCGGGGCAGATTGTGCTCACGGGCCAAAAGCGCCGGACGAATGCGGGGCTAATGGTACGTCTGAACTGGAGTGGGGCGACCACGGCCCAGGTCGACATCTACCGCAATGGAGCGCCGCTGGCGCGGGTGCCGAACAACGGGACCTATACGGAGACGCTCACGACCCTGGGGACCTACACCTACAAGGTGTGCAACAAGAACACGATGAACTGTTCGAACGAACTGACGGTGAGGTTCGGCGGCGGCCAGTAGGGAATCCAAAGCAGGCAACTTGAAACAAGGCGGCGTCGCGCAAGCGGCGCCGCCTTTCTGCTTTGCCGCCGGTAGCTTTGCGTGATCTTGGGGTGCTGGAGTGCGCGGACAGAAGAGGCTGGGCTCTTTCATCATTTCAGTCGACATTCGGTGTTTCCTCGGCATTCCACATGCCGTTTCTAACCGGGCTTATCATTTTGTGTTTGCTTCTGGCCTGAAAACGTGACGCGCGTTGAGAGCGCTCGCTTTGCTGGGGATCAAAAAAGTGGAAAAATGGTGCCAAAATTGTCTTGACACGCTTGGGCGCTTCTTACTAAAAACAACGTTCTACCTCTAATAGCCCGGCCAAACCCACAACTAAGCGGCTTTGGCGGAAATAAAAAAGCAAAGGAAAACCCAAAAATGAAAAAGCAAATTAACGCGACCATTAAAGCGCATCTTCTTCGAAGTGCGTTTATCCTGCTTTCGCTTTTGACCGCCTGCGTGATCCCATTCGCATTGGGCCAGCGGCATGCGCCCATCAGCAGAAACCCCGCTGCCCACGCCCAGTCGACCAGAATTAGCAACGTCAACGGAACAGCGCCTGCGGCTGCCAGGATCGGGGGTCCGGTGGCGTCTGCGGTGGCACCCGCCGGAGGAGTGTGCCCAGCCACAATTACGGAGTCGACAAGCCAGGCGATTGTCGATTTGAACTCGGTGGCATGCAACAATGGCTTCGGCACTACCGAGAACCATTACTGGCGCGCCTTCGACATGAATACTTTCACCGGCGGTCAGGCCTACGATATCACGTCGGTATCCTTCGGGATTGAACTGGCAGCCAGCGGCAGCGGCGCAGGTCAGCCGCTGACCGTAAACCTCTATGCCAACCACGGCTCGCCCTTCCCGGGAGGCGACTGGCAGTCGAACTTGCTGGCCTCGTCGGGGTCGATCAACATTCCGGATCAGGCAGACACCATATTCAGCGTGCCGTTGGCTGCGACGGTCCCCGCCGGCACTCTCGAGCTGGTGATGGAAGTGACTACGCCCGATGGAGAAGCTGTCGGCAACCTGTTCTTTATCGGTTCGAATCCGGACCCCGAAACCGGGCCGAGCTATCTCAGCGCGGCAGCCTGCGGCCTGCCAGATCCGACGCCTACCGCAGACATCGGCTTCCCTGACATGCACATCGTGATGAACGTCAACGGCAGCTGCGAGGGTGGAACACCAACACCGACACCAACCTCGACGCCCCCTACACCTACGCCTACGCCGACTCCGACTCCGCCGCAGTGCACCTACAGCGTGCTCGTCGTGTCGGCCGACTGCGGCGACCCCGCGACCGCTCTGCTAGCTAGTCTGCGCGCGGAACCTGGCATCGGCACGGTAGACTTATTCGATGCCACCATAAGCACGCCCACCCTGGCCCAATTGCAACAGTACGCGATAGTGCTGCCCTTCTCCAACTGCGGATACCAGGATGGGACCACACTGGGCAACAATCTCGATGCATACCTATCGGGTGGTGGCATCGTCGTCGCCCTCAACTTCGACTGGTATGGCGGCACGCAATCCATCGGCGGAGCCTGGATAACCAACGACTCGCCATTCAACGACAACGCCACGGTCAATTTCACCACTGGCACGCTCCAGACCTGCACTGACAGTGGACTATGCGATGGCGTGACCACGCTCCAATCCTTCTTCCGAGAGATTACGACCTTGGCTAGCGGAGCAACAGCGGCAGGCACATGGAGCGACGGCTCAATCATGATGGCCCGCAAAGGACGGACGGTGGGGATCAGCGGCTACTTCGGCGACTACGCCGATAACTACAGCGGCCAGCTCCCCAGGATCGTCGTCAATGCCGGGCACACGTTTATGCCGTGCCCAACTCCGACGCCAACACCAACACCCACGGTGACGCCGACGCCGACGCCGGGACAGATTGTGCTCACGGCGCAATCGCGCCGGACGCATGCGGGGCTGATGGTGCGTCTGAACTGGAGTGGGGCGACGACGGCCCAGGTCGACATCTACCGCAATGGAGCGCCGCTGGCGCGGGTGCCGAACAGCGGGAGCTATATAGACACGCTCACGACCTTCGGGACCTACACCTACAAGGTGTGCAACAAGAACACAATGAACTGCTCGAACGAAGTGACGAAGAGGTTCGGCGGCGGGGACCAGTAGGGAATCCAAAGCGGGCAACTTGAAACAAGGCGGCGTCGCGCAAGCGGCGCCGCCTTTGCATTGCAGGCGGCACCGTGCAACGCCCCGCCGGCTAGAGGTAAGCGCCAAGTGCCGGCTCGTACTACGGGGGCTTTACAATCGCAATCCTGAACAAAAGGCAACGAAGAGAACAGCGGTCACATCCGCTTTATCGGACTTTGACGCCGGACGATCTTTTCGATATTGTCATGCGGCACAAACCGCCCCTCGATCAAACGCGCCGGACCTGCGTCGTATCTCACAGGATGAGCGCTCCCCCGGGGAACTGGGAAGAATGGGGCTGACCGCAGTTGGCAATTCGCATGAGGAAGCGAAGGCCAGCTACGCGCAAGCTGTGGCCTTTTTTCGGTAGTGGGTCAAACTGACCCGCTCATTTTGAGATAACCTTTGACAAGTTCACTCCAAATCGTGCAGTGTTGAGACGCATCTTTTTTTGTAAACCATGAAGCTATATCCATTTTGTCATCTTCTCGTCCTGTTCATTTTCGCATCCTCGGCTCCGGCTCAATCCCTGTTTTGCCCCGCGCGAAGCGGGAATGACGTTGCAGTAATCAACTCTTCGACCAACCAAGTACTCAGCCAAATCCCCGTGGGCCGTTTCCCGATTCGTATTGTGATGACACCGGATCTTTCTAAGGCCTTCGTTTCCAACGCGCAATCTTCCAGCATCTCGGTAATAAACACGGCGACGCGCACGGCCACCGCCACCATTCCCGTGAGCTCGCTACCCGGAGAAACCGCCATCACGCCAGATGGCAGACGTCTTTTCGTCGTGCATCAGGGCGGGACCCATCGCCAGTGTCCCGTCGAGGTCATTGATACGGCGACCAACCAGATCATCACCACCCTTTTTATCCCCGGGACTTGGGCCAAGCACGTCTTGATCACGCCGGATGGGAGAACCGCATATATCGCGAACTTTTCCAATGGAGAAGTGGATGCGATTGATACCACGACCTATCAGGTGACGAGTATCCCCACTGGGCTGGGTACTCGTCGTCTTGCCATTTCTCCCGCGGGCGACCGCGTCTACTGCGCCAACGACAGGGAAAATTCCGTATCCGCGATCGACACGGCGACAAACCAAGTGCTCGCCACCATTCCGGTTGAGAGAGCCCCACTCGGAATTGCCGTGACCCCCAACGGCGAGGAGGTTTACGTGACCAACCAGGCGGGGAACTCGGTCTCTGTGATCAATAGCACTACATTGGCGGTGGTCGCGACGATCCGGATTGGAAGCAATCCCCAAAGGGTGGTAATAACGGACGACGGGACGACCGCCTTTGTAGAGAATGGATATTCCGACACGGTTTCAGCCATTGACACCGCTACGCATACGGTCCTCGCAACGATCCCCACCGGACACTTTCCTTTCACGATAGCGCTCAACGCAGACAATACGAAACTGTATGTGTGCAACGCCGGCAACACGACGCTCACGGTAATTGATGTTCCATCGCTGACCGTCTCGTCCACAATTACTCAAGTCGGACGAGCACCCTTTGACCTGGCATTTGGTCCCTAGTCGTCGGCCGGCGTGCGGTTCTCCCCTCCTTAGGCGCGCGCCGTCAGCCGCATTAATCCGTCCAGAAGTGCTCGAGCTGGGCGAGACCGTCGTCTCGTGGTATACCTAAGGGGGCCCGGACTTACTACCCTGTTTTCGATCAGGAACCGCAAGGTGGCTGATTTTTCTTGGGCCAGCGCACCGATGGAATGACGAAGCCGGACCCGCCGGCTCTCTGGTTATTCGCCTTGGAGTATTTTGCAAATCCTTCACGATTGGGCGCAGGAAACGTTCCGAAAAACCACGAAATGAAAAGAGGAGAAAAAAGCTAAAAAAATGCTTGACACCCGTCTGCGGTCCTGAATAAAACGAGGCTCCGCGAGAAAATTTTAGAAAGAAAAAGACTAAGAAAAAATAAGAAGCCAAAATCCAAAATGAATAAACCACCTGCTACCATTAGGACGCGCCTGCTTCGGGGTGCGTTTTTGCTCAGTCTGCTTGGCGTGATTGTGATCCCCCTCGCGCTGGGTCAGCGAGCCAGTGACAAAGCGAACTCAGCCGCAAACGTGTCCCACCAGCAGGCTGCGCCGCCCTCTGCGGGAGCGATTTCCGCACACCCGGAGCAGCCGAATATTTCTCGAACTGAGCTGTCGCATTTGATTACACCGACGAATGGCGCCACGGGCGTGCGCTCGGTTCCGATTCTGTTAGCGCCGAAATTTCCGCAGGTCGTTCTCTACGATCAGTACAACAATGGTTCGACCACCGCCAGCTTGTCTGCTACGTTTACTGACTTCCCGACCTTCAACGCCGATCTGGCTGACGACTTTGTCGTGCCCGGAGGCCAGACTTGGAATGTGGAGTCGATCGACGCCGATGGGGTCTACTTCAATGGGGCTGGACCTGCCACCAGTTGGAATGTTTTCATTTATGCGGACAACGGCGGGCTTCCCGGCGCGCAGGTCTACAGCACGCTGAACCAGCCGGTGACCGTAAGCGGCACGACCTTTACGGTCCCCCTGGGCCCGGGGGCGTCTCTCAGTGCAGGGCACTACTGGATCGAGATCCAGGCCAACATGGACTTCGGTACCCAAGGTGAGTGGGGCTGGACCGACCGCACGGTGCAATCCAACAACGCCGCAGCCTGGCAAAACCCGGGCGGCGGCTTCGGGTTGTGTCCGAGCTGGACAACAAAACTGGTCTGTATACCCACTGCCGGTGGACCCGATCAGGTCTACCGGATCAACGGGACAATGGGGGGCCCTACCCCGACGCCAACAGCAACGCCAACGCCGAGCCCGACACCTTGCGGGACGAGCAAGATCTATAACATTGCCGGATTTGGCCTGGGCATTCAGACCACGACAACCCGGATTTACGATATTGCTACGAACACCTGGACGACGGGCGCGCCGATCCCCGAGCCCAACGGGTTGTCCGACCAGGCAACGGGCTATTGGGATGGGAAGGTCTACATAGCAGGCGGCTACAATGGATCGGGAGCAACAAACGTAGCCCGTGCTTATGACATCGCGACCGACAGTTGGTCCACGCTTGCGTCGATGCCTACAGCAGTCTATCTGCCCGGGTTCGGCGCCATCGACGGCAAGTTCTACGTGGCCAGCGGTAATGATGGCGTTTCCGAACAGTCGGCATTGCAGATCTACGATATTGCCACAAACACTTGGAGCATGGGTGCGCCGGTGCCCACGCCGGTGACCGGTCCGGGCAGCGCGGTGTACCAAGGGAAACTCTACCTCTTCGGAGGCGGGGCGCCGTTCCCGACCCTCATCACCACCACGCAAATCTACGATCCGGTTGCCAATAGTTGGACTACCGGGTCGTCTTTGAACTTGGCCCGGGTGTGGTTCTACGGAGGCTCGCTTGACGATACCAGCATGGTCGCTCCCGGTGGGGATAACCCTGTAGGCATCCCGATCAATAACAACGAGCTGTTCAATGGAACGAGTTGGGCGCCGATAGCGCCGTTGCCTTATGCGGCACGCGGACCGTTCTGCGTGAGCGATGGCACCTACTACTATATCGGTGGCGGCTATGATGGCAGCACTGTTCATGCGGACTTGCTGCGTTACGATCCAGTAGCAAATAGCTACGTGACGCTGGCGCCTTCTAGCGACGGCCATTACCTGTCGCAAGCGGTGATCGTTACCAATCCATGCCCAACTCCGACGCCAACGCCAACCGCGACGCCGACGGTGACGCCGACTCCGACGCCGGGACAGATTGTGCTCACGGGCCAAAAGCGCCGGACGAATTCGGGGCTATTGGTACGTCTGAACTGGACTGGTGCGACCAGGGCCCAGGTCGACATCTACCGCAACGGAGCGCAACTGGCGCGGGTGCCGAACAACGGGACCTATACGGACACGCTTACGACCCTGGGGACCTACACCTACAAGGTGTGCGATAAGGGCACGATGAACTGTTCGAACGAACTGACGGTGAGGTTCGGCGGGGGGGATCAGTAGGGAATCCAAAGCAGGCAACTTGAATCAAGGCGGCGTCGCGCAAGCGGCGCCGCCTTTGCATTGCAGGCGACGCCGTGCAAGGCCCCGCCGGCTAGAGGTAAGCGCCAAGCGTCGGCTCGCACCACGGGGGCTTTTCCGGAACAGAAGACAACGAAGAGAACAAAGTTTGTTTCGCGCGTGGCCAAACCTTTAGTTCCCTTGGCTGGCTTCTGCTGATTTACCACGCCGTTGTAGCCGGGACCCGACGGTCCTGGCCGGCAGCTTTGCGTGATCTTGAGGTTCTGGAGTGCACGGACAGAGGTTGGAAGGGGCTGGGCTCTTCGTCATTTCAGTCGACATTTGTCATTTGCCGGCCACCCCGGGGGCCTGGCGAAGGCGGGAGCTGCGTTATTCTTGCGCCGGCTCTTGACGGAGCTCGTTGCATACACTGTCGCGAAAAACATCAACCTGCCGCCCCTGCGGCGCTCGCGTCTACTCTTGTTTTCAAGCCCAGCTCATCCCGGTCGTTCGCGCTTCGTCATTTCCTCGGCATTCGCATGCCGTCCCTAACCGAGCTTATCATTTTGTATTTGCTTCTGGCCTAAAAACATGACGCGCGTTGAGAGCGCTCGCTTCGCTGGGCTAAAAAAGTCGAAAAATAATGCAACAATTGTCTTGACACGCCTCAGCACCTTTTCCTAAAAACGGTCTTCTACCTCCCCATGGCCGGGCCAA
This sequence comes from uncultured Verrucomicrobiae bacterium, assembly GCA_963782205.1. GTDB lineage: Bacteria > Verrucomicrobiota > Verrucomicrobiia > Chthoniobacterales > UBA10450 > Palsa-1392. The sequence goes on along the minus strand of CAWAIY010000005.1, from coordinate 49,873 downwards.
AATCACAGCTAAGCGGCTTTGGCGGAAAGAGAAAAACAAAGGAAGAACACCCAAATGAAAAAGCAAATTAACTCCACCACCAAAGCGTATCTGATCCGGGGCGCATTTTATCTGCTTCTGCTTGTGGCCGTCTGCGCCATTCCATTTGCACTGGCGCAGCGCAACGCGATGAAGCAAAGCGCGTCAAAGGCAGGGATGTCCACGAGGGCATCGCAGCTTCCTCCACTCACGAGCCAGGCCGCGGGCACTCAGGCGACTCATATTTCGGCGATGTCGCGGCTGCTTGGTCCCAAAGACCTTTTGCCTGTTCCACCTGAGTCACAGTCGCGGCCTCTTCTGCACAGCAGTGGGCCGGTCGGCCAAAATGGATACACGTTTACTGTAATGCAGGATTGTAGCGGCTTTGTTCCCGGCGACGTTGACACGGGCAATCACTGCGACGACTGCTCGACAGTCATCACATTACCATTTGATTACGCGTTATACGACCAGACTTTTAACAGCGTGGCGGTGGGCTCGAACGGTCACCTGACCTTTGGCGTGGTAAACAATGCGTTCAATCCTTCCTGCATGCCTGTGGCTACCGCTACTTATGCGGTTGGTCCGTACTGGACAGACCAGTGCACCGGCGCTTGTTTCAATGTCACCTGCTCGGATTGTGGAATCTTCACTTCCACCAGCGGAAGTGCGCCTGATCGGATCTTTAATATCGAGTACCGCACGCGTTACTACAACAGCGGCGGGGATGGCGTGCCGCTGAATTACGAGGTGCGCCTGTATGAAGGGCAGACTTACTTCGACGTGATCTATGAAACGGTTAATACCTTCAGTCCACCGGCGGCGCGCAATCTGACGGTTGGAGTACAACAGGACAGCAGCAGTTTTACGGAAGTGGGTTGTGACCCCGGGGGAGGACAAAACCCGCCTGTCGCCCAATGTACGACCTACCGTTACACGCTGGCGGGAGGACCGACGCCCACACCCACACCCACACCCACAGCCACGCCGACGCCGACGCCGAGTGGCTGTCAATTCCACGTGCTTATCGCGTATGCCGACACCACAGGTGTGCCTAGCCAGCTTCAGTCGGAAATCCTGGCTGAACCCAATGTGGTCGCTGTTGACCTCTTCGATGCCAATCTCGGCACGCCCACTCTGGGTCAACTTCAGCAATACGAAATCGTTGTGCCTTTCAGCAATGATGTGTTCCTGGACGCGGACACGTTTGGTAATAACCTGGCAGACTACGTGGACGGAGGAGGCGTAGTTGTCCAGTACGGCTTTAGCCACTATGGCCCCGGCCAGCCATACGGAATCAACGGTCGATGGGCAAGCGGCGGCTACAATCCGTACAACTACTCGACGAACCTGGAATTCAATGCATTCTCACTGGGCACCTTTAACGCTGGCGAACCGCTGATGGCTGGTGTCACCGCGCTCAACAGCAACTTTGCGAACGTCGTTACATTGGCGGCGGGAGCGATTGAGGTAGCGCAGAACAACCTCGGCGAGTCGCTCGTAGCGTACCGTCCGGTCAACGGCCACACGACCGTAGGTGTCACGGCGTATGTCGGGGCGACTGCCGCGCAGAGCGGGGATTGGGGAAAGGTAATAGTAAACGCCGGCAACTGGCTGCTTAACTGCGCGCCGACACCTACGCCTACGCCTACGCCCACGGTGACGCCAACGCCAACCGCGACGCCAACGCCCACGGTGACCCCGACGGTGACGCCGACTCCGACGCCGGGCCAGATTGTGCTCACGGGCCAAAAGCGCCGGACGAATGGGGGGCTGATGGTGCGTCTGAACTGGACTGGTGCGACCAGGGCTCAGGTCGACATCTACCGCAACGGAGCGCAACTGGCGCGGGTTCCGAACAACGGGAGCTATATCGACACGCTCACGACCCTGGGGACCTACACCTACAAGGTGTGCGATAAGGGCACGATGAACTGTTCGAACGAACTGACGGTGAGGTTCGGCGGGGGGGACCAGTAGGGAATCCAAAGCAGGCAACTTGAATCAAGGCGGCGTCGCGCAAGCGGCGCCGCCTTTGCATTGCAGGTGACACCGTGCAACGCCCCGCTGGCTACCAGTAAGCGCCAAGTGCCGGCTTGCACCACGGGGGCTTTTCCGGAACAGAAGACAACGAAGAGAACAAAGTTTGTTTCGCGCGTGGCCAAACCTTTAGTTCCCTTGGCTGGCTTCTGCTGATTTACCACGCTGTTGTTCGGATTTCGCCAAGGTCCGTCTCCGACGCAACGCCCGCACCCAGTCGAGCTGGGCTTCGTTCGCTTTCAGTGTTACTCGGACTGCGGCGCTGCTTTGCTTCGCCGCCGCCAGTGTGGCCATGGACACGTCGAAGGCGGCCCGGGCATCATCGAAGTTATAGGGGAGAGACGATCTCTTTCTCGCGCAGCCTTAGGACGCCTTGACGTTGCGCAACTACGTTGGCCTCACTTGTTGCGACAATCGCCTCGAACCGCCGGCTATCGACGGCCGCCCGCTCCTTGCCGCCTTCGCGCCTGCGTCCACTTTGATGCCGGGAATGATTCCCGCGTCAATCGCGGCTTTGATGAATGACGTGCCGTCTTTCTTCTGCTGGCGAATCGTTTCGTCGTAGAGAATCGCTCCGCCGATTGACTCGGCCAGCCCAGGCGTGGTTATGATTAGCTCACGATAGACGCGCCTCCTCTGTCTGCGGGATCCCCAGCTTGGCAAATCGCTTGTTGCACTGAAATTGCTTTGGTCCGTTGCCAGGAGGAGCCTTTGTCGCCGGCAACGAGCGCTCTCGCGGTCTCGATGCGTTCTGGGGCACTCATGGCAGTGGTCCTTCCGCTCTGACTATCCGGCTATTTTCCAATCATCCCGGAAGGTGACGGCTGAGGTTGGTTGCGAGGTCGCCAGGCCAGGTCAAGGCTCATCACATAGGTGATCATGGCGGCAAGCATTAACAGCACGCCGACCCAAAAACGCCAGTCTGTGTGCGCCCGTTTCCAGTAAGGGACATGTTGATGGTGAGGGCCGTTGTGTTCCGAGCCGTGATTGTGACTGTGTTCATTCATAGATTGGCTGCTTTCTTCAATGTGATTGGGCAGTTTGGCGTCTCATCCTCCCCACTTCCAGTTTCTGATTTCCGGCAAATCCTGTCCGTTCTTGTCGATGTATTCCTTGTGCTCGACGAGCTTGTTTTCCAGTTGTTGCTTCAGGTAGATGCCCTTGTCACCAGTCTGCGGGAGGCGGTCGATCGTGTCCATCACGAGGTGGAAGCGGTCCAAATCGTTCAACACGGTCATATCGAACGGGGTCGTGATGGTACCTTCTTCCTTGTAGCCACGGACATGGATTTGGTCGTGGTTGGTGCGGCGGTAAGTCAGCCGGTGAATCAGCCACGGGTAGGCGTGGTAGGCGAAGATGACCGGCTTGTCCTTGGTGAAGAGTTCGCCGAAATCCGTGTCATTTAAGCCGTGGGGATGTTCGCTCTGTGGCTGCAGCTTCATCAGATCGACGACATTGACCACGCGGATCTTCAGCTCGGGCAGATGCTCGCGCATGATGGAGACAGCAGCGAGCGTCTCGAGCGTGGGCACATCGCCGCAGCAGGCCATGACCACGTCGGGCGCGGCGGCCTGATCGTTGCTGGCCCATTGCCAGATGCCGATGCCTTCGCTGCAATGCTTCACCGCGGCGTCCATCGTCAGCCACTGCGGCGCCGGGTGTTTACCTGCGACCACGACGTTGACGTAATGGCGGCTGCGCAGGCAATGATCCATGACCGAGAGCAGGCAGTTGGCATCCGGAGGGAAGTAAACCCGCACGACGGACGCCTTCTTGTTCACGACGTGATCGATGAAACCGGGATCCTGATGGGTAAAGCCATTGTGATCCTGGCGCCAGACGTGTGAAGCGAGCAGGTAGTTTAACGAAGCGAGCTTTCGCCGCCAAGGCAGGCCGGCGGTGACTTTCAACCACTTGGCGTGCTGATTGAACATCGAGTCGACGATGTGGATGAAGGCCTCGTAGCAGTTGAAAAGCCCATGCCGCCCAGTCAGGAGGTAGCCTTCGAGCCAGCCTTCGCATTGGTGTTCGCTCAGCATTTCCATCACCCGTCCGGCCGGCGCGAGAAATTCGTCGTTAGGCACAGTCGCGCCTTCCCATTGGCGATTTGTCACCTGAAAGAGCGCCTCCAGCCCGTTGGAAAGCGATTCGTCCGGACCGAACATGCGGAAATTGCGCTGTTCAGCATTGAGCTTGGCCACATCGCGAAGGAATGGCCCCAGCACGTGGGTGTCGCCGATGCCGCGCACCCCCGGCATGGGCACATCGACCGCGTAGTCGCGGAAATCCGGCATGCGCAGATCGCGCAGGAGCATGCCGCCGTTGGCGTGCGGGTTTGCGCCCATCCGCCGGTTGCCCTTGGGTGCGAGTTCGGCCAGTTCCGGCCTCAGGCGGCCCGCCTCGTCGAAGAGTTCCTCCGGCTTGTAGCTGCACAGCCAGTCTTCCAAGAGCTTGAGGTGTTCGGGATGAATGGCAGGATCGGAAAGCGGAACCTGGTGCGCGTGGAAAGTGCCTTCAATTTGCACGCCATCGACGACCTTCGGCCCCGTCCAGCCCTTGGGTGACTTGAGCACGATCATTGGCCAGCGCGGGCGCACGAAACTCCCTTTTGCCCGAGCCTCCTGCTGAATTTCTTGGATCTCCTCAACAACCGTGTCGAGCGTCGCAGCCATGGCCTGATGCATCTTCTCCGGCTCGTGACCCTCGACGAAATGGGGATTCCACCCGTAGCCGCGGAGGAGCTGTTCCAATTCCTCCGCCGTGATGCGCGCGAGAACGGTCGGATTGGAAATCTTGTAGCCGTTCAGATGCAAGATTGGCAACACCGCGCCGTCGGTGATCGGATTGAGGAACTTGTTCGAGTGCCACGCGGTCGCCAGCGGCCCCGTTTCCGCCTCGCCGTCCCCCACGACGCAGGCGACGACGAGATCAGGATTGTCGAATACCGCCCCGAAGGAATGGCTGAGCGAATAACCCAGTTCGCCGCCTTCATGCATCGAGCCCGGACACTCCGGCGAGGCATGGCTGGGAATGCCCCCGGGAAATGAGAACTGAATGAAAAGCTTGCGCAGCCCGGCCTCGTCCTGGCTGATGTTCGGGTAGATCTCGCTGTAGGTTCCCTCGAGATAAGTGTTCCCGACCACCGCCGGCCCGCCGTGCCCAGGGCCGGAGACGTAAACCATGTCGAGGTCATACTTCTTTATGACGCGATTCAAGTGCACATAAATGAAGTTCTGTCCCGGAGTCGTGCCCCAGTGTCCAAGCAGCATGTGCTTCACGTCCTCGAGCTTCAGCGGCCGCTTCAGCAGCGGGTTGTCGTAAAGATAAATCTGGCCGACCGACAGATAGTTCGCCGCCCGCCAGTAGGCGTCGATCCTTCGCAGCAGTCCCGGTGAAAGAGTGTTGGTTTTCATATTTTGGAATTCAGTCGCGCGCAAAATCGATAAATCCGCGCTCGACATCGGTGTAGATCAGCTTCACTCGCAGGCGGTCGCCCACGTCGAGACCTTTGAAACCGCGTTCGACCCGGCCTTCAATCGGCGGCCGACAAATCCGCACCCAGGTGCCTTTGTCCCCGGCGCCGGTGACGATGGCATCGAATGATTCTCCGATCCGGTCGGAGAGGAGCAGGGCCGCGGCGGACTTGCGCATGCGTCGCTCCACTTTCGTGGCGTCGTCCTCCCGTTGGGTGCAGCGCTCCGCGAGCTGTCCTAATTCGGCGTTGCTGTAAGGCACCGCCGCGCCCGCCATCGCCGCCTTCAAGAGTCGCTGGGTGATGAGATCGGGGAAGCGCCGGTTCGGCGCCGTGGAATGCGTGTAATCTTTTACCGCCAGCCCGAAGTGGCCGGGCGTTACGCCATCGGGAGGATCGAGTGCGTATTCGCCACGGCCCATGAGCTTGATCACCGTCAGGGAGACGTCGGGGAATTTCTCGCGGTCGGCCTGGCGCCGGCGCGTGAGAAAACCTTCGAGCGCCACGGCGTCGGGTTGGTCGGGAAGTTCTTCTCGGAATCCAGCGGCGAATTGCACGATGCGCTCCCAGCGTTGCGGAGATCGCAGCACGCGCCGGAGCGACGGAAAATTCCTGGACGCGAGATAAGTCGCAGTCACTCCGTTGGCCGCGATCATGAAGTCTTCGATCAATTGTCGCGCGCGGTTCCTTCGATCCAGATCGAGATCGGAAAGAACGTCGCCGTCGAAGACTGCTTTCGGTTCAATCGTTTCGAGAGTGAGCGCGCCGACTTCGTGCCGCCGTTCAGCGAGCTTCTGCGCCATCGCATCCTGAACGCGGAGGTTTTCATCGAGGCCGGGGATCTTCAGCAACCGCGGTGGCGCCGCGCCCTCCCCATCCTGCCACGCCGCCAGGCTCCGGTAAGCCAGTTGAGCGCGATTGTGGACGAGCGCCGGGTAGATCTCCGAGTCGGCGAGCGATCCGTCTGCTTCGAAGACCATGTCGGTCACGACCGCAACGCGATCCTGATCTTCGTTCAACGAAGTGAGATTGGTCGACAACTCCAGGGGGAGCATGGGGAAAATCACGGCCGGCGTGTAAACGGAGGTCGTGTTGTGCGCTGCATGGTGATCGAGCGCCGAGTTCTTTCGTACCAATGCGTCCACATCGGCGATCGCCACCAGGATTCTGGTTCGCCCGTCTGCGAGAGATTCCGCGACCGTAAGCTGGTCGAGGTCGCGGGAATCGTCGTTGTCAATCGAAGCCCAGAGTCGATCGCGCAAATCGCGCACGCCAGCCGTTGCCTGGGCGGGATCATGGATGGTCGCGAGTTCCTGTCGTGCTGCCGGCGGGAAGTCGGGCTCCAGACCGCGCTCCATCATTGCCCGCCATGCGATTGCCGCGAGCGTCGATCGGTCGGTTCGTTGCCCATGAGGATCGCGCCGGGATTTTCTGCGCTGGTGACCTGCTTTATGACCGGCTTTTTTCACGGTTCAATCTTTCTCCGAAGAAACGGCAAGACGGAGCGCGCGATCATCAGCTCTTCGTCTGTGCGAATCACGCGCACTGCGACACTGCTGGTCTTTGCGGAAATAATTCCTGCGTTGCCGGCGTTCTGTTTCTCATCGAGTTCAAGACCAAGAAATCCGAGGCCCTCGCAAATTCGGGCCCTAACGAGCGGCGCGTTCTCGCCCATCCCGCCGGCAAAGACCAGCGTATCGAGTCCGCCGAGCGCCGCGGCGAAACCACCGATCCATTTTTTGACCTGGTAACAGAACATTGTGACCGCTTCGGCGGCGCGTTCGTCTTTCGCTTCATGCTCCAGCAAGGTCCGCATGTCAGAACTCATTTCCGAAATGCCAAGCAGACCCGACTCGTGATTCACCATCTTCTGAAATTGCGACGCAGTCATTTGCTCCGTCTGCGCGAGATAGCCAATTAATCCCGGGTCGAGATCGCCCGAGCGCGTGCTCATCGGAAAGCCCGCCGCCGGGGTGAAGGCCATGCTCGTATCCACGGGCTTGCCGTCGCGCACCGCGGCGAGACTCGCGCCGCTGCCGAGATGGGCGAGGATGACCCGGCCACTCGGTCCGAGTTGTTCCATCAAATACGCATAGGACAAACCGTGAAATCCGTAGCGGCGCACACCTTGCTCAAAATATCGGCGCGGGATTGGCAGCAACTGCGCCACGCGCGGCAGATCGTGATGAAAAGCCGTGTCGAAACACGCGATCTGGGGCGGGTCGGGACATCGAAGGAAGACCGCTTCGATCAATGCCAGTTCTTCCGGAAGATGTTCCGGATCGAACGAGCTCAGCGCCCGGAGGTCATCCATCATTTCGCCCGTGATGCGCTGCGGCGCGTTGTATTTCGGGCCGCCGTGGACAATGCGATGGCCGACGGCCGCGATTGCGCCGCGACCAATTTGTTTCTCCAGCCACTCCATCAGAACCTCCGCCGCTGCGGGATAGCTCGAGATTTCGAGTTTGCGGGAAAAACTCTCGGAACCTTGAACTGCGAATAACGCGTCGGATGATCCGATGCGTTTGATCACGCCCCGGAGTATCCGCTTCATCGCACCGTTGGGCTCGAACAAGGCGAACTTGATGCTCGAGGAGCCGCCGTTGATCGTCAGAATGTGGGAACTGATCGATTTCGCCACGATTACCGCTGCCAAAGGACCTGACTCGTTTCCAGTGGAACCGTGACGTGGGAAAAATGCGCCACAACCCGCGGTGTGTAGTCGCTAGGCGGGCGGTTTGCGGGCACGCTCCCGCGGTAGACGTAGCCGTTCGCTGAACCCGCGGGTTGCCTCGTTGGCGTCATTTTTTGTCGCAGCAGCTCTTCGCCATCCCGGCCGTCAGCATATAGCTCCACTCGGATCCAATCGGGATCGAGGTCATCGAGAAAGACCTGCACTTCAAACGCGTGATGCCCGTCGGCCATTTCCATCTTTACCTCGCCGAAATGAATTTTTGGCCATTTCTGTTCAAGTGTGTGCCGCCAGTTGACTAACTGCGCTCCGATCGCGCCCTTGTTCGCCGAGCGTTCCTTGTAGGTCGCCGCGGCTGGGAGGTAATATTGCTCGGTGTACTGGCGGATCGTCCGGTTGGCGGAAAAGCGAGGGGTCAGGCGCGCCATGCTTTCGCGCATGCGCGCGACCCAGGCCTTGGGAATGCCATTGGAATCGCGATTGTAGAACTCGGGGATTACCTGCTGTTCGAGCAGGTCGTAAAGCGCCCCAGCTTCGGCAGCATCCCAGGCTGGATCGTCGCCATGTTCCCGACCGTCGCCCAAAGCCCAGCCTACTTCGGGCGTGTAAGCCTCCGCCCACCAGCCGTCCAATTCAGATAAGTTGAGCGCGCCGTTCACGAGCACTTTCATCCCGCTGGTGCCACACGCTTCCCATGGTCGCCGGGGCGTGTTAAGCCAGACATCCACGCCCTGCACCAGGTGCTCCGTCAAAAGCATGTCGTAATCGCTCAGGAAAATTACGTGCGGACGGGCTTCGGGGCGGATAATGAACTGGACCCATTGCTGAATCATCTCCTGGCCCGCGTGATCCGCCGGATGAGCTTTGCCGGCAATGATGAGCTGCACCGGCCGCTGTGGATTCGTGAGCAATCGGAGCAATCGCTCTGGATCGTGCAGGAGCAGGTTCGGCCGTTTGTAGGTGGCAAAGCGCCGGGCAAAACCAATCGTCAGGGCGTTGGGATCAAATAAGTCCCGGGCGCGCTCCCGGCTCTCCGCGATCGCGCCGGCCAGAGCCAGTTCGCGGCTCAGTCGTTTGCGGGCGTATTCGATGAGAGCTTTGCGATTCGCCGTGCGCAGGACCCAGAGTCGGTCGTCCGCGATGCCGCGGACATCCTTTTCCAGGGTCTCCTTGAATCCCAACCAACGTTCTTCCCCGCACGCGATGGTCCAAAGTCTGTCGGAATGGGCCGAGTCCCAGCTCGGCGTATGAACTCCATTGGTGACGTAGCCGACGGGAACCTCCGCTTCCGGCCAGCGCGGAAACAACGGCGCAAAAATGTGCCGGCTCACCTGCCCGTGCAAGCGACTCACGCCGTTGACCGCTCCGCTCCCGCGCACAGCGAGATAGGCCATGTTAAACGGCTCGGAAGAGTCATTCGGATCCCGCCGCCCCAGGGCAAGGAATTCGTTGGTTGAAAGACCGAGCCTTTGCCCGTAGCCGCCGAGATACTGTTCGATCAGGGCCGGAGGGAAGCGATCAAATCCAGCCGGGACCGCGGTGTGCGTGGTGAAGAGGTTACCCGCCCGTGTGGCTGCCAGCGCAGCCTCGAAGCGCTGCCCAGTTTCGTCCATGAAATCGCGCGTTCGTTCCAGGATAGCAAAGGCAGCGTGACCTTCATTGAGATGACAGACCTCTGGCCGAACGCCGAGTGCTTTCAGAAGTCGCCAACCGCCAATTCCCAGCACCAGCTCCTGCTTGAGACGCAGCTCGGGGCCGCCACCGTAAAGCTCGCTCGTAATGCCACGATGGGCGGGAAAGTTGGCCGCGTCGTTGCTATCGAGCAGGTAAAGCTGCACGCGACCGACCTGCACCTGCCAGGCGCGCAACCAAACGGAATAGCCCGGCAGTTTGATTTCCAGGCGCAACCATTCCCCGTTCTTTTCGCGGAGCGGTATGATAGGCAGTTGGCCCGGATCGTTGTAGGGATATAGAGCCTGCTGAATTCCACCCTGACCGATGACCTGGCGAAAATAGCCTTGTTGGTAGAGCAGCCCCACGCCCACTACCGGCACACCCAGGTCGCTGGCGGCTTTGAGCTGATCGCCGGCCACGTTCCCAAGACCTCCGGAGTAAATCGGCAGCGCCTCGCTCAACATGAATTCCATGCTGAAATAAGCGGCACACGTCAGAGAACTGTTGGGATGCTCCTGTTGAAACCAGGCGTGCGATTGCACCGCCTGACGCTTCGCTCGCAGCATTTCCTCCACGTTGTTGCGAAAATCGGGATCGGCCAGCACCCGTTTGAGTTGATCCCGCGAAACCGTTTGCAGAACAACCCACGGGTTATGCGTGAGCTCCCACAATTCGGGATCAAGCTGCCGCCATACCTGGTCGGTCGCGTGACTCCACGACCAGCGCAAATCCAGAGCCAGCTCCGCTAACGAATCAAACCCGTCGATTTCAGTCGGAAGAAAACTGCTGATCGGGCTGTGCACGCGTTGCTGTTTCTTCATGACTGGACCGTTCAAATTTTCCATCAGCTTTTGTTCTATCGCCTGCTGGAGTTAATCGCTTCATTCACGATTGCCTGGGCTTCGCCGAGAATCCGGCGCAAATGCTCCTCTCCCCGGAAACTCTCGGCGTAAATTTTGTAGATCTCCTCCGTTCCGGACGGGCGCGCTGCGAACCAACCGTTCCCGGCCGCAACCTTTAGTCCCCCGATGGGCGCATCATTGCCAGGTGCGCGGGTGAGAATGGCTGTGATCTTCTCGCCGGCCAGATCCGTTTGGCGGACTTGTTCTGGCGAAAGGCGTTTCAGACTTTCCTTTTGCGCCGAAGTAGCCGGAGCTTCCACGCGATCATAGACTGACGTGCCCAGTTCGGCAGCCAGCTGAGCATAGATCTCACCGGGATCATGACCGGTTCGCGCTGTGATTTCAGCCGCAAGCAAAGCCGGAACGATGCCATCCTTGTCTGTGGTCCAAACGGTTCCGTCCTGGCGCAGGAAAGCCGCGCCCGCACTCTCTTCCCCGACAAATCCTAACGAGCCATGGAGGAGACCTTCGACGAACCACTTAAAACCAACCGGCACCTCGCAAACTCTCCGACCGATCTTGGCCGCAACGCGATCAATCATCTGGCTGCTAACCAGCGTCTTGCCCACCGCCGCTTCCTTCCCCCAGTGCGGCCGGTGTTGGAAAAGATATGAAATGCAGACGCAAAGGTAGTGGTTAGGCGGGAGCAAACCTGCGCTGCGGGTCACGATCCCGTGGCGGTCGTGATCGGTGTCGCAGGCGAAAGCGACGTCGAATCGATCCTTCAAGTCGATCAGACTCCGCATGGCGTACGGTGATGACGGGTCCATGCGGATCTGACCGTCCCAGTCCAGGGTCATAAAGCGGAAGGTCGGGTCGACCGCTTTGTTCACCACCGTTAAATCCAGGCCATAACTCTCGGCGATCCTGCTCCAATAATGAACACCCGCGCCGCCAAGCGGATCGACTCCTAGTTTGATCTTCGAGTCACGAATTATTTCCAGGTCGACCACATTCCGAAGATCGCTCACATAAGCGGTTAGATAATCGTGCCGATGAGTCGTAGAGGCGTGCAATGCCTTCTCATAACCGACGCGCTTCACCCCTTGGAGCGATGCGGCAAGCAACTCATTTGCTTTCTTCTCGATCCAACCTGTGATCCCGGTCTCGGCCGGCCCGCCGTTTGGCGGATTGTATTTAAACCCTCCGTCATTCGGCGGGTTATGCGAAGGCGTAATGACAATGCCATCCGCCAGACCGCTTTTTCGTCCACGATTGTAGGTAAGAATGGCGTGCGAGATGGCAGGCGTCGGCGTGTATTCATCATCTTTTGCAAGCATCACCTCGACGCTATTTGCGGCCAGCACTTCCAGCGCGCTACTCAGGGCGGGCGCGGAAAGCGCATGGGTGTCGAGACCGAGAAAGAGCGGCCCGTCGATCTGCTGCTCTTTGCGGTAAAGACAAATGGCCTGAGTAATCGCGAGGATATGTCGCTCATTGAACGAGCGCGTGAGCGAGGAACCGCGATGGCCCGAGGTGCCGAAAGAGACCCGCTCGGCCGGCACCGCAGGGTCGGGCGTTTCGGCATAGTAAGCTGTGAGAAGCTGCGGCACATTGACCAGTGGAAACTGGTCAGCCGGTTTCCCAGCACGGGAACTCAGATTCATGTTTCTCGCTTCAGCTGCTTTGCTCCTCCCTTCGATCCTTATGTTTCGAAACTCGCCGCTTCAAAGGTCGCACACCCGCGCAGTCTCTCCTTGGATCACGATTTGCGTCCGGTCCCATAGAAACGTCAATACATGCGGGCCCGAAACATCCATCCTGCCACCGCCAGGTTAATCAGCCCGATGATGGCCATCGGCCAAAACTGGCTGATGAGCAGATGAAACGAGGTTCCCTGCAGGAAGATGCTGCGCAGGATCACGAGAAAATAGCGCATCGGGTTGATCAACGTGAGCTGCTGCAGCCAATACGGCATGTTGGCGATGGGCGTGGCGAAGCCCGAGAGAATGATCGACGGCACGATGAAGAGAAATGCGCCGAGCAATCCCTGTTGCTGCGTCACGGAAAGGGACGAGATCATCAAACCCACGCCGACGGTGGAGAGGAGAAAGAAGAACATTCCCACGTAAAGGGTGGCTACGCTGCCGCGCAACGGCACTTGAAACCAAAGCGTCGCAAGCAGGATGATGACCGTTGCTTCGGCAAAACCGATGATGAAACCCGGCAGCGCCTTGCCGATCAGAATTTCCACGGGACGGAACGGCGTCACGAGCAGTTGATCGAACGTCCCCTGCTCGCGTTCGCGGGCCACGGAGAGCGCGGTGACCAGTGTCGTGACCACGAGCGTCAGCAACCCGACAATGCCGGGTACGATGAACCAGCGGCTGACCAGATTCGGATTAAACCACGCCCGCGTTTCCAGATGGGACGGCATCGCGGAGGCGCCGACCTGTTGCAGCCAATCGGCGTTGAACCCGGCGATGATGGTGTTGACGTAGTTGAGAAGAATCGCCGCGGTGTTGGAGTTGCGTCCGTCGATGATGACCTGCACGGGCCCGGATCGACCAGCAAGCAATTCGCGACTGAATTGCGGGCCGATGTGCAGGACCAACAGCACTTTTCTGGCGTCCACCAGCGGCGCGATTTGCGCGTCATGCGAAATCGTCGTGACCAACTGGAAATTCGGCGAACCCTTAAACTGAGCCACCAGATCGCGTGACGCCTGACTGTGGTCCTCGTCATAGACGGCCAGCGGGATGCGGTTCAGGTCGAACGTGGCGGCGTAGCCAAACACCAGCAATTGCAGGATGGGCGGCACGATCACCACGATCCGGCTCCGCTTGTCCTTGAGCAGGGCCAGGAACTCCTTGGTCATCAATGCGCGGATTCGTCGCCACATGGTCGTGTCTTATTCCAGCCGTTTCCGCAGTTTGCGCCGGCTTACCCCGAGAAAAAATGCCGCCAGCAACACCAAAGCCAGCCCGTTAGGCACGAGCACCGACCAGACGTTGCCGGCGAGGAAGAGCGTCTGCAAAATCGTCACGAAATATCGCGCCGCCAACCCGTAGGTGATTGCCTGAACGACGCGCGGCATGCTGCCGATATCGAAGATGAACCCGGACAAAATGAAGGCCGGCAGGAATGTGGTGATGATCGCCACCTGGCCGGCCACGAACTGGTTCTTCGTCACGGTGGAAATGAGCAATCCCATCCCGAGCGCCTCCAGCAGGAACAGTGACGATGCCGCAAACAGAAGCACGAGCGAGCCGCGCAGCGGCACGCCGAAAAGCCAGACACCCATCGCCACCGACAACGCCATTCCGCCTGTGCCGAGGGCAAAGTAGGGCAGCACTTTGCCGAGCAACACTTCGGCCATCGTCACCGGCGTCACCAGCAGCGCCTCCATCGTGCCGCGTTCCCATTCCCGCGCCATCACCAAAGCCGTGAGCAGCGCGCCGATCAGCGTCATGATGATGGCGATCAAGCCAGGCACGAGAAAATTGCGGCTGCGCAACTCGCTGTTGAACCAGATGCGTGGATCGACCTGCACCGGCGCGTTCAAGGTCTGGCCCCGCGCGAGAGCCTGCTGGTGCAGCCATCGCTGCCAGACGCCCTGCACGTAACCAAGGATGAGCCGCGCGGTGTTGGCGTCCACGCCGTTGACGATCACCTGTACCGGCGCGCCGCCGGGCTGGCGCAGCTGCCGCGCAAAATCCGAGCGCAGATGAACGATGGCGTCCACGCGACGCTGCATGAGCGACGCCTCGGCTTCGTGAAGATTGTGCATGAAGACCGGCGCGAAATAGCGCGATTGCTGGAAACCTCCAGTCAGGCTGGCGGTGTCGGTGCTGGGCTGCTCCACGACGAGCGCGATCGGGACATGCTCCGCGTCGAGCGACACGCCATAGCCGAAGATCAGCAGCAACACGACCGGGAGCAGGAACGCGATCGCGATGCTGCTCGGATCACGCAGGATTTGGAGGAACTCCTTCCGGAGCAATCCGCGCAAGCGCATTTGCCCGCCACCGCGTACAGTCCGCTCGGGTGGCGTGCTCATTCGCCTGCTCCCTTACTCTCGATCAGCGCGATAAATGCATCCTCCATCGTCGGCTCCGGTCGCTCGGCGGTGCGCTCGCGTTTTTTGATTTCTCCCGGAGAGCCGATCGCGAGAATTTCGCCATCGGCCATAATCGCGAGCCGGTCGCAATACTCGGCCTCTTCCATGAAATGCGTCGTGACCATCACGGTCACGCGTTGCTCGGCCAGCACGTTGATCCGACGCCAGAATTCGCGCCGCGCCAGCGGATCGACGCCGGACGTCGGTTCGTCGAGGAACAGAATTTCCGGCTCGTGCATGAGCGCGCAGGCCATGGCCAGGCGCTGCTTGTGGCCTAACGGAAGATCGAGACTGGTGACCTCGGCCATCGGAGCGAGTTCGAATTGGCTTAACGCCCAATCCATCCGATCGCGCTGACGTTTCCCGGAAAGATTGTAGGCGCTGCTGAAGAAACGCAGGTTTTGGCAGACACTGAGATTACCGTAGAGCGAGAATTTTTGGGACATGTAACCGACCTTCGCCCGGGCCGCGGCCGCCGCGCGCCGCAGGTCCACGCCCGCGACGCGCAGACGGCCCTCGGTCGCCGGCAGCAAACCGCACAACATCCGGAACACGGTCGACTTGCCTGCGCCGTTTGCGCCGAGCAACCCGAAGACCTCGCCGCGGTCCACCCGGAAAGTTACGCCCTTGACCGCATAGAAATCGCCAAAGCGCCGTTTGACGTTTTCGACATCAATCACCGAGCCAGTGCCGTTGGCGTGGCGTACCGAATCTCCGCTCATCGCTTCCGGCGATTTCGCCGCCGCGGCCTCTCGCTTTCGCTTTCGCAGCATCGTCACAAAACTATCTTCCAGCCGCGGCGACACCGGCTGAATGGCGATGTCCTTATTATTCGGCAACAACGTCGTGGGATCGGGACGAACATCGTTTTCCATGACCAGGCGGACGGATTCGCCCTGGATCAACGCGTCGACCACACCCGACGCGCTCGAGAGCGATTCCTGGAGAGCACGCTTGCTGGCGACGGACGAGGTCACCATGTAAGTCCGGCCGCGGGATCGTTCGCGGAATTCCTCCGGCGGACCGTGCCCCAGGACCTCGCCATCGTGCATCAGGATCACTTCAGCGCAGCGTTCTGCTTCGTCGAGGTAGGCTGTGCTCAGCAGAACGGTCACGCCTTGCTTTTGCGCGAGTCGATAAACGATCTGCCAAAGTTCGCGTCGCGAAACCGGATCAACTCCCACCGTTGGTTCGTCGAGCAAAAGTAACTCCGGCGGACGCACCAGCGTGCAGGCCAGCCCGAGCTTCTGCTTCATCCCGCCTGACAAACGGCCGGCGAGGCGCGCGGTGAACCGGGCCAGGCCGGTCATTTGCATCAATTCCTCATAGACGGGAGCCCGATCGGCGTGCGGCACGCCCTGCAAGTCGGCGTAGAGATCGAGATTCTCCTGGACCGACAAATCTTCGTAGAGCCCAAAGCGCTGCGGCATGTAGCCAACGCGCGCCTGCACCTCCAGCGAATCGCGCGCGGCATCGAAACCCAACACCGTGATCTGACCATCGTCGGGCACGAGCAGACCGACCGCCATCCGCATCAGCGTCGTCTTGCCCGCGCCATCCGGCCCGATCAATCCCGTCACGCGTCCACGTCGCACGGCGAGATTGATATCGCGGAGAGCCTCGACTGTTCGCCCGCCCGCCACGAACTGTTTGCGCACGCCGTGCAACTCCAGCACAACGTCAGACTCACGCTGCGCCCGCTCGGTTTTTCCGGAGGCGTCCATGCGTGCGAGCTACTTTTGCGACTGGTGGAGCGGGATGGTGACGACCGCCGGCATCCCGAGGCGGAGTTCGCCTCTCG
Organism: uncultured Verrucomicrobiae bacterium; assembly: GCA_963782205.1. Lineage (GTDB taxonomy): Bacteria > Verrucomicrobiota > Verrucomicrobiia > Chthoniobacterales > UBA10450 > Palsa-1392. The sequence continues at coordinate 33,214 of CAWAIY010000005.1, read as the reverse complement.
GGTTGTGAACAAAGACGCGTACCTGATAGACCAGTTTGGTTCGCACCTCGGCGGTCTCGACCGTTTTCGGGGTAAACTCAGCCGTCGGCGAGATGAACCCGACCCAGCCGTCGTAATGTTTGTTAGGGAAACTATCGGTCGTCACCTCCGCCTTCATTCCTTCGCGGATTTTGCCGAGGTCTGTCTCCGACACGTAGGCCCGCACCCATAACGGATCGTCCAGCGCCAGCGTGAAGACCGGCTCCTGCGGGGAGGCCATGTCGCCCGGCTCAAGCAGCCGATCCTGGATAACGCCATTGCTGGGCGCGTAAAGTCTGGCGTTGGCCAGGTCGCGTTTCACCAATTCGAGCTGGGCTTCGTTCGCTTTCAGCGTGGCCTGGGCTGCGGCGATGTTTTGCTTCGCCGCCGCCAGCGTGGCCGTGGCCACATCGAGCACGGCCCGCGCATTGTCGAGGTCCTGGGGAGAGACGACCTTTCTCTCGCGCAGATCCTTGACGCGCTTAAAAGTGAGATCGGCGTTGACCAGATTGGCCTGCGCCACGTTCATGTCCGCTTCGGCCTTGAGGACGGCTTGCTGCTGGGCGACCACATTGGCCTCACTGGTCGCGACGGTCGCCGCAAACCGCCGGCTATCGAGGGTCGCCAACTCCTGCCCCGTCTGCACGCGGTCGCCTTCCTTCACGAGCAACTTCGTGATCCGCTCGCTATCGTTGAAGGCAAGCTGCACCTGGCGAATGTCCACGTTGCCGTAGAGCACCAACCGGTCGTTGGTGCCGGCGCCATGGCGGGTAAACGAAAACCAGAAGAGGCCGGCCACGATTCCGATCGCGAGCCCACCGATAAGAATGCGAATTCCTTTTCTTTTCACCAGGTCTCGTAAAGCCCGAAATACCAGAGCGCGTGGTTGTCGCCCGCCACTGTGTGACCGGCGCTAAAGAGCAGACTGAAATGCTCGGTGACATTGTAGAAACCGCCGAAATTCAGCGCGCCAAATCCCTTGTCGTTGTTTGCGTCTGCTCCTTGCGCGAAAAATTCGCCGCCAAGCACGAGGTGTTTGCCAAGCTTACGCTGCACCAACCAGCCGCCAAAGGGATAGTCACGCTGGCCCGGCGCGGGATTCACCACCGCGCCACCGCCGCCGTAGGTTGTCCATGGGCCCCAGCTTTTTTGCACCCACAATGGCAACCGGAACCACGTTCGCCCATTGCCCAAACCGCGACTCTCATCGCCGGTCGGCAATTCAGCCATGGGAAAGATTCCGATTTGCGGGCGTTCGTTCGTTTCCTGCACGAACCGATACTTGATGCCCAGTTCCATGTCCCCCAGGCCGGAAGCGGCCGACATTCCTGGGCCATCAATTGAGGTAATCGGCACAATCAAATGCAGTTGAGTATCGGGCAGCGCACCATAGTTGAACTCGACCGCCGGGCCTTCAAAGTCGTAGCCGCCGCCGCTGGAAGTCATGCCGGAGGTAAACAGGTAGGCTTCCCAGTGATGGAGATCCACCGGCTCCGGGTCGTCGGTCAAAAACGGCGGACCGGCAAAGGAGTAAGTCGTCAAGACCAGGTTCAGGCACAGAGCGCGCGAGAGGGTTCTGAAAATGCCGTTCATAAGATCTCAGCGTCGTTTCACTTCGCGCTTTTCTCCTCAGCCATCTTTCCCGCCTTTACTTGAAATTTCCCGCGGTAGTTCATGCCGTTTGGCCTTGATGGGATATGGCTGAGCGTCCCCTCAGTAACCCAGGAACGCCAAAATCGAAGATGCGATACGCGGCGAGCTTGATGCGGTCATTCACAAGAAACCAGGCGAGCGCGTAAAGCCAGACAATGAGCGACCATTCCCAGCTGATCGGTTTCATGAAAATGCCGAACGCGGCGATGACGGTGGCGACGAGTTGCGTCACGATGACGGCACCGAGCAGGATCGGCGCGGGGCGGTGCGACCAGAACGGTCCGCGTGTCCGCGTGACGAAAATCGTCAGGTGCCCGGCGACGGAGAGCTTCAAATAAATCAGCGTCTGGATCGTGGGGCGGTCGAGATGAAAGACGCGCTCGCCGAGATAGAACAGACCGAACGACGCGACCACTCCCGCAATTCCAAGCACGGAGGCGATTCCAAGCACGAGCCGCATGTTCCAAGCCTCGGGTTGATCAGAGTAGTGAACCCGATCGTAGGCGATGGACAGAATCGCGCCGTCGTTGAGCAACGCGAGGAGCACGATCATGACCGCAGTTACCGGATAGAAATTGAAAACCAAAATCGAGAGGGTCATGAACAGGAGCACGCGGATCGTCTCGGCGATGCGGTACATCGCGTAGCTGTTCATGCGCTGGAAAATTCTCCGGCTCTCCTTGATCGCGTCGATTATGACTGAGAGACCCGGCGTGAGCAGGACGATGTCCGCGGCGGCACGCGCGGCGTCGGTCGCGCCGGAGACCGCGATGCCGGCATCGGCTTTCTTCAGGGCGGGCGCGTCGTTCACGCCGTCCCCGGTCATGCCGACGATGTGACCGTGACGCTGCAGCACCTCGACGATGTGATATTTGTGCTGAGGGAAAACCTGGGCGAAACCATCGGCGTGCTCGATCGTGTCGTCGAGCTGCGCCGCTTCGTGATGGGCCGCGTCACCGAAGAGTTGCGCGTCCAGGAGATTTGTGCCGAGTCCAATCTTGCCGGCGATCTCCTTACCGATCGCGAGTGCGTCGCCTGTCACCATCTTCACTGCGACGCCCATTTCTTTCGCAGTCTTGATCGTCTGCGCTGAGTCTGCCCGCGGCGGATCGAACAACGGGAGCACGCCGAGAAATTGCCACGTGCCGCTCGCATCCGTGCGCGCCACCCCTAACGACCGGAAGCCGCGTCGCGCGAAATCGTTGACCGCGTTTTCCACCGCGGCTTGCACCGCGCCACGATTCGCGGCCAGCGCGAGGATGACCTGGGGCGCACCCTTCGTGACTTTGAAGGTCTCGCCGTCCGCACCTTTGACGTCGGCCTCGGTGCGTTTGTGAACCGGATCGAACGGCTGGAAGTGCGTCACGTCAAAAGCATGCAGCGCGTCCTTGTTTTTCAATCCGCCGAGCACGGCTTGGTCGATCGAATCCTGGTTCTCAGCGCGTGAGGCGAGGGAACCCGCAACGATGATGTCGTCGGCTGAGACTCCCTCGACGCAAAACGTGTCACCGAGGGTCAGCTTGTTTTGCGTGAGCGTGCCGGTCTTGTCCGAGCAGAGCACGTCCATTCCCGCAAGTTCCTCGATCGCAACCAGCCGGCTAACGATCGCTTCCTTGCGCGCGAGGAGCCGGGCGCCGACCGCCATTGTGACCGAGAGCACGGTCGGCATTGCGACCGGAATGGCGGCAACGGTCAGAACGAGCGCGAACTGCAGCGTAGTCGTGAAGCGATCGCCGCGGAAAAGCGCGACGAGGATGATCATGATCACAAGGACGAGCGCGATCAGGATGAGGTAATCGCCGATCTTGAGCACCGCTTTTTGAAAATGACTCACGCTCGGCGCCGCCTCGACCAGCGCCGCCGTCTTCCCGAAAAAGGTTTTCTTTCCCGTGGCCGAAACCTCCGCCTCGATCTCGCCCATCTTCACGATCGAACCCGAATAAGCGGTTTCGCCCGTCTTGCGCTCGACCGGCAGCGACTCGCCGGTCAGCGCCGATTGATCAACCTCAATCGGATCTCCCGTCGCGAGGGTCGCGTCCGCCGGCACGACATCACCCATGCGCAGGCGGATCAAATCGCCCGGAACCAGCTCGCGCGCCGGCAGCGACTGCCATTCTCCGTCGCGTTTCACGCGCGCTTTCAGCGCGAGCGTCGCCTTGAGCGCTGCGATCGCGTTGCCGGCCTGATATTCCTCCCAAAAACCGACGATTGCATTCGCGAGTAGCAGCACGGCGATGATGATGAAGTCCGCCCAATGCCCGACGACCGCCGAGAGGATCGCTGCTGCTTCGATCATCCACGGGATCGGCCCCCAGAAATGCGAGAAGAAGTCCAGGAGCGGATTACGTTTTTCTTCCGGCAGCGCATTGGGGCCGTACTTTTCCAGTCGTTGTTTTGCCTCGGCGCCGGTCAGCCCGTCCGGACTGCTGGCCAGTTCTTTAAATGACGAATCCACACCCTGGCTCGGCACGGTGGAAACGGTCTGTGGCTTTTTCTCCTCATCCATGGCGCGAGTTCCTTTCTGGTCGTTCGTTCTTCTCGACGCGCTGGGTCAGCTGGCGGCGCGCATAGAGTGCATCCGGCACATAATGATCGCGCCGCGCCAGCTTCATGGTGTAGATGCTTTCGGGTGAAAGCGCCTTTCTGATCCCGTAGCTGATCGCCACTGTAATTATCATTGGCACGATGACGTTGTAATCGAGCGTCATCTCAAAAATCATGACGATGGCGGCCAGCGCCGCGCCGGTCGCGCTGCCTACGACCCCGGCCATGCCCGCAACGGCAAACGCCGACGCGCTTGAACCCAAGTCCGGGAAGAAATGAATTAGAACCGTCCCGTAAGCGGCGCCCAACGTTGCGCCTAAAAACAGCGCCGGGGAGAAGATTCCACCGGACGCGCCCGATCCGAGCGTCAGCGCCGTAGCCAGGAGCTTGAACCCGAACAATACGGCCAGCAGCAGCAGCGGAATGGGTGCACCGGACAAGATTTCCTGCACAGTCGAATAGCCGACGCCGTCCACGTAGTAATGACCGGTCGCGACCATCATTCCATAGATGATCAGCCCGACGAAAAACATGCCGCAGAGGTGCTGGCGGTAATAACTGCCACCGACCCGCTGTTCAAAGAAATCCTCGGTCGCGTAAATGGCTTTGATGAACAAGGCCGACACGCCGCCCATGAGCAGACCCAGGCCGACATAAGCGAGCAGGACCAGAGGATTGGCCGGGTGAATGTATGGTGCCTCAAGAGCCGGAATGACAAAGGAGGGATGCGTCCCGAAGAAGAATTCGAAAACATTGATTCCCATCGCCGTGGCAATGGCCACCGGGACCAGCGTGCGCACGCTCACTTCGCGCATCATTATTTCCAGCGCGAAGAGCACTCCCCCAACTGGTGTGTTAAACGTGGCTGCGATTCCAGCTCCGGCGCCGCCCGCGATCAACGTAGTACGTTGCCAGGCCGGAAGACGCAGCAACTGGCCGATGGTAGAACCGAATGATGAGCCGATCTGGATAATCGGCCCTTCCCGGCCCGCCGACCCGCCGCTGCCGATGGAGAGCGCCGAAGCCAGCGATTTCACCAACGCCACAACCGGTCGAATCCGGCCACCGTGGTAGTAAATCGCGTCCATCACTTCCGGGACCCCGTTCCCCTTGGCCTCGGGCGCAAAGGTCTTGACGAGAAATGCGACCATAACCGCGCCCAACACCGGAACGAGAATGACCCCGGGACCCCACGGGCTGGGCGGAGTATGCACGTTGGCGTCATAAACGGCCGACCATTTGCCCGAAAACAGCAAATTGTGGAAGAGGGCGATCAGGCCACGAAAGACGACGGCTCCCAGTCCCGCCACGACGCCGACGAGCGCGGATAAAAGTGAGAACCAGACAAGCTTCAGGGGCCGGTTCGGCGGTTGCGCAGCGTCGTCTGATTTCATGCAATGGCTCACTCACGCCGGGGCCGAGGCTTCATGGCGAGCGCTGCAAAGCGGAGAGCCCATCCTTCGTCATCGCCTAGTCTCCCAGTTCCTTGAGCGTTCCGAGGAACGAGATGACGTCGTCTCGACTCAGCATGCCCAGAACGCGGCCGTCGCGCATGACTGGAAGCTGGTTTACGCCGGTGCGATCCATCTGCTGCAAGGCGGACCAAAGTCCCGTCTCCGGGGCGATGCGCTTTACTTTCTCAAGCGGGACCATCGTCTGTGCGGCAGTCGTTTCGGGCCACTCCGTCCGGGGCACCTCCTTGATGCGGTGCAGGGTCATCAATCCGACGGTGTCAGCGCCGCGGTCGACAAGAAAGCAGCGCCGGCCGCCACCGAGAATGTGGTCGTCCACCAATTGTTGCAGCGTAATGCCTGCGGGGACGGCCGCGCAGGGGCTGCTCATCGCCTGCGCCGCGGTGTGGCCGGCGAGCAAACCCTGGAACACGACCTGGTGCAGCTGCAGCGAAGCGGCATGATCGAGAAACCAGCCAATGAACGCAATCCAAAGGCCGCCGCCGAAATTGCCGGCGAAAATTTGCCAGACGCCAAAGAAGATAAACAGGAAACCAAAGGCGCGTCCGACACCGGCGGCAATAGTCGTGGCGCGGCGGAAATTATGTGTGACCGCCCAGACGATGGCTCGAAACACGCGGCCCCCGTCGAGTGGGAAACCGGGAATCAGATTAAAAATAGCCAGGGCCAGGTTGATGAAGGCGAGATACTTCACCACTCCCCAGAGTGGCTCGAAGCCGGAGGCGAGCGGCTCCAGGAAAGCAAAAAGGGCCGCGAGCAGAAAACTCACGATCGGTCCGGCGATCGCGATGAGAAATTCGGCGAGGGCACTCGGCGGTTCGGTCCCGATCTGGGCCACGCCGCCAAAAATAAAGAGCGTAATGCTGCGCACCGGGACCTTAAAACGCAGCGCGACCACTGAGTGCCCGAGTTCGTGCAGCAGGACGCTGACAAAGAGCATGACGGCGGTCACCGCCCCCATCGTCCAGTACAAGAGCGGCGGCCAATTGTGGAATTCGTGCGGGAAATAGCTCACCGCCAGCATCCAGGTCAGGAGTGCGAAAATGAGAAACCAGGAGTAATCCAAACCGATTGGAATACCGAGGATTCGGCCGAGTGGGATGGCTTGTCGCTTCACGACGATTTCCTTTGCCCTGCTTCTGCGAGAGAGATGCGAGGTGCCTTTGAATTGGAGTTCATATGTCTTGCCTAACGAGACCGCTGATCGTGGTGTTTCATCGCCAAAGAATGATGGTCGCGGCAAAAACTAGGTAAAGTGTCAGCAGGACCGCGCCGCCTGCTCAACGGAGACCATCGCGCCGGCTCGTGGCGGCGAGCGCGACCAGCTTCATCCCGAGCAGACCTTCCGAGAGGCGCAGCCGCGCGCCAAAGCCCTCGAGCGCGGTGAGCCGCACACTGGCCCACGACATCACACCGATGGAGACGGCCAGAATGACCAGAGCGCTCCACGTCGGCATGACGAGAGGATGCAATCAGGCCGCGCTCTGCACCAGCGGCCACGTTATTCTCCCGGTCTCGTCAGCCAGCTGCGCGCGGCTTCAACCTGGTCATGCTCGAAATAGCGAACCTTGGCGGTGGTAAACGGTTTGCAGAAGACGGCCATGCCGTGCTGCCATTTCGTTTCGCCGACCATGGCCAGCCGCTCGATGTCGCGGAAGTGGCGCGCACCGAACTTGGTGTCCTCCCACGCCGCGCTCGCCGTCCAGCCGTGGAAATCATGCATTACAACTAACATTCGGATTTTGCCATGCTGCTGGATGGCACGATCCACCGCCGGCACAAAGGTGTCGTAGTCTTCCTTCACCAGTTTGCCCGTGAGCGAGACTTCCAGGAATCTGCCCCCGTCCGTTTCTTTCACTTCGATTGTCATAAGGATTTTCCTCGGTTAGCGCGTTTCCCCGCAGGAAATCGCAATTCTGCCTCTTTCTTAATCGCGCCAGATCTCGCCCCAGCGCTTCGCGGCAATTGCGATTTAGCGACCGTTTCTTGCGCGCGGTCGCTATGCGGCGAGCGGAGTTTTCGCGTTCGGCGCGGCCCGCAGCACGACACGCGCGTCCAGCGCAAGGATCTGCTCCTGGGATGCGATCAGCGGGTTGAGGTCGATTTCCTTGATCGACGATTGCTCAAGGACCAACTGGCTGAAGCGCACGAGGATCTCTTCCAACGCCGCAAGATCGACCCCGGTCTGGCCACGAAATCCCTTCAGCGCAGTGAAGATGCGCGTCTCTTCCATCAAACGCCGCGCCAGGGTGCGGTTGAGAGGCGGAAGTCCGAGCGCGCGGTCCTTGAAAATCTCGACGAAATAGCCGCCGGCGCCGAACAAGATTACGGGACCGAATTGCGCATCGACGCTGCTCCCGAGAATCAATTCGTAGCCGTCGCGCGAGATCATCGGTTGCACCGTCACGCCGAGAAAATCCTTCTGTAGCGATGGTCTGTGACCGTCGATCGTCGTTAGGCTGGCAGAGTCTCGACGGTCATAGACCGCCGCTACAGAGCGCGCGATCTCGCGATACGCGGCCCGAACGGCCTGCTCGTCCTTCAAGTCGAGCTTCACACCGCCGACGTCCGATTTATGCGTAATCGTGTGCGAGAGAATCTTCAGCACGACCGGTCCCTTGAACTGCGCGGCCTTCGCGACGGCCTCGTCTTCGCTCGCGGCGACGAGCGTCGGCACGACCGGAATCCCATAGGCGGCGAGCAGTTCTTTCGACTCCGGTTCGGTCAGCAGCGTGCGGCCGGATTCTCGTACATTCTCGATCATGTGCTCCGCTTTCGTCAGCGCTGCGGAACCGTCCGAGCCGGAGGACAGCGGCGGTGGTTCGCAGGCGCCGCGAAGCGCGTGCGTGTATTGCCAGAGATGGCAGAATGCGCGCGCCGCACTGTCGGGATAGACGAAAGTTGGAATGCCGGCGCGGTCGAGGATGTCGATCGCCTCGGCCACGCTCGCGCCGCCCATGAAACTGGCCAGCACCGGTTTGCCTTCGAGCTTCGCGAACGCGGTCAACCTCTTTGCGACCTCCGTCGGTCCGGTGACCGCTTGCGGCGTGAGCACGACGAGGAGGCCGTCGTTTCCCGGATCGCGCGCCACGATCTCAACTGCACGAGTGTAGCGTGCGGCATCGGCATCGCCGATCACGTCGACCGGGTTGCCGTGACTCCAGTGCCGCGGCAGAACGCGATCGAGCGCAAGCATGCTCTCGTTCGATAACGTGGCACTCTCGCCGCCGTGCTCGATCAACGCGTCCATCGCAAGCGCGCCCGGCCCGCCTCCGTTGGTCACGATCGCGAGCCGCGGACCGCGCGCGCGCGGTTGTTTGCCTAACAACTCCGCGACATTGAACAGATCGGCGATCCTATCGACTCGCAAGACGCCCGCGCGGCGAAAGGCGGCATCGCAAACTTCGTCGCTCCCGGTCATGGCGCCGGTATGCGAGGCCGCCGCCTGCGCCGCCGCTTTCGTCCGCCCGACTTTGATCACGATGATCGGCTTCGTCAGGGCAACTTCGCGCGCGGCGGAGAGAAACGAAGGCGCGTCGCCGATCGACTCCATATAGAGAAGAATGCTGTGCGTCTGCGGATCGTCGCCAAGGTGATGAATCAGGTCGCCCCAGTTCACATCGAGCATCGAGCCGATCGAGATGAAGGCGCTGAAACCAAGTTGATTCGACAAGCTCCAATCGAGAATCGCACTGCAGAGCGCACCGCTCTGACTGATGAACCCGATATTGCCGGGCCGCGCCAGCGGCTTTACGAAGGTCGCGTTTAGGCCAGGATGTGGCAGCATCACACCAACGCAGTTCGGGCCGATGATTCGCATCCCGCTACGCGCCGCCGCGACCTCGTTCTCCAATTCGCGACCGCGCGCGCCGATCTCCCTGAAGCCGGCGGAAATGATGATCGCTCCTTTTACCCCCGCGGCCGCGCAGTCGCGGACAATTTGCGGGATCGTCTTTGCCGGGGTGGCTATGAGGGCGAGATCGATTTCCTCAGGCACATCCGCGATTTTCGGAAACGCTCCGATCCCGAGGACGCTCGCCCGTTTCGGATTAACCGGATAAACCGCGCCGGAGAACGAACGTAGGTTTTCCATCAAGGCGCGGCCGACGCTGTCTGGCGACTCGGTTGCGCCGATCACCGCGATGGTGCGCGGCGCGAGCATGGCGGCGAGGGCCGGTTTTTCTTCGCCGCGCTTTTTTTCGGGCATCGTCTTCACGCCGCTCCCACTTTGGCATCAGGGCGAACGGATGACCAAGAGTGCACCAGCAAAAAACAACCGGCGCGCAGTTATTCGCAAAATTTGCCCGGTAGTTCTCTGCGCGGGCGCGAACCTAGAATGGAGAGGGAGGGGAGGAAAACTATGGCGTCTTCGGCGGTTTATCGTGCTTGTCGTCGTGGGCTGCGGTGGATTGGGCCCGCAATTTTGGCGTTTGTCTTGGTTCTAATGGGAAACACTGCCCGGGCGGCAGCGCATTGGACGCTGATCGGTTGGAATAACCTCGGCATGCACTGCATGGACGACGACTATTCCATCTTCTCGATCCTGCCGCCGTACAACACGATCAACGCACAGCTCATCGATGCGAATGGCAACCTCGTGCTCTCGCCGGGCGGTATCACCCTGACCTACGAGGCCGTGGCTGATCCGACCGGCTCGATCAACAAGAGTTCGATTGGGAAAAGCAACTTCTGGGATTTTTCATTTGCGCTCTTTGGCGTCACGCTTGCGTCCGACACCGGGTTGGCGGGAAACAAGATGCCCGGCCTGACAAACACGCCGCAACCGATGATCTGGGCGCAAGCCGGCGCGCCAACCAACACCTTCCAGGGCCTGGGAATTCCGCTGACGCCAATCGATGACCAGAGCCTAACGAATACCTATCCGCTCTTCAAACTGGTCGCGCGCGACGCGGCGAACAATGTCCTCGCGCAAACCAGTATCGTCCTGCCGGTCTCGAGCGAATTGCACTGCAGCACCTGCCACGCCTCCGGCACCGGACAGGCGGACGCGAAACCATCGCCCGATTGGGTCTATGACCCGGATCCGAAACATGATTTCCGGCTCAACATTCTGAAGCTGCACGACCAGAAAAATATTTCGAACCCGGACTACATCGCGGCCCTGGCGCAGTTCGGATATCGCAACACCGGTCTCTATGACACGGTCGTGCTCGATGGGAAACCGATCCTCTGCGCAACCTGTCACCAATCGGAGGCCCTCGGCACCCCGGGCGCGGCCGGCACGCAACAGCTCACAACCTCGATCCATGCGCGACACGCGAACGTGATCGACCCCAGTACCGGCAGGCTGATGGATGATTCGACCAACCGAACGTCCTGCTATCAGTGCCATCCCGGCTCGACCACCCGTTGTTTGCGCGGTGCGATGGGTGCAGCAGTCTCGACCGTTGACGGCTCGATGCTGATGCAATGCCAGAGTTGCCACGGCTCGATGAGCACGGTCGGCGCGGCCACGCGCACCGGTTGGCTCGACGAACCGAATTGCCAGGCCTGTCACACCGGCGATGCGGTGACTAACAGCGGCCAGATCCGGTTTATCGATGCTTTCGATTCGCCGGGCCATCTCCGCGTGCCAACCAACACCCGCTTCGCCACCAATCCCAACACGCCGGCCACCGGCATCTCGCTCTTCCGGTTTTCCGCCGGCCACGGCGGTTTGCAATGCGAGGCCTGCCACGGCTCGACTCATGCCGAGTTCACTTCGGCTCAGCCTAACGACAACCTGCAAAGTATCTCGCTCCAGGGCCACGTCGGGAAACTGGCGGAGTGCACCGCCTGTCACAATACGGTGCCGAGCACCGTCACCGGCGGACCACACGGATTGCATTCGCTCGATCAAAGTTGGGTTTCACGCCACGGCGACATCGCAGAGGGCAACGCCTCCCAATGCCAGGTCTGCCATAACACCGACTACAGCGGCAGCGTCCTTTCTCATACACAGGGTGCCCGCACCTTTACCCTCGAAGAAAGCGGAACGAAAAGCTTCTGGCGCGGACAAAAAATCACCTGTTACGACTGCCATAACGGACCCGGCGGAGAAGGTTCGCCCAAGACGCCGCCCGTCGTACCGAGCAGCGTCAACCTTGTGGTGAGCGGCATCACCGGTTCGATTGGGCTGACCGCGAGTGGAAGTGTATCGACCTTCCGCATTGTCGATCAGCCCGCCCACGGCACGGTCGCGCTCAACGGCAACGTCGCGACCTACTTCGCGCAGCTGGGCTATACCGGCTCCGACTCGTTTACCTACGCCGCGACAGAGGGGACCGGATTCGTCGAATCCAACCTGGGGACCGTTTCCGTGACGGTAGGGAATACCAACCCCGCTCAACTGCTCAACATCTCGACCCGGCTACAGGTCTTGAGCGGCGTTGAAGTTCCGATCGGCGGTTTCATTCTCACCGGAACGGATCCGAAAACCATCATGGTGCGCGCGATCGGTCCGTCGCTCCCGTTGGCGGGCGGGGTGCCAGATCCAACTATCGAGCTTCATGGCCCGAGCGGGCTATTGGCGACGAATGACAACTGGAAAATCAACGATCAGACCGGCCAGTCGCAGCAGGCTGCGATCGAGGCGACGACCATCCCGCCGACGAACGATCTCGAGTCCGCGCTGATCGCCACGGTGCCGGCAAATGGCGCCGGTTACACCGCAATCATGCAATCGAAAACCGGCGCGGTCGGAATTGGACTGGTGGAGATTTATGATCTCTCACTCACCGCGACCTCCGTCCTCGGCAACATCAGCACGCGAGGGACCGTGGAGACGGGCGACAACGTCATGATCGGCGGGTTTATTTCCGGCCCGATGACCAAAGGTAGCTCGACCGTGCTGGTTCGCGCGATCGGTCCGTCCCTCCCGGTTACAGGGGCTTTGCAGGATCCACTCCTCGAGCTGCACGACACCAACGGCACGACGATCGCGACTAACGACAACTGGAAGATCAATGACCAGACCGGGCAGTCGCAGCAGACGGAGATCGAGGCGACAACCATCCCACCCACGAACGACCTGGAATCCGCCCTCGTTTACACGGCGCCGCCGGGCGCCTATACCGCGATTGTGCGCGGGAAGAACAATAGCACGGGCGTGGCGCTGGTAGAGATTTACAATCTGCCGTAGCGACTCGCGTCGTTCGCATGCTCTCATCGCAAAGAGCGCCCCCGAACGGGATAAAGCCGCGAGTCGTTAGGCACAGCGATCGGGGCACAGCGGCCCTCCCACACTGGGACAGGCGAAACCAACAGGAAGAGAGTTGAGCGTTCGCCGTCGGCGTGGAGAGTCCGGGCATGAGCGACAACCTTCTTTCGCGTTTCCTGCGTTACGTCCGGATCGATACGCAGTCGGACGAAAACAGTAATTCCTTTCCGAGCACGCCGGGTCAACTGGTGCTGCTGGAGATGCTAAAGCAGGAGCTGAGTGAGCTGGGCGCGGCGGATGTGCAGATGACGAAGCACGGTTACGTCATCGCGAGCATACCCGCCAACACGCGCAAATCGTGCGTGCCGACGGTGGCCTTTCTCGCCCACGTGGACACGGCGCCGAATTCCTCCGGCAAAGACGTGAAACCCGTCGTTCATCGCAAGTACGACGGCCGCGTCATCAAGTTCCCGGATAAACCCGGCCTGACTCTCGACCTCGCGACATCGCCGAAGCGTGGGGTCGAACGGGCTGAATCCGGCCGGGCACCAGAACGGCAAGAGTAGGATCTGCCAGGGAGAACGGCTGACAAAAATATAAGGATAAAGGGATTGACAGAGCCTCGCCCAGGCTCGGTACTCTTTGAGTCAGACGAAAGAGAAAATAATGAAAATTCGAGGACTAGTTTTGATCTGTGTCGCGGTGGCGCTTAGCATCGCCCCGCAGTTCGTTCAGACCGCGAATGCGCAGGGAAGCAGATATGCTGCCCAGCTGATTTCGCCGGTGGCTGGCCAGGTTGTCCACCCGGGCCAGGTGGTGAGGGTTGAGTGGAAATCGAAGCTACCCAAAATAAACCTGGGGGCGTGTGAGGCGGAAGTCTGGTTGTCGTTGGACGGCGGCAGGACATTCACAACGTGGATCAGCCCTTGGTTGGATCCGAAAGGGCCCAGGTATTTCGATTGGACTGTTCCGGACTGGCCGACATCGGCCGCGGTTCTGGACGTTCGATTCGGCTGTGAGCCGGGCTATCCCGAAAGCTATGCTCCGCAGCCTAGGTCGAGCTTTGTGATCGCAGACCACTAGCGCGGCCCGAGTAAACCGGATCAATCCGTTCATTCTTTAGTCGCGAAAAAAGACGTGGCGTTTTCGCGACACTCTTTTGTCGTGTGTTGCGGTGCGCTGGATCGCTCCAGTCACTCTCGCCGGTGCTGCCACCGACGGCGCAGAGCTAAGACCAAACTCAAGATAATCTGGCGCGAGCTGGCGAACGGCGCCATGATCCCAAAATTTCCCTTGCGTGCTCTCATCGCAGAGAGCGTCCCTGAGCGGGCGACCGGTATTCGTTAGGCATAGCAATGGTCGCGGCGCAAAGGCCCCTCCCACATTGGGGAGCCGAAACCAACAGGAAGAGAGTTGAGCGTTCGCCGTCGGCGTGGAGAGTCCGGGCATGAGCGACAACCTTCTTTCGCGTTTCCTGCGTTACGTCCGGATCGATACCCAATCGGACGAGAACAGTAATTCCTTTCCGAGTACGCCGGGTCAACTGGTGCTGCTGGAGATGCTAAAGCAGGAGCTGAGTGAACTGGGCGCGGCGGACGTGCAGATGACGAAGCACGGCTACGTCATCGCGAGCATACCCGCCAACACGCGCAAATCGCGCGTGCCGACGGTGGCTTTTCTCGCCCACGTGGACACGGCGCCGGACTGCTCCGGCAAAGATGTAAAACCGATCGTTCACCGCAAGTACGACGGCTGTGTCATTAAGTTCCCGGATAAACCCGGCCTGACCCTGGACCCCGCGACATCGCCGGAGCTTCAAACGGCCGTGGGCAAAGACATCGTGACTGCCAGCGGCACCACCTTGCTCGGCTCCGACGACAAGTCGGGTGTGGCGGTTGTCATGACTCTGGTCGAGCGGTTGCTCCGGGAGACAAAACGGAAGCACGGTCTGATCCGAGTCTGCTTCAATCCCGATGAGGAAATCGGTCGCGGGGTGGACAAACTGGATCTGCGCACGCTCGGGGCGGACGTGGCTTACACGCTGGACGGCGGTGCGCCGGGGGAGATTTGCTGGGAAACGTTTTCCGGGGATGCGGCCGAGGTCATCATCGACGGAATCACCACACATACCATGGAGGCGAAGTCCAAGGGCATGGTGAACGCCGCCTATCTGGCGGGCAAGCTCCTCGCCGCGCTCCCGCGCGAACGCTGCGCGCCGGAGACAACCGACGGGAGAGAGGGATTCATTCACCCGATCCATGTCGAAGGCCGGACCGAGCGGGCCGTGGTGAAATTTCTCCTGCGCGATTTCGAGCTGAGCGGGCTGGCCGAGAAAGGGAAAATTTTGCGTGGCCTTTGCGCGGGGTTACAAGCGACCGAGCCGCGGGCACGCGTCCGCTGCAAGATCCGCAAACAGTATCGCAACATGGCTTACTGGTTGCGCAAGGACATGCGCCCAGTCGAGCTGGCGCGCGAAGCCTTCACAGCCGCGGGACTTAAACCCTATGACCACGTCATCCGTGGCGGCACCGATGGCTCGCGCCTGACCGAGCTGGGCCTGCCGACTCCGAACCTGTTTTGCGGCGAGCACAACGCGCACGGACCGCTCGAATGGGTCGCGGTGCAGGACATGGAGTCGGCCGTAAAAGCCTGTGCTCACCTGGCTGAGTTGTGGGAAAGAAAGCGCTGAGTTAAACAGTATGACCTCTGACCCTTGGGAAAGCGTAATGCGGATAATCCAAGAGCAGAACAGACGTGAAGACGAGGAGGAGTTTCAGCAGTTCTGTGAAAAGATGCTGTCAGTCCCTGCGAACCTTAAGCTCGTTCCGAAGGACAATTTCACAGTAGATATCGAGCTTCAGCCGCTGCGATGGCTTAGCCTGGGCATCGATTTACTTCGAAGCCGACGAGTCACTAGGCATATTCGATTGCCTAATGGTGTCCAAGAACCGGAGATCGGCAGTTACTTGCCGTACCCCGTATTTCAAGCGGCGACGGAAATCTTTCTCAAAGGTATCTGGCTTTGCCAGTACGCAGAGTGCCGAGCTTTAACTGATTCGTCATACATCAATCCCGCCAAACGGCAATACTATGCTCAAATCCTAAAGAACCTCAGTCATGATTTACTCGTGATTTTGGACAGTCTCCGCAGAGTCCCTGAATATAGACGGACGCCGGAAACCACACGTTTTTTTGATTTGGTCGAACGCGTGGTTCGTCTTTTCTATTTTCCTCCTTATGAAGCCGACAGGCGGACGCCCTGGGCCGATGCTCGTTACCCAAAACGCGTATACGATGACAGCGCTCGGAAAGCAGCTGCCGAATCTTTTCGAAGCTATCCTCCCGCTAAATGGGTTGAGAAGCTATTCGCACAAGCTGAGCGCGATCTTGACGAGATATTTCGAATTCGTGCCGAACTCGGCTCGTAACAACCGCTCTTCCGCGCGAAACCACAGACAACTTTGTAATCACTAAGGGGTCAACAAAAAGCAAAAAGGGATCGGTCTTTTTTTCTTGCGTTCGAGGCGCGCGGCGAACCCTGTATCGTCGCAGGCCGCGCTCGCGGTTGAGCGGTGGAAATCGTGCATCACGACGAGCATCCGGAGCCTGCCGTGCGCGCTGCGAAGATTCTCCCCACCGCTGGGCCAAGCGTGCTGTAATCCTCCTTTACCAGTTGCTCGACTTCCGCTCGCAGAAGAACACTCGGGTGTTTACCGGAGAATCCGATCCTGGCGTGTCGCCGGGGCGGGCTTCGCCATGGAGTCATGAGCTGGAGAAGAAACGCTCGATGCCTCAGTCTTCGAAAAATTGGTCGATGAGGAATTCCCTGGCGAAATCACCGGTCGCGGACCGCGGCTGCGAGATTTTTTCGGCGCAAATTCTTGGCAGCTCTTGCGCCGGATGATAGAAACGACGCGGAACGTATCGCTTCAACCTTGACCAGCATGAATTCGTTGCCCGTTCTCGATCCGCAATCTCCCCAGGCGCGCGCCATCTATCACCTCGCGATCGTTTCGGGAATTATCTTTGCGCTCATTTTCATCGTCGTCGGCGGGATGATCGTTTTCGCGCTCATGCGCTATCGCTGGCGCGAGGGCGCACCAGATCCAGAGCAGGTCGCCGGAAACAAAACGGTGGAGATTGTCTGGACAGCGATCCCGTGTGTGATCGTGCTGGCGCTCGTTCTCCTCACCTGGCAATCGATGAACGCTTCCGACCCACCGGCGCCGGCCACGCCCGATATCGTGATCACCGGCCACCAATGGTGGTGGGAGGCGCGTTATCCGAAATCGGGCGTGATCACGGCGAACGAGATTCACATTCCCGCCGGCACGCCCGTGTCGATCCGGCTCGAGTCGGCCGACGTGCTGCATGAATTCTGGGCGGCGCAGTTGACCCGCAAAATGGCGACGGTGCCGGATCATCCGAATCACATCTGGATTCAAGCGGACCATCCCGGTACTTATCTCGGGATTTGCTCGGAGTTCTGCGGGACGCAGCACGCGTGGATGCATTTCCTCATCGTGGCGGAACCGCCGGAGCAGTTCGCGGCCTGGGAGAAAGCGCAACTGGCGCCGGCGGAAATCCCAGTGAGCGGCAGCGCGGCGCAGGGGTTCGCTCTTTTTCAAGAAAATAGCTGCATGAATTGCCACGCCATCAACGGCACGGCGGCGTCGGCCCGGGTCGGTCCGGACTTGACCCATCTGGCCAGCCGAAAAATTCTGGGCGCCGGGGTGGTCGAGAATACTCCGGCCAATCTCCGTCGCTGGTTGACCGACCCGCAGCAGGTCAAGCCGGGAGTGAAGATGCCTGATTATAAGTTCAACCAGACGCAGGTGACGCAACTGACCGATTACTTCGAAACGCTGAAATGAACGAGATCGCCACGGTTTTGGATCGGGCCGGGATTTTGTCCCCGGAACAGCGGGAGCATTGGAAGATGGCGTGGCTCTCCACCGTCGATCACAAGCGGATCGGCATCCTCTACATGGTGACGGGGCTGGTCTTCTTCGTCTTTGCCGGAATCGAGGCGCTCCTCATTCGGCTCCAGCTGGCTGTGCCTAACAATACCCTGTTGCAGCCGGACAACTACAACATGGTCTTCACCATGCATGGCACGACGATGATTTTTCTCGTCGCCATGCCGGTGCTCTTCGGCCTGGCCAACTACATCCTGCCGCTCCAGATCGGCGCGCGCGACATGGCTTTCCCACGTCTGAACGCTTTTGGTTTCTGGCTCGTTCCTTTTGGGGGCATTTTGTTGCACTTCAGTTTCCTGGCGGGCGGCGCGCCCGCCGTGGGCTGGTTCGCCTATGCCCCGTTGAGTGAGACCGCCTACTCTTCGCAGCCCGGAGTGGATTACTGGGCGCTCTCCCTCCTCGTCCTCGGGATCGGATCGGTCAGCACCAACATTAACTTCATCGCCACCGTCCTTTGCAGTCGCGCACCGAACATGACCCTGCGGCGACTGCCACTCTTCTCCTGGATGATTTTCGTCAACGCCTTCCTCGTTATCATCGCGTTGCCGGTCTTAAACGCGGGACTGGTCATGATCCTGATCGACCGCCTGCTCAGGACTCATTTCTTTCTTGTGCCCGGCGGCTCCGCCATCATGTGGCAGCATATCTTCTGGGCCTTTGGGCATCCGGAGGTCTATATCGTGGCGATCCCCGCCTTCGCCATCCTGTCCGAGATTATCCCGGTCTTTTCGCGTAAGCCGATTTTCGGCTACGAGTTTGTCGCCGGCTCGACGGTCGCGATCGCTTTTCTCAGTCTTGGGGTCTGGGCCCATCACATGTTTACGACCGGACTGGGTCATACGATCGACCTGTTTTTCGTCGCTTCCAGCATGCTGATCGCGATCCCGACCGGAGTGAAAGTCTTGAACTGGAGCGCGACCATGATCGGCGGCCGTCTTCGCTTCGATGTGCCAATGCTCTTCTGTATCGCGGCGCTCCTGCAATTCCTGGTTGCTGGCCTAACGGGTGTGAGCCATGCCTCCGCCGCGCTCGATTGGCAGACGAAGAACAGTTACTACCTCGTGGCGCATTTCCACTTTGTCTTTGTCGGCCTGATCGTCTTCGCCATCCTCGGTGCGCTCCATTACTGGATCCCAAAGATCAGCGGCCGCATGCTCTCCGAGCGGCTGGGTAAGTGGTCCTTCTGGCTCATGGTCATCGGGTTTAACATGACCTTCATCATCCAGCATTTCCTCGGGCTCGCCGGGATGCCGCGGCGCGTTTACACCTACGCGGACCTGCCGGGCTGGGCTTGGATGAACATGGTCTCGACCATCGGCGCCTTCTTCATGGCTGCGGCCTCGCTCATTTTTGTCTGGAACCTGATCGTTAGTCTGCTCAACGGACGTAGGGCCGGTGACAATCCGTGGGATGCCTGGACCCTGGAATGGGCGACCACATCGCCGCCGCCGCACGAGAATTTTCACTACCTGCCGCCGATTCACAGCCGCCGTCCGCTCTGGGATGTCGCGCATCCGGATCGTCCCGATCCAGTCGTCGGCAGCCGAGGAGATGTTGACCAATTCAAGCCGGAAAAGAACAAGACCAGCATTGTTTCCTTCATCATTTCCGAGACCGGCTTCTTCGCGGTGCTGATCCTGGCGTTTCTCTATTACAACGCGACGCCGCAACCCGGGCCCAATCCGCACGGGCTGGACCTGGTCAAGACCGGTTTCTTCAGCATTTGTCTTTTTGCGAGCAGCTTCACGATCTGGCGCGCGGAGGCCGGGCTGCGCAACAACAATCAGCGCAAGATGATTGGCTGGCTGAGCGCAACGATTATCCTCGGTGGAATTTTTATCGGCGGCCAGGGGCTCGAATACTGGCATCTGTTTGAGAGCGGCATCGACGTAAACACGAATCTTTTCGCGACGACCTTCTTTACCCTGACTGGCTTCCACGGACTGCACGTCTGCGTCGGACTGATCGCCCTGCTTGTTCTGCTGGGCCTGGCGATCGCCGGTGACTCGAAGAAGCGACCCTGGCCGGCGCTCGACGCGGTCGGGCTTTACTGGCACTTCGTCGATGTGGTCTGGATTTTTGTTTTATCCGTCGTTTACATCCTGCCTCGAATCCGATGAGCACTGAACAATTCCTTCTCTCCGCCTGGACCTGGAATCCGGTGGTTCTCTTCGCCGCCACGGCCGGGCTCATTGCCTATCTCTTTGCCTTTCGCGCCGGACGCCGCCTCGGCTGGTTCCTTCTCGCGCTGGCGGTTTTCCTTCTCACGCTCGTGTCGCCGCTCAACGCGCTCGCGGACGGCTATCTCTTCAGCGCGCACATGCTGCAACACATCCTGCTTTTGCTCGTCGTGCCGGGGTTCCTGCTTCTCAGTCTGCCGCGTTCGTTTTCGTTAGGCGGGCGGCCGCGTCTTCTCGCGCATCCGCTGACCGCCTGGCTGGCCGGGCTTGGCGCGATGTGGTTCTGGCATTGGCCGACACTCTGCAACGCCGCGGTCACCTCGCGTTCTGTCTATGCTGTGCAGACCGTTTCGTTGCTCTTCTGCGGGACGATTTTTTGGAGTCAGATCATTGCGCCGCGCGACGAGGAACGACTCTCGCCACCGGCGGCGGTTCTTTATCTTTTCAGCGCCTGCATCGCCTGTAGCGCGCTCGGGATGATTCTCACCTTTTCGCCGATCACGGTCTGTTCGATTTACGCGCTGCCGGTGGGCGATCGGCTCGGAATGTGGGAAACGATTCGATACAATTGGGGATTTACTCCGGAAAAGGATCAGCAGATCGGCGGGCTCCTCATGTGGGTGCCAATGTGCTTCATCTATCTCGGCGCAATTTTTGCCCAAATTGCGCGCTGGTTTGGAGAGGCTCCCGCGCCGCGCCCGGTAACCTGACGACGCCCATGGAACCAAACACTGAACAATCGCACGAAGGCTGGGAGGTGCTCCCGGATGAGCATCTGCCGAGGCCAAATTATTTCCCGGCCGGGCTGGCCATGGGGACGACTTTTTTCTTCTGGGGGTTCGTCACCTCGTGGGTCATTCTCGTGGTAGGCGCGGGTCTTTTCATTGCCTCGCTCGCCGGTTGGATCAGCGAAATTCGCCATGAACGAAACCACGCCTGACGAATTAAGATCTGCTTTGGGTTCGGCGGAAGAGATGACGCGACGGCGTTTCTTCGAAAAGATCTCCATCGCGCTCGGTGGCCTCTGCGCCGCCATTCTCGGGGTGCCGCTGGTTGGCTTTGTTATCGCCCCGCTCTTCCGCAAGGCACCGAATGACTGGCTCTCGCTCGGGAAGGTCGCTGATTTTGAAGTCGGGAAGACGGTCAACGTCACGATCACTGATCCCTCATCACTGCCCTGGGCGGGCATCTCGGCGAAGAGCGCCGCCTGGCTGCGTCGCGTGAGCGAGAATGAGTTCATCGCCTTTTCGGTTCATTGCACCCACATGGGATGTCCGGTGCGCTGGCTGTCGGACGCCGAGCTCTTCATGTGTCCGTGTCATGGCGGCGTTTACTATTCAGATGGCACCGTCGCGGCGGGTCCTCCGCCGAACCCGCTCCCCCGCCTCCTGGTGCGAGTGGCGAATGGTCAGGTGCAAATCAAAGCCGGCCCGATCCCGATTACGAACACGCTATGAAGCGGCTCATCCTCGGAGCCTGGCGCTGGATCGATGACCGGCTCGGGATCGTCGATTTGATCGGCCCCGCCGCCAAGCATCTCGTGCCACACGATGCGCGCTGGTGGTACACCTTTGGCAGCGCCACGCTGGTGGCGTTCATCGTCCAGGTGGTCACCGGTATCGCGTTGAGTTTCTCCTACGTCTCCTCGTCGTCGCAGGCCTATGAGACGCTTCAATTCATCACCAACCAGGCACCGTTCGGCAACTTTCTCCGGGGCCTGCACTACTTCGGCGCGTCGGCCATGATCCTTATGGTCGGTGCCCACATGGCGCAGACTTTTCTCTTCGGAGCTTACAAATTCCCGCGCGAAATGAATTGGACCACCGGCGTCCTGCTTCTCGCCTTCACACTCGTGATGGGATTTACCGGACAGCTTCTGCGCTGGGATCAGACCGCCACCTGGTCGGTAGTGATCGCGGCCGAACAAGCCGGGCGGGTTCCGCTCATCGGCGACTGGCTGGCGCACTTCATCCTTGGCGGCGCAACCATCGGGGGCGCCACCTTGAGTCGCTTCTTTGCCATTCACGTCTTCCTCGTCCCGGCGCTGATCTTCGTCTTCATCGGGATCCATCTCTGGCTGGTGTTGCGCCACGGCATTTCAGAACCACCCGTCGCAGGCAAACCTGTTCATCCGGATACCTATCGAAAAGAGTATCACGAAGAGCTCGAGAAAACCGGCGTCCCCTTCTGGCCTGACGGCGCGTGGCGAGATTTTGTCGTCGGCACGATCCTCATCGTGGTCATCGCCTTTCTCGCCATCTATTTCGGGCCACCCGCTCTCGATAAGCCGCCCGATCCGAGCATCCTGAAAGCCGATCCGCGCCCCGACTGGTATCTGCTCTGGTATTTTGCCGTACTGGCGCTGATTCCGCCCGCGATGGAGGGCTACGTCATGATTCTCGCCCCGGCGTTGGTTGGCATTCTGTTACTGGTCGTTCCCATCCTCAACAACCGCGGGGAACGCGCGGCTTCGCGCCGACCATGGGCCATCGCGGTTGTGCTCCTGAGCGTGATCATGATCGGTTCCCTTTGGATCGCGGGCGCCCGCTCGCCCTGGTCACCTAACTTTGACCCGCGACCGCTCACTCCGAAAATCATCGGCGCGACCAGCGGACCGGTGTTTGAAGGCGCCCGTCTCTTCCAGGAAAAGGCCTGCCTCAACTGCCATCTCATCGAAGGTCACGGCGGCCGGCGCGGCCCCGATCTTACCTGGGTCGGTGACCGTCTCACTCATGATGATATCGTCATCCGCATCGTAAACGGCGGCGTCAACATGCCTGCCTTCAGCAAATCCCTGACGCCGGATGAACTGGCCAGGATCACGGCCTTTCTCGAATCACGGAAGCAGCCCGTTCCCTAGCCCGCACATCGGCGGAGGCCGACTTCGCGGTCGCATAACTCATCGCCCGCGCAGCACGGCCGACGTATAATCGGACCGGCCATGGCGAAAGACTCCGGAATCCAGCGAAGCATGGGGCTGGCCGGAGCGACCGGCGTCGGAGTTGGGGCGATCGTCGGTGGAGGCATCCTGGCTCTGGCCGGGGTGGCGTTTTCAACCGCAGGTCCGAGTGCCATCCTTGCCTTCGCGCTCAACGGCAGCATCGCCTTCCTCACTGCGTTGAGCTTCGCGGAAATGGCCGCCGCTTTTCCGGAATCCGGCGGCACATACACCTTCGCGAAGAAGGTGCTCAATGTCCGGATCGCATTCGCGGTCGGCTGGGTGGTGTGGTTTGCCTCGCTGGTCGCGGCCGTGCTTTACGCGCTTGGTTTCGCCAAGTTTCTCGTCCTCTCGCTCGAAGCAGCATGGCCGCGGCAGTTCGGCGCTGTGCCCCAGCTCCTGCAATCGCGCTGGGGTCCGACGCTCCTTGCGATCGGTTCGACGTTGTGGTTCTCCGGCGGTCTGCTGCGCAAGAACGGCGGCGGCGGGCATTGGATCAACGTGACCAAGTCCGCCGTCTTCGCGCTCGTCATCGTCGGCGGCCTCTGGGGCCTAACGAGGCTCTCCGGCACGGAAATCAAAGCGCACCTCACGCCTTTCTTTCCCGGCGGCGCGACCGGTTTATTCCAGGCGATGGGTTTTACTTTCATCGCCCTTCAGGGCTTCGACCTCATCGCCGCGGTAGGAGGCGAGGTGGAAAATCCCGGCCGCAACATTCCCAGAGCCATGATCGGATCACTCCTCATCGCGCTCCTGATTTATCTCCCGCTCCTCTTTGTTCTGGCCACCGTCGGCGTCGGCCCGGGCGAAACCATCGCCGGACTCAGCCGCGAGCAGCCGGCGGGCGTAATCGCGATTGCCACCCGGCGATTTCTCGGAGAATTCGGCTTCTGGCTGGTCATGGCGGCCGGCCTCCTTTCGATGCTTTCCGCGTTGCAGGCGAATCTGTTCGCCGCTTCGCGGGTTGCCTTTGCCATGGCCAACGATCGCACCCTTTCGCCCAAGCTCGGACGCCTCGACCCCCAGCGGAGCGTCCCCCGCGTCGCAGTAATGAGCGTGGCGGGGATCGTGACCCTCATCCTCCTCCTCGTTCCGGACGTGGCCACGGCGGGCGCCGCCTCCAGCCTGATTTTTCTAATCACGTTTTCCTTCGCGCATTACATCAACATCCTGCTGCGGCGCCGGATGGATCCGGCTCACATGCCGTTCCGGGTCGGGCTCTTCCCGCTCGTACCAATGGTCGGTGGCGCATCCTGTCTCGGCCTCGCTTTTTTCCAAGGTGTCTCCGTTCCGGCAGCGGGCGTCATCACGGTCATGTGGCTCGCGCTCGGCGGGGGCTTGTACGCGTTCCGATTCGCGGGACGGGCACAGGTTTTCGACGCTTCAGCCGAAGGGATCGATCCTCTGCTCATCAAGTATCGCGGCCGCAACCCGCTCATTCTGCTTCCGGTGGATGACGCGGAGAATGCCGGCTCCATCGTGGCGGTGGCCAACGCCGTCAGCCCGCCTAACGTCGGCCGGGTTCTCCTCCTTTCAGTCGTCGAACCGCCTGAGACCTGGGTCGAAAATCACGCGCCGCAAAGTTTGCTCGAGATGGAGGTTGTCCAGCGCGAGGCCCTGACCGCTTCCTTCGCATCCGATCTCGCTCCGGAAGCGTTGCTTACCGTTTCCTCAAATCACTGGGCGGAAATCCTGCGCGTCTCCCGGCTGCACCAGTGCGAGGCAATCGTATTGGGATTGCGCAAAATCAGCGAACAAGCGTCCGATCCCGGCCTCAATGAACTGCTCAGCAATGCCCCGTGCGACACCATTCTGTTGCGCTCTTCCAAAACCTGGCGCTTCCACAACACTCGCCGGATTCTGATCCCGGTCGGCGGCCGCGGCAGCCACAGTCCCTTGCGTGCGCGGGTTCTGGGAAACCTGCGACGGCAAACCGAACTCGAGGTCGTCTATATCTGTTTCCTCTCCCCGTCGACCTCCGATGAGGAATTGCACCGCGCCCGCCGGCTCGTCCGCAGGCGCGCCGGTGACGAAATGGGCGGGCGCGTCGAAGTGACGGTCGAGCGCGGCCTCGATCCGGCCGGCGAGATCATCCGCCGGGCATCCGACTACGACCTCGTGATCCTCGGGTTGCAACAACTCAAGGCGCGCCGGCGCGCCATCAGCGATTTCGTGCTCCGGATCGCGAGCGAGACGACCGGCGCGCTTCTAATCCTGGGTCACAAAACCGAGTAGCCTTCGGTCCACTTCGCATGTCCACTCAGCGGGAAAACGACGGGCATGCCCTGAGATCGTTGCTTCTGATCCAAACTCGAGTCCAGGGGGCGTGCGTTCTGTTTTAGCTGTTGCTATCTCAGCGGCGTCGGGCACACACTCCCGTTGCCGAACTCCATGTTGCCATGACGGAAAGCGAAGAGCAGCCTCCCGACAATGCCGGCGACAGGGAAGAAACGTCGGAACCTTCCACTTCTTCCGAAGTCCGTTTGAGCCGCGAGATGCGGCTGGTGGACATCACGATGATCGGCGTGGGCGCGATGATCGGCGCCGGCATTTTCGTCCTCACCGGCATCGCGGCTGGCGTGGCCGGGCCGGCGCTCATTCTTGTTTTTCTGCTCAACGGAGTAGTGACGTTGTTCGCGGCGGCGGCTTACGCGGAGTTGGGTTCTTCATTCCACAGCGCAGGCGGCGGTTATCTCTACGTCAAGACCGGGCTGAAGGATCCGCAGGGATTCATGAGCGGCTGGATGTCGTGGTTTGCCTACGTGGTGGCGTGCGCATTGTATGCGCTGGGTTTCGGAGCGTATCTCGCGAAATGTCTGCCGCTGGTCGGGCTGGGAAATTTCAGCCTGCCGTTCCTCTCCCTCGAACAATGGATGGCCGTCGCGATCGTCGCGCTGTTCTGCTACATCAATTATCGTGGGGCATCGGAAGCAGGCGGTGCGGGCAATTTCGTCACCGGAGGCAAAATCGTTTTGCTGGCCGTGTTCATCGGGTTCGGCGTCTGGATCACTTTGCACCGGCCGGACTGGCATTTGACCTTTACGCAAAATCCGCTGCCGAACGGCGTCGGCAGCCTTTTCATGGCGATGGGCCTGACGTTCATCGCCTTTGAAGGTTATGAAATCATCGCGCAGTGCAGCGAGGAGGTCCGCAACCCCGAGCGTAACGTGCCGCGCGCCATTTTTATCTCGCTCGTGATCGTGGTGCCCATTTACCTGCTGGTGGCATTCGCGGCCCTGGGCGCGGTGCATCCGACAGACATGCCGAGTTGGAAATACCTCGGCCTGCACAAGGAAACCGCGCTGGTTAACGTCGCCGCAACTTTCTTCCGTGGCGGCGGCGTGCTGATTCTGATCGGCGGTTTGTTCTCCACCATGAGCGCCTTGAACGCGACGATTTATTCTTCCTCGCGCGTTTCCTTCGCGATGGGGCGCGACCGCAATCTACCGTCGTGGTTCGGAAAGGTGCATCCGCGGCGCAAGACGCCGCACTGGTCCATCCTCGCGACTGGTGTGTTGAGCGCGACGATGGCAGCGCTGCTGCCGGTCGAGGTGGTTGCGAGCGCGGCCAACATCATGTTCCTGCTCCTCTTCATCCAGGTGCAGGCGGCGCTGATTGCCCTGCGCAAAAAACGTCCCGATCTGCGGCGCGGGTTCAAAGTGCCGCTTCTGCCGTTTATTCCGATTGTCGGAATTCTGCTGCAGCTGGCGTTGGCGATCTTTCTCTTTTTCTACAGTCCGATGGCGTGGTTGAGCGCGGGGATCTGGATTGGAATTGGGCTCGTCGTGTTCTACGGTTACTCGCGCAAGCGGGATCGGGCCTACGCGCAACTGGTCGCGGTGCAGGAGGCAGCGGTGCGGAAGGAATATCGCATCCTGGCCTGCGTCGGGCATCTGGGCCGCGTGAAAGTCATTCTTGAGGCCGCGGCCGCTGTGGCGCGCCGCTTCGATGGCGAGATGATCGTGCTTTCCGTCGTGGAAGTGGCCGACAGCGACCTGCTCGCGCAAGGCTTCGAGCACGCGAGCACGCTCGAAGATGCGCTGCGGCGGGCGGTAATCGGTTTGAGATTTGAGGGAATCCCGGTCAGGGTGGTGGTCAAAATCTCGCACCGGATTTCCTACGGAGTCACCGAAACGGCGCTGGAAGAGCGCTGCAATCTGATTGTGATGGGCCGGGCGCGGCGCGCCGGTTTGATCGAACGATTCGCGGCCACGATCGTGGACCGCGTCGTTCGTTCCGCGCCCGCCCAGGTGATGGTGGTGACGGCGGAACGCTGGCCGGAGGAGATTGAGACGATTCTGTTGGCCTACGAGCGCGGGCCGCACTCGAAGTTGACCGCCGACCTGGTCGCGGCTTTCGAGATGGATCACAAGACGAAGGTCAAAGCGGTGCAAGTCCTGCCTTGGACTTCAACCAGCGAAGACTTGCAGCGCGCCCGTGAGGAAATCGCCAAGGAAGTAGGCGAGCACCATCCGGAGTTCGAAACGAAAGTCGTGCATTCGAACGACATCATCACGGGCCTCCTGCACGAATCGCGCGGCGCCAATCTGATCCTGATGGGAGGCTCGGAAGCGGGGGTTATCGAACAGCTTTTCGCTTTCGCACCGCCGCTGGAAATGGCGGAGCGAACCAGCATCCCGGTGCTGACTGTCTACGAAATGGCGGCCAATCCAAAGCATTGGATCGCTAAACCAAAGGAATCTTATGGATAAAGCACCCTTCGCCTTTGAATCCGTGCGCGATGTCCTGGCGCACCTCACGGCCTATCTGCCGACTCTCTTTGCCGGAATCATCGTGCTGCTGATCGGCGTAGTCGTGGCGTGGATCGTGGCGAAACTCACCGTGCGCATCCTCGTCTTTCTAAGGTTAGACCGGGTGCTCACGCGCATGGGCTGGGGCCGTGCGCTCGAAAAGGGCGACGTGCGCCATTCGTTGTTCGGATTACTCGGGACGGTGGCAGGGGTGCTCCTGTTCCTGGTGTTCCTGGAAAACGCGGTCGTGATCTGGAAACTGACCGTGCTCTCGAAGCTCCTGGAAAGCCTTGTGCTCTTGATCCCGCAGCTGATTGCCGCGGGTGTCGTCGTGCTGGTTGGATGGGGCCTTGCCGCGGGTGTCTCGCGCGCGGTACAGCGAACGCTGGTACAGGAGGAGTTTGAGCGGGCCCGGCTAACGGGCCGGATCGTCTTCGCGGTCATTCTTGCGCTGGCTGTCGCGATCGCCCTGGTGGAGCTGAAGATCGCCGAGACAATTGTCTCGGGCGCATTTCTGATCGCGTTCGGCACGCTTGGTCTGGCTCTGGTCCTGGCCTTCGGCTTGGGCAGCAGACGCGCCGTCGAACTGATGTGGGAGGAGCGCTTCCGTCGCCGCAAGGAGGAACGCGAGCGGGAAGCGGCGGAATCGGGCGAAAAATAATTCCGTTGCCGTACTTGAAGACGGTCAAAGTCCCGGCCAGCTCTGCATGATGCCGCCATCGGCAAAGATGATTGTCGCGGTGATGTAGCTGGCGCCGTCGCCCGCGAGAAACGCGACAACGCTGGCGATCTCCTCCGGCCTGGCCATCCGACCCAGTGGAATCGCGTTGTCCAGGTTCTGCAACAACGCCGGATCATTCATCGCGCTGAGATTGATCGGCGTCGCCACGGCGCCGGAGGCGACGTCGACGACGAGAATGTTGTGCGTCTCAAGCTCGACTCCCGCAGTCCGCGTCAACATCCGCATCCCGCCTTTCGAGAGGCAATAGGAGATGTTGCCGGTGAACCCCGGGCTCGCCGCCAGAAACGGTGACCAGTCCGACCCCTGGAACCACACCGGCGGCATAGACGGTGACGATTTCGCGGCGTTGCGCCATTTTGATTTTTACGCGAGACAGACGAATCGATCTGGGCGCCTTCTCGGCGATCCGTCGCAGATGGTCTTGGTGACCATGCAAATCCTTGTCAACCTGAATCGCCTTCGCGGAGGTGCCAGGTCATTCGCCAGAGCCGGTCGGTTCCTTCTCGCTCGCATCCGTCATGCTTCGTGAAACCTTCCTAGGATGCAGTTACTCGATTTCGAATCCGTGCTGATCGGATTTTACCTATTTGTAATTCTCTGTCACGATCCTCCGCACCTCCTAGGTGGCTCCGTCCGGCATCGTGTCTTCAATCTCAGCGTGGGTAAACGTTCGCTTCGCCTTTTCAAACCAGTGCTCCCTGTTTTGCACCTTCAGTTCACGTTTGGCCAAGTGTCGCAGACCTTCCCCCAACAGCACTACCGCCTTGCCCATCCTCTCGTGATTACCGATCGCCATTTTCTTGCCTAACGAGTCGATTCTTCGCCAAAATGTGAGTTTCAAGAGTTGGTCGCAAGGTCTTCCGGGGAGCGCGCGCCCCGTCCGCTGGCGCCTCGCCTTCGCGAACTTCCTCCGCCTACATCGGGTAGGGTGTTGGCACCGACAAAAGTTCGTTACAACGAGGCTGCGCAAACCTGCGCGCTGGGCGCGCTCCCCAAGCCGGACAAGCAGAAGGTCGAGATCAGGCAGCGTGACGGCGGAGGCCGGCTTGGACACGCAGCTCGGCGAGCCGCATCTTGACCGCCTCGCAACGCTGGCGTTCTCCAGCGATTTCGGCTTCGGGCAAAGTTTGCTTTTCGTAGGGCGAGCGGGGACTCTGCAGACATTCTTCCGCAAAGTCGTTCGCTGCCGCCGCACGCCGCAGATTCGCTTCGCTCGGGTGCCCTTCTGCCTCCTGGAAAAATAGATTGCGCGCGGCGAGATAGGCGTGGATCTCAACGGCAGCGCTGGTCGCATCCGATGACGATGTCGTCTCGCGCGGCAGGTTGCGGGCAATGGTGATGGGCCGGTCGAGCGGGAGAGTCGCTTGCATGGCCATTTTGAAGCAGGTCCCATGCTCGGGGCAGCAGTGGGATTTTGAAAATTTGTCGTCAGTTGTCGGCCGACGATTCCGAATCCGAAACCGGGGAATCCCGAAGACGGAACACTGGCGGGTTCTTGCATATTCTGGGCAAAACTCGAAACGTCTATCGCGTAGTGACTTACCAAGTTTATTCCGGGCTGGTATGCGCCTTGCATGTCTGCCGCTGCGATGCGAGTTGCGACCGCTCTTTTTCTTTTCTTCACGCTGGTTTCGGCTGGCGCGGAAGACCTCGCTGGTCGCTGGGAAGGGTCGATCCAGATTCCGGGTCGGCAGTTCGATCTCATCGTTGACCTTGATCGAGCCGATGGGAAAAATTGGACCGGTTCGATCATCATCCCGGGCCTGGACGTAAAGGGAGCGGCACTCACCGGGCTTGCAGTGAACGGCTCGAGAATTTCATTTGCGATCAAGGGCTCTCTCGCGAGTGCCCGGACGGGCGTGGCGACGCTCGAAGGCCAGTTGAATGATGTGGGCGAGTTGACTGGTAACTTTCGCCAGGCAGGGAATACCGCGCCCTTCATCTTGAAAAAAACCGGACCGCCGCAGGTGGAGTTGCCGCGTAAGAGTAGCTCGATAAGCAAGGATCTTGCCGGCGAGTGGAAGGGCGATTACGAGATGGATGGCTACCCGCGCCACGTCACCCTTACGCTGGCCGGGCACGGTGCGGAACCAGGCACGGCGCAACTCGTTGTGGTCGGCAAACGCACAACCAACGCCCCAATCGATCTCGTAACTGACGAAAACGGTTTCCTCACGATCGAGTCGCACGAATTCGGAATTACCTACGAAGGACGCCTGCAGAAAAACGCGGGAGAAATCAAAGGCACCTTTACGCTCGGTCCGTTCGAGCTGCCGCTCGTTCTCCGCCGCCCGACCAAAACCCCATGAAAACGTCGGCCATCACAGCTGTGCTGCTCCTTTGCCTAACGAGTGGAGTTTGTCGGTCGCAGTCGATGTTCCGCGGTGATGCGGCCCATACCGGGGTCTATCCGGGATCGGCGCCGCGACAATTTCACCGTATCAAATGGAAGTTTCCGACCGGCGATCGCATCGTTTCCTCTCCGGTCTGGAGCAACGGCGTCATCTACTTCGGTGGCGACGACGGAAACATTTATGCGGTCGATGCGAAAACCGGTCGCCAGCTTTGGAAGCACACGACCGGAGGGCCCGTGCCATCAACTCCGGCGGTGGCAGACGGAACGGTTTACGCGGTTAGCTACGACGGAAAACTGTACGCGTTGGATGGGCACACGGGCAGTGTCCGCTGGAAGTTCACAACGGGCGGCGAGCGTCGTTTCGAAGCGAAGGGTTTGAACGGTCTGCAACCCAGGAACCAGACAATTGCCGATCCGTTCGACGTTTTTCTATCGAGCCCGGTGGTGGCGGAGGGCGCGGTTTACTTCGGGAGCGGCGACGGAAATCTCTATGCGGTTGATGTCGCGTCCGGTGAATTGCGCTGGAAATTTCAAACCGGCGATGTCGTGCACGCTTCACCCGCTTATGCGGATGGCGTTCTCTACCTTGGAAGTTGGGACAGTTATTTCTACGCCGTCGAGGCTGCAACCGGGAAAGAGAAGTGGCGATTTCATGGCGGAGAAGATCCGGTGCTGCACAATCAGGTGGGCTTTCAATCTTCGCCCGCGGTTGCGAATGGCGTGGTCTACACCGGCTGCCGCGATGCGCAGCTCCACGCACTTGATGCCGCGACCGGAAAAGAAAAATGGCATTTCGACAATGCGCTCAGTTGGGTCGTCAGCTCGCCTGCGGTGAGCGACGGCAAGGTGTTTTTCGCGACCTCGGATTCGAGTCTTTATCACGTGGTCGACGCGGCAACCGGCAAACCGATTCTGCAGCAGCAGGACAAGGCCTACATGTTTTCCTCGCCAGCGATTGCGGGCGACGTGGTCCTGATCGGCGTCCTCAACGGCACGCTCCAGGCTCGCGATCTCAAGACCGGTGAAGTGCTCTGGAATTTCCAGACCGAAACTTCAAAGCAAAACAAAGGCTGGGTCCTGAGCGCCGACCGAAGCTTCAACGATCCTTTGCTTTACCATTCCATTTGGCGCGAGGCTCCTCTTGTCGCCACCGATCGACAATTCGGTATCGGCGCGATCTTTTCCTCGCCGCTCGTGGTCAACGGCATCGTCTACTTCGGCAGCACGGACGGTTATCTCTATGCGCTCGAATAATTTCATTTTGCTGAATCCAAACGGCCCAGCCGGCGCATCCAACCGACACGACGCCGATAGGTTCCGGGCTTTGCACCTCGACGAAACCATCAACTGAATAACTGCCATGCTCTTTGAATCATTCTTTCAGGATCTCCGCATCGGTCTTCGCATGCTGGTGAAGGACAAAACGTTTTTTGTCCTCGCCGTCATTGTCCTCGCGCTCGGCATCTGTGGCGTCACGACGCAGTTCACAATGGTCAACGCCATCATGTTGCGCGGCTTTTCCTTTCCGCATCCCGAGCAACTCATGAGCGTCGGCCTGATCGATCCGCAGGCCTCGGATCAAAATAATAACTTCGGCAACGGCAATATCCCCTCGGCGCAGGATTACGAAGACCTGCGCGCGAGTCAGAAGTCGTTCGCCATGATGAGCGCCTATCTCAACGGCTCGACCATCAACGTCACCTACAAGAAAACTCCGCAGCGCTACACCGGCGGCTATGTGACCGAGGACTTTTTCAAGATCATCGACGTAAAGCCGATCCTCGGCCGCGATTTCACGGCGGAGGATAACAAGCCGGGCGCGGAGAAGGTCACCATCCTCGGGAACGAAATCTGGAAACGCGATTTCAACGGCGATCCGCACATTGTCGGCCAGGCGGTTCGGATCAACGGCAAAGCCGCCACCATTATCGGCGTCATGCCGCCGAATTTTAAGTTCCCGCAAAACGAAGAGCTTTGGGTTCCGCTCTACAACGAGTTCCCGCTCAAACCACGCGGCGATCCCGCCGGCATCGGACCGCAAATCATTGGACGGCTAAAATCGGGCGTCACGCAAGACCAGGCCAACGCCGAGTTCATCGCCCTCGCCAGACGGATCGCAAAGGACAACCCGAAGACGAACGAGCATCTCGTCTCGGCCAGCGTCCAGCCGCTCCTCAAAACGTTCACCGGACCGCAACTGCGCCAGATCATGTATGCCATGCTTGGCGCCGTCATCGTCGTTCTCCTCATCGCGTGCGTAAACGTGATGAACATGCAGTTCGGCCGGGCCGCCTTGCGCTCGCGAGAACTGGCGATCCGTGGCGCACTCGGGGCAACGCGTGGGCGCATCGTTAGGCAAATGCTCACCGAAAGCTTCCTCATCGCGCTCCTCGGCGCGGTCGTCGGGGTCGCCCTTGCCTAT
>CAWAIY010000004.1:0-128312 GCA_963782205.1 uncultured Verrucomicrobiae bacterium | reverse complement strand
ACTCGGCAATCGCCGTTTCTTCCGGCCTGAAACGATTACGCAAATGACCACGACGCTGACCTCGGGGATCGATCGGATTTTTGAAATTCCGACAGCGTTCTCAGCCGGATTCATGAGAGACCCCCCGGAAACCAACCGACGAGTGTTTGGTCCTTCCTCGTTAGCGTTCGGCCATCCGGGCGCGGGCGGGAGCCACGCGTTTGCTGATCCGGAAAACAACCTCGCCTTTGCTTACGTCATGAACCAGATGGAGCAGCAAATTCTGCCGAACGAAAAATCGCTCCGGCTGGTCGATGGGATTTATGCGTCCTAGCTCCGGTTTGTCGTCAGGCAAGCTGAAGCCAAAGTGGCCTTTTACCAACTCGTGCCTGGAGGGATTCGAACCCCCAACCTTCTGATCCGAAGTCAGAAGCTCTATCCGGTTGAGCTACAGGCACCTGACGAAATGGTCGGACAACGGCGGAAGTCGAGCGGCAATTTTGTTCTGGGGTGGCCAACGGGACTCGAACCCGCAACAGCCAGAACCACAATCTGGGGCTCTACCATTGAGCTATGGCCACCGTCGCGCAGGACTCTAGTTTTCCAGCGCTCAATTGCAAAGACAAAGCAGCGCACGCCTCGCGCACGAACATTGCTACGCCGAAGAACGTCGGCTATTGTCCGGCCCTTCTGGCGATGATCAAAATCGGGCTGCTTTTTCTTCCCGTTCTGGCGCTTCTCGCGTTGCCAGCCGTCGCTCTAGCACAGGAGGTTGACCCTTCGGAAGTCTTTCTCAAGGCCTACATGACCGCGCAGCAGGGTGAAAAACTCGAGCGTGAGAACCAGTTCAAACCGGCTCTGTCGAAATTTCGCTTCGCCGGTTCCATGCTCGAGGAGTTGAAGAAGGATCACGGCGACTGGCAGCCGGCGATTGTCGATTATCGGAGCCGCAAGATCGCCCAGGCTATCCTGCGCGTGCAAAGCAAGCTCACCACGCAAGGCGATCTCGCCGCGACCGCGGGATCGCCCGCGGCTGAGAACAGCGCTCCGGCCCCGCCAAAGGCCTCCGCAGCCGAACCGAGCGTCGAGATTGCCGCGGCACTGCCGACGACCAAGCCGATCGATGACCAGGCAGCCCTTCAGGATGCGACCAAGGAATTGCGCGCGCGGGTCGAAGCGCTGGAAACCGAACTAAAGAAATCGCAACAGGACATCTCGACCGCGCAGAAGGAGAAGTTCGAACTCACCGGCAGATTGCAGGCAACCAACGCCGAACTCGAACAGGCAAAGGGCGACCTGGCCAAGACTTCGCAGGCCGAAAAAGAAGTGCGCGACCAGCTGGCCGCGGCTCAGGAATCTCTCCAGGTCATTCAATCGACCGGCAGCGTCGACCAGAAGGCCGCCGCCGCGCTGGAGGTTGAGATTGTCCAGTTGAAAAAGGCGCTTCAGACCGCCGAGACCGGCCGCAATCTGGCCGAGAAAGAAAGCGCGGAAGCGAACAGCAAGGTGTTTGACGCCCGGAAACAGGTCGCCAGCGTAACCCAGGAACGCGACACGATGCAGCGCGAACGCGACGATGCTCGACGCGAGTTGAAGGCCACGGGCGATGCGCAGGCCCGCGTCCAGGCGCTGGTAGCGAAAAATAGCGACCTGCAAAAGAAGCTGGCCGCAGCCGAGAAGACAGTGCGCGAAATTAGCGAGGATCGTCCGCGCAAAATGCAGGAGTTGCAGACCGTTAAGCAAGAGCTGGAAAAACTGCGTGACCAGCTCGTCACCAGTCAAAGAGCCAATCAGGATTCGGAAAAAACGATTGCGGATTTGCGCGCGCAACTCGACGAAACGAGCGGGCGGCTCGCAGCAGCAAAACTCAACGGCGCAACGCCCGAGGAAAGTGCGCAGTTGCTCAAAGAAAACCAGATGCTGCGCGCTATTCTGGTGCGAGAACGTCAGGAGGAGGCCCGCCGCGAACAGGCCAAGAAGTTGATGCTCGCGGAGTTCGACAAGCTGAAGATCAAATCCGACGTGCTTGACCAGCAGATTCATCTTCTCGCCGAGCCGATTACGAAGTTGAGCCCGGAAGAGCTGGCGCTCTTGAAAACGCCGGTGGTCGCAATTTCCGATTCAGTTCCAGGCACGGTCAAGGCCAGCCTCACGATGGCGAAACCGCCTGTTCCGACCACGATCAGCAACGCACCGGCCAATCCGACGAGTTCTTCACCTCGCGAAAAGTCCACGCTTGAATCAGTCGCCCAGGGGGAAGACAACCCGATCGGTCCGCCGGCCCGCGCGACCTTCAAACCGGGCGTACCGCCCGACCTTGTCTCCCTCGCCCGCGAAGCGAGGGCCAGCTTCGACCAAGGGAAATTCAGGCAAGCGGAAAAGCAGTATCAGGAAATCCTGGCCAAAAGCCCCAACAATCTCTACTCGCTCTCCAATCTCGGGGTCGTTCTTTTTCGCAACGGCAAACTCAAAGCGGCCGAGCTCACCCTGAAGAAGGCGCTCGCCTTGGCGCCGCAGGATGAATTCACCCATACCACCCTCGGGATCGTTTATTATGAGCAAAGCAAGTTTGACGACGCGCTCACCGAGCTGACGA
Source organism: uncultured Verrucomicrobiae bacterium (assembly GCA_963782205.1). GTDB lineage: Bacteria > Verrucomicrobiota > Verrucomicrobiia > Chthoniobacterales > UBA10450 > Palsa-1392. The sequence continues at coordinate 125,737 of CAWAIY010000004.1, read as the reverse complement.
AATCGCTCGCCATCAATCCGAAGAGTGCGGCGGCGCACAATTACCTCGGGATTACGGCGAGCCAGAAGGGTTGGCAGGAAGCGGCCGAGAGGGAAATGCTCCAGGCGATTGCCGACGATCCGGATTACGCCGACGCACATTTCAATCTCGCCGTCGTCTACTCGACGGCGGAGCCGCCAGCGAAAGAACTGGCCCGGCGCCACTATGAAAAGGCTCTTGCCCTTGGCGCCCAGCCCGACCCTGCGCTGGACAAGCTCTTGCGCTAACCCGTTGCGCGCTAACGAGCCCGGAAGCTGTTCCTGCCGCCAAAAGTGGAGCGCTACGTACGAAACTCCCGCACCAGCGCTTTCTTTCGTTCGTGCCGCAACATCGCAAGATCGATGAGTCTGGACAAAAGCGCGGTGTAGCCGATCCCGGAGGCTTCCCACAACTTTGGATACATGCTGATCGAAGTGAAACCTGGGATCGTATTCAACTCGTTGAAGAAGAATTCCCCGCTGGTTCGATCAAGCAGCAAGTCGACTCGCGCCATCCCTTCACCCTCGATCGCCAGGAAAACTATTCGTGCGATCTGCTGTGCGCGTCTGATCTGCTCGACGGCGAGTTTTGCCGGGATAATCAACGCGGCCCCCTTTTCGTCCAGATATTTGGCTTCGTAAGAATAGAATTCATGCGTCGGGGCGACCTCCCCGGGGACGCTAACTAACGGTTCGGCTCCCGGATCGGAATTCTCCAAGACCGACAACTCGATCTCGCGCGAATCGACCGCGACTTCGATCAGAACTTTGGTGTCGTAGGCGAATGCGTTCTCTAGCGCGGCGTTCAATCCCGCGGCTTCCTTGACCTTTTGCACACCAACGCTCGACCCGAGATTCGACGGTTTGACGAAAAGCGGATAACCAAGCTCCCTCCGGATTTGGTCTGCCCGGCGCTGTGGATCTCTCTTCCAGTGGTCATGCTTGAGCGAGACGTAGGGCACAATGGGAACGCCAGCGTCACGAGCCAGTCGTTTTGCGACCTCCTTGTCCATGGCTACCGCCGAGGCCAGTACTCCACACCCGACGTAGGGCACATCCGCGAGCTCCAGCAGTCCCTGGATGGTCCCATCTTCGCATAATGGCCCATGAACGACGGGAAAAACCACATCGATCACTTTGGGTTGTTCGCCGCCGCCCAGACCAATCAGCGCACTCGAGTCGGTGGAATTTGGGGGAAGCACGACCCGGGGCGCGTCCTTGAAAACTGGGAGCGACGCCCTTCCCTCGATCAGAGAAAGATCGTTGAGATGCCAGCGGCCTTGCTTGTCGATCGCCACGGGCACGATGTCGAAGCGATCGCGATCCAGATGGTTGATAACAGCCGCAGCTGATTGCAGAGAAACTTCGTGTTCTCCCGATCGGCCGCCGTACAAAACTGCCACGCGCAGTTTTTTCATGCGTCGGGTTGCCGGACCTGGTTCACTTGCGCGCGAGCAATTCGCGCAGGACGAACTGGAGAATGCCGCCATGCCGGTAGTAGTCGATCTCGATCGGCGTATCGATGCGCAGCTTGACCGGCACACTCTGCGTCTTGCCCTCTGCGCGCTTAATTTCGAGCGTCAGGTCCTGGCCCGGCTGGATCGATTCGGAGAGCCCAATGATGCTGTAAATCTCGGAGCCATCCAGGTTTAACGACTGCACATTCGTTCCCTCATGGAATTGCACCGGAAGCACACCCATTCCGACGAGATTGGAGCGATGAATCCGCTCAAAGCTAGCCGCGACGACAGCCTTCACGCCCAGCAAGCGCGTTCCCTTCGCGGCCCAGTCGCGGCTCGATCCGGTTCCGTATTCCGTCCCAGCGAAGATGACGAGCGGTGTTTTCGTCTCCGCATATTTCATGGCCGCATCGAAGATCGACATCTGCTCGCCGCTCGGCTGGTGAATGGTAACGCCGCCTTCCGTTCCCGGCACCATCAGGTTTTTGATCCGCACGTTCGCGAACGTGCCACGGGTCATGACGAGATCGTTGCCCCGCCGGCTGCCGTAGCTGTTAAAATCTTCTGGCTTGATCCCGCGCGAGACGAGGTATTTCCCCGCCGGAGAGGTGGGCTTGATCGCGCCGGCAGGAGAGATGTGATCGGTCGTGACCGAATCGCCAAAAATGCCTAACGGGCGCGCCTCGCGGATGTCTTCAATTTTCCCGACCGCCATCGAAAAATCGGCGAAGAAGGGCGGCTCGTGAATGTAGTCGCTCTTCTCGTCCCACTGGTAAATCTCGCCCGTGCTGGAGCGAATTTCGTTCCACTTCGGGTTTTGATCGGCGAAGTCGCGATAGAGTTTGCGGAAGACCTCCGGCGTAAGCGCCGACTGCATGACCTGGCGGATTTCGCCTAACGATGGCCAGAGATCCTTGAGGAAGACGTCGTGTCCTTCCCGGTCTTGGCCGAGTGGGTCCCTGGCCAGATCAAGATCGACCCGGCCGGCGAGGGCGAAGGCCACCACGAGCGGCGGCGACATGAGGAAGTTGGCCTTGATGTTTTGATGGACGCGCGCCTCGAAGTTGCGATTGCCGGAAAGGACGGAGGCGGCGACGAGATCGAACTTGTTGATCGCTTCTTCAATCCGCGCGTGGAGTGGACCGGAGTTGCCGATGCAGGTGGTGCAACCGTAGCCGACGATGTTGAAGCCGAGCTGGTCGAGATAGGTTTGCAGCCCGGTTTTCGTCAGGTAATCGGAGACAACCCGCGAACCGGGGGCGAGCGAAGTCTTGACGGCCGGATTGATCGTTAGGCCGCGCTCCACCGCATTTTTCGCCAAGAGCCCGGCGGCGAGCATGACGCTGGGGTTACTTGTGTTGGTGCAGCTCGTGATGGCGGCGATGAGCACGCTGCCGTGGCCGATCCGGCTCTCGCCGTGATGCTGGGCGGCGGGCGGCTCCGCGGGCAATTCGTCGACTGGATCGGGAGTTGGCCGATTGGAAATCATCTCCAGCTTGTTGCGCTCGTCGCCCGGTTGGATTCCCTGGTTCCACTGGTCGGTCGATGGCATTTCCTCATCGCGCGGCGGCGTGCCGTTTAGCCTAACAAGGTGTGTCTGACCGAGGTCGCCGTTCGACTTTCCGTAGCCGCCGTCCTTGACCGGTTTCTCGAGGAGGGAGCGAAAGACACGACCGAGCTCCGGCAGGTTGATGCGATCCTGCGGGCGCTTCGGACCGGCGACGCTTGGCTGCACGTTACGCAGGTCGAGTTCGAGATCGACGCTGTAATCGATGTCCCCTTTCCGCGGCATGCCGAACATTTTCTGAGCGCGGAAATAACCCTCAAAAGCGGCGCAGGTCTCCTCGCTGCGACCAGTCGCGCGCAGGTAGTTCACTGATTCGGCATCGACCGGGAAGTAGCCCATGGTCGCACCGTATTCGGGCGACATGTTGCCGATCGTCGCGCGATCCGGCAGAGGCAGCGAGGCGGCGCCCTCGCCGTAGAACTCGACGAATTTCCCGACCACTTTCTGCGCGCGAAGCATCTCCGTGATGTGGAGCGCGAGGTCGGTCGCGGTCACGCCTTCGCGCAAAGCGCCGGTCATGTGCACGCCAACCACTTCCGGCGTGAGAAAATAGACCGGCTGCCCGAGCATGCCGGCTTCCGCTTCAATCCCGCCGACGCCCCAGCCGACCACTCCGAGACCGTTAATCATCGTGGTATGTGAATCGGTGCCGACCAGCGTATCGGGATAGAAAAGAGTCACCGAGCGATCATCGACCTTGGCCGTCGCCGAAAGGACGCCCTTGGCCAGGTACTCGAGATTCACCTGGTGCACGATGCCGATGCCGGGCGGGACGAGGCCGAAGGTCTTGAAGGCCTGCTGGCCCCATTTCAGAAACTGGTAACGCTCGCGGTTGCGCTTGAATTCCATCTCGAGGTTCAGCCGGAGTGCCTGGGCGGAGCCAAAGAAATCGACCTGCACGGAATGATCGACGACGAGATCGACCGGCACGAGCGGCTCGATAATGTTCGGATCGCCACCCAACCGCTGCACCGCGCTGCGCATCGCCGCGAGATCGACGACCAGAGGAACACCGGTGAAATCCTGCAGAACAATGCGCGCGACGACGAAAGGGATCTCGGCGTTGGCAGGCGCCTTCGCCTTCCAGTTTGCGAGCGTCTCGATATCTTTGCGTCCGACCTTTTTCCCGTCGCAATTCCGCAAGACCGATTCGAGCACGATCCGGATGCTGACCGGCAAACGCGAGATCGGACCGACCCCCTTTTCTTCAAGGACCGGCAGAGAGTGAAAAAACGCGTCGCGGCCGTGCCCGGCGTTGAACTTTTGCAGGGTGTCGAATTCGTTGGTCATTTTTTATTCGATCTGAGCAGGGCGTCGAAAAGCCGGGATTTGGACGCGGGCGGGACGCCCGACTGCGCGTGGGATGAGCGTCATTTCAGCTCCGCGAGCTTCGTTTTGATCTTGTCGAAATCCGGCAGCTCACGCGCGTCTTCATGCACTTCCGCGTATTGAATGACGCCGGCGCGATCGATCAGAAACGCGGAACGCTTCGCGACACCCGCAAAACCGAGGCGGAGCTGCGGAAGAAAGGAGTCGTAGGCGACGCCGTATTGCTGCGCCACTTTGTGTTCGTAGTCGCTCAGGAGCGTCACATTGATTTTTTCCTTCTGCGCCCAGGCTTCAAGGGCAAAGGGATTGTCGCCACTGATGCCGTAAACTTCGCAATTGAGATCACCAAACTCGCGCAAGCCATTACCGACGCTGCACATCTCGGTCGTGCAGGTACCGGTAAAGGCCATCGGAAAGAAAAGCAGCAACGTGTTTTTGTTGCCGAAATTTTCGCTTAAGCGAACCGGGCGCGGGCCGTCGGCCGTTTTCGTAGGAAGGGTGAAATCAGGTGCTTTGCTGCCAATTGCGAGTGCCATAATGATGAATGCTTCATCACTATAGAAATGCGCAAGGCGGGGTCAAAGCGTTTGCAGGTTCGTCCGCCGTCGGGATCTGAATTTGCCCGACGCCGTGGAAATTGCGCCGTCGTCAGGCGTCGTCGCCCAAGGGGCGCGCCATCGCGGAAACGCGCTTGCGAGAAGATTTCGATTTATTGCTCGGCGCTGAATTCGCCACCGGAGCAGCACCCTTAGCGTTCGGCGCGGCTGCGGTGAAAACCACACTGTCAGGGTTGCCTTTGAATTGCGGTAGTTTCGGCAGCGAATCGGGGATAATCCGAACAAGCTCGCCAACCCGGATCTGCGAGTAAACTGCCGTGACATCCTTGGACGACATTCGTACGCAGCCGTAACTGGCCGGTTTGCCGATGATCTTTTCCTGGGGCGTACCGTGAATGTAGATGCCACGGTAAAAAGCATTGGCGTTTGTCCTCTCCAAACCGCGCAACCAGATAATTCGGGTTACGATCGGATCGCGGCCCGGGGCGTTAGGCCTCAGGATCTCACCGGTAAAACGACGCTGGTGGAAGACCGCGCCGGGCGGCGCATGATCACCGATTTTCTCCGCCACCTGTAACCAGCCTATCGGTGTCGCCATGCTGCCCCAACGATCGCCGATTCCAAATTTCGAAGTGGAGATCGGATAAATTGCAGCGCGCTGGCCGTTCTCAAGCACCATGAGTTTTTGGTCGCGCACACTAATGATAATGCGCGGCGGGATGACAGCCTGAGTTCCAGCGAGCAGATCAATGCTCGACCACGCGAGAAGAACGGCAGCGAAAAAGCTGACCCGAAACATCATGGGAATCATATTTAGCGAACGAGCTGGCATTGTGTCACGCACGAAATACAAGTTCCCGCGCCGGCCGGAGACTAATACGCGGCCACCATTGTGCGAGCGAGCAGAGCGCAACGTAAAGGAATCCGCCTTCAAACATGACCAGGAACGGCAAGGTGAAATATTGCCCGTGCCGGAGAGCAAACCAGATGAAGTAGCTGAAGTAAATCGCGAACGCGATCTCGATCAACGGCAGAAAGGACTTTAGCGGCATGTAGCGGCACGAACGCCAGCTCTGGGATTTGCTTTCGATTCCATACTTCGGAGTGCGCTTGAATTCCGAGCGATGATTGAAGACAGCTTCGAGTACAGCCCGGGCGTTATTGATCGAAAGGCCGACTCCGAGAGCAATCAGAGCCGGCAAAAGCAGGATCTCCTTCATCCAGGTGCGCGGATAGAGTTCGCGCTGGGCGCAAATATAAAAGACCGCGACCGAGAGCGACGCGGTGAGAAAGATCGGCACGTCGAGCAACAAAAGCCGCATCCAGCCGGATTGCGGCCCGCCAGTGGCGGGATGCAGAAGCACGCAAAGGCAGGCCAGGAGGAGGTAGGCAAAGTTTGAGATGAGGTGACCGGTGGCTTCGATCTTGATCGGCAGCGGCAACTGACTGTGCCAAATCCGCGGTAGCAATTTTTTGCACGTTTGGATCGAGCCCTTGGTCCAGCGGTGCTGCTGCGACTTGAAGCCGTTCATGTCGACGGGTAATTCCGCCGGCGTCACGACATCGGCGAGGAAGACGAACCTCCAGCCTTCGAGCTGCGCGCGATAGCTGAGATCGAGATCCTCCGTCAGGGTGTCATGTTGCCAGCCGCCCGACTGCATAATGCAGGATTTGCGCCAGAGGCCGGCGGTCCCGTTGAAGTTAAAAAAACGTCCGCTCCGGCTGCGGGCAACCTGCTCGAGGAGCAGATGGCCATCGAGAAACATCGCCTGCACCCGGGTAAGGAGCGAGTAGCCACGATTGAGATGACCCCAGCGTGTCTGGATCATTCCGATCTTTGGATCGGTGAAAAAGTGCACCGTCGCTTTGAGCAATTCGGGTTGCGGAACAAAATCGGCATCGAGGATGCAAATGAATTCGCCGCGCGCCGTGGACAGCCCTGCCTCGAGCGCTCCAGCCTTGTAGCCGATCCGATTGGTACGCTGGATCAACTCGACATCAAAACCGAGCGCGGCGAGTCGTCGGACACAGGAGCCAGTGAGCTCACGCGTCTCGTCGGTGGAATCATCCAGCACCTGGACCTGCAAACGCTCGCGCGGATAATCGAGTTCGCTTACCGATTTGAGGAGGCGCTCCACGACATAGATTTCGTTGTAGAGCGGCAACTGTACGGTGACGACTGGGAGCTGCTCAAAATGCGCCAACGGCTGCGGCACCCGCTTCCGATTTTTCAGGAAAAGGTAAACGATGAAGTACCGGTGCAGCCCGTAGCCGGAGAGTCCAATCAGGACGCTCAGGTAACAGAAGGTCCAGATCACATCTACAACGTTTCCTCCCATAACAATGCCCCGACGGTGGCTCGGTTAAGGCCCCACAGAGGCGTCATGATGCCGCTTCCGGGTGTTGCGTCAAATCAAATTCTCGGGTGCCACGCGAGGGAAAGGATGCAGCGAAGAAGCGCCGAGTCCACAGGCAGAAGGAGACGACTCATCGGACAAAACGCCATCGTTCCATGGCGCGCGCCGGAATGGAGTTCTGCGATTTCGGGCGCATCCAGGCGTTACCCGTCGGCTGGCTGGCACGCCTGGAGCTTGTAAGGGGTAAGGTCGATTCGCCGGTTGCGTCGCGGGCGAAGCGGCTGAAAACTGACCGGCAGCCCGATCGAAACCGTGCAAGAGCAAGACAAACTGCGGAGCCGGCCTTTTGGCCGTTTCGGGCGACTCAACGTCGTCATCAGCATCCTGATCGCCGGCTGGGTGCCGGTAATTTTCATGCTCTTGATCTCCTACACGATCCTGAGCAACACGCTGGAATTAAAAATCCTGCGCGATCGGCAAAGCTTTGTGCAACTCATCGCAAATCTCGTGGGAGACGACCTCGGGCGCAGCGGCGAGATCGTGTCCTACTACCAAACCTATCCTCCGGTCGCGCATCTTTTCAGCGCTCGTTATCCTGACGTGGCTGCCAAAAAATGGCTGCAGGAAATTTACTTCTCTCACCCGCGGATTGACGGAATGTTCATCACGACGGGGGATGGCCGGCTTATCGCATCAGTACCGGACGACCCGCCGATGACGTTGCAGAACGAGATTTCAAAGACCTGGCTGGAAGGCGCCCGCAACGCGAAAGACTTCTACGTTTCACCAGTACATCCGCGCTCGTCGGATAATCGCCTGGCGACGGACCTCGTGAGCCCGGTGCACAGACCTAACGGCCCGACCTTTGGATTCATCGGCGTCTCGGTTTTGGTCGAACGCATCGGTCGGCGTCTGTCGATAATCGATCTCGCGGACCAGGCGGAATGCCAAATCGTCGATCAGAACGGAACTGCGCTTTTCAGCAAGGATTTCAAGGCAAACACAGGCACAGTTTCTCCAGCCGATCGGGCTCTTTTCAAAAAGATTCGCGCCGATAAATCGGGCCACATTGAAGAAAATGGGATGATCTACTCCTCAGCGCGAATCGAGTCCACCGGTTGGGTAACGGTGGTGCGGCAGCCCCGGGCGGTGGCCTACCGGCCGGTGCACGTGCTGCTCGAAAAGATGACCTTTCTGGCGAGCTGGCTGATCGTTGGCACCGCCATTATCGCCTGGCTGGCCAGCAAATTTTACCGGCGCCAAAGCGAAGCGGCCGCGCGGATCGAACGAGAAGTCGTTTTCAACGATAAGATCCTCGCGAATATGCCGAGCGGCATCGCCTTGGTCGATCCGGAGACGCGGCGATTCCTTCAGGCGAACGAGGCCTTTGGGCAAATGGCGCGACGCTTCGGCGACTTGCCGGCGGAAAAGGAGATACGCGAGGCGACCTATCAGGAGGTGAACATCGCGCCGCCGGAGGCGATCGAAAAGGTGCTTTCCTTCGGCACGCCCTTCCAACTTGTTGAGCAGCCGCTGGTTGATCGCGCTGGCGTGACCAACTTCGTCAACGTCAATCTACTGCGCCTCCAGGATTCGAAACAGAACGTGCAGGGCGTGTTGTTCCTGGTCGAAGACAAAACGCGCGACGTGCGCCTGCGCCAGGAACTAATCTCGGCGAATGCAGCCAAGGATCAGTTTCTGGCCCTCCTTTCCCACGAGTTGCGCAATCCGCTCTCGCCCGTGATCGCGATGGTGGGCGAGCTGGAGGCGCGCGCGCCGGAGGATGGCTCCATCCGGCAACCGCTCGCGGTCATTCGCCGCAATGTCGAACTGGAGGCGCGCTTGATCGACGATTTACTCGACATCACCCGCATTGCCAAGGGTAAACTACAGCTCAGTTTTGAAGTCACATCGGTCCACGAAACCCTCCGCCGCGCCTACGAAATTTGCCGGGAAGACCTCCAGCAAAAGGATCTGAGCTTCGACTTCCGCCTCAACGCGGAGCAAGACTATGTGAATGGCGATCCGGCCCGCCTTCAACAGGTCTTTTGGAACCTGATCAAGAACGGAGTGAAGTTCACTCCGAGCGGCGGCCGGGTCGTTGTCGAGACTTCGAACCTGAGCGACAACCGGATCGTGATTCGCACGATTGATACCGGCATCGGAATCGACCGCGCAAAGATCGAAAAGATTTTCAACGCCTTCGAGCAAGGCCAGAGCTCGATCACGCGAAAATTCGGTGGCCTCGGGCTTGGGCTCGCTATTTCCAAAGCGATGGTTCGGGCGCACGGCGGCTCCATCGCCGTGGAGAGCGCCGGTCTCGGCCAAGGCACGACATTCAGCGTTATGCTGAACACAGTTCCGGCGCCGACGGACGGACAACCTGCAGCCGCGCCGGCTCCCCTGCCCAACGAAGAGAAAGCGAAGCGGCCGGATCGCAAAGGGCATCTCCTTGTGGTGGATGATCATCACGATACCTGTGTCGGCATGAAGCTGCTCCTCGAGCGCCGCGGTTACCGGATCACCCTCGCGCACACGGCCGATCAAGCGATCGAGAAAGCGGAGGTCGAAAAGTTCGATCTGCTCATCAGCGACATCGGATTGCCGGATCGCAGCGGCTACGAATTGATGAAAGAGTTGCGAGCCAAGAGTGCCCTGCGCGGCATTGCACTGAGCGGGTTTGGCATGGAAAACGACATCAGCAAAGCGCGCGCCGCCGGTTTCTCCAGACACCTCACGAAGCCGATTAATTTCGAAAGGCTCGACGAAGCAATTCGGAGCCTGCTCGTAGACTGACGAGCTACACCGGGCACGCGCGCACGTTCACCACGTCCTCGGCAGGCGCGCATCCACCAGTCCGCAAATGACGTGGAGCATGAACTTGTGCGCCTCCTGGATGCGAGCGGTCGATTCGCTTCGCACGAGCAGCTCGATGTCCGCCATGCCTTTGGCCGGTCCGCCACTCCGGCCGAGCAAGGACACTGTCGTTAGGCCACGGGACTTCCCTTCTTCGAGGGCGCGCAGGATGTTTTTGGAATTGCCGCTCGTGGTGATCGCCACCAGGACGTCGCCGCGCTGACCGAGCCCTGCCACCTGTCGGGCAAACACTTCGTCGTAACCGTAATCGTTGCCGATCGCGCTCATCAGGCTGCCGCCCTGAGCCAGGTTGAGCGCCGGATAGGGCCGCCGATCAGTCACAAAACGGCAGCCAAACTCGGCCGAGAAATCGGCCCCATCGGCCCCGCTCCCGCCGTTGCCGCAAACGAGCAGCTTCTTCCCGTCGCACAAACAGCCGGCTATCACGTCAACCGCTCTCGCGATCGGCTCGGCAAGTTCCTGCAACGACTCCAACGTGCAGCACGCGTCCCGAATTGAATCCTGTAAATGCATCGTGATATCGGCCATAGATTGGTCTCCAGAAGCGTACTGGGAGGTCGGCCTGCCGATACAACCTGGAGGCGCAGGTTGCAAACAGTATCAACCGGGCTTATTCGGCTGGCCCAAGCTTTTTTGATCTCAGTTGCGCGCGTGGGAGTTTTACGGTCTTTTACAAAAAAAGACCGGCGTATTTCCTGCTCGCGGATCGGTTTATCGCGGGCAAACGCCCCTGCGCGGAAGAATTTAATATACAGAACACACAAAAGTTCATAGGCTCTATACAGGAATCAGAAGCGATTATCACAAATACATGACTAACGTAATCAGCGCAGACGGAACTCGGAAAAATTGCAATGACACCCAGTTCGCTTCTCCCGTAACGCTCTCTGTAATCTTTCCGGCTTTCAACGAAGAGGCGAACATTCGACACACGGTGGAGGCAGCACGTGCGGTGCTTCCAAAACTGGCACGGACTTGGGAGATCATCCTGGTAAACGACGGCAGTCGGGATGCGACAACCCCAATCTGTGATGAATTGGCGGAGCGATATCCGGAGGTCAAGGCGATCCATCACATCGATAACCGCGGCTACGGGGCTGCCTTGAAGAGCGGCATCTTGGCGGCTCGGTACGACTACATCTTCTTTACCGATTCAGACGGGCAGTTCGACCTGCAAGAACTCGAAAATCTCATCGAGTGGGCGAGTCACTATGACATCGTCACCGGCTACCGCGCCAAACGACAGGACCCACCCCATCGCCTGATCAATGCCTGGGGATGGAAAACGCTGGTTCGCATGCTCCTCGGCGTAAAAGTTCGCGATATCGATTGTGCCTTCAAGGTCTTCCAGCGCACGGTGTTTGATCGAGTGCAAATCCGTGCCGTCGGCGCAATGGTGAACACCGAGATCTTGGCGCAGGCGAATGCCTTTGGCATGCGCATCCACGAAATCGAGGTGAGCCACTATCCGCGGCGCGCCGGGAAGGCGTCAGGCGCCGACCTGCGTGTCATCGCGAAGGCCTTCCGGGAGCTTTTCAGGCTTTGGGGGCAGTTGCGCAACGTCACGCACGAGCAACCGGGTCTCTTTCTGACCGAGTTGCCAGCGAGCGCGGTGACGAAAGTCAGGCGACCCGGCGCTTACAATTCCGCTACAGGTGGCACATCGGTCATTTCCGGTTCCTTGAGGGTAGAAGCGGCGGCTGAATCCAGGGTCACCAACAGGTGTTTTGCCGACTGACGCGGCCGTAAATTCTTGCCTTCAAGCTTAGGTGGGAAAACAACGGGCCGGGGTCGGCACCGAATTCGGGTTGCTCAGGCTAGTTCACTCCCGGCGAACTGGCCTTCCTGCTTCCACCCGATCCGAAGTGGCAATGCCAGAAAAACAAGGATAACGACAGCCAGTATCATGGTCCGGTGCCGAACTGGGGCGACGACCAAAGATTTCAATGAAAAATGCTTTCATTTTTGTAACTTGCGCTGATTTTTCTGAGGACCGCGGTTTTCATTTTGCGATGACCATTCACGGGCAGTGCTTTTACCGCGGTAGCAGCAGGCCGCCCCAGGCTTTCCCCACCGCGCGCGATGGCGCAGTATCTGCTAAATTGAGCCGCCCGATTTCCTGATGCTAAAGAATCCTTTTTCCCGTCAAACCACCGAGCAATCCCCCGTCGCGGTCGCCGCGTCCGCCTCTGCCAACGGAGCGCGACGGCGGGTAATGGTGATTGGCCTCGATTGCGCAACTCCGGAACTGGTGTTCGATCGCTGGCTGGACGATCTCCCAAATCTCAAGTCGCTCTGCCAAGACGGATGGCACGGTCCGCTCCGTTCCTGTGATCCACCGATCACCGTTCCCGCTTGGTCGGTCATGATGTCCTCGAAGAGCCCGGGCCGCCTTGGCGTCTATGGTTTTCGAAATCGGGCCGACCACTCTTACGATCGCTACTCAATCGCCAATTCGCTGGCGATCAAAGAAGACCGGCTCTGGGAAATCCTTTCGCAGAGGGGCAAGCGCTCGATCGTAATTGGCGTCCCCGGCACTTATCCACCCAAACCGCTCAATGGGACGATGGTGACCGATTTCCTCACCCCCGATACGTCGTGCGAATACACGCACCCGCCCGAGTTCAAACAGGAAATCGAAAGCGTGATCGGGGAATACATTCTCGATGTGCGCGATTTTCGCTCCGGCAACAAAGAGAAGATCCTAGCCGACATCTACGAGATGACGCGGAAGCGCTTCCAGCTCGCGCGTCATCTCCTCGCGAAGAACGACTGGGATTACTTTATCATGGTCGAGATGGGGACCGACCGCATCCATCACGCCTTGTGGGACAACATGGACCCTGCGCATCGCTTCTACGAGGCCGGTAACAAATTTGAGAACGCGATCCACGACTACTACAAGGAGGTCGATCGCGAGATCGGCGAACTTTTGAAGTTTGCCGACGCGAAGACGGATGTGCTGGTCGTCTCCGATCACGGGGCAAAGCGCATGGATGGCGGCATCTGCGTGAACGAATGGTTGATGGCGAATGGTTATCTCGCACTCAAGGAGCAGCCCCAGAGCGCGGTTCCACTTTCCAAAGTGAAGATCGATTGGGCGCGCACCAAGGCGTGGGGCGATGGCGGTTACTACGCCCGCGTTTTTCTCAACGTCGCCGGCCGTGAACCGGAAGGCACGATCGCGCCGGAGGATTACGACAAGGTGCGCGACGAAATCATTGCCGGGCTCAAGTCGATCCCGGACGAACACGGACGCGATATCGGCACGCAGGTCTTCCGACCGGAGGAGCTTTACAAGGAAGTGCGCGGCGTGGCGCCAGATTTGATTGTATATTTCGGGGGACTTTACTGGCGCTCCGTCGGCACGGTTGGCGGCGGAAAAATCCACACCTTCGAAAATGACACCGGGCCCGACGGGGCGAACCACGCGCAGAACGGCATGATTGTCTGGCGTCCAGCCGGTGGGATGCAGGCAGCTCGCACGCTCGAGGGTGCGAAAATCACCGATGTGGCACCCACGATCTTGGAAATCCTTGGTCTGCCCGTTCCCGCCGACATGGAGGGCTCGCCGCTTCAGAACTAACGAGTCGGCCCTCGGCGCACGATGCACGCGAACCCGAAAAACTTCCTCAGTCAGATCAAAATGGTTCGGTCCCGGACGCCGCTTCGTTTGAGTTTTGGCGGCGGGGGCACGGACGTATCGCCTTACGCGGATATCCACGGCGGCTGCGTGCTCAACTCCACGATCTCCCGCTACGTTTACGGGACATTGGTCCCGAAGTCAGAACGCTCGATTGGCTTCCGCTCCTTCGATTACGGCACGGTCGTTTACTGGACGCAGGAGGAACATTTCCAGTTCGACGGACAGATGGACCTCGTCAAGGGAGTGCTAAAACGCTTCGAACTGGATAAGTTCCGAACCGAAGGATTCGATCTCTTCGTTCACGCCGATGCTCCGCCGGGATCCGGACTTGGCAGTTCCTCCACCTTCACTGTCGCGCTCATCGGCCTCTTCCGTGAACTGCTCGGGTTGCCCATCACTTCGGACGGCATGGCCAAACTCGCCTACGACGTTGAACGCAACGATGTCGGAATCAAAGGGGGCCGGCAGGACCAATACGCCGCGGCCTTCGGCGGCTTCAATTTCATGGAATTCAACGGAGAAGAGGTCGTGGTCACTCCCTTGCGCTTAAGCGACTATCTAATCAACGAACTCGAATACAACCTCATCCTTTGCTTTACCGGCAGCCGTGAATCGCAGCCGATCATCGACAGCCAGATGGAGAGTGCGAAGAAGAACGAAGCCGCGCCGGTAGCGGCCATGGATCAGGTGAAAGCCATCGCCTACGAAATGAAGAAAGCGCTCCTCGCAGGCGATCTCGATCGTTTTGGCGAGATGTTGCATGAGGGCTGGCTGCAAAAAAAACAAATGGCCGAGGGCATCACCACGCCGCGCATTGATGAACTCTATGAAGAGGCGCGCAAAGCCGGCGCAATTGGCGGTAAGATCACCGGCGCCGGAGGCGGCGGCCACCTATTGCTCTATTGCCCGTTTAACAAACGGCACATTGTCCGCGAGCGTCTTCATGCGCTCGGAACTTCGGTGACCGACTTTCGCTTCGACCCCGTAGGGATGCAGACATGGAAGGTTTACAAATGAACACCCGCCGTTCGCTTCGCCCGCAGGACTTTACGGAAACCCGCATGGCGTTTAACCTGCTCGCCACATGAAGAAGGTTCCGAAGGTAGTCGTTATCGGCCTCGATGCCGCGACGTGGACTGTCATCCGGCCCTGGATGGCGGAAGGCAGCATGCCGAACTTGGCGAAATTCATGAAGGCTGGCGTGTCGGGCACGCTCGAGTCCATTCTCCCGCCGATTACTCCGCCGGCCTGGACCTCGTTCATGACCGGGAAGAATCCCGGCAAGCACGGCATTTTTCATTTCGTCGAGACGGAACACGGCGGCTACGCGATGAATTATGCGAACGCGACCTCGCGCCGCTCGCCCACTGTCTGGAAGCTTTTGAATGATGCGGGCTATACCGTTGGGACGATGAACATCCCGTTCACCTATCCGCCGGAGAAGCTGAAGGGATTTCAAATCTCCGGCATGGATACGCCTTCCGAGACGAGCCCATTCATTCATCCCCCCGAGTTACGGGAGGAGTTGGTTAGGCATCTTGGTGGAATTCAGCTAGATCTCCGGTTTCTCGGCGCGATGTCGACCGACGAGCGGCGTTACCAAGTGCTCGCCGAGATGGAACAGATGGATAAGCAGTGGACAAAAGCCGCGCTCTATCTGCTCGAGAATCATCCGCAGGACGTGATGATGTTCGTCTTCATGTCGATCGATACCGTCCAGCACTACTTCTGGCAGCACATGGACAAGAATCATTTCATACATGATCCAAAGCTGGCGCCAAAGTTTGGCGATGCGATTCGCAAGGTCTACGAGCGCCTCGACGCCGCCGCCGGCCAGATCATCGATCGCTTGCCCGCCGAGGCCGCGATCTTCGTCGTGTCCGATCATGGCGGCGGGCCAGTTGTCGACCGCACGATCTATCTCAACCGCTATCTGGCGCAGCTTGGCCTCTTGCATTACAAGGAGGAAGCTACGTCAGGTGTCCGAACCCTTGGCACAAAAGTCTTGCGAGCCGGGTTTTCACTCTTGCGGCGGTCGCTCACTTCGCGCCAGAAAAGCCGTCTCGCCCATCTCTTTCCAAAGATTCTGCAGAAGAGCGAAATGGCTTACTCGTCATTTACGAGTATCGACTGGAGTCGCACCAAAGCCTACTGCAGCGAAGTGCTCGCCTCGCCACCAAGCATCTGGATCAATTTGAAGGGTGTGAAGCCGCAAGGCATTGTTGATCCCGCAGATTACGACGCCCTTGTGACCTTCATCATCGAAAAACTGGCCGAGTTGAAGGATCCGCGCAATGGCAAGCCGGTCATCAATCGTATCTACCGTCGCGACGAAATCTTTCATGGGCCATTCGCCCACGAAGGCGCGGACCTCGTTCTAGACTGGTGGAGCGAGAACAGCCTTTTCTCTACCCAGCCGAGTTTCCCAGAAGATACCGACAAGCCAGCCCTTATCATTCGCAAGCATGAACCCTCCGAGACCTCTGAATGGGGCGGCACTCACCGGCTTTACGGCATCCTCGTTGCCCGCGCGCCGGCTTTGAAGACAGGAGCGAAAATCGATAATCCACACCTCATCGATCTTGCTCCCACCATCCTTCATCTTTTGGGAGTCTCAGTCCCTGAAGACATGGATGGCAGCGTGCTGGTCAATGCCTTCCGCCCGGAATTCCTCGCGGAACATCCCGTTAAATCTGGCGCCGCCTCTGGCACGTCAGGAGGCGACCGCCCAAGCGGTTACACCGACGAAGAGTCGGCCAAAGTCGAGGAGCGGTTGCAAGCCCTCGGCTACATCGAGTAACGAATCATTTAATCAACAACTATGTTCGAGCTCATTCGTGCTGACCTGCATCGGAAACGCCAGAGCTATGGTGTGCGGCCGGAGGACAAAACTTTCTTCCGGCAATGGATAACACCATTCCTCGAATTTGGCTCGATCGCGGTAATTGTTTACCGGTTCGGGCGGTGGGCGTATGGTATAAGAATTCCGATTGTTCGCCAAATCCTCATCGCCATCTACCTGTTTGTCGATGTGTTTTGTGTGGCAGTTACAGGAATAAAAATTCACCCGGAAGGCGAAATTGGCCCGGGGCTGGTGGTCCATACGTTCTCCTGTATCCATGTGCTTGTTAGGCGCATGGGTCACAGCTGCACCATCAATCAAGGCGTCGCATTGGCTAATATCCGAGGATCGGGGCGTCCGACGATTGGAAACAATTGCTACTTCGGGGCAGGTTGTAAAGTCATGGGAGGAGTTACAGTCGGAGACAACGTTGTTGTCGCGGCAAACTCCCTTGTCATTAGCGATGTGCCAAGCGGTTGCACCGTCATGGGTGTTCCGGCGCGCATTATCTCGCGTGAGGTTTCAAGCCCATATCTTAAGACTCCCGTGGCTCCCGTGACAACACCGGTGACAACGACGAAGTGAACACACGGACGCCCAACCGGAAGCGCTGGAGCAATGGTTACTCCGTTGCGATGGTGGCGGCCTGCCCCTTTCCGGCTAACCATGGCTCCGCCGCGAGTATCCGCGAGATGTCTGACACTCTTTCCGATATGGGGCACAGCGTTCACATCGTCACTTATCCCACTGGCCAGGAGGAAATCCGGATCCGACGCGCCAAAGTGCATCGCACGGCCGCTTTTCGCCCAGAGACGAACGCCAAGGTTGGGCCTTCCTCGGAAAAGTTCCTGCTCGACTTTCACCTGCTTCGCTTGCTTTGTCGCGTCGTCCGTCAGGAACGTATCGACATCATCCATGCGCATAACTACGAGGGCGCGCTCATTGGGGTCATGGCTAAATGGCTGACGCGCCGACCGCTGCTTTATAACGCGGTTAACCTCATGACGGACGAGCTTGCCGGATATCGTTTTATCCGGCCAGCCTGGCTGGCGCATGGACTGGCGCGTGGCCTTGATTGGTTCATCCCGATTTTCCCGGATCACATCACCGCGGTGTCTCCGGAACTCAGGGATTGGTTTGTTGAGCATGGGGTTCCGGCTGCAAAAGTCGACATGGTACCGGCCGGGATCGAGCCGGGATTGTTTGATCATCCCGCGCCCGAAAGGTTTCGCGAAAAATTCAATGTCAGCGACCGCCCAGTGGTAATGTATACTGGTGTCCTGAATGCCTTCCAGCGGGTCGACTATCTGCTGCGCGCTTTCGCCGTCGCGTTGCAGGAAAGACCGGATGCGCTTCTGCTGGTCGTTAGTCCGCTGGTCTCGGAAGTGCACGAGAAGGAACTGCAACACCTTGCGGATGGGCTCGGGATCTCCCGCTCGATCATCTGGATCTCACCGCATACTTTGGAAGACCTCCCAAGTTTCCTCGCCCTCGCTGATGTGTGCGTCGTGCCCCGGCCGGAATGTCCCGGTCATCCGGTTAAATTGCTCAACTACATGCTGGCCGGCAAACCCATCGTTTCTTTTGCGGGCGGCGCCAAGGGCGTCCATCATTTGCACGACGCTTTCATCGTGCCGAATCACGATTTTGAAGGCTTGGGCCGCGGAATTGTGACTCTCTTGAATGATCGGTCACTCGCGGGTGAGCTGGGCGCGAACGCTCGGGCCACCGTTTTGGCGGAGTTCGATTGGCGACAGATTTGCCGAAAGATCGAGCGCATCTATGACGCGTTGCTCGGCAAATCTCGCGTTTCAGTGAATGCCACGAGGGAATTCTCGGCGGCTGGGAGAGAATCTTAGCCGGTCTTTTGAAAGTCGGCACTCTATTGCAACACTATCCGGAGCCCGGTAGGTACCTTCGGCGGCCGGGTCATGCTAAGCAGTTCTCCGCCAGCTTGGACGAGAGACTGCGCCTCCGTCGGATCATTGCAATCAGCACTGTAGACCTCGATGAAATGCGCCCCCAAGTCGATCCCAATAGTGAGCGCGACCTTCAAAAGGAGATTACCCTTCTCGTCCATTTCCCCCTTGGATGGCAAAGCCATCTGAAAACCTACCGTCGCCGTGGGCGAGAGATATTGGATTTCCGTCGCTCCAAACGAATTCGGCCCGTAGCCGGCGGCCAGACCGTCCGATTTGACTCCGAAGCGACCCGGATAGTTCGCCACCGCATAAGCGCAAACCTCGGCCAACGCAGCTTGACCGGCATCGGTGGGAACTGGCGCGCCTAGATCTAAGAGGAAGGGGGTGCTGGCGAAGTTCCTGGCGTACTCGTCCGCGATCCACTCAACCCCAGTCTTCCAAGAGTCAAGGCCGCCAAGCCGGGCGAATGTCGCCTGGTCCTCCGCCGTGAAAACAAAATATGATTCGGCCCTGCGGCCCGATCCGCCCATTACGACGTAGACTAGCTGTGGATTCCCTCCATATCGCCTTCCAAACGCGCGAATCACGTTTCCCCATTTCGTTTGAAAAATTGGGTCCCAAGGGAGCGGCATAGGCATTACGGGTCCGGCCTGTGTAGTGACCATAAGCTTCAGAGCCCCAGCATCATAAACCCATTGCGGGGTCGTCACGCCAGCTGTAATCAGGATGGAAACCTTTTTGCCGTGCTGCGCTGCCAGGGCCATTCCCTGATCGAGGAACGACCAATCGAACGCTGCCTCAGTGGGCTGGATTTTGCTCCATTGGGTTCTGAGGGCGACTCCCTGCACAAGTGAATTCGTCCAACATGGTTCGCTCGCGAGATCGTACGGCGGATCTCCCACTGCATCGCTTTTCGTGAGATACATGACGCCGATTCCGTTCGGCATCTGCGCGTTGGCTGAGGCGCACACTATGATCACTGAGAGGAAAGCCCAGGCAAACCTAGTTTGCCCTCCGCGTCGAAGCTTTCGTCTCGAGCAGGTCGGGTGAGAGAGCAAATCGAGTGGATTGAATCGGGAAACCTGCCCGCTTCGGAGACCTTTCACGTCCGTCAGCATCTGACGAGGCCGACCTCGAGACGCTAAAGGATGGGTGTGCCAGGAAGCGGAGCCGCGCTCCGAGCAGCCAAATGAGTTCCTTGTTGACCGGTGCATTAAAAAGTCGAGAAACTATGGTTTTTATAGCACCCGTTATGCCCTCTGAACAAGAAATTGCCACCGCCGTTCCGAATCGCCGAAGGGGGAAAACGTTCGGTGCGAGATTGAAGGAACGTCTCGCCTACTGCCCGCCTGAACTCAACTCTGGCGTGAAAGCCAGATTTTGGCACTACAGTCGTTGGACAATACCTGCGTACCGAAGTTGGCGATAAACCGATTGTACAGCGGGCATTGTTTACTGGGTGCGGGTTTCGAGGCGCCGCTCAACGCCAGTGCCGTTCGTCCGCTGGCCGATCTTCTTCAATTGGTCCGATGCCTGGTCGAGGAACTCCTGCTCGAATGGATTGTTGCAATCAACCGCGTAGACCTCAATAAAGTGCGCTCCGCAGCCAATTCCGAATTTTAGCGCATCCGCCAAAAGCGATCCGCCGTGTGAATTTAACCTTCCTTTTGATGGAAGAGACATTTGGAATCCAACGGTTGTGGCGTCGGTCAGCGAACGAGCCTCCTTCGCCCCGAATGAACTCAAATCATAATTGGCAGTCAGGCCATCTGATTTCACTCCAAACCGGTGCGGATAGGTCTTCGCTCCGTATTCGCAGACATCCGCGAGCGCTGCGCGACCTTGCGGATTTGGAACCGGGGCACCCAAGTCCAACAAGAATGGGGTGCTACGGAACTGTTTGGCATATTGGTCCACAATCCACTCCACGCCGGCTTTCCAAGAGGCGAGTCCTCCGATCCGATAGAATTCGACGACATCCTCGGGAGTAGACGCAAAGAAGGACTCTGCCTTCCGTCCCGAGCCAGCCATGATAACATAGGCAACTTGGGGATTGCTATCATACCGCGCCCCAAACTCGTGGATAACCTCACCCCATTTCGCCTTGAACACCGGATCCCATGGGAGCGGTTGCTGCATCGGAAACGACCCCATGGGCTTACCCATCTTTTCTACCGTAAATCGACGGGCACCGGCTGCATAAACCCAACTCGGCGTCGTAACGCCGGCGGTGATCAACAAACCTACCTTCTTATGGTACTTGGCTGCAAGAGCAACGCCTTGATCGAGGAACGACCAGTCGATATCTCCCGGTCGCGGCTGGATCTTGTTCCAATGCGTGCGGAGCAGGACTCCGTCGACGTGGGGGTTGGTCCAGCAAGGCTCGGTCGAGAGATGGCGGGACGGAGAATCCGCCCGGTCGGCCTTAAGCAAGTAAATGATGCCCGAGGCCGAAGCTTTCTCTTGCGCCGTCGCCCCACCGACCTCAGAGAACATGATCGCGGCCAGAAAAACTTTGAGACATCTACCTGCGATACGCCCCCTCAGTCCCGATCGCGCCGATCGACCCGTGCTGAAAAGCGACCTGATTCGAAACGTCAGATGCTTATCGCTTAATCCATTGCCACTCGCCGGCAGATACCTTTTGGACGTGGGCGTATTGAAAGAAAACGTCATATTGGGCCTGCTCAAATACTTCTTTGGAATCCAACAATTTCAATTCCGCCGTATACAGATCAGCCAACACTGCCTGATCTGTTTTCGCCTGCTCTTGAAGCCGGGTTGCGATTCGCTGCTGTTCGGCGACGTCACCGGCAGCTTTGGCGGACGCCGACTCCGACTGCCTGACCTGAACCAACGCGTCTAGCAACTCCTTTCTTACATCCTGCTGCACAGCGAGAAGACGTTGCTTTTCCGCCCGCGCGGTCAAAGTGGCCGCCCTCGTCGCCGAGGCAGCTTCACCAAAATCGAAAATCGGGACGCTCGCAGTCATCACCGATACCCACTCATTTGTAGCATGGCCGTGAAAATCGCCATATTGATAATCGAAGCTCTCCGCATTTAGGCTTGGATACTGCCGACTTCGCCGCAACGCAACGCCCGCTTTTGCGCCGTCGACGATGGCTTCTTGTAAACGCACTCTTGGGTGCTCAATGGAACTAAGACTCGCGAAGGTTTCAAAATTCGGCAACGGCGCCGGCGTAGGATAGCTTTGCTCGATCCGAACTTTGCTGGCGTCAAGGCCCAGGAGATCTGCGACCGCAAGAAAAGAATATATAACATCCCAGCGCTCCGCCTCGAAAGCGGCCCGGCTAGTTAGGACTAGCAACCTTGCTACTCCCAATTCCTCTGCAGTGGCCAGATTTTTGGTTGCGCGCTCTTCGACACGGGCGGCTTCTTTCCGCGCCACCTTGAGGTGTTCGTCGCGAAGCTCCAGTAAATGCGTCGCCTTAATTGCGTCGAGGTAGGCCTGCGTAGCCGAAAAAACGAGGTCATGCTTCGTTAACGATCCGCGAAACTTCACGACCTGTCGTTCGGCGCGCTTACGAGTAACCTCCGGAGGAATATTAATCCCCAAAAAGCTGCCGTCTTTGAAAACCGGAATCGTCAAGACCGGACCTACCTGTGTGAAACTGCGATTAGGTATCACCTGGCTGGCAACAACGCCAGGTCCAGGCTCCTGCAGGGCAAAGCCAGTGAGCCTTTCGCCATTGATATAGCCCACTCTTGCCTCAGCCGTGAGATGAGGAAGATAGGATGCGTATGCAGAACGGGCCTCGTCGTCGGCGGCCGCTTCATCTAAACGCGAACCCAGGATCTTTGGGCTTTCAGCCACGACGGCGTCGACAAACTGACGCAGGCTTAACGAAACAACCGGCTTCTGCCGTGGACGATTAGCGGTTTCGCCCGCACGCAGCTGCCGAGGGATCGGCAGCAGTGCAGAGCAACAAAGCAACAAAAGAAAGGCCGGCGACAACGCCATTCTAATTTTAGGGCAATTAACAAGGTTATTCATCGGAATTGGGCTTCTCCGGCTTGGGGGGCGGTTGCAGTGGTTGTACGATCGGGCCTGCATTCTTACGTGCCGGATCGGGTTCTGAGACTTTCTGATGCGTCCATTGCGGATAAAGGTTACTCGCGTTAACCTGTGGATTCAAGATTGGCTGGTTAGGATCCATATCGCCGTACTCTTCAACAATACGATCCAGCGGTGCTGGTTTCTCCGGAGCCAGATCGGGCTGCGGCGGTAACGCCGGGTTGAGTACGGTCGACTGCGCCAGAGTTACGTCGCCGTCCCAAAGATAAACCTTCGTATGATAGGTGCTAAAAACCACTTTCGAGCGCTGCGTGACATAATCCAGTGCATCCCGTAACTCTGAGCGCCCTACAGTGATAGGGCCACCGCCGATATACCAGACGCGTCGCCCCTCGCTGAAGATATTATTGGTGTCACGCAGGTTTCGAACCATCGGCACGCCGACGATTCGGTGACGGTAAGTCCCAAAATCATTCAAATAGATCATTCGGGTAGCTAGCAGCGTATTCAGCGCATAGTCGGGCATTCGATTCCCATAGAGATAAAACGCTTGCGTCAGATTGGCCAGCACGATGTCTCCAGGGCGAAGGTGTGAAGCGACATACTGGGCCGGTCCCCGTGTATCCTGGCGGACCACCCCATAACGCAAGCTTGGCTCCCGTCGATCCGATAAGCGCAAAACCTTTAGACCAGTCTCCGTCGTAACGCCAAAGACCAGCAAGAGAACCACCGCGCAACTGGCCCAGACAACCGGGCGAGCCGGCCACCAACTAATCGTCAGGTCCCGGATTCGATCCCAAAGGGTAAAGAAAACGGCGCAACCAAGGAGCGGCAGAAGGAATTCGTAAAAATAAAAATAGCGGACGGAATAAACCGGCATGCAAAGGGAGAAAGCTGCCAGCAGGGCGGCGAAAATTACCAGACAGTAGCGCACCGGCTTGCTTTGCCAGGCAAAAAGCACCCCCATCGCCGCCAAAATGGTAAGAGGCACCAGCGGCGCGGTCAAGAGGAAATTCGAGACATAGTAAAATGGCATCGACTCTGGGTTGAGGAAGTAAGCCTGGGGACCACCCAGCTGCGCCAAGCCGTAGCCGAGAAAGAGGAAACCAGGCGCCGCCATTTTCCTCAGGGAAAGCTGTATGAGGACAAGAGAACTAACGATGATCAGGCCTATCCAAAGGTGAGGCTCTCGCAGCCATGTCCAGCGCCCGGGATGAACCAGCATGAGTGCGCCGGCCAGGATCGGAAGCAAAAAGCCCACCCCCTCCCAGGAAAAGTAGGTGAAGAGAAAGCCGAAGCAGGCGCAGTAGAAATACTTAACGTGCAATTTCCCCGGCGTACGAATCGCCAGATAGAAAGTCCACACCGTGATCACGGCAAAAAACTGATCCTGCGAAGGATGAAAGCAGTGCTGAGACCAGAAAACATTCAAAGGGTTGAAAGCCTGGATCAAGGCTGCGGCCAAGCCAGTCCTCCAATCGAAAAGACTGCGTCCCATCAGTCCTACCAGCAGGATCGTCAGAGTCCCAAAAATCACCGCTGGTAACAACACCGCCCAATCGCTCCAGCCAAAGAGCAGGCAGGAGAGCGCAATTGGATACGGCAACAACTCGTAAGTGGTGGTTGGAATTATGTAGCCATAAAAATCGAGCGAGCCGTAACCGCGGTCCAAAACGCCCTGCGCGTAGTTGCGAATCAAAATGTCGTCCTGATCAAGAGGGAAGGTGCTGAGGTTATGCAAACGAATGACGAGGCCTCCAAGAACGATCAGACCCAGCGCCACCCAAAATCCATAACCTTGAGCCCACAGCCCCCGTCGATCTCGGCGGGGTAAGGCGACCGGGACAGGCTCCTCTCGCTCTCTGCAGAAGAAGGTGAGCAGCCGGGGCAGTATAAGGAGGACAACCAAGGCCAGGAAAAATCCACCATTGATCGGCGCGTCCGGCCGTAACCGAATGTCGTTACACAGCAGGAGCAGGGTTGTCGTTGCGACCAGAGCGGGAAGATGCAAAGCCGCATCCACTCCCAACAAGCGCTCCGCCTCGACTTCGTTTCTTGATAAAAACCTTCCGAACCAAAGCCAGACCAAGACGACGAGGGCTGCGAAAGCCAGCATGAAAGAAATGCCTGTGACCTGCTCGTGGGTCACCTCGACGTCGGATAACTCTGTCGGCACGCTCATCTTCGCCGGAGGACCCCAGCGATCACCGGTGTAGTTATAGCTGCCGACGACGGTCGCGGCCTCGGAATCCGGCAGTCTCCACTTATTATCTGAAACAACCGCGCCGACCTTGGCACCGCCAGACAGAAACGAGACCTCCGAAATAATTGCCGGGGGACTGTCGGGGGACTGCACGCGCACCAAAAGACTGTTATCATCCGCTTTTATCCAGCGCCGGACATTGATCAGCTTAACCGTCGGGGCTGCATCGTTAAAGGACCCAAGGTAATGCCCGTTTAAGATAACGGAGTAGGCGCCCGTCGAGGCGATTTGCAGCCAGGTGTCACGATTCCCGCCAATGGCGTCAAAGCGCCGTTTAAAGGTCGTATTCCCCCCGGCTCCGGGATGACTATCGATAATCCACTTTCCCTGAATTGCCTCCTGAATGAGGACAGGTGGGAGTGATACCGGTTGATCGAGGCTGCGGCGGTCGGGCACCGTTTCTTCAGCGTGTTGCCAGGACGAATCGTCTAAGGACGGATCGAGCCAGGAGACGAGCGACTGGACGGTGCCCGGGACTAGGGACACGCGCCAACTCTTATCAGAGATAAATTGCGTCGTTCCTTGCGGAGAAATAATCGCGCCTCGGCAAATCAACTTGGCTCTTCCAGGAAAGCTGCCTCGCGTCGCGTTAACCGCGATGGTGTTTGTCCCCGGAACGAGGAATTGCGTGATGTCACAAATGACCGACTCATTGCCTCCCAAAAAGAGGCTCAGAATGGTAGGATCACTTTTGGCAACCTTGGAAGTAATGCCCACACGTTTGCCGTTAACGAAAAGTCGAAAAGCATCAACCCCAGTGATCTGCAACCAGGCATGCCGCGGGGTCTCAGCAAGGTAGATATCCTTGCGGAAGCAAATGTTATTCCCGGGTTGCGAAGGCTGAATCCACTTAGCATCCCCAAAATTGAGCCGATAAGTCCGAGTGGGGGGTGAAATAAGAGCAAGCCGCCCGTAATAGCCGACTAGAAGACCAGTCGTTACGACAATCAAAAACGCAATCGCACCGCGCCGCGACAGCCACCAATTGAAGTAACGAAAGCGAAAACCCTCTCTCATTTGTAGTAGCTTTCCGTGAGCGTTTTGAGTGCGCGGAAATTCGCCCGGTCATCATAGTCGCGCGAGGCCATGTACCATTTTCGCGCTTTTTCCACCTGGCCCATTCGATAGTAACAATCGCCCAGATAACTCGCGGCATCGGAGAGAACGTTAAACTGCGATGTCTTATTCAGCAGGGGCTCGAGGTATTTGATCGCCGCTGGATAATCCGCCACATCGTAATTGGCGCGGCCCGCACCGAAATAGCCGTCGACCAGTCTGGGGTCGGCCGCAATGCTGATATCCCAATAATGAGCCGCTTCGCCGATCGAACCCTTGCCATAGAGAGCGCCGGCGTAGTGCGAGGCAAGGCGAGCCTTCTCTTCTAAAGCAACTCGCTTTAGAGGCGCATCGTCCGTATTAGCGGCCCGGGTGTAGGCGAAGAGGGCTTCTGGGACCAGCCCACGTGCCTGCAGGTCGGCAGCTTTGGCGAGATAAATTTCCGGCCGATCATGATATCCCATAGCCGCGTAGAGTTGCCCTAATCGGACATAGGCATCCTGTGTCAGGCGATACCACGCGTCCAGGTTCATGGCATGATCAACGTCCTTCTCAGCATCCACGAAGTCACCGTGTGCCGCTGCGATCTCAGCGGCGGCTAAGGCACGTTGGGCGGCAATCGGGCGCCAAATCTGCAGGAAGCCGAAGAGTGCGAAAACCACAATCATTACCGGCAGGAAGATCTTCAACCGCCTCCAGTTTTCCATCTGCGCCAGACCAGCACCGCAGACCCAGATGGCGCCCGCGATAAAGAAAGACCAGCCGACTCCAAGTGCGGAAGTGGCCGCAAAAAAGCGAGCAGAGACACCTTCTACCGGCTCGAAAAGCCCCTTCGCCGGAGAGGATATTACAGCGTTTGGAAGGGTGTAAGCCACCTCGAAACGATAACAATGCTCAAAGTCCTGGCCACCGATCAGGGCTGCCCGCAGCCAGCTAGGCTCCCAGCAGGTTATCTGAAGGTAAAAGGTCATGGCAAGGAACAGGAGCAGCCCGCCGATAGATAGGACGGCCAGCCCACGATTGCGCCACCAGAAGAAAACCCCCGCTGCCACCAGCAGCAGGGCGACCATCCCGTAGGAGAAGAGGTTTAAATGCGAGGGCCACAAATAGGCCGAGTGGGCCAGAGGGAAATTGAGAGCGCTAAAGCGCGGAGTCATGACCGGGTCGAACCAAGGAAGCGCCAGACTCCCCAGGACAACCAGGAATCCGACCGGCCAATAATTGGTTTTCGCGCTGAATCTCACGCCTCACCCTCCCTCTGCGACCGGAATCGCCGCAGATAGACATTAAAGAAACTGAGTCCATCCCGCATCAGCTGGAGCTCTTCATCGGAAAACACGTGGAAGACGAAGAGTGCTCCCAGATAGACGAACGCGCTCCCGACGGCGAATGGCAAGGCCGGCAGGAGCGTCAACTGCTGCGCGGGGTAGAGGATCGCGGCCATGAGCAAACCCGCGACGATCGGTTTCACCAGAAAATCGGCCACCCGCAGTGGGTAACCTCTTCGCGCAAGAATCCAGGCGAGCAGGGCAAAGGCCGTAATCTCGCTAAAAGCCGCAACCGCCGAACCTCCGATGTAACCGAAATAAGGCACGATCGCGAGATCTACCCCGACGCGCACGACGACCGCCAATGCCATTGCCAGACAAAAGATCCCCTGCCGTCCCAAGGCCGTGAAAATGAATGGAGAAAGTGACGAAACGAACATCGGAATAAAGGCCAATCCAAACCACCGCATGGCAGTCTGCGCCTCCAGAAACTTGTGCCCGAGTAGGACAGAGATCACTACATGTGGCCAGACAATAAAAAGCACAGCGCCTGGCACGGCCAGGCAACAAAACCACTTCATGGCGCGATTGTAGAATTTGGAGAACTCCTCCGTGGTTCCCAGAGTGGCCCGAATGATGGCCGGGTACAAGGGGAGCGCGAAAGCCATCGAAAACATCCGCACGCTGAGCAAAATCCGGTAGGGCCCGCTAAAAAGCCCAAGAGCGCTGGCGTCGACCAGCCACATGAGGATGAGGATGTCGGCCTGCCAGGCAAATTGCCGTAGAACCAGTCCGCTGCCGAGAGGCACCGCTTCAAAAAGCATGCGCTTCCAGAGGGCGAAATCGATTCGGGGCGAGACTCGAACGACGCGCCAGCTCACAATTCGCCAGTTGAAAAACCAGAAGAAAAGACTGGCGACCAGCTGCGAACAAACGACACCCCACAAACCGAGGTGTAAGAAAAGGCTCAGACCGACGAACCCTGCGAAAAACGCCTTATGCAGGGTAAACCCAATGGCGTTGAATTCCATCTCCTCGATCGCGCGCAGCACGGCCGAATAGCTGATCGCCTGCAGAAGCGTCAGACTCGCGATTCCCATGACGAAAGACTGTTCCTGTGTCCGCAGCGGCAGGTTAATCACTAGCACGACCCCTAGGAGAATGGCGGTGGAGCACAAAAAGAGCGCCCACATCAACCCCTTCGCGCTCGCCAAGAGGTGACCCACCTTGTCCGGCTGCCGCGCCACCTCACGGACGAGGATATTGGTCAGGCCAAAATCCGCCAAAAACTGGAAGACCGTGGCGAAGGATAGGAGGTAATTAAAGGTGCCGAAATCGCCCAGGGGCAACCCGCGCGCCGCCAACAAAACAGCGAGCATTTGCAGGACGGCACCCAAGCCGCCCGCCACCAGCATCCATGCCGTGTTCTTGGCGACGCGCTGAGAGGAGTTCATCGAGACAATTCGACAGATACTCGATCATTGTTTTTCAGATCCACGGTTCCAGCGGTCGCGACGCGAGTTCCCTCTTTGATTCCACCGACGATCTCCATCATGCCATTGGCCTCAAGACCCACCCGAACGGGCGTTAGGATCGCCCGCGAATCGGAGTTGATCACGAAGACGCTGGCGTTTTCGCCAAACGGGTTAATCACCGCCGTCGTCGGGACAGCGAGTGCGGTCTTTTGCAGACGGATCCGCACAAAACCGGTCAAACCCGGCTTCAATTTCAGGTTCGGATTATCCACCGCGACATAGGCTGTAAAGGCGCGCGTCTTGGGGTCGACCCGGGGATCGACACGCTCAACCTTGCCTTTAAAAGTTGTGGTCGGATAAGATGAGAAGAATACCTTCGCAGGCTGCCCTCCGGAAATGCTGCCGATCGACTCTTCCTGCACTTGTGCCAGCAGGTAGACTTTACCGAGGTTGCCAAGCTGCATCAGGACTTCGTTGACCTCTACCCGCTCATTGGAATTGACGAACCTAGCGAGCACGATGCCGTCGACTGGCGAAACGATGCGGGTAGCTTCGAGATCGAGCTGCGCCTTGAGCAATTGGGATTTCGCCTCCGCGAAGGCGGTCTTCTTCGCGGCGTAAGCCACCTCTGCGTTCAACACCTCCAGCCCGGTGGCCATTCCCTTAGCCTTCAAATCCTGAGTCGATTTCAGCGCTGCGGCGGATTGTTCCAAGGCCACCTGGGCCGAGTCCAATCCCGCCTTGGCCGAGTCCAAAGCCGCCTGGAAGGGACGCTGGTCATCCTGCAGAAGGACGTCGCCGGAGTGAATGGTATCGCCGACATTGACCAATACCTTCTGCGCAGTGGCAGCGATCCGCGAGGTCAGCGTGACGGTGGTGTACCTGTAACACCTGGCCGCCAGCGCCGATGGTTGCATCCAGGTTCATCACTTTCGCCTCCGCCGCGCCGATCGGGATCGGCCGCGAGGCTTTGCGGGCCTCGGCAGCAGTGTAATGCTTTTGGTAGGTGATGGATCTAAAGACCACAATGAGCGCGAAAACGAGTAACGCGGCTAACAAGATCCAGGCGATTGGTCGGATGCGGTTCCTAGGCATGGCGGAGCTTAGCAAAAGGCTTATTTAAGCGTCTACGAAATTCTCTGCGATTAATTTAGCGAGTCTTCAGCGTGTTCTGGAAAAACGTTTCGGCGTCTGGAACGGCACTCCAGAGCGATCCTTGATGGCCTTCATTAGGAAGAATTTTGAGCGTCGCATGCACGCCGGCTTTTTTTAGCGCGGCTTCGAAGCGTTGGCTTTGCTCCAGTGGCACGATCCGGTCGTGCGCGCCGTGGATCAGAAGAAACGGCGGATCATCCTTTGAGACGTATGTGATCGGACTGGCCTGGGCCGCGGCATTTCCCTGATCGGGTGGACTCCCAAGCAGGCTGGAGACCGCCTCTCGGGCCCGCAGTCCTGCACGTGGATTCGCAGATGCTCCCTCCACCGAATGGGTGTCGGAACTCATTTCGGCGAGATCGCTCGGTGCGGCCACGGCGCAGACCGCCTGCACGCGGCTGGAATACTGCAGGTTGCCACCGTCCCCTTCCAAACTCTTGGCCCCGCCAGTCGTTCCCACCAAGGCGGCCAGGTGTCCACCAGCCGAGGTTCCCCACACGCCAAAACGATCGGGATCGAGATGGTATTCCGAGGCGTGAGCCCGCAGCCAGCGGATGGCCGCCTTGCAATCTTCAATCTGCGCCGGGAAAGGCGCTTCCTGGCTGAGGCGATAGTCGATGCTCGCCACCGCGAAACCCTTGGCCGTCATGCCAATCGCCGGGCATTGGTGGCGGCTTCCTTTTTCCCAGGCGCCGCCGTGAATGTAAATGATCAGCGGGACGGTCCCCGACGAGTCTGCCGGGAGAAACAAATCGAGCATGAGCGAACGCCCATTGACCTCCTCGTAAATCAGATTGGGAAGGACTTTCGTTCCCGCCGGAATTGGCGGCCGGGCCCATCCGCTGGGCGCGGAAAACAGGAGCATCGCCGTGGCGCCGAAGGCGAGAGCGTAGCGAAAAAAACGTGCCGTCATTTGGATTTCTAGCCGTCGAGCGGGGAAATTCTCACCTATAGAAGCGGCTCGCAACCGATCGTTCAAATTCCTTCAAGGGAAAGCAGCTCCTGCCGACTACCGATCCCGAGTCCTCATATTGGCGACCAATGCCACTCCGAGAAACAATCGACCGCGTAGCGGACAATCGATTCTCTCCTCTGGTCCGATTCCAGCTCGCACCAATCGAGATGGAAGGATCCAGACCGCCTTGGGAACAGGCTCCGAAACGATCGTTGTTGACTCCGACGAAATTGAAATGCTTCTTAGGCGGCATCACGGATTTTTGGTTTGGCGCGTCTGGCGTGGATCGCCCTGCCGTCACCACCAGTAAGCAGACAGAGTGCCATCAAACGTACTGCTTCCCTCTGGAGCCAGTTACTAATCTACCTTAAGAGATCACTGCTCCCACGTGAGTCTCGCACCAATCGCCATGAGTTTCACTTTACATCACCTCCTTTCGAAAAGCGCCGCCCGGCAGCCGGATCACGAAGCCGTTAGGCTGCGCAATGAGAGCATCACCTACGGCGAACTCGAGCGCCTGGCCAACCAGTTGGCCCACACGCTGATCGCGCATGGGGTGAGGCCCGCGGACCGTGTCGGGCTTTATCTGCACAAATCCCCGCACGCGATTGCGAGCATATTCGCCATCATGAAAACCGGCGCGTGTTACGTGCCTGTGGACGCCAACGCGCCGGGGATGCGATTGCAGGAAATCGGACGGCAATGCGGCTTCCGCGCCTTGGTCACCAGTCACACTCTTTACGGAAAACTCGGTCCGGAGTTTTACCAGGACTGTCCGGTCAACGCGGTCATCTTCGTTGACGAGAAACCGGAAAAATCTCTCCCGGTACCCACGCTCACTTTTGCCGAAGATCTCCCGCAGCAACCGGGCGAAGATCCCGGCGTCCCGGTCATCGACCACGATCTTGCTTACATTCTCTTCACCTCCGGCTCCACCGGAACGCCCAAAGGCGTAATGCTTTCCCACCTCAACGCCCTCACCTTCGTGAACTGGGCCTTCGACACCTTCGCCGTCGGCCCGGACGATCGCCTTTCAAATCACGCGCCGTTCAACTTCGATCTTTCGGTCTTCGACATTTTTGTCGCCGCGAAGGCTGGTGCCGCGCTCTCGCTGGTGCCGGAGGGTTTGTCGGTTTTTCCGTTGCAGCTTTCTTCCTTCATCCAGGAACAGAAGATCACCATCTGGTACTCCGTTCCTATGGTGCTCACTCTTCTCCTCGCCCGCGGCAAACTGGAGGAGCGCGACCTGAATGCGTTGCGCTGTGTTCTCTTTGCCGGCGAAGTTTTTCCGACCAAACACCTTCGCGCCTTGATGGAGAAACTCCCCCATCCGCGCTACGCCAACCTCTATGGTCCGACGGAAACCAACGTTTGCGCCTGGTACGACGTCGAGCCACTCGCTCCCGAAGAGACGGCGCCAATCCCGATCGGGAAAGCCTGTGCCAACACCGAGCTCCTCGCGATTAATGCCGAAGGCAAACGGGTCACCGGCCCCGGTGAAGAAGGCCTGCTTTACGCTCGCGGCTCAACTGTGATGCAGGGTTATTACGGTCGGCCGGAAAACACCGCTGCGTCTTTTATTCCGCACCCGTTCGCGGCCGGTCGGGAGGAGAAACTTTATTGCACCGGCGATTGGGTTACGCTCGATGAGAAAGGCAATTACCTCTTCGTCGGTCGGAAAGATCACATGATCAAAACCCGCGGCTATCGCGTCGAGTTGGGTGAGATCGAAGCAGTCATGGTCGCGCACCCGGCAGTTGCCGAGGCGGTGGCGCTGCCGATTCCAGATGAAGCGATCGGCAACACTATTCACGCCGTCGTGACGCTCGCGGACAGTCAATCGCTTGATGTCACAACACTAAAGCAACACTGCGCGGAGAAGTTGCCGGCCTACATGGTGCCGGAGAAAATAGAATTCCGCGACTCGCTGCCGCGGACCGACAACGGAAAGATCGATCGGCGTCGTCTCGTCAACGAACTGACACCGATCGCGAAATAGCTCTCCGGTGAAGAGTTAGCGAGCGGGCTTCGCTAGGGCCTTCCCGCCATCGGCCGCCCGAGCTTGAGGGGCGAGCAAGGTCTGCGCGCGCTCCAAATCGGCCGGTATTCCAATGTCGATGAAGAGCCCGCCCGACACGAAACCGTAAACTTTGCCGCTCAGCAGTTCCGGGAACACATCCTTCTCGAGCGAAACGGCCTTCCCTGCAGGCAATCCAGCTACGATTTCCTTCCGCAAAAGGTACACTCCAGCGTTAATCAAGCCCGCGCCTGCACGCCTCCCTTTCTCAACGAACTCGATTACGCGACCGTCGGAATTGATCGTCACGCTGCCGTAACGGCTCACGTCCATCACTGCTTGCAGCACCATGACAAGCGCCGCGTCCTTCTCGTCGAAAAGCTTCAACAGGGACCCGAGTCTCCACTCCACGTAGCTGTCTCCGTTCAGGACGACGACCGGATCGCTCAGTAGTTCTTCGGCCAGTCTGAGCGCGCCGCCCGTACCCATCGGCTCATTCTCACGGGAATATCGAATCGAAAGATCCAAGCCTCGACCATTTCCGAAGTGGCGCTCGATCTGCTCCGCCATGTGGCCCGTGCCCAGAACGACTTCATGGATTCCCTCGCCTCTGAGCATCTGGAGGAGCAGCTCGAGAAAAGGCACTCCCGCCACCGGTGCCATTGACTTTGGCCGATCGCTCAACACGGTCCGCAGGCGCATCCCCAGTCCGCCACAAAGCACGAAAGCCCGAAGGCTTCGGCTCTCGTTCCGCCTCTCTGGATCAATCATGGCTTGAAGCCGGACGTTAGCAGTGAACCAGCGGCTTCGACAACTCGACCGTCGCCGACGGCCGAATCGCGTTCGCCAAAACACCGAATCCGGCGTATCCTACAATCCGTAATTATGGATCAATTGGTCATTCAAGATTTACATGTCTCAATTGCCGAGCAGGAGATCATCCGCGGCTTGAGTCTCACCGTTCTAAAGGGAGAGGTGCACGCCATCATGGGGCCGAACGGCTCCGGCAAAAGCACGCTCGCCAAGGTGCTCGCCGGCCATCCGGATTACGTCGTGACCGCTGGCTCGGTGACGATGGACGGCGAAAATGTTCTCGAGCTCGAACCGGACGAACGGGCGCGAAAGGGCCTTTTCATGGCCTTCCAATACCCGAGCGAAATCCCTGGCGTCACGATCGCCAACTTCCTGCGCGCGGCGGTGCAGGCCCGCCTGCCTGAGGGCAAAGAACTCGAGGCGACCGATTACTACGCCAGGCTTTACAAGGAAATGGATCGCCTCGGAATGGATCGCTCCTTCACCTCGCGGTCGGTCAACGAAGGTTTCTCCGGCGGCGAGAAGAAGCGGAACGAGATCCTGCAAATGGCCATGCTCGAGCCGAAATACGCCGTCCTCGATGAGACCGACAGCGGCCTCGACATCGATGCGCTCAAGATCGTCGCGCACGGGGTGAATTCTCTCCGCGGCCCGGGCATCGGCATACTTTTGATCACCCATTACCAGCGGCTTTTGAACTACATCGTGCCCGATTACGTGCATGTGATGGTGCGGGGACGGATCGAGTTGAGTGGCGGCAAGGAACTCGCCCTCCAGCTCGAGGAAAAGGGCTACGATTGGGTGAAAGAGGACACGCGCGAGCCCGCGCTCGCCTGAAAGAAACACGGCCATGGTTAAGGAAAACACAACCCTCGATATCGAACGGAACCTCGGAAATTTCTCCTATCCGGAAACCCATACCCACGACGCCGGGATCGGCCTGAGCGAAAAGACGATCCACTACATCTCGGACGTTAAACAAGACCCCGACTGGGTGCGCGAATTTCGCCTCAATGCGTTACGCACTTTCCTGAGCAAGCCCATGCCGACCCATTGGGCGAGCAAGGATCTCGAAGCTATCGTCTTCGACAACATTCGCTACTACCTGAGCGGCGGGACCCAACCAAAACGCACTTGGGAAGAGGTGCCGGATGACGTGAAGCGGACCTTCGAGCGCCTCGGCATTCCGGAACAAGAACGCAAATTCCTCGCTGGCGTCGAAGCACAATTCGACAGCGAAGCCGTTTACTCCAACATTAAGAAAGCGGTCGGTGAGCAGGGCGTCATCTTCGTTGGAAGTGCGGAAGGCTTAAAGAATCATCCGGAAATTTTCCGGAAGTGGTTCGGCAAAGTCATCCCGACC
Organism: uncultured Verrucomicrobiae bacterium; assembly: GCA_963782205.1. Taxonomy (GTDB): domain Bacteria; phylum Verrucomicrobiota; class Verrucomicrobiia; order Chthoniobacterales; family UBA10450; genus Palsa-1392. Next base: position 90,762 of record CAWAIY010000004.1, on the reverse strand, counting down.
GGAGACAACAAATTCAGCGCCCTGAATAGCGCCGTCTTCAGCGGCGGCTCCTTCATCTATGTTCCGCCGGGGGTGAAAGTGAAGCACCCGCTCCAGGCGTATTTCCGGATCAACGCCGAAAACTTCGGGCAATTCGAGCGTACCCTCATCATCGCTGACGAAGGCTCCGAACTGACCTACATGGAGGGCTGCACGGCGCCGAAATTCAACACCGCCACCCTGCACAGCGCGGTCGTCGAGTTGGTCGCGCTCAGGGGCGCGAAAATCCAGTACATCACCGTGCAAAACTGGTCGAACAACGTCTTCAACCTCGTCACTAAGCGCGGCCTCGCGCACGAGGAAGCCGAGGTGAAATGGATCGATTGCAACATCGGTTCGCGCCTGACGATGAAATATCCGGGCGTAGTCATGAAGGGTCGCAAAGCGCGCGGTGAAGTCATTTCAATCGCACTTGCCGGTGATGGCCAACACCAGGACACCGGCGCAAAGATGGTCCACGCCGCCGACGAAACGACGAGCAACATTATTTCCAAGAGTATCTCGATCGGCACCGGTCGTGCCACTTATCGCGGCCTCGTCCACGTCCCGAAGCATCTCAAGCACTGCAAAAATAACACCGAGTGCGACGCGCTCCTGATCAACGCGAACAGCCGGACCGATACCTACCCGGCGATCACCGTCCGCGGCACGGGCAACGCCGTGCAACACGAAGCGAGCGTCAGCCAGGTCAGCGCCGAGCAGATTTTTTACATGCAACAGCGTGGCCTGACAGAAGCACAGGCCATGAGCCTGAGCGTCAACGGTTTCGTCAACGATCTTGTCCGCCAGTTCCCGATGGAATACTCTGTCGAGCTCAAACGCCTGATCGAACTTGAGATGGAAGGCTCTGTCGGCTAGTTTTTCGACCGCAGAAACGGACGCAGTTGAACGGCGGTCGGTGGGACCGCCGTTCGCGTCTCTGCCCGCTATGAGTAACTCGTCAGCTGTCCTCGAAGAAACCGCTACTGCCCAGCCGAAAACGGCTGGCATCCTCGGCGGAATTCAAAGGCAGAGGGACGATACGTTGCCTGCCTGGTTTATCGATCAGCAGCGCGCGGCTTGGACACAATTCCAGAGTCTGCCCATGCCGGCGCGGACCGATCAGGCGTGGCGCTTCTCGAATATTGGCGCGCTCGATCTTTCGCCCTACTCGCCCGTGGGCGCGTTGCCCGACGCCGATGGTGGCGAGATTCTCGATCGCTCCATCGGCCTCGATAAAACCTCGGGCCGGCTTGTTTTTGCCGACGATCATTTCCTGGAACGGGACGTCCTTTCCGAAACGCTGCGCAAAGCCGGCGTCATCTTTCAACCCCTCGAGCGCGCGATGATCGAGCACGAAGAGCTGTTCCGGCGCTATTTCATGAGCCAGTCGGCCACGCTCGGCTCCGCCAAGTTCGCCGCGCTGCACGAAGCGTTCGTCCGATCAGGGATTTTCCTTTACGTCCCGCGCGGTGTGGAAGTGGAATTGCCGCTCGAGACATTCCACTGGCTGCACGCTGAGAACGCCGCGATTTTCCCGCACACGCTCGTCGTAGCCGAGGAACTTTCGAAGGTCACGCTCGTGGAAAATTTCCGCTCGACCGATCGCCGCCGTCCCGGCTTCGCCTGCGGCGTCAACGACCTGATCGTGGGCGCGGGCGCGAAGGTCACCTACATCTGTGCGCAGGATTGGAGCGAGCAAACCCTGAGCATCCAGATCAACGCCACGACCGTCGCACGCGACGCGACCGCATTGAATCTGCACCTCGCCTTGGGCGGAAAGTTTTCTCGCCTGGAAAGCCTCAGCCGCCTGACCGGCGAAGGCGCGCACAGCGACATGCTGGCGGTGTCAATTGGCGATGACAGCCAGGAATTCGACGCCCGGACCCTGCAGGATCACGTCTCGCCCCGCACTTACAGCGATCTGCTTTTCAAAAACGCGCTCAACGGAAAAGCCCGCAATACCTTTGGCGGCTTGATCCGGGTCGAGCCGCACGCCCATTTCACCGACGCCTACCAAAAAGTGCGCAATCTCCTCCTGAGCGACGACGCCGAGGCGAATTCCATGCCGGGCCTCGAAATCCTGGCCGATAACGTCAAGTGCAGTCACGGCGCCACCTCCGGACAGCTTGATGAGGACGAAATGTTTTACCTGCTCGCGCGCGGCATCCCGGCGCCTGTCGCTCGTCAGTTGCTGGTCGGCGGCTTTCTCAATGAAGTGCTCGAGCGTCTGCCGGACGCCGTTCTGGTTGCAAAACTCGAGACGCTGATTGCCGCGAAGTTCGCGCAGCGCGCGCGTTAATTGTTTGCGTCATTTTTGCGGGACCGGTATTCTCGTGAGCATGGACGTGAGCGGCACGATCGATAAGATCCTGCGCCAGAAAAGTGGCGAGATCTGGTCCACCTCTCCAGATGCGACGGTCTACGATGCGATCAAGCTCATGGCCGAGAAAAATGTCGGGGCACTCCTTGTCATGGAAAATGGCCGGCTGGTCGGCATCGTCTCGGAGCGTGATTATTCGCGCAAGGTCATGCTGCGCGGCAAAACCTCCCGCAACAGCATCGTGCGGGAAATCATGACGACGGAGCTGACCACGGCGCATCCGCGCGAAACGGTGGAGGATTGCCTGCGCTTCATGACAGAAAAACGCATCCGGCACTTGCCGGTCGTCTGCGATGGAGAGCTGCGAGGAGTCATTTCCATCGGCGACCTCGTCAAAGAGGTCATCTCCGCCCAGAGTGCGACCCTTGACCAGTTGCGCGATTACATCTCCGGCGGCTACCCCTGTTAGCCAGGCTGCCAGACCGTTTTTCCCCCGACGATCGTGCGCACCGCGCGGCCTTTGAGTGGCCAGCCGTCGAAGGGCGTGTTGCGCGAGGCCGATTGAAAGGCACCCGCGTCGACCGTCCATTCCAAGTCCGGATCGATCAGCGTGATGTCGGCCGGCGCACCCGGCGAAAGGGTCCCGGCTGCCAGGCCTAACAATCGCGCTGGATTGACTGTTAACATCGCGATCAACCGCGGCAGGTCGATCGTCCGGTGCTTGTGCACAAGGAGGTCGATGAACAATCCGAGTTCGGTCTCGAGCCCGACAATTCCGAAAGGCGCAGCGTCGAACTCGACCTCTTTTTCGAACCTCGCATGCGGCGCATGATCGCTCGCCAGGATATCGATCGTACCGTCGGCCACTCCGGCGAGGAGGGCCTCGATGTCATGTCGCGTCCGCAAAGGCGGATTCATCTTGTAGTTGGTGTCGAAATCCTGGATTGACTCATCTGTCAGGGCGATGTGATGCGGGCAAATTTCACCGCTGATTTTCACCCCGCGCGCCCGTGCCTCGCGCAGGAGCCGCACGCTTCCAGCCGCGCTGATGTGCTGGCAGTGAATGCGATGATCGGACAATCTCCGCGAGGAGGATATTGCGTGCCACGATCGCTTCTTCGCCAGCGCTGGGCCAACCAGGCAGGCCGAGCAAAGTGCTCCAATAGCCTTCATGGACGACACCGTTGCCGACGAGGTTGTAATCCTGGCAGTGATCGAGCAGCGGCACGCCGACCATGCGCGCGTACTCGACCGCGCGTCGCATCAGTTCGTTATTCTGCACGCAATGCCCGTCATCGGTGATCGCGATCACACCCGCCTGGGCGAGCGAACCGATCGGTGCCAGTTCCTCGCCCGCGAGATTTTTTGAGATCGCACCGGTCGGCAGAACGTGAACGCAGGCTACCGCCGCCGCACGGTCTTTGATCCACGCGATTGTACCCGGGCTGTCGGCGGCTGGCGAAGTGTTCGGCATGCAGACGACCGTGGTGAATCCACCTGCTGCCGCCGCGCGCGCGCCTGACTCAATCGTCTCCTTCCAACCGAATCCCGGTTCGCGGAAATGAACGTGGGTGTCGATAAGGCCGGGACTGACGATGAGATCGGCGGCGTCGATCTCATCGGGTTGAGAGGTGAGAGTTGAGAGTTGAGAGAGGGGAGCGATGCGGCCGTCGACGATGAGGAGATCGCCAACCTCGTCGCGTTCATTGGCCGGATCGATGATGCGGCCGTTGCGGATCAGGGTCGTCATGATCTGGCCAGTCCTCCGCAGAGATAAAGGACCGCCATGCGCACGGCGAGACCGTTGGTGACCTGGTCGAGAATCACGCTCTGGGCACCATCTGCCAGTTCGCTGTCGATCTCGACCCCGCGATTGATCGGTCCGGGATGCATGATCAGACAATCCGGCTTCAAAAGCTGTGCCCGTCTTTTCGTAAGACCAAAGAGCCGAATGTATTCTCCGAGCCCGGGGAAGTATTCCTTTCGCTGCCGCTCGTGCTGAATGCGGAGCAGGTTGACGACGTCCGCCGTGGGCAGCACCTCTTCGAGGTTGTACGAAACCGAGACCCCGAGCTGCTCGAAGGCGCGGGGCACCAGTGTGCTCGGTCCCACCAAAGTGACGCGCGCGCCCATTTTGAGGAGAGCAAAAATATTCGAGCGCGCGACCCGGCTGAACAAAATGTCGCCGATGATCGCGACGTGCAGACCGGCCACCGCGCCTTTCTTCTCGCGAATCGTATAGAGATCGAGCAACCCCTGCGTCGGATGCTCGTGCGCGCCATCGCCGGCATTGATCACGCTGGCACCAATCCGCGTTGCGAGAAATTGCGGCGCGCCGGCGGAGCTGTGCCGCAGAACAATGATGTCGGCGTGATTCGCTTCGAGAACCCGGGCCGTGTCCTTAAGTGTTTCTCCTTTCGTTAAGCTGGAAGCAGCCGCGGAAATGTTGATGATGTCTGCGCTCAGACGCTTGGCCGCCAGCTCGAAGGAGGTTCGAGTGCGCGTGCTCGGCTCGACGAAAAGATTGATCAATGTCTTGCCCTGAAGCGCCGGGACTTTTTTAACCTCACGCGTCCCGACCTGCTTGAACGCGTCCGCCGTTTCGAGGACGAGCGCGATTTCCTCCGCCGACAGCTCGCGCAGGCCCAGCAAATCCTTGCGCGTCCAGCGCTGCGTGGCGCTATTCATCTTTCTCCGGTTTCAGGAGCCAGACTCCGTCTGGCTCGTGGTCGATGTTTTCCAGGCGTACCCGCACCCGCTCGTTCCGGGCGGTGGGCAAATTCTTCCCGACATAATCCGGTCGAATGGGCAACTCGCGATGGCCGCGATCGATCAGGGCTGCGAGCTGAATGCAGGCCGGCCGGCCAAAGGAGCTGATCGCGTCCATCGCCGCGCGACAAGTGCGACCGGTGAAGAGCACATCGTCGACCATGATCACCGTTCGCTCCTCGAGCGGGAGGGGCAGTTGCGATGCCCTAACGACTGGAAGCGCGGTCCGTTTGCCAACGTCGTCCCGGTGCATCGAGACGTCGATCACCCCGGTCGCGACGCGCACCTTTTCGATCGCTTCGATGTTGGCCGCGATGCGCTGCGCCAGCTCCACGCCGCGCGCCGGGATGCCAGCCAAAACGAGAGCGGAAAGCTCACGGTTTCGCTCGATGATTTCGTGCGCGATCCGGCGCAAAGCGCGGCGCATTTCTTCCGCATCGAAGATGCGGACGGCATCGGTTTCGTTAGGCGAGCGGTTTTTCTTCATCTTCCTTCGCGACCTCACGGGATCGCCTTAAAGGACACGCGCGAGGTCAGACTGGCGCTTTGGCTAGCTTGTTTTCGCGCGTTCTTCGTTCGCGCCAATTGGAGCGATGTTTCACAATCCAATCGAGCAGCGCTTTTTCAAACCCAATATCATTACCGGCCTTTTCACTCTCGATCCACTTGTGCTTCAGGACTTCTTCGCGCTCTGCGAGGAATTCCTTGTAGAGCACCGAGTTTTTCAAAAAGTGTGAGTCGGCGTCATCGGACGAATCCACTTCAGCGTTCTCTTTCATTGCAACTTTTTTGCCCAGTCCTTTCCCGGTGAAACTTTTTCCAGCATTAGACGAACCAAAGCGGCGGTTATTTAGGCGAACTTTCGGGAAAAAGGCAAGCTCTACGTTATGGGCAACATTTCCCGCAGGCGACGCCCGATCCGGAGGAACTCCCGGCTCACGGGCGATTCGCGATTTTCCGCGGTCACGGGCATGCCGCGATCACCGGCCTCGCGGGTTGCGATGTCGATCGGGATCTGGCCCAGCAGTGGCACCCGAATCCGTTTCGCTTCGCGCTCCCCGCCGCCGCTCCCAAAAATGTCGTAACGTTTGTCGTCCGAAGGCGAAACGAAATAGCTCATGTTCTCGATCAATCCCAGGACAGGCACATTGACCTTCTCGAACATGGTCGAGGCCTTGCGCGCGTCGATGAGCGCGACTTCCTGGGGCGTGGTGACGATGATCGCGCCGGAGAGCGCGACCGTCTGAACGATCGTGAGTTGAATGTCGCCGGTGCCGGGCGGGAGATCGAGCACGAGATAATCAAGTTCGCCCCATTCGACCTGCCGCAAAAATTGCTGCGTATAACGGGTCACCATCGGGCCGCGCAAAACTGCGGGCGAGGTGTCGTCGAGGAGGAATCCCATCGACATGAGCCGCAAACCGTATTGCTCGATCGGGATGATGCGGTTGTCCTCCGTTGCCATCGGTCGTTCGCGCGAGCCGAACATGAGCGAAATGCTCGGCCCATAAATATCGCAGTCGCAGAGGCCCACGGCCGCCTTCGTTTGCTCGAGCGCGACCGCGAGATTCGCTGCGATGGTAGATTTGCCGACGCCACCCTTCCCACTGGCGATCGCGATGACGTGCTTGACTCCGCCGATTCTGCTCGCGCCAGCACCTGCGCCGCCGCTGCCGGCGGGCGGAGCGTGGATGTCGATTCGCACCTTCGCCTCGCGAACCCCGGCCAGGTTACGGAGCGCGTTTTCCGCTTCGCTTTTTATCGCCTGCGGAACTGCCGGGTCATTCGTCGCCAAGGCGAGCTGGACGGCGATGTTTCCGTCGTGCGCCTCAATTCCCTTCACCAGTCCGAAGGATACGATGTCGCGACTGAAGCCGGGGTACTTTACCGTCTTGAGCGCTTCTTTGATCTGATCCTCGGAAACGGGCATCCGACTGGAAAGTTACCGAGCGCGCTCCCGGAGTAAAGATTGACGCTCCAGAAGCGCGTCAACTCCGGGGTATGCGAAGTGCTCTTTTATTCTGATGCGTCGAATCAAACTCAGCGGACGCGAACTCGCTGTCTTGAAAGCCCTCGGGTTCGCCGATGCGGTGCTGGGTCGACAACTTCAAGAGCACACGCAGATCCCGCCGGACGATATCACGGACGTGTTGAACGCGCTGCTTGCTGCAGGCTACGTCGAGAGCAAGCCGTACCGCGAGCAGATCACGCCGGCAGAGATGTGGACCACGGAGTTTGAGGTGAACCCAGGCTATGTGCACGAGTTGAGAAGCTCGATGCAACGCTCCTGGGTGTAGCGGCGGTTACAAAATCAAACGGCCGGTACTTGAGCGGCGCGATTCTCCGCGCTGCGCTCGCCGAAAAGCTGGCGAATTACGTCTTCGACCGGCAATTCCTGCACGTTGATGTCGGAAACCGAACAAGCGCTCAGCAGTTGCCGGCACACTTCAGTTACCTTCGCGCGCGGAACTTTGAGCTGCACGCTGAGCGGCGTTTGTTCGACTACCTCGCCCAGTCCGGAAAAGTCGCGTTCCTGTTTTTCGGCGAAAGTCAGACTGATGATTTTGTGTCCGGAGAAACGGTCGATGATCGAGGTCAACTGGCCGTCGAAGAAAATTTTCCCGCGATCGATGATGATGACGCGATGGCAGAGCTCCTCGATGTCCTGCATGTAGTGGCTGGTCAGCATTGTGACGATGCGATGTTCCTCGTTATAGAGGCGCAAAAATTCACGGACGCGTTTCTGGCTCACGACATCGAGCCCGATCGTCGGCTCATCGAGAAAAAGGATGCGCGGCTCATGGATGAGAGCGGAGATGAGTTCCATCTTCATCCGCTCGCCCAACGACAGCTCGCGCACCATCACGTTCATCTTGTCCTGCACCTCGAGCAGCTCGCTCAGGCCGCCGACCACCTTCTTAAAACGATCGCGATCGATCCCATAGATGGCGCGGTTCAACTCGAGCGATTCCTGGGCCGGCAGATCCCACCAGAGCGCATTCTTCTGTCCCATGAGGAGGCTGAACTGGCGCTTCATCTCATCGCGCCGCTCCCATGGGACGAAGCCGAGGACACGCGCCTGGCCGGAGGTGGGGTTGAGCAGTCCCGAGAGCATCTTGAGCACGGTTGTTTTGCCCGCGCCGTTCGGACCGAGAAAGCCGACCAGTTCGCCCTCATCGATCTGGAAGGAGATGTTGTCTGCCGCCCGCGTTTCGTCGTAGCGCCGCCTAACGAGCCCCTTGACCGAGCCGCGGAGCCCGCTCTCCTTGCGATAGGTGCGGTAGACTTTGGTCAGGCCGGAGGTTTCGATGACGCTCATGCGTTGGTGAAGGCGGAACCTTCTAATCAACAGGGCCGCACGCAGCGTCAAGTCATCCCGGGACTGGGATGATCAGGCGGCGGTGGGGCGGGGTTGTTCTTTGCGCCGTTGCAGGAGTGGCAAAACTTTTTCAACCAGCGCGTCGCTCGTCAGGCCATGCTTCTGACGCAGGATCGGGATGTTGCCGTGCTCGATGAATTGATCGGGCCAGCCGATCCGCACCACCGGCGTGTTGATTCTTTGCGTGTGCAGATGCTCCATCACGCCGCAACCGAATCCGTTATGCAGGACGTGATCCTCGATCGTGCAGACGACCTGCACGCCGCGGGCGAAAAATTCCAAGGTACCGGTATCAATCGGCTTGATCCAGCGCGGGTTGATGAGGGCGACCGAGACGCCCTGCGCCTCCAGCTTTTGCGCGGCTTCCTGGGCCATCTCAAACATGTTGCCGAGGCCGAAGATGGCGACGTCTTTGCCGTGTTGCACGACCTCGGCTTTGCCGATCTCGAGGAGTTTCGGTTCCGGCTTCGGCTTTGCGCCGGTGCCAGCGCCGCGTGGATAACGAATCGCGATTGGCCCAGAGTTGTAGTGCACCATCGTCCAAAGCATGTCGCAAAATTCGTCCTCATCCTTCGGCTGCATATGCACGATATTGGGGATGTGCCGGAGATAGCCGATGTCGAAAAGCCCGTGGTGGGTCGGGCCGTCGTCTCCGCTCAGGCCGGCGCGATCCATGCAGAGCGCGACGTTCAAGTTCTGCAGCGCAATGTCGTGGATGATCATGTCGTAGGCGCGTTGCATAAAGGTCGAGTAGATCGTCAGGAACGGCTTCAGTCCCTGCGTCGCGAGGCCGCAGGCGAAGAGCGCCGCGTGTTCCTCGGCAATCCCGACGTCGTAGTAACGATCGGGATGTTGCGCCTGGAAAAAGCCGAGGCCGGTGCCGCTCGGCATCGCGCCGGTGATGGCGACGATCTTGCGATTGGTATCGGCGAATTTGCCTAACGTCTTACCAAGAATCTCCGAGTACGTCGGGGTCGGCGCTGGGGCGGTTTCACCGCTCTCGATCTTGTATTTGCCGAGGCCATGAAACTTGTCCGGCTTGGCCAGGGCAGGTTCGTAGCCCTTGCCTTTTTGCGTTAGGATATGAAGCAGGACCGGTTCGTCCTGCGTTTTCAGAAACTCAAACGTGCGGGTGAGAAGCGGGATATCGTGGCCATCGATCGGCCCATAATATCGGAGACCGAGTTCCTCAAAAATTACACTCGGTACGAGCAGGTTTTTGACGCTTTCCTCGACCTTGTGCGCAAGGTGCAACATGCTTTGGCCGGCAATCGCCTTGATGAAACGGCCGGCCTTGTCGTGCAGATGGGCATAGGTCGGGTTGGTCACGATATTGTTGAGGTAGGCGGCGATCGCCCCCACATTTTTTGCGATCGACCATTCGTTGTCGTTCAGGACGACGATGAAACGTTTTGTCTGCACCCGGACGTTGTTCAGCGCCTCGTAACTGATGCCGCAGGTAAAGGCGGCATCTCCTGCCACGACCACGACATTTTCATCTCCACCCAGCAAGTCGCGTCCCACCGCCATGCCAAGTCCGGCCGACAGGGCGGTCCCGGCATGACCCGCACCGTAGGCATCATGCTCGCTCTCGGTGCGGAGGAGGAAACCATTCAGCCCACTGTATTGTCGCATGGTGTGGATGCGATCGAGCCGTCCGGTAAACATCTTGTGGACGTAACCCTGATGGCTGACGTCGAAGACGAACTTGTCGCGTGGAGTGTTAAAAACCCGGTGGAGCGCGATCGTCAGCTCCACCACCCCAAGGTTCGGACCGAGATGACCGCCGGTTTGCGAGAGCACTTTGATCAGCTCATCGCGCACTTCCTGGGCGAGCTGCGGGAGACTTTCTTCCGGCAACGCCTTTACGTCGTCGGGTGATTGAATTCCATCGAGCAAACGCGTCGTTTGAGCGGGTGCCTTAGAAGAGACTAACGTCGGCATTTTTTGGTTCTCCTTTGGGTTCAAGTGGGACCGCAGCAGGCGCGGCAGTCGGTACAAATTCTTTCACGACCGGTTTTCCGGCACTGTCGCGAGTGATGATTTCTATCCTGTGCTCAGCGAAAGCAAGCCGTTCCTGACAAACCTTTACCAGCTTCATTCCCTCTTCGTAACGCACAATCAAATCCTCCAAAGGCAGATCGCCGGATTCCATCTGCTCCACGATCTCCTCGAGCCGTTTCATGGCCTGTTCGAAGTTCGCAGGAGGAGCGGACTTCTTCGCTTGGTTCGACATATCGGCAAGGCTGCAATTAAGCATAGGCAGCCCGATTAAAAAGGTGAGACTTACGCAGGCGCGTTGGCCGCCTCGTGGGGCACGCGGCTACGCTCACGGTGGCACAACGGCTGCTAATAGTTGCCCTGGAATTCGTTAGTCGCGTGAGCACGCCCAAACGCATCCTGCTAATTGACCATGAGCCGCATCTGACGGCGATGGTCGGCTCGGCCCTCGAGGCCAGCGGGCAATACCTGATCCGGCAGGAAGGTTACAGCTCAGGTGCACTGGACGCCGCGCGGCATTTCCAGCCCGACCTGATCCTGCTCGACGCCGAGCCGCAACACCTGGAGATCGACGCGGTCGCGCAGCGAATTCATGCCGACCAATCGCTGCACGATGTCCCGGTGGTTTGCCTGACGAGCCTGTCCCAGAATGGACACATTGGCTCCGTCGGATTCCTTGGCGGCTACACCTTCGTCGCCAATCCCTTCCATCTCGATGATATGGTCCGCTGCGTCGCCGAGATTTTGAGGGAAAGGCGGGCGCGACGTTCCTCAGCCTAACGACCCTTGCCAAGGTCTCGGGCCGCGAAATCTCGTTCTCCACTTGTCCGATAGCCTCCCTCCGGCAACCTTCCTGCCATGCTCAGCCCGACTTCGGTAAAGGACGCCCTGCAAAGCACCGCTCCACGCAGCGAGGTGCTGGTGCGGGGCTGGGTGCGCACGCGACGTGATGCGAAGGATTTTTCCTTCATCGAACTGAATGACGGCTCCGGCCTGCGCAACCTCCAAATCATCGCCAGAAACACTTTGCCTAACTACGCCGCCGTTCAGCGCCTCATTACCGGCGCGGCAATCCGCGTGCAAGGACAGCTCGTCGCCTCCCAGGGCAAGGGCCAAAGCTGGGAATTGACCGCTGATTCCATCGAGATCGTCGGCCCGTCGGATGACAGCTACCCCTTGCAGAAGAAAGGGCATACCCCAGAGTTCCTGCGCGAGATCGCACACCTTCGCCCGCGCTCGAATCTGTTTGGCTGCGTCTTTCGCGTTCGGAGCCGGCTCGCCTTTGCCATCCATCAATTTTTCCAGGAGCGCGACTTTGTTTACGTCCATACGCCGATCATTACCGGGAGCGACTGCGAGGGTGCCGGTGAATTGTTCCGGGTCACGGCGTTCGACCTAAAAAATCTGCCGCGACTGCCCGATGGCGAAATCGACAACGCGAAAGATTTCTTTGGTCGCTCGACTTATCTCACGGTCAGCGGGCAACTGGAGGCGGAGGCTTTCGCCTGTGCGCTCTCGAAGGTTTATACGTTTGGCCCGACCTTCCGCGCCGAGAATTCCAATACCTCGCGCCACGCCAACGAGTTTTGGATGATCGAACCGGAAATGGCGTTTTGTGATTTGCAGGGCGACATGGACTTGGCGGAGGAACTTGTGAAATACCTCGTGCGCGATATCCGCGATCGTTGCCCCGAGGAGCTGGGCCTGTTCGCAAATTTCGTCGACAAGGAATTGCTCAGGCGGCTCGAGTTCGTGATCGAAAGACCGTTTCAGCGCATCAGCTATACCGAGGCGGTCGAGCTGCTGCGCAAAAGTGGGGAGAAGTTCGAGTTCCCAGTCGAGTACGGCCTCAACCTGCAATCGGAGCACGAACGCTGGCTGACAGAGAAACATTTCAAGTCGCCCCTTACCGTCTTCAATTACCCAAAGGAAATTAAGCCGTTCTACATGCGCTTGAACCACGACAACCGGACGGTCACTGCGATGGATTTGCTCGTCCCGGGAATCGGCGAGATCGTCGGCGGTAGCCAGCGCGAGGAACGGCTTGACGTCCTGGAAGAAAACCTGCGCCGCCACAACATGAATCTGGCGGATTACAAGTGGTACCTCGATCTGCGGCGCTACGGAACGGTGCCGCATGCGGGCTTCGGGCTTGGGTTTGAGCGGATGCTGATGTTCGTCACTGGCGTAGCGAACATTCGCGACGTCATCCCCTTCGCGCGCACGCCGGGCAGCGCGGAGTTCTGAGGGTATTTTGGGCAAAAGTGTAGGCCGATCTGCGGAACTTGCTCTGTCCCCCAGTTCGAGCGACTCCGCCAGGCGATGGGCAAGATTTCTTTGGATCGGGCTCGTGATGATCAAAGACAAATCCAGTCACGCTGTCGGGAAGTAATCACGAGAGCGCGTTTGGAACGACTCGGACCTTGGCGCGCACTTCGGCCTAAACAACGGCGAGCATAGATCGTCCGCTTTCCGCCCTACTGCCTTCCGACGTTGGGGCGACGAACCGATTACGCGACACGATATCCGGGCATTGTAAGCGCAGCTTCCGATTCTGGCGCGATTCAAGCTCTAATCGGAAAGCGATGGACTGCGTTTCAATCACCTCGTTGTCGCCCGGCGTTCGACGATACGCGGCGGTAGCGTCGATCCTACTCGCAACGGTCATACACGCCATGGGCGATCCCCTTTCAGCGGATATCTGCCTAACGACCGCTGACGCGCCACTCAACTACGCGCTGCCGCGCGGCACCTCGTCGTTTGTTATCCGACTGGCAAATCCGGAGGCGAAACGCTGTTTCACCTTCGTGAACGAAAATTCGGTGGCTGACGGACAACTCTCAATCGCCGTCTCCGATCGACAACTTGCGGCCGAAAGCCCGCTTTGGAGCACGGTCGCGGGAACGATCTCCTTCCGGCACAAGCGCCGCTTCGCTCTGTCGCTCGTCGGAGTCGACGCGAACTACGTGCGGCTTACCTTCGACGTCAACGACAGGCAGAAGATTGCCGAGTTCCGAGACAATTCTGCGCCGCAGCAATAGCCAGCGTTGCGTCTACAAAGTCGCGCGAATTGCGGCGAGTTGATTGGCTGAACCGAGCTTTTCGTTCTTGTGTGCAATGAACTTCGCATATTCCTCGACGAAAATTTTTCCCGGCGGCCGAAAATCAAACTGTTCGGGATGATCGCGGAAAAATTCACGATGGACGCGAGTCCAGACGAGGCGACCATCGGTATCGATGTTGACCTTGGTGACCCCAAGCTTCGCGGCCGGCAGATACTCGTTTTCGTTCACGCCACGGGCTGAGGGATCGAGTTTGCCTCCGGCGGCGTTGATCCGCTGGACTTCTTCGATCGGCACACTCGAGCTGCCGTGCATGACGATCGCCGTACCGGGGATGCGCTTTTTGATTTCCTCGATCACGTCGAAATGCAGCCCTTGTTTCCCTTTGAATTTGTAAGCCCCGTGGCTGGTTCCGATCGCAGCGGCCAGCGAATCGCAGCCGGTTTGCCTGACGAATTCAACCGCCTCGTCCGGATTGGTGAGCGAGGCGTGGCCTTCGTCGACCTTGATGTCTTCCTCCACACCACCGAGCTGGCCGAGTTCGGCTTCGACGCTGATCCCCTTCTCATGCGCGCGATCGACAACGCGTTTGGTGATTGCGACATTTTCTTCAAATGCCTCGTGGCTGGCGTCGATCATGACCGAGCTGTAAAAGCCGGAGTCGATACAGTCGTAGCAGGTCTCTTCGTCACCGTGATCGAGATGGACGGCAAAGATCGCCTCCTCGAACATCTTGTCCGCGGTGCGGATAAGCGCCTCAAGCATTCTTTTGTCGGCATATTTCCGCGCGCCCTTGGAGATTTGAATGATAAAGGGCGCCTTACTTTGCATGTTGCCGCGGAAAAGACCGAGGATCTGTTCCATGTTATTTACGTTGTAGGCGCCAACGGCAAACTTCCCGTAGGCTACCTTGTAGAGCTGTTGAGTGGTAACGATCATGAGTGGATAGCTATTGATTGCTGATTAGGAGGCGTCGGCAACCTTATGGCGCTCCCGCCACTTTCCAATCAGAAATCCGCTAGCCGCCGTTTTCGGCTGTCGGCAGCAGGACGCTGACCGACGTGCCTTGCGGATTCGAGTCAATGTCGACCCGACCGTTATGATCGAACACGGTTCGTTTCACAATCGGCAGACCGAGACCCATCCCGCGCGGTTTCGTGGTGCAGAAAGGAGAGAAAATTTTATCCTTCAAATCGGCGGCAATGCCTCTGCCGTTGTCCTGCACTGTGACCACGACTCCGCTGGTGTGGTCGCCCTCACGAATCGGTTTGGCGGAAAGAGTGATTTTCCCTTTCGGCAGGCCGACGGTGGCTTCGGCAGCGTTCGCGACTAGATGGGCGAAGGCCTCGGCGAGCGCGATTTCGTCGCCCACGATGGGCGGCAGATCGTCGGGCAAGGCTGTTTCAATCGAAAAACCGTTTTGTAACTTGCGCGCCCGCACCAACTCGATCGCCCGCTTCATCGGCGCACGGAGATCGAGTGACTTGAAATTGAGTTCCGGCGGATGGGCAAAGTTGTTAATCTGCGTGATGATGAGATCGAGCCGATCGATCTCCTGCACCACAATTTCGTTGAAATCGCGCCGGAAATCCGGGTCGTCGAAGCGCTCCGGCAACAGTTGCGCGAAAGTCTTGATCGCAACCAGCGGGTTGCGCACTTCGTGCGACATGCTCGCGGCCAGATCGGTCCAAAACGCCGCCCGATCGAGCAGCTCCTGCTTTTGGCGGAGCGATTCCTCCGGCGTCATATCTTGGATGACGGCCACTGCGCCTAACGGTTTTTGCTCACGAATAAGTCGGCGGGTTTGGATGGAAAGCGAGCGCCGCGTATTGGCATCGACCCATTGCTCCGCCGGCAACTCGGTGCTGCTCGCGAGAGTCTCGCGGAGAAGGGAGGCGATACGGCTACCAGCGGCTTCGGCCGGCTGGTTCAAGACTTCGGCAGCCGAGATGCCGAGAATCGATTCGGCCGTTGGGTTACACCAGCGGATGATTGCGTTTTCATCGCTGGCCACGATTCCTGGTGGGAGCGCTGTGAGGAGCGCTTCGGCCAGCGTTTTTTGCAGCGTTACTTCTTCGTGCAGCGCAGCGTTCTCCAAGATCATGGAAACGTGATCACCGAGAATCATGAGCGTCTCGAGGCTCTGGTAATCGAAGGGCTGGCCTGTTTGGCGATGACCAAAGAAAAGCCAGCCGCCGATCTGGTCGCGCGTGTGCAGCGGGACAATCACTTCCGCACCGACAGTATCGAGCGCGCGACGGAGCAGTTCTCGTTGCGCATGATCTCGAGCCTGCGCGAGATGCGTGCGGCAGACGACGTGAGCGTGCAGCTCAAACCAACGGACGAGCGGATCGTGTGCGCGGTATTCAAGATCGTATGTCTCCGGCAGACAGCGTAAGCCCGCTTGCAACCGGTAACTCTCACCCGGGCGGCGACGCGAGAACATGCCGACTCGCGTGACCCTCGCGGCGTCGGCCAGACCTTCGACGACATTCTGCATCAGCATTTCTGTCGACCCCAAGCGCCGCAAGAGCCGCAAGAGCCGCGGAAAACGTAGGACGGGGAGCGCTGTATCACGAACCTCCGAGACCGGCTGGGACGCGTGGCTACTCGCAAAAGTGCGGCTTCCGCACGCAGGGCGCGGTTGTCTTCCAAAACGCGCAGATGATCGAGCGCCCGGCCGACCAGCGCCTGGAAATCCCGGCGTTCCAAATCCAAATCCTTCGCCGCATAAATCCCTGCCTGTTCTGCGTCGCGCAACGGCTCCGAGCGCGGCGTGCCAAAAGCGATGATCAAAACGTTGGGCCATCCCAGCTGCACCTGCTCGATGAGATCGCGGGCCTCTTTCCCGCGCAGATCGAGCAAGAGGATCGCCGGGTTGTGCTGCTGCAACACCGGATCGAGCCGCCCGACCTGCTCAACATGATGAACTTCGATCAGGCTACGGAGAAAGGCGCGAGTCCGCCTAACGAAATCGGCATCCTGAGTATAAAGAACGCAGGCGGCCGGGAGGATCATGCCGCTGCGACCTCTTCCTGAAAGCGCACGAGGGGGAGAAGAATGTGAAAGCTGGTGCCACGATCGAGTTCGCTCTCCACCTCGATTTGCCCACCGTGCTCCTGTACGATGCCGTGGACGACGGAGAGGCCGAGGCCAGTACCGTAGTCCTTCGTCGTGAAAAATGGATCAAAAACGTGCGCGACATCCTCCGGCTTGATGCCGGCGCCATCGTCTTCCACGGATATACGCAGAATTTCGCGAACGTCCTCAGAATCGCCGGGAAGAGCGGTCGGCCAGATCTCGGTGGAACCAATTTCAGTTGCGACTGTGAGGGAACCTCCGGGTTTCATGGCATCGAGCGCGTTGATGAAAAAATTGAGGAAAACCTGCTCAATTTGATCTGCATCCGCGCGAATAGTATCCACGTCGGCCTGCCAGGAACGAGTTAATTTGATATCTTTTTGATAAAGACGGTGGCCGACGAGGAGGAGCGCCTTTTCCAGGACGTCGTGCACGTGCATCGGCTTGAGCAAAGGTTTGGCCGGCCGCGCAAAACGGAGGAGCTGATTGACTAACGAATCGATGCGATCGACCTCGTGTCCGATCAGCGAGAAGAATGTTTCCCGGAAATCGGAGTCCTGATACCGCTCGGGAAGCAACTGCGCAAAGGTCTTGATCGAAACCAGCGGATTCTTAATTTCGTGCGCCATGCCGGCGGAGAGGGTGCCCAGGCTGGCGAGTCGGTCACTGCGACGGATTTGCATCTCGAGCCGCTTCAATGCCGTGATATCCGTCAGTACCATAAGCGCACCAAGCGGTTCGCCATCCTGCCCGTGGAAGATCGAACTGCTTGCCCGCAGCACCATGATCTTGTCGCCCGTGCGCAGTACAATTTCACGATTCTCGTGCCGCTCACCGGTGCCGATCGTTTCACCCAAAATGTTACGTAACATTTCGGGAAGGTTACTGATCTCGCGCCCGAGCAACTCCGACGCCGTGAGGCCGGTGACCTGCTCGACCTCGCGATTGAAGACAGTGATCAGCCCGCTGCGATCGGCCGCAACGACGCCGGTAGTGAGGTTTTGCAGGAGCGTCTCGTTGTAGATTCTTGCGTTCTGAACTTCGGTGAAAAGTTGCGCGTTCTCGATTGCGACCGCGAGCTGACCGCAGAGCACAAGGAGCGCGCTCTGCTCCACGGTGCCGTAGATGCGGCCCGAGCGTCGCTGACCGAGGAGCATCACGCCTGCGAGTTGATCACGGGAGAAAATTCCCATCGCGACCGCGACGTTGAGCGATTTCATTTGTCGGCGCACTCGCTCTAACTCCGGGGTCGAGCGCACGCGATGCAATTCGTCCAGGACGATTGCTTCCTTTGTCCGCTCGAGCTGAGAGATGATTGCCTGATCGCGATGCAACTCCATGCGAATCGTGCGCGGTCCCATTTGCACGGTGGGGAATCGTTGCGCGTAAAATTCTCGCTCCGGAAGGAGAATGAAAACTCTTTCTGTATCGACCGCCTGTCCGATCGTCAGGCCAAAACGCTCGAGCAAATCCGCCAGGGTGGTGACCGAGCGCAGGATCGAAGCCGCCTGGTTCATCGTTGCCTGGAAATCCATCCGCTGCGTGCCAACGAAGAGGCGGTTCGCGAGCGACTGGGAAACGCCCCGTGCAGGCACCATCGCGAAAGCGACCACAACCGCGGCGATGATGTGCGCGAGTCCTCGTCCGTCGCTACCGATAATCGGCACAAAGACCACTTGGCAAAGCCACCAAACCAGGACGTAAAGCGTGATGAGATAGGCGGCGAGCAACAGGTAGGCAATAGCTCGCCGCATGAAGAAGCCGACTTCCAGGATCTTGCGTGTGGCAATGCCGTAGCCAACGACAAGGCTGAAAACAACCACGCGAAAAGGCGCAAAGAGAAGCGCGCGCGATGAACCGATCAGGTAGTCCAGAAAAAACGAGATAACATATAGCGAAGGTCAAGGCAGTCGTGCCCCCAATCAGAATAAAGCTGACCTCCGCACGCTCCCCGCCCCTTGTGTTCCGCAGGTCCCGCCAGCAGCTGATGAGAAGAGCGACGAGTGCGACGGCAAAGTAGCCCGAATAGACGTAAACGCCTGGGCCGTAGATTGGTTTTGGTGGTAGCCCGCTTGCCGAGAGTTCAACACCACCTAAGAAAAACTGCGTCTGGCAGAGTATCACGATACTGATCGTCACCAATCCCCAGACCCGGAAATGTCCGATTAAATCACGCCAGCCCCGCATCTGTTGTCGAACTGATAGACGCAGAAGATTGAGCATCGCGAAGTAGGAGATGCCAACCGCAGATGCCTGACGGATGGCGAATTCTGCGAGCGAGGGGGTTTGCGCAACGAATCCGAGGTAGAGGCTTCCCAGCCACGCGCCAATCGTTAGCGAAAGAAGCAGAAAACACTGATTCGCCAGCCGACGTCTGTTGGCTTGGAAGACCGCCAGACCCAAGGCGATTTGAACGCCGAGGGCAACAAGCGTGGGAACAGTTTGGGCGTTCATCTCACGAATTACATTTGCAGAACGTGATTCTCCTTATGACGATTCGACCCGCTCGAGAACCATCGCGCTGGCGCTCCCCCCAAGGCCTCGAACGTTTACTAGCGCGCGGGACACTTGCGCCTTCCGGGCTCGATTAGGGATTACATCCAAGTCGCAATCGGGATCGGGAGTTTGATAGTTCGCTGTTGGTGGAAGGATCTGCTCAACCAAGCTCAAAGCGCAGGAAATTATTTGAAAGGGGCCCGCCGCCGCCAGCGGATTTCCCGTCACGGCCTTTATCGAGCTAATACTCAGTCCGTACGCATGGCGACCGAATACACGCTTGATCGTAGCCACCTCAGCAGAATCGAGGACGGGATGGCCTGGTCCGTAGGCGGATATGTAATCAATGTCGGTGACATTACATCCAGCATTTGAAATCGCCGTCACCATCGCTTGCTCCAACCCCGATGCTGGCTCATCGGGACTCACGTCTCGCTGTGTGCCGAAGCCAGTAATCTCGCAATAGATCCTGGCACCACGTGCCTCGGCACGTTCAAGATCTTCTAGCACAAGGATCCCGGCGCCTTCTGAGATAACCCCCGAATCTCGAGTGAGGTCGAAAGGCCTGCTCGCCCTTTGTGGATTAGAGTTTCGCACCGAACTTAATCCGCTTGCAGCGAAACTAGCGATCGCTAGCGGGGTGATCGGAGCGTCCGCACCTCCAGCAATGGCGAGTTCCGCTTCGCCACGCTTAATCATGGCCGCGGCAGCTGCGACCGCGTCCAGACCGGATGGACACGCAGAGGAAATGGTAGAGGCATTGGCAGATGCGCCGATCCGATCGGCGATCACGTTGGCCGGCGCCTGCGGCTTCGACGCTCCCAGAGCGTACGGGCTAACCCGGTCCAGACGCGAGCGAGACACGTCATTAAATACACTTTCGATGACGTCGAGGGCACTGGTGCTGACGCCGATTACCACAGGAGTCGGGCTGGGTAATTTCAGACTGCTCCCGCGCATGCCGGCGTCCCGCAAGGCGAGCATCGTTGCGGCATAGGCCAACTGAGTGTGACGTGCCATTCGCCTGGGCTTCATGGTCGGCTCAAAATAGTCTCGGGGATCAAAATTCTTCACTTCGCCGGCGATCCGGCTCTTGAAACTACTCGCGTCGAACAGCGTAATCGGTCCAATGCCGCTCTCGCCGGCGAGCAGCGATCGCCAAAACGCCTTGAGTCCGGTGCCGTTGGGCGCGAGCACCCCCATCCCGGTGACCACTACTCTATTGCGGTTGCGCATATATTATTCCCAGAAAAGCTCCGCAAATCCTTCCTGAGAAAGCAAGCTGAGCACCAGATTCAGTTTCATGGTAATTTTCCCCGACAAAAGTTATTCACAATTCGTGCTTGCGTTTCCAGACAAATTAATCAAGCGTCGGCCTCGTTCCTAGATTCCCTACGATGACTTTGCAGATTTTTTTCTCGGAGGTACGCCCCTAGCTTCTAGCGATGGGAGTAATGATAGCCAACGCTGATCTCCCACAAGTCCTCGTCATCGATGACGAAATGGGCCCGCGCGAAAGTTTGCGCATATTGTTGAAGCCAAGTTATCAGGTGCATACAGCCGACTCGGTCGAGCGCGGCCTGCAACTTCTAAGCGAAAAAAAACCGGATGCAATCGTCATGGACATCCGGATGCCGGGCATGACAGGGATCGAAGGCCTGCGCCGCATCCGCCAGATCGATCCACATCTTTCTGTCATCATGCTGACCGGATTCGGCGCGCTCGAAACCGCGAAGGAAGCGCTCCGGCTCGGGGCAAACGATTACATCAGCAAACCATTCGATGCCCGCGAGATGCGGGAAGTGATCAACCGCAACGTTGAACGCACTCGGGTTCAGCGCATCAGCGAGAGTGCGGCGAGCGAAATAAAGGAACTTAACAGCCGGTTGCTTCAGGAGCTGGCCCAAAAAGAGCGGCTCGCTTCTCTCGGACAGGCGTCGGCGGAGTTTGTCCACGACATCGGAAATCCCCTAACGATCGTTTGGGGCTACGTCCAGCTCCTGGCCAAGAAACTCGAGGAATCCGGAAGCACAGACGATCCCAATGCAGTTGGCTCAAACAAGGAACTCGAGATCATCGAGCAAAACGTGCGCCTTTGCCGGGACCTGCTCACCATGTGGCAGAGCTACGGCAGCGCGGATGCCGCGCCGCAAAAGGTCGTTTCCGTTTCCGAGATTGTCCGCGAAGTCGTCGAGAGCGTCGGCGCGATGGCCAAGCAAACGGGCGTCAAGGTTACGTGCGAGGTGACCGACAATGCCTGCTCTCTTACCGGCGATGCCGTTCAGATTACGCGGGCGATCCAAAATGTGATCATCAACGCGATTCAGGCGTCCACGGAAAGCAAGGGCACGATCGAGGTCAGTTGTATTCGCAAGGATTTTTATGTCGACGTGCGCATCGCTGATACCGGACACGGTATTGGCCCGGATCAAATCACGAAGATTTTCGATCCCTATTTCACTACCAAACAAGGCAAGAGCGGAACCGGCCTTGGCCTTTACATCACCAAGAAGGTCGTGGAAGACCACGGCGGCTCGATCAAAGTCGACAGCGCTTCCGGAGCCGGCACCACGATCACCATGCGCCTCCCGTTGGCCAATAACTAGGGAAGCGTCGGACCCGGGCCGCCCGGCTAAAGTCGTTGCGACCGACTGATGAGGAAGATCGCCCAAGCCTGGCATTAGCCATTGCCAGCGTCGTCTCTTCTGTTTTCTTCAGGCGTGCCGGACGCCAGTTATCGCATTGCTCCCATTTTCTTGATTCGAATGGCCGGTGTACCGTTTGAGGCCATCGAGAAAATCGCCACGCCCGAGCTGTCTGGGGCTGCGCGAGAACTCATCACTGCTGAAACGGAACTTTCGCGCGCAAAGGCCGAGATTGAGCAACTTCTCGCGTCGCGTCGTCGCGACCTGTCAAAAAAGCAACTCCGCGCCTGGCGGCGAGCGGTCCAGTCCGGTATCATGCCCCCGGCCACAGATGCCCCTTCGAGCGCCTTCGCGTTCTGCTGGCAAAGCGCGGCGAAGGTCGCGACGGCCGAGTCAGTCCTCACCGACCTGCATGCGAGCGGCCTCGCGAATGCTCGCGAATCGCTCTTCGTAGCCGCGCGCAAATACCTTCCTTCCTATCTGGTCTTCGCGGCGACGGGCGTTTGCGAGCGAATTACCAATCAGATCGCTTCGATTTCCGTCTCGCCTCGCAACAAGAAAGCACGAGCCGAGGAACGTCACCTGGTTCTTTATCTGCAGCGGATTGCAGCAAAAAATGATTCTCTGAGCGAATTCGGACCAGAGAGCTGGGGCACAGTCGATCCCGCAACCGAAGGGATAAAATTCGATCCGCAGCCAGGGATCGCGCGACGCGAAACATTTCTTGAACGCTGGACCGCGCACGGCGCTGCTGCAGCCATCAACGCCGATCCGGAGACGCGCGCGGAGATTGCGCCGCGCCTTCACCCAGCCGGCCGCTTGCAACAAGACCATTTTGTTCTCACCGCGACAGGTCAAACAACTCCGCTCGACTCCGAAACGATAGCGCTTCTCAACCGCTGTGATGGGACGCGGCCTGCTTATTCGTTAGGCGTGGAACTTGAAAAACTCCGCGCACTCGCCGGGCAAAAACTGATTCAGTGGGAGATGGAAGTACCCGCGCTCGACGCGCATGCCTTTGATCATCTTCTCAACGACATCTCCAAATGGCGCGACGAACCCGTCCGCGCGCGCTGGCTCGACCGGCTGCGACCCATTGCCGCTCTCGCGGAGCAATTCGGCCGCACCTTCGACCCACGTTCTCGTCTGGCCACCATTGAAGAAGCTCGCGAGCGAATGGAAAACCTCGGCGCGCGCAAGGCCGCGACGCGCTTTCTTTATTCCGCAACGAACCCAATTGGCGAGGAATGTTTCCGAGAAAGCAAATTCACTATAAGTGAAAACCTGATTAACGAAGTTGCGACCGAGGCCGCACCGTGGATCGATCTTTGGCGCGATAACTACGCCTTCGTCGCCAGTCGCGTCGCCGCCGGTCTTCGTAACCTGCTCGAACAGGCTCCGCTGCAAAATGGTGCGCTCCCTTTGCCCGAGTTCTTGCGTCGCTGCGCAGAAGCGAAAATGCCGCTGGCGGGCGTGGGCATGGTCGCCCTCGCCCACCTTGGTTTTCGCGAAGTCAAAGAAGCCTTTCGCGCCAGGCTACACCACCGGGCGAGCGCGCCGGAGTACGAGTTGACGTTGGAGGATTGTCATTTGGTCAGGCGGCAGTTTTCCTACGAGAAATTCGACCAATTTACCTACCCTTCGGCAGATCTCCAGCTGGCGGCGGCGTCGATCGAGGCCGTAGCCCGCGGCAACTACCAGTGGATTCTGGCCGAGCTTCATCCTTCCGCGGCCTTCCTGCATCACGGTTTCTACTGGTCGTGCCCGGACAAAGCCGCTCTTTCCAGGGCACTGGAGCGGACGCTTTGCGGGAAACCGCTCCTTTATTACGGTTATTTCGCAGCTGACTTCACAGCTACTACGGCGGTGCGTCTCGACGCTTTGCCCCATTTGACGAAGTTCGTTGCCGCCCAACGTTCGACCGGAAATTGGCAGACCTTTCACCCCGCCGATACGGAGGTCTTCATCGACGAGTCCGGCGACGTCGGCGCGCGAACCCGCAACACTCACGAATACCTCGGTTCGTTTGCCCGCGGGTGGGTCATCCCGCTCGGCTTCCACCCCTTCAGTTTTTCGTTGGGCAAGCACACTCCGCGTTTGCGCTGCGGGAAGGTGATCGTGCAACGCGAGTCGTGGATAGTGATGCTCGATGAACTCGGGACAGCCGATTTCACCGGGGTCTCACGCAATCTCGTCGTGGCAGTGGAAAGGCTGCGCGCGGCGCGCCATCTCCCGCGTTACGTCTACATCCGCCCGACCGAACAGGCGCTTCGGCGCAGCGGCGTCGAGGGTCGCGACAAGGACACAAAACCGGTCTTCATCGACCTTGAGAGTTATCTTTTCCTCGAAATTTTCCACCGCTGGCTGACCAAGGCCGGCGAGCTGGAGGTAACCGAAATGCTGCCAACTCCCGAGCAACTTCTCTGGCAGGAGGCGGATGGACGGCGCACCTTTGAACTGCGGACGCAGATCGTTCCGTCATGAAAGTTGTCGCCATCGCAAACCAAAAAGGCGGCGTCGGCAAACCTACCATGGCGATCAACCTCGGAGTTGTACTTCCGGACGGAGCGGGGGCCATTCTACTCGTTGCCCTTGATCCCCAGGGGGTACGGGGTTCCATTGCGGACGAATTTTGCGGTTCCAGAGGATTTGTGTGTCTATCGTGAATTCCTGGGCTAAGACGCCACGATTCGCCGGTGTCATTCGCGGAGTTGGTTATCGAAAAGCTGTGAAAGACGATTTTCTTCTCGCCGACCATTTCGTTTTTCCAACGGGGGCTTGCGAAGGGGTGTTCGTTGAATGGACGAGCCGCTTCGGTGTGATCTAACGCTTGGAATGAAATCCTTGCCTGTCAAAATCGGCGGCGATCTGCTGTGGAGGATGTCCAACTGGATTCAGCGCTGTCTGATAGAGCGTGTTCTGCTGCGATGGCTAAACCAAAGAACTTACCTGATCATGGGCGGCCACATCTTTTTCCAGACTATGAGCGCCGCTGTGGAATTCGATCTGTTTTCACTTCTCCACCGACACAAACGCATGACGTGCGCGCAGATTGCAAAAGCGTTGAACTGCGCCGAGCAACCGATTAGGATCCTGCTCCTGGGATGCACGACACTGGGATTATTGCGCAAACGCGGCCAATTATATTCCAATACGATGCTTTCCCGAACGCTCTTGGTGCGTAGCTCCGCCAAGAACATCATTGATATAGTGCGCTGGCAGCATCACATCAACTATCGCGCTATGTTTCACTTCGCCGACGCCATTCGCGCCAATTCAAATATCGGGCTTGAAGAATTTGCCGGAGCGGAAGGCACGCTTTATGGACGTTTGACGCACGACAAATGGCGTGAGCAAATTTTCCAAGATGCCATGGAGAGCATTTCGGTTCAGGCAAACGCAATGCTGGTCCGTAGCCTGAATCTCCAAGGGGCAAGGTATCTTCTGGACGTTGGCGGTGGGAACGGCACCAACATTATCGCCTTCGCGCACAAGTTCCCACACCTCCGTGCGGCTGTGTTCGATTCGGTATCAGTCTGTGAGATCGCCCGGAAGAACATCGCGAAAGAAGAACTGAGCGATCGCCTAGGTGCATGCCCAGGGGATTGTTTCACCGATCCCTTTCCTGAGGAGGTCGACACTATTTTGTTCGCGCACTTCCTGACCATTTGGTCCGAGAAGCGCAATCGATGGCTCCTTCGCAAGTGCTTTGACAGTTTACCATTGGGTGGCACGGTCACTATCTTTAACATGATGCAGCGGGATACCGAGGATGGGCCATATCCTGCTGCGATGGGTTCGCCTTACTTTCTCACGCTCGCGACGGGCGAGGGGATGTTGTACACATGGCATGAGTATTGCCAATGGATGCGTGACGCGGGCTTTCGATCAGTCGAAAGTCAGCCTTTGCCTCGCGACCACGGTCTGATTATCGGTAGAAAGTTTTAGCACGCAAAGAAATCCGAAGCTTTCATTAACGATTGAACAGACCATTCCTAAGAATTTGAAATCGCGAGAGAACTGACAATTGCGCAGGAAGAATTCTCCAGAGCGAAAGCAGAGATCGCGAGTCTGCCTCAGATCTTGCCGCACAGAACATCGCAACAAGGACACCAAGCCTGTTCTTATCTATCTGGAGAGCTACTCGTCTCTCGAAGTTTTTCACCGCTGGTTGACCAAGGCGGGCGAACTCGAGGTCGCGGAGATGCTGCCGCCGTCCGACCAGTTGCTCTGGCAGGAACCCGACCGACACTGCACGTTCGAATTCCGCACCCAGATCCTCCCGCAATGAGAGTCGTCGCGAACTTCCCTCGAAGGACCACGTCGTCGGTAGAGCGAGACCTGTCTGGTTGGGTAGGGCGAGACTCTGTCGAGCCGGGACGGGTGGAGCGCTACGAAAGAGACGTTTTCCCTCTGGCTCGACAGAGTCTCGCCTTACCGTTATCTCCTCCACGGCAGAATCCCGCTCTCCGATGAAAGTTGTCGCCATTGCAAACCAGAAAGGCGGCGTTGGCAAGACGACCACCGCGGTTAATCTCTCCGCCGCGCTCGCCGGGAAAGGGCAGCGCATCCTCCTGATCGATCTCGATCCCCAGGGCAACGCGACCAGCTCCCTCGGACTACAGGGAATGGAAGGGCAAAGCCTTTACAGCGCATTGTTAGGCGACGATCCGGTGACGGAAAAGGTCCTTCCGACCCGTCTCGAACGGCTCTTCATGGTTCCCGCCGACATCGACCTGGCCGGTGCGGAAATCGAAATCGCACGGATGGACGATCACCTCACCAGGCTGGGACAGGCACTCAAAATCCTGCGCGAGGATGACACGTTTGACTACGTCGTGCTCGATTGCCCACCGTCGTTAGGCATCCTCATGAGCAACGCTCTCGCCGCCGCCGATGAGCTCCTCACTCCCATCCAATGCGAATATTTTGCGCTCGAGGGCCTGGTCAAGATCGTTAGGCTAATCGAGCGGGTCCGCGATTCCGGGGCGAATCCAGGTCTGGAGCTGGGCGGCATTTTGATGACGATGTTCGATGCCCGGACCAACCTCAGTGCACAGGTGGTCGCAGAAGTGAGGGAACATTTCAACGAGCGCGTTTACGAGACGCTTATCCCGCGCACGGTCCGGCTGAGCGAAGCGCCGAGCTTCGGAAAATGCATCCTCGAGCACGACGCCAGCGGCGCCGGCGCCAAAGCCTATCGCGCGCTTGCCGACGAATTCCTGCGTCGCCACCAGGCCGCAGCGCTACAGTTCAGTTCCGCGCAATCGCAAACACCAGCGTAGGGAAGCCCCGAAACGTCGTGGTTTTTTCCAGGATCATTCCATTTTTTTCCGTCACCCGCCGCGACGCGTGGTTGTCCGGGTGAATGAGGGAGATGACACGCTCCAGTTTCAAAACCGCAAATGCGTAGTCGCGTACCGCGGTGGCCGCTTCGGTCGCCAGGCCGCGATTCCAGTAATCGGGATGCAGGCGGTACCCGATCTCGATTTCATTCACCTCATCCACCACCTGGCGAAGAAATCCGCAATAGCCGATCAGCCGGTTCTCGTCGCGCGTAATGAGCGCGAAGGGACTCGGCAAACCTTCGCGCGCTGGCGCGATCGCCCGATCGAACAAAAACCTTGCCGTTTGTTCGCGGCTAAGAACGCCGCTCGAAAAGCGCATGAAATCCGGATTCGCCATCAAGACCGCCATCGCGTCGAGGTCCGATTCGACGAAATGACGCAGGATCAGGCGCGGCGTTCCGATAATCGCATCCATGGAATGTAAAGGGAGCGGTTCCCTTTCTCGGCTACGGTTGCTGAAAAGTAAAAAACCTGCGACCGATTTACCGATCGCAGGTTTCACTTCAAGTCGTGAGATCAGACTACGGCTTGGGGCTGGGGGATGCTTCCGCCGCAGCGTCGCTCTTCTTCTTCTTTTTGCGCGCCTCGCGTTGCGCCATCTCCTCAGCCGTGAGGGGACCGAGCTTCACGCTCCGGGCTTCGAGCGAGCCGTCCTCTTTCTTCCAATAGGAACCACGCACTTCTTCGTCAGCCACGATGTCCTTCATCGTCGCGGCGGCGCCTTGTTTCGTGATCTTGGTTTGATCGGTGATCTTGATCGTCCGGGTCTTTTCCTTTCCGGCAATCGAGAACGTCTTCGCGCTCGCGTCGACGGCAGCCACTTTGCCGTGGAACGGAATTGATCGGGGCATCTTGCCGGAAGGCGCGGTCGGCGGCGCGCTTGCCATGGGAGCAGCGGTCGGGGTGGGTGATTCCGTCTTCTTTGACTTCGCCGGGGCGGGGCTCGGCGCACAAAAGACCATGGTCGCGATGCAGACGCCGATGATTAACGAACTTTTTCTTTTCATTTTTTCTTTCTGTTTGGATCTCTGCGCGGACAACACTGCCCGCACAGGATGGACGGGCAGCGCTGCCGCTTATTCATCCGTTTACGCGCCCGCGGCGCGGCGATGCAACACAAATCGCTAGTGTTGGTTGATTGTCACTTGTCCTAAGGCGAGGACAAAATGAAAGGCTCAACTAAGTGGCAAGAAAATGGATGAGCCCTTCAAGTGTTGCGACGATACCCGTCGTCTCGGTGATGTGTTCCTTGAGTCCGGAACAACTGGCGCCTGGTTTCAAGAGTTTGGAAGAACAGATCGTGGCGATCGTGCAGGAGAGTGGACGGCAGTTTTACACCCAGGTGGTGAGCGCTTTTCAGCAGCGCTGGCTGGCGAGAGCATGGCGTCGAGTTCCAAGCCCAGCGCTGGCGTTTTATCCATCAGATCACCCTGGCAATCCGGAGCGGCTGTCCATGGTGATCGCACCCGTTGCCTTGAAGCCGCGCCTGAGCGAAGGGATGAATTGCGACTAACCTACCCGGCAAATGAAACACAGCCCAACTGAGCTGGCGTTGAGATTCGCCCGTGCGCTCGACAGGGAAGACTACGATGTGGTGCGCGCTCTTCTCGCGCCCGATTGCCGTTACGAAGCACGCGGCGGACCGATTTCCGGAGCGGATGCGATCGTCGATTCCTATCGTTGCGCTGGCAGGACAGCCCGCTCACTTTTCGACACCGTGGACTACGAAAGCGGGCTGATAAGTGCGCAGGCGAATGTGGCTGACATTTCCTTTTCCGATCGCCTGACTAAGGATGGCAAGCAACACCTCTATCGCTGTCGTCAGCGATTGTTTTTCACTCCAGGCGACCTCGTTTCTCGCATTGTCCACGAGGAGTTGCCGGGGGAACGCGAAAGGTTGTTAGAGTTTTGCCACGCATCCGCAGTGATCTTGCCGGATTCAAGGCAATAATCCGTCGTCCGCCCGCCCGCCAAGCGATTCTCCTTCTTGCGATTCGCGGACTCCCTCGTGAAGGTCCGTTCATGTTACGAGTATGTCTGGCTGGCGCGACGGGATGGGCGGGCTCCGAACTGGCGCGGGCCATGGCGCAGGCTGGCGACTTATCCCTCGTGGCAGCGGTCTCGCGCCAGCACGCCGGACGCAACCTCGGAGAAGTGCTGTCCGAACCGCGCCTAACGACTCAGGTTTACGCTTCTACCGCCGAGGCGCTGGCCCATGCCTGCGACGTTTTCGTTGAATACACCAGCCCGGAAGTTGCCCGGGCCAATATCCTCACCGCGCTCACCCGCGGAGCACACGTTGTGGTCGGGACTTCCGGCCTGCCCGAGAACGATTTCGCGGAGATTGAAACCGTTGCACGCCAGAAGCGGCGAGGCGTCCTGGCCTGCGGTAACTTCGCCCTCACCGCCGTCCTGCTGCAGAAGTTCGCGGTCGCGGCCGCGAAGCTCATCCCGCAATGGGAGATCATCGACTACGCCGCCGACAGCAAGACCGATGCACCCAGTGGCACGGCCCGCGAACTCGCGACCCGCCTCGCCGAAGTACGGCCACCCCAGCCAACCGTTCCGATTGATCAAACGATTGGGTTGCGTGAAGCGCGAGGCGTCACCCTGGCGGGATCACAGATTCACTCCGTTCGACTGCCTGGGCACGTCCTCAGCGCCGAGATCATCTTTGGAATGCCAGACCAAAAACTGAGCATCCGGCACGATGCGGGCAGCAGCGCTCGTCCCTATGTGGATGGCGCCCTCATGGCGATCCGCAAGGTTCCGACCCTGGTGGGCGTCCACCGCGGTCTGGATTCCGTGCTCGATTTTTGAACATGGAATCAGTTTACCGTTCGCTAGTTCGACGGAAGCTTGGGTGGTGCGAGGAGCTGGCGCACGGGAGCGTCCATCAGCGCGAGGATGCGCTGCTTCTTCGCGTTGTAGTCGAGCGCGCGAAACGTGCGGATTTCTTCGACCCGACGCAGGCCGTTAAGCGTGTCGAGAAAGCGGGTGTAGCTCGCCGCCAGCCCAGTCGTCTCAAGGTAGCGTCCCCGCAGGTTGGCATCGCGAAAAGCGCCGGGATTTTGCGCCTCGAAAAGATGGAAGCGAAGCCAGCGGCGATCGGTGCGGGAGACGCGCTGCGTCTTGCGAAAGAAGGCGACGAACAAGAGCAGTACGAGATAAGTATCGACCCGCGCCTGGAGTTCGAGATCGCGTGCGAAATCCTCGGAAGCGATCCGGCGCTCGCCTTCCCGGAACTGGATCGCGGCGTGTAGCGCGTGATCGATTTCCTCGACGAACATGATGAGCGAACGAATATTTCGATTCGTTAGGCCGGCGCGCGGATCGTGCTCTTCCAGTTGTTCGATGAGCCAGCGCGAATAATAAATCCCGACATAGAGCTGATCGTTTGCCGTGCGCAGGAACGTGCGCGCCAGCTCGCTCAGTTCGGCCGCGGAAGCACCGGCCAATTTGGAAAGGTGCCGGCAGCGCCGCTGATCGATCAGGCATTCCTCGAGATTAATTCCGACCTGCACGTAGGTGCGCTCGAAAAGGCGCTGGATCTGGCTGAAGAGGGTTTCGTTCAAAGCAAGACCGAAGCGTGATGGTCGTCGTCGAGATTAAGCAGTTCATCCGAGAGCCGATTGAGCGCGAGTCGCACATCGTGAAAACGATCCGCCAGCTCTTCGAAAACATCGTTTAGCTCACAGCGCCGCGCGGTCGAATGCGAAGCGACGAGTTGGAAATTGGTCCGCCCGATTTTTTCGTAGAACTCGAGGTCGGGCGCGCCGCGCCGGCTGCGGTGCTGGGCGTTCTCGTGGAAAATTCCGCTCACGAAAAGCGAGTAATTCCCGACGTGGGCCCGCAGAAGAAAACTCTGTTCCGCGTTGGCGCGGGTCAGAGCGATCAACATGTCGGAAAGATACTGGCGGCCGGAATCCTCCTCGGCGTGCGGCGGGCGAAGTCCATTGACGCGCGAGAAAGTTTCGAGCAGCGAGCCGATGTAATCCGAGAGTTTGCGGTCGGTGATGTCGGCCCGTTTCAAGACATGCCGGGCCAGGACGTAAAAATAAAAAGACGACGAAATCGAGAGATGCCCGGCTTGGGACAGAATCGCCTCGACGAGGCGCGGATGATCGAGGACTGCGTCGCGCGTCTCGACGTCGCTCAGGAGGTCGACCAGGGACACTTGGTCGTTAGGCGAACGGGCCAGGGTTCGCATGATGAATTGAAAATCCGCCGCCGTGAACCGCGCCCGACAATTCGCCTGGATCATCGGGGTCCTATCATAAGCATCAGCGATGCCGCATGACAAGAGGGAATGGGCAGCTCCGATGAAAACTAGATGTTGCGCGAGGGAAACGGGTCGAGGTGACGGTGAAACCCAGGCAAGGAACAGCCAGCGCGAGCACCCCACTGAAAAGCGCCGCTCGGACATCCCGCCTTGGGTTGCGAGATTTATTTCTTTTCGATGATCTGCTTGAGAGCGGCAAGCGCCTTCGGTTGCATCGGACCCATGCCCGTCCCCGGCATAAACCACATGCCCTTCCCCTTGGCATGACAGTAGATGATTTGCACGCCGTCGTGCGTCATCGCGTGATGGAACGTGGCGGTGGCGTTCTCGCTTATGAAATCGAAGAATTTGTCCCGCCAGGGATCACCGACGAACGGAAAGAGCCGTTCGCCGAGTGTCTTTAGCTCCTCGACGCTGATGTTACGGATGGATGCCGCAATCGCTTTGCGCCGGCCTTCCGTGATTTCCTCCATATGTATGGTTTCGAATGGCATGATGTTGGTTTGGTTTGCTTGCTTCTCCTGATGGTCTTGTTAACTGAAATCAGTCTTGATCACTCAATCGCGAGGTCCGCAAGCTCCGGCGCGCTGCCGAGCAATGCCTTGATCTGTCGCGCGTAAAGTTCCATGCCGGGCAGGGCGTTCAGCCCGTGCGCGAAAATGCTCATTAGCACGATCATGATCGCCAACTTGAGTAGAAAAGGACGAGCGCGATGAAAACAGCAATAAGTGACATCGTTCAAAAACTCATACCAACAGAAACCACCCACGTTGGCTTACCCCGGTTCAGAATGAATGAATAGGTTTTAAGATCGACCTTCTTATAGGTAAAACCCACTAGAAGTCCGCGCTGGATATCGACGCTGCTCCGGTAGGCCCGCGTGCGCTGGCCGACCAGACCAACTCGAAACCAATCCACCGGTGAGACGCTAAGCTCGGACCAGCTATAAAAGAAGCTTCCTGCCGAATTGCCCGTGTCGAAGACATATTCGCCCTCGCTGTACAGTTCCAGTTTCCACCAGCTCAGCGAGCCCTTGTAACCCGGAGCGATGCCGGTGGCATTGCCGAACACGCCGCCGAGCATCGGCGTCAATTCCCACTCCAGTTTTTGGCCGCCGCTAAAATTGTAGCCGACCCAAGCCGATCCCGTTTCAAGGTCCTCGTAGTTGTAGCGCGCCTCGAGATGCAGCCAGCCGCGATCCGCGGTGAAAGTAGGTTGCACATAATCCTGGTCGTTAGGCACGACGTAGGTGGCGGCGGAAAGGGAGAAGGACCAGGCTTTCTCGTCCGCTTCTTTGGTGACCTCGGGCGCGGTCTTCGTCGCCACTCCGGCCAGCGCGTAATCGCCTGCAAGGACAACCATCACGATCAAGGCCATTATTCGGATCGGTTTCATCCTCCCAGGGCCATAGTCATGGCGACGAGAATCGATCCGAGAACAACCATGGAAATTCCCACCAACCACGGCTTGCACCCGGTCATTCGTCCAAAGGCATAGCCCGTCAGGAACAACATCACGATGGCGACAACGTTGGACACGCGCAGGGCGGGAACGGCATTGCGCATGAAGATGAACGGAATCACCACCGGAAAGGTGGACAAGAACACGAGGAGAAAAACGCCGATCGCGCCCCGCCAATCGTCCCAACCCAGGCGGATGCGCTCCGGCGGCTTAGGCAGGTGCTTTAAACGTTCGTACATCGCTGCGAGTTCCGCCGGTTGAAGAACGGAAGCGACTACCGAAGGCAAGGCGCCCGCGATCAAGCGCTGTGCTTCCTTTGCATCGGTCGCTTTGCGCACCGCGCGATAGATGAGAAGCCCCCGCCCCTTTTCCGCCAGGCATCCCATCAGATAAAGCACCCCGTCGATAATCCCCCAGGCCAGATTGCAGCCCGCCGCGCCGATGAGCATCGTGCGAATACTATCGCGGCCTCCCTCGGCCACGCTGAGCGACCCAGTAAAGGTGAGAACCATGATTAGGCCAAAGAGGACTTCGGAAACGCGCTCAATCGGCTCCAGCACGCGCTTCGTTGATCGTTCCGACGGATCTACGGGCACTGGCGTTGGCAGCATAAGGTTCTACTTGCCTCTCACTTCAAGAGTATGGCTGACCAGTCTGCTGACCACTGCGAAAAACAGCCCGGTCGAAAGCCCGCACATGAGAATGCCGGTCAAAGCTTCGACCGGTGCGAACAACCGCCACGGGCCGGACAACAACACATCGCCATAGCCAACCGTCGTGTAGGTGACTCCGGAAAAGTAGAAGGCCGAATGCACATCGGGCAGGCATTCCTGCCAGGTGTAGAACAGCGCCCAAAGCGAAATCTCGATCACATGAATGGAAATCAGTGCCCAGGCCACGCGAATCAGCAGCCAGCTAAGCGGCCAAACGCGTGTTGGAGGATGGGCGCGCGATCTGAGCAGGACGCTTAGCAGGCCGGCGAGACCGACCGCATGCACAAACACGGTACCAGCCACCAAGACCAGAGCCATGAGGACCTTCTCAAGCATGGTTCGGGTGCTGTCCTGCTTCTGAGAACGCTTCTACCGCGTCAGCAACAGAGGTGAACCGGTTGACCGTGCCGAGTTTGTCGTCCACCTCTTCGCTACGCAAGCGTTCGCGGACTGAGGAACGCGCTTCTACGGCCTGGACGCGAATGCCAGACGCGGTGAGTTCATCCGCCAGACTCCCAAGCATGTGCGCGCTGTGCATGTCCACATAGGGCGCAGCGGAAAGGTCGAGCAGGACAAGCCGGGGCGGCGTGCCCTCGGCGCGCACCCGATCCAGAATCGTGTCGCGCACATGATCCATGTTGAAATAGAGGAGGCTCGATTCAGGTCGGAAAACCATCACGTCGGGAGTTAACTCATTGTCCGGATGGCGCTCGTGATCCGAGTACCGACGCGCCCCAGGGATGCGCCCGAGTTGCGCCACGTGCGGTCGCGATGCGCGCCGGATCAAAAGCACGAGGGAGATGATGGCGCCAATCATGACGCCGCGCAGCAGGCCCTGACCCAGCACTCCGACGATCGCCGCCATGGCCACGAGGAATTCCGGGCGATCGCCGCGCCAAAGTTCCTTGAGGGTCGAGAGCTTGAAAAGGCCGGCCACCGCCACCAAAACGACCGCGGCGAGGACCGGCTGGGGCAAGGCGGCCAGCAGGTGCGAAAAGAAAAGCACCACGACCAGAATAATCCCCGCCGCGAAGGCGCCTGAGAGCGGCGTGCGAGCGCCCCCGCCCTCGTTGACGAGTGATTGCGACATGCCGCCGCTGATCGGGAAACCGCGACCCAGGCCAGCGGCCAGATTGGAGGCAGCCAGCGCAAGAAATTCCTGATTCGCATCCAGCCGGCCGCCATGCTTGGCCGTAAACATGCGACCGATGGCGGCCGTCTCGACCGCCGCGAGCAGGAAACAAGCGAAGGCCAGCGGCACCAGGTTATTGAAATCCTGCAGCACGGAGTCCCAGTTGCCCCAGTCCAGCGCCATCGGCAGCCCGAGGTTCGGCAATCCCTGTGGCACTGTGCCCAGGAGCTTCACCCCCCGCGCTTCCAAGCCGAGCCAGCCCGAAGCGAGAATGCCGCCGATCACCACGAACAGCGCCACGGGTTTGTTCTTGAAAAAGATCTTTCCGAGCACGAGCACCGCGAGCGCGGCGCCGCCAATAGTCAGTGAGGTCAGATTGGTGTCGTGCAGGTGTTTCAGGAAGTTGGCGCTGTTCACCCAGAAATTGCCGTGCGCGCCGTGGATTCCAAACAACTTGGGCAACTGTGTGCTGGCAAGGAACAGGGCCACGCCACACTTGAACCCGAC
Organism: uncultured Verrucomicrobiae bacterium; assembly: GCA_963782205.1. GTDB lineage: Bacteria > Verrucomicrobiota > Verrucomicrobiia > Chthoniobacterales > UBA10450 > Palsa-1392. Next base: position 55,545 of record CAWAIY010000004.1, on the reverse strand, counting down.
CATCACGCTTTCGGAGATGAAGTTGACGATCGAGCCCGCCCTGGCCAGCCAGGCAATGAAAGCGATCAGCGCCACGAGCAAGGCTGTGCCAGCCGCCAGCGCGCTGAACCGGCTCGCATCGCCGCCGGCAATTTCGCCTAACGACGCGCCGACGAGCAGGGAAATGGCAGAGGTGACCGTGATGGTCGTGTGCCGCGAGCTGCAGAAGAGCCAGAAGACCAGCCCGCCAAACAAACACGCGTAGAGTCCAGCCTCGGGCGGCAGGTTGGCCAGCGAAGCGTCGCCCAAACCGGCGGGCAGGAGATAGGCTCCCAGCGTGATGCCGGCAACGACGTCACCCCGCAGCCAGGCCTTGTTGTAGCTGCGCAACCAGCTAAGAGCAGGCAGCCATCGGGAAACGTTCGGCGACCCGGGCGCGGCGTTGCTCACTTCAGTATTTCTCCGGCACGAATTTCCGTCCCTTCAACGTCGCTTCGTCGTCGTAGGCGCCTTTCATCGAACGCTTGGGCAGCTTGACCTTCTCGTGCTGCACCTTCTTGTGCGGGATGAGATTCAAGATGTGCGCAAGGCAGTTGAGCCGGGCCCGCTTCTTGTCATCCGAACGCAGCGCATACCACGGTGCGTGTTTGGTGTCCGTCGCCTTCAGCATCATGTCTCGGGCGCGCGAATAGTCATACCACTTGCTGCGCGAGGGAAGGTCCATCGGGCTCAGTTTCCACTGGCGGAGCGGATCGTCGATCCGCGCCTCGAATCGGCGCTTCTGCTCCTTGTCGCTTACTTCCAGCCAGATCTTGATAAGCTGGATGCCGCCTTCCACGATGTATCTCTCGATCTCAGGACAGAGTTCGAGAAAGCGCGCATGCTGTTCCTTCGTACAAAAGCCCATTACATATTCGACACCGGCGCGATTATACCAACTGCGGTCGAAGATCACGATCTCGCCCGCGGCCGGGAAATGGGCCATGTAACGCTGGATATACATCTGTGACTTTTCGCGATCGGACGGCGCCGGCAACGCGACGACTCGAAAGATCCGCGGACTGACTCCTTCCGTGAGAGCCCGGATGGTACCGCCCTTGCCCGCAGCGTCGCGGCCCTCGAAAACAATGATGACGCGCAGTCCCTTCGCCTTGACCCAGTCCTGGAGCTGGCATAAGCGGGCCTGAAGTTTGCGCAGTTCCTTCTCGTAGGTCTTCGTTTTCATTTTCTCAGGACCGCTCGGTTTTAACTTCTTGTTCATATAGGTCTGTGGTTGTGATCTCACTTCATCGAAGTCATTGCTTCGGCTGCTACCGATGGCGTTCCTTGTATTGCTGCGCCCAAGCTCGCGCGGCTTGCAGCGGATCGCTGTTTGCCTGTCGTTCGATCCATGCCTTGAGTCCTGCCTCATCGATCGGCAAGTCGAGAACCCGAGGCGGTCCGATTAGCCTGCCGAACGTGGTCATGACGTCAGCCATGGTAGGAAATACAATCTCATCCATTACCTGCGGTTTTCCCTGGCAGACGTAAGCGTTGAAATCGACCCAGCACCCATCCGGACGAAGGACGAAGATATGTGTCCTAGGCAACTCAGCCCGCGGCGCAATGCCGGTCTGAGTGACCAGATAAGGTCCACGCTCGGCACCCGAGCCGAGATTCATAACCCGCGCATCCCGATAGTCGTTGGTGATGGTCTTCAGCATTTGATCAAACTCCTTTCCCGGTCCTTGCTCGCTAAAACTTAAGCGCTGTTCGGCGTTTCTGTCTGGCCTGATCTTGCTTTTTGTTCCTTTTTGTTGTTCCGGCGCGCGCCGGCAGGTCAAGTGTCCCTCATTTTCTCGGAACCATCCAGAGTGCCAATCCACTCGCGATAGACGGGCACGTCGCACGTCGCCGCGACGGTCACGAGCACGTCGGGCGGGGGCGGTGTTTTGGACGCCTCCTCGCGTTGACAGGAAGGAAGTGCGAAAAGGGTGACCGCAGTGACGATCAGCGCGCGGATCGAGTGGTGATTTAGGAGCATGAGAGATGAGGATGCGGAGGGCGAGTCTGTATCGGAAGGCGGTTGGCGTGGCAAGCACACGTTACTAGTTGCGGTCCATAGATCGCCAGGATAAGGGACACGATCCGCTTCGTCGACTCGGCCGACTGCATGCTCGGCCATGCCCCCCGCTGCGACCCGCATTGGCAACGCGATGTGAGCCCCGCGTGAATGATTGCATGTGAGAATTGGCTGTTCGTGACGTGGCATTACAAATAGATTGACTATTACGTGCCTGCGGCCCTTCTTTTTTTCTGGGCTCGTCTTAGCCGTGCGGATGACCGTCTGCCCCGGCTGTCTCAACCCGCAGTTCAGCGACGAGACGGCGCCCCGCAAAGCGGCAGGCAGTCCCTAGCCCTTCCCTTAGAAATTAACCCACCAACCAGTATGCTTCCTGGGTACCAACGGTCGATTCAATGCGTCGGCACATTACTGGTGATGCTTTCACTCGGTGCGTGCGGCGGCCTCCCCAAGGGCGGCGAGCGCCCGCCTTCCACGGCCATGAAAAACAACGGGGACACGGCGCTGGCGGCGGCGGTGCGTCCGCGTGTTGCGGAGCATCCGGGGCAGTCCGGCCTCCACACACTGCTGGACGGGCGCGAGGCTCTGGCCGCGCGGCTGGCCCTGGCGGATGCGGCGCAACGCAGTCTTGATGTGCAGTATTTCATCTGGAACAAGGACATGTCGGGCAAGGTCCTGCTTGAGCATTTGTTCCGCGCAGCCGACCGGGGCGTGCGCGTGCGTTTGCTGCTCGACGACCTCGGCACTATGCCCTCCGACGCCACGCTCCTCGTCATCGACAGCCATCCGAACATCGAGGTGCGGATGTTCAACCCTGTGGGCGTGCGTTCGCCCCGCTTGCTCGGCATGGTCGTCGACTTCGGGCGCATCAATAAACGGATGCACAACAAGTCTTTCACGGCCGACGGCCAAGTCTCCATCGTGGGCGGCCGCAATATCGGCGACGAATATTTCGAGGCGCGTGCCGAGATGAATTTCGCCGATCTCGACGTGGTGGTCATCGGGCCAGTGGTGAAGGAAGTGTCCGACGAATTCGATCTTTATTGGAATAACCAGTCGGCGATTCCGATCACCGCGCTGGCGCGACAAAACACGACGCCCGAGCAGTTGGCCGCGAAACGGGCGGCGCTCATCGCGCACCACGATACCGCGAAGGCTTCCGAATACGCGCAGAGCCTGCGTGACGAGTGAATTTGCCCGGCAGCTCAGGAATCGAAACGTTCCCTACTACTGGGGGCAGGCCACGATCGTGGACGACCATCCGGACAAGGTGGCCACCTCCGCGGACAAGACGGAGACGCATCTCGCCCCGCAGCTGCGCGCGCTCGTCGCCAGAACGAAGCGCGAGCTGTTCCTCGTCTCGCCTTACTTCGTGCCGGGGAAGCAGGGCGTCGAGCTTCTGGCCGGCGTGCACCAGCGCGGCGCCCGAGTGGTCGTGATCACCAATTCGCTGGCTTCCACCGACGGGGTGCCGGTCCACTCCAAATACCAGCTCTATCGCAAGGCGCTGATCGAGGCCGGCGTCGAACTCTACGAGATCAAGCCGACCGCGGGCGCCCAGCTCAAGCGGCGCTTTCGCGAACCGGCCGGATCGAGCATTGGTGGACTGCATGCCAAGACGTTTACCTTCGACCGCCGGATTGGTTTCATCGGCTCCTACAATCTCGATCCGCGTTCGAGCAAGCTAAACACGGAAATGGGTGTGCTCTTCAACTGCCCGGCGCTGGCGAGGCGTCTGCCGGAAACGACCGAGCGCGATCTCGGCCGCAGCGCGTATCGCGTCGAACTCGCAGGAAACCGTCTCGTGTGGGTGACGCGCGAGGCTGGCAAGCAGGTATGCTACAACTCCGAGCCCGAGACCGGTCTCTGGAAGCGCATCAGGGCACAGGTGATAAGCTGGCTGCCGATCGAGTGGCTTCTCTAAACATCCCGCCAAAACCGACATGTCGATCTCATGCGCCAGATCCTTACATCGATTCTTACCCCGCTGCTCGCTGCGTCGATAGCGTTTGGATTTGATCCGCAGACGAAGGTCGGGCTGAAGGCACAGAATGTGGCGTCCGTTCGAAAAATGAGTGCGACAGTTAAACGCAGGATGTTTGTCGATCCAAGCTCAACTACGGTTTCCCATAACAAAGTCAGACTGATCGTGGGGCCGCTGACTCACCAGGGGAAGTTCTATGTTGGTTCTTACCAGCTCAAAGTATTTCCGTATTTTTTCAAGAGCGAAGCAGGCACATTGAAACTGGAGGCTCCAGATGAAGCGGTCCGAAAGTTCGGGGAAGGAACCGAAATGAAATTCACGGGCAAGGCAACGAATAACAAAGGCGCAAAAGACAAGGTCATCACCGGAAAAGCAACGCCATCCGACAAAGACAAAGGGAGCCTGATCTTTTCTCTCGAAACGGACAATGGTCGAATGACCTTCAAAACCACCTACCATTTTGCGGAATAGCAGCCGGAATGAGACCGTAGACCAGAAGTGAGCACCGCAGCCGGTGAGTCCCACGCCGGTGAGCTGGCCGATGTTGAACGTCTGGCCCGTCGATCCACGGGCGGAGCCGGCCGGAACCCGCGTGATCGATTACTCGTCCCGAAGCACTTTGCCTGGGAGTTCGATCAAACCCTTCACCGCCCTGCTGTCTTCGCTCTCCGCCTCCCTCTCCGTCCCGGTGGTTTTCTTCGGGGCGTTGATGATCGGGTGAAAGCCTGGCAGACCATTGAGGCTCCAGCGCACGCCACCCACTGGGCCTTCGCCTCTGAATTCCAGTAGCCAGGTGAGCAAGACCGTGACGAGCCCCGGGAGTCTCCGCAGCCTCCCCCTCGCGGTGAGCTGAGTGTATTCGCCCGCAAGATCGATAGCGCCACTCGCTCCGATGAGGGCCTGCGCGCTGACGAGTTTCAACTCCTCGAGATACAACTTGCTGCCCGCGATCCGATCATTCACGGTCATCGTGGATGGCTCATCCTTGCGAAATCCTGGCGTCAGTATCCTGAACACGCGATACAGCGGACCGACAACCGGCACGCGACAGAACTCCGCCTGGCCAATGCTCAGCTTACCTGAACCGGCGAGCGACGGCAGATCAAATTCACCGCCGCCCTTCCAATCGCATTGCACGACACCAGGTTCCGGATGAGTGCCGCCGAAACTGCCGATGATCGATTGCAGTCGGGCGTCCTTGATTGCAAACTGCGTTTCGAATCGCGGTTTCTCCCTCCCCGAAGGCAGATAGACCAGCGTCCTCGGCGCGATCAGACTCCCCTCCCAGAGGCCCGCCTTGAAGTTGGAGATCGCCACCACCTGCTTCTCGACGCGTACTGAGAAAGTCGGTTTCTGCAGTGCGACGTTTGTTTTGCCGCTCACATAGAAAAGGTCGCCGCCGAGTGCCACATCGCCGTTCCAGCGAAATTTCTCCGAGTGATCCACCGGGATCTCTCCTGCAACGCTGATTCGCCAGGCGCCTTTCCAGTGCAACCGAATGACACGAGGCTGCTTCTGACGCACGCTAAAGCTCTTCCTGACTAATCGCGGCTGCGCACCGTTGATTGTGAGTTGCGTTTCGAATCGCACCTTCTTCTCCTTCGAAGGCAGTAGGACCTTCATCTTCGGCACATTGAGGCTCCCCTTCCAGAGGCCCGCCTTAAAATCGGAGATGGTCACCACCTGCTCCTTAGCGCCGACGGAAAAGGTCGGTTTCTTCAGTGCAATGTTTGTTTTGCCGCTCGCATAGACGAGCTCGCCGTCGAGCGCCGCGTCGCCATTCCAGCGGAGGTGATCAGGCTGATCCATGGGGATCTCAGCCACCCCGCTGATTTGCCAGGCGCCCTTCCAATCCACCGGAACGATGGCAGGCTGCTTCCGACCCGCGCTAAAACTTTCGATGATCGATAGCAGCCGGGAGCCTTTGAGTGTGAGTTGCGTTTCGATTCGCAGTTTCTTCCCCTTTGAGGCCAGAGGGACCTGCAACCTCGGAACATTGAGACTTCCATCCCAGAGGCCCGCCTTGAGATCGGAGACGGTTAACGCCTGCTCCTCCACGCGCACTGAAAAAGTCGGCTTATGAAGTGCGATGTTTGTTTGCTCGCTCGCATAGACGAGGTCGCCATCGAGCGCCATGTCGCCATGCCAGCGGAGGTTCTCGGGGTGATCCACCGGGACTTCTCCCGCAGCGCTAATTTGCCAGGCGCCGTTCCAGTTCAACGGAACGACACCAGGCTGCTTCCGAGCCCGGCTAAAACTGTCGATGATCGATTGCGACCGCGCGCCGCTGAGGACGAGCTGCGTTTCGAATCGCAGTTGATTCTCCCGCGCTGGCAAATGGAGCTGCATCCCCGGTACATCGAGCGTCCCGCCCCAGAGGCCGGCCTTGAGATTGGAGATCGACACCATCTCTCCGTCCACGCGCACGGCAAACGCCGGTTTTTGCAGTGCGACGTTTATTCCGCCACTCGCATAGGCGAACTCGCCGTCGAGTGCCACGTCGCCATGCCAGCGGAAGTCCTCAAGGTGATCCACCGGGAACTCTCCCGTACCGCTGATCGACCAAGTGCCGCTGGTGCTTACCGCGAACAAACTCCCGACGGCGCCGGGCATCATGGCGCGCGCGAGTGCCAGTAGGTCGATCCCCGAATCAAATTTGCGGATGCGGATGACACGACCGGCGGGATCGAACGCCCCGGCGAGCTCCGCTTTCCGGCCCGCAAGGCCGATGCGCACATGATCGAACTCGATCGGTAAATTTGAATTCTTCGTACCGACGGGGATCTTCACCGCCGCCTGCATGAAGTCCCATCGCTGCCCTCGCCATTGAAACTTCGCGCCATCAAACGTCATCGTGGACTCCATGCCGCGGTCGTCCGGAAGTGAATTCAGTTCCATCCTAAGTACCGGTTCATCCTTCTCCGGTTGAAACTTAAGCCGCCCCTTCACCGACTTCAGCCAGTCGAGATTCACAGCGCGGAACAAGCCCTCACGCTGCGTCAATAGTCTCGCTGCGGCGACCGCCTCGGCACTTCCACCATGAGCCGAGGCCACAAACGCGCATTTCGCTTCGATACGCAATCCCTCTAGGTCCGCATGACACTCCCGCAGGTCCGCCTTCCCCGGCTCGACGAGCAAGAGTATGTCCATGTGCTCCAGTGTCGTCTCACTCGCTCCGGTGCCGAGGAGGAGCTGCGTATCCGCCGCCTTAAAGTTCATCTTGTCCCAGCGAAGAAATGACGGCTCGGGTCTTCTCGCCGTCACGAGGCCAAGCAGTGCGAGTCGGTCATGCCTCATCGGATCACGATAGACAGCCAGCCCATGCAACCGGATTCCTACTCCCGGCACCCAGTCGGCGGATTTCCAAGCGATGAAAACGCCGTCCTCTGCAAGCCGCTCACCGAGTTTGCACGCGAAAAACTGTCCGATCTGCCGCCGGGCGAAGAAGAACCCGGCAACCACGACGACCAGGACGATCACAACCAAGCCGAGCAAAATCCAAAAACCACGACGGCGGCGCGCCGCGGGGCGCGAATGAGACAGAAGATTGCTCATATTATCCAATACTACCTAACCACTCGCGACGGACCAAGACTGACCGAATGTCTATCCTTTATTCAGAAAAGGGACGCGCACACCGCGGGGCACGGCGGTTCGCCGCCTCCTCGGCGGTATTGCCACCCGATGCTGAAGACGTCTAAGTGGTGGTCGCGTGACCGCCAACCTACTGCCATTGCTCATCCAGTTCGATCCGCTCAGGGACAAGTCGAAGTTGGCGTCCATGTAAGCGGCGAACGTCTTCACCAGTCTCGCGGACAACGCGAGTAATCGTGTTCGTTTCGAACTTCGATCATTAGGGCCGTCGCTTCGATCGGCGTTCCCTGACAGAGTCCAGGTAAGGGAAGGAAACATATTCCTCCACCAGGCCACGTCTCGATCACTAAACCCTACCGCCGAAGGCAAAGGATCACCGCCGCCTGTCACGCTGACGTTTTCTGTGTTCGACCGCCCAAAGTTGAGCAGCGTGGAAAGGATTGCCGCCCTCGTGCCGGTCGAGCCACTTTTTAAGGCCGTCCTTGTCGACCGGCAGCTCGACGACACGGGGCCGGCCGATCAGTTTCCCGAAAGCCTCCATCACTTCGCCCATCGTGCGGAAGACAAGCTCATCCATGGCTTCCGGCTTGCCCTGGCAGGCATAGGCGTTGAAGTCCGCCCACTGTCCATCCGGGCGAAGCACGAACATATGGGTTCGTGGCACCGGATCGTTAGGCGCGACCCCGGTTTGCGTAACTAGAAAGGGCCCCTTTTCGTAACCAGATCCAAGATCAAGAATCTTGGCGTCTCGATAGTCGTTTGTAATTGCGCGCATCTGCGTCGTTGGCCCTCATTTCCCTGGCGCGCCCGTTCCTTGAAAATCACCGCCCAGAGCCAGGTAGAGATTGACCCGTTCGCGGAGGCGAGAAGCACGGATACTCGTGAGTTGGACCCTGGCGGCGAGGTTTTCCCCAGCCAAACGCAAAGTGGTGAACATGTCGATCTGACCCTGTTCCAGCTGTTCCCTGCCGAACTTGATGGAGTCGGCACTGCTCGAAACTGCATCGGTCAGAGCGCCTTCGCGTTTGCGCAGATAGTAGTCACTGGCAAGAGCGTCTTCGACGTCTTCGAATGCCCGCAAGGCGACGCCGACGTAGCTTGCCGCGGCGGCTCTTTGCTCGGCGGTGCGGAGATCTTGCGCCGCCTTGAGTTCCCCGCCGAAAAAGATCGGCTGCGTGATCCCCGCGGCCAAACTCCAGACGACGGCATCAAGCGTGCCGATTCCGTCGAGTTGCGCAGTTCCGAGCCCGCTGGTCGCACTGAGCACAAATCGGGGCAGGCGCGCGGTGCGAGCCTCATCCACCCGGTGAAAAGCTGCGGCGAAACGGCGCTCGGCGGCGATGAGGTCGGGCCGGCGTTCGAGGATTTGCGCGGGCAAACCGGCGGGCACCGCCTTCGGCTGAGCGGGGAAGGAGCGCCGCACATCAAACCGGCCGGCAGGATAGCGGCTGGTCACGACCTCGATCGCGCGAATGGTCTGCGCCCGCGCCGCCTGTGCGGCGTAGAGCGCGTCTTCGGCGGCGGCAGTGCGCGACTTGATCTGCGCCACGTCGAAGTCGCTCGCAAATCCCTGCTCTTTTTTCTGTTCAGTGAGTTTCGAGTATTCCCGATAGAGATCGAGTGTCTCCTGTGCATTCGCTTCCTGCTGCGCGGCCTCGATGGTCGTGAAGTAGGCGCGCGCCACGGCGGCGGCCAGGGACTGTCGGGCAAATTCGTAGTCCGCTTCCAGCGCGCCGCTCTCAGCCAATGCCGCAGCTTTTTTCGAGCGAATGCGACCCCAGACATCGGCTTCCCACGCGGCTCCGGCGGCGATGCCATAGACCCAGCGCTGTGAGGATTCGGCCATGCTGGTGTCGAGTCCGGCGCCCCCGGGATTCTCGGTCCCCGGGGACCCGAAATCCGGAGGGTTGATGCCGCGATCAATGTCTCCACTGAGTTGTTGTCCTTGACGCTCGCCCAATCCCTTCATTGCGATCCGTGGGTAGAGGGATGCGGCGGCGATGCGTACCGCCGCGCGCGATGCTTCCACGCGGGCGGCGGCGGCTTTGAGGTCGGGATTCCGCTCGACCGCGTCGGCAACCAGCGCGGTCAGTTCCGGGTCGTTAAAGGTGCGGATCCAGTTCGGCACAACCGCCCCGCTGCGATGCGACCCGGCCCAACTTCCGGGGATTTTTGCCCGAGCCGCTTCGGGCATGATGTTGGCGCCGGTAGGTGGCTGCTTGAGCGCACACCCGGCAAGTGTGAGGCACACAATGCTGCCCAGAAAAACCGTAGAGTTCATGTGGTGGCTCTTAGTGGAGCTTCCAAACGAACCAATCCATCTTCGCCGAAATTCGCACAAAGACCCTGCGAACGATTTGGATCATCTTGCCGTGTTCAGTGTAAATGGCGCCTCCCCCTTCCGCGCCGGCGGCGAGGAATGTGCCGCGATCTTTGCCCGCGAGAAGCAGCCGCACCGCGATGCGGTGTTCCGGAGCCGATATTGCCTGCGTGTTTGGCAGGCTCCCGCTAATCGGCATCTGACCTTGGGCCGTGGCCCATAGGATGGAGTCAACAGTGCACTTAATGATGCGACCCGGATAGGTAGACATGTAGATTTCCGCCTCGTTTCCGGGCTCCACATACCGCAACTCGTTCTGTCGAAAAAAGGCGAGTATCCATGGATCGTCCTCCTCGATGAAGCTCATCACTGGAAATGCAGCGAACTGCATGGCGCGTACCCCGGGGCGCAGCGCGAGATTCGCCACGCGGCCGTTGGCTGGCGCGAGGTAGGTCGTACCGTCGAGGTCGAATTTCGCATTGATCAGGTCCGCTTCCGACTTGCTAATCTGCGCTCTGGCCTGCGATTCCGTGGCATCGGCGGCGAGGAATTCGCTTTCAAGATTGCCGAGGTCGCTTTGCGCCTGCTCGAGGTCGGCCCGCTTTCCCGCCCCGGTTGCGGCGAGTTGCGTGAACTGCTCGACGCGCTTTTTCGCTAGGTCAATGCGCGGGGTCAGCGCAGCTTTTTTATTCGCAGCATTATTGAGTTGATCCTTCGCTCCGCGCAGCGTGGCCTCGGCGGCTTTCTCTGCCGCGTCAAAAGGCACCGGGTCGATCTTAAAAAGGACATCGCCTTTCTTGATCGGCCGGTTTGGTTCAATCGGCACCTCCGTGACCTGACCGGTCACGCGGGGCACTACCGGGATGACATAATTCTGGGCCAGCACGTCAGACGAGGACGGCGCCACGATGTTCATGAAGAGAACCAGGATCGTCAGCGCGATGATCGGGATGGTAACGACGATGACCTGGCTGGTAATGTTCCAAGGAAGCCACTTGAACTTAAAAAAAATCAACCAGACGATAACCGAGTAGATGATAAGTAGAATGAGTTCCATTACGCCTTGGCTCCGTCTGAGGTGAGTTTCGCTTCGAGCTCCGCGACACGGGCTCGGAGTTTTCCCACGTCGTCCTCCTCAACTTTCACTTCTTCGTGGCCGTGCCGAAGCGATTCATCAACGTCGGTGCCATAAGCCATCTTGTGCAGGACCGGCTTGGTATAGGCCCAGAGCCAGGCGATTGGCCAGAGCAGCCCACCAAAGCAAAGCGAGAGCAGGCACAGGCACTGAATCGCCTTGGTCTGCGGGTGCATTTTCTTCTCCGCAATTTTTTCCGGCAAGATATGCACGAGCCAGAAAGCAGCGATGCCAATAATCGGCGCGATGACGAGCACGACCCACGAGATGCCGTTGGCGACTGAATCGAGTGTCTCGCCCTGAAACATCGAGGCATGAACGCTGGAGACTGACGTCAGCAACGCGAACGCGATCAACGGAACGAAACGTCCGAAGTAACGCCGGCGGCTAACCGCGGATTCCAGAGTTGATTGTTGGGGTTTCATTGCAACGGCAGATGCCGTTTGCGCAACATCAGTTTTCAAGTTCATCAGTTTGTGCAGGTGGAAATCGTACTGTGTCCGAAGCAAAAGCGTATCAGACCTTGGTCCTACCCCGGTCCCACGCAGTTTCCCCGATCGCCGCGGGCAAGTGTACCGTAACGAATTCGTTTTGTCGTTGAAGTTCGTCATCGTTATGCAGCCGCGTCTGCCTAACCAATCGCGATTTCCATTCCTTCGCGGGCCAGCACCGCGTTGGGAAACCGTTCCTGACACAACTTTTCGATGCGCAGCAGGAACTCGTCGTCGTGCTCGGGGTCGTGATGCGTGAGGGCCAGGCTTTTCACGCCGGCCATTTCCGCAACTTGCATGGCTTGATCGAAGCTGCTGTGTCCCCAGCCGCGCCGTTTCTGCAGCTCCTCGGCCGTGTATTGCGCGTCATGGACCAATAAGTCCGCGCCGTGCGCCAACTTCACCAGCCGCGGATCGATCTGCTCGCCATGCTCGACGTCCGTGCAAACGACCAGAACCTTGCCGTGTCGCTCGATCCGGAAACTATACGCTCCGCCGGGATGGTTGTGCCTTTGAGCGGTCATTACGGTCTCCACATTGTTGATGCCGCTGAAGTGTTTGCTGGCATCGGCGATTTGGAGGAACTCGAAATTGGCCCCCATGCGATCCAATTGCACCGGGAAATATTCCGCCTGCATTTGGACTTCGAAAATCTCCCGCAAATTGTTAACAGTCTGGTCCCGGCCAAGCGTCAGGAGCGTGATTTTCTGCCTGGGATCATAGGCCGGGGCAAAGAAGGGAAAGCCCTGGATGTGGTCCCAGTGAAAGTGCGTGAACGCGATAAAGATTTGTTCCTGCTGGTGACCGATAGCACGGAGATCTCTGCCCAGATTTCGCAGTCCCGTGCCGGCGTCAATGATCGCGATGCGGTTCGTATCGGTGAACGTCATTTGCAGGCAGGTGGTGTTGCCGCCGAATTGCTGAAAACCGGCGTCGCAGATGGGGATGGATCCCCGTGTGCCATAGAACTTCAGTTTCATAAGATCATTTTCTGAATGCGAATCCCGGCTCGCCAGCATCAAACTGCGAACCAGCTGGAAACATTCGAATAACCGAAACTATCAGGTGACAGCGTCGCCTGCCAGAGACCGTATTCCCATCCGACCAAGGTCCTATGGCGCCCCGGACCGAACGGTTTGTTTATTTGTTCGCAGCAGAACTCGAAACAACAGCTTTGCGCCACAAGAAACGGACCCTCGCAAGACTTAACTCTTAGTTTACTCGACAAAATCATGGCCACCTCTTCATCAAAAACGAACAAGACCCAGTCCAAATATCGCGTCGGAATGTTCAGCGCCGGCGAAGCGCGTTGTGATCGCTGGCAGGAAATGGCGCATGCCGCCCAGTCTCTCGTGGCCCGGTCGGTAGCCGGTTCATCCACCAAGGAAGCGGTCGCGCAAGTGGAGGACTTATTCCGGCATCTCAGCATCCTCGAGGCGTTCCACGCCTATCCTGGGGAATCTTTGATGGCCGCATTGAAGGACGCTCCGGGCCGGGACGATTACTCCGGATTTTCCAAGCTCAGCACCCGCATCGCCAAAGCGATCATCACCGGCTCCTACCGTCGTTCCGCAAATGCCTGGAAGCTGGGAGAGGAAGGAGAGCAGGAGGGCAACGAGCGTCTGATGAAGGACTACTTCGACACGGGCGATTTGACCAAGCCCTACTTCGAAGTCCTGATCGTGAGCGACGACCCGAGCCCGGAACAGGTGCGTCAAGCGCGCAACGAACTGCGGCAGCTACGCCGCCCGGAAGATCCCTTCGTCTACGAGGCGGTCACGGTGCCCAGCTTTGAAGATGCCATCCTCGGGGTGGTGCTGAACGCGGATGTGCAGGCGGTGGTGATCAAGGATAATTTCCGTTTCCGCACCCAGTTTGAGGCACCCAATCTGCGGACCTACCTGGAGCAGCATCTGTCGGTGGAGCCCGGTTCTTTGGAGCCAAAAGATTACGGCGTGGCTCTCGCGCAGGCTATCGCGAAGACCCGCCCCGAGCTCGACGTTTATCTGATCCTCGACCGGGCGGTGGAAAAAATGGCAAGCCATCTCGACTCGAAAAACATCCGGCGCATTTTCTATGGGATCGAAGATCTCATGGAGATCCATCTCGCGATGATGGAGGGCGTCAACCAGCGCTACGACACGCCATATTTCAACAACCTGAAAAACTATGCGCGCCGCCCGGTCGGCACTTTCCACGCGCTGCCGGTTGCCCGGGGCAAGTCGGTTTTCAACTCGCACTGGATTCGCGATTTCGGTCACTTCTACGGCGCCAACATTTTCCTGGCCGAATCCTCCGCTACCACAGGCGGGTTGGATTCGCTGCTTGAGCCGACCGGCAACATCAAGGTAGCCCAGGAGAAAGCGGCCCGCGCGTTCGGTTGCCGGCAACTCTTTTTCGGCACGAACGGCACCTCCACTTCCAACAAGATCGCCGTCCAGACCATCGTGCGCCCGGGCGACATCGTGCTTGTGGACCGCAACTGCCACAAGTCCCACCACTACGGGCTCGTCCTCGGCGGCGGGCAGCCGCTCTACGTCGAAGCCTACCCGCTAACCGAATATTCCATGTACGGCGCGGTGCCGCTTCGGACGATCAAGAAAACGCTGCTCGACCTGAAGGCTGAAGGCAAACTCGACCGGGCGCGGATGCTTTTGCTCACCAACTGCACCTTCGACGGCCACGTCTACAACGTGCAGCGTTTCATGGAGGAGGTGCTGGCGATCAAGCCGGACATCGTTTTCCTCTGGGACGAGGCCTGGTACGCTTACAGCCGCTTCACACCCTTCCATCGGATGCGCTCCGCGATGGGCGCATGTGAGGCCCTGCGCGAAAAGTATGCCTCCGAAGCCTACCGCGCCGAATACGCCGAGTTCAAAAAGAAACACGGCAAGATCGATCCGAAAAATCCCAAGCTTCTCGACACCCACCTGCTGCCCGACCCGGACGCGGTCAAGATGCGAGTCTATGCGACAACTTCGACGCACAAGTCGCTTTCCTGCTTCCGCCAGGGTTCCTACATCATGGTGAACGACGATTGCTGGGAAAGTACCGAGCCCACCTTCAAGGAGGCCTTCTTCGCCCACACCAGCACGTCGCCGAACCTGCAGCTCATCGCTTCGCTCGACGTCGCCCGCCGCCAGGCCGAGCTCGAGGGCTACGAGTTGGTCGGCCGCTCCATCGAGCTGTCCCTGATCCTGCGCCGCGAGGTGAACCAGGACCCGCTCATCTCGAAATACTTCACCATCGCTACCAACGCCCAGATGGTGCCGGCCCAGTATCGCGCCAGCGGATTCGATGACTTCCATTCGCAGAACGCGACTTGGAAGACCATCTACGACGCGTGGGCCAACGACGAGTTCACGCTCGATCCCACCCGTATCACTCTCCTCTGCGGTTCCGCCGGCTTCGACGGCACCTCCTTCAAGGGGATGCTCGCGAGCAAGTTCGACATCCAGCTCAACAAGACCTCGCGCAATAGCGTCCTGCTCCAGACCAACATCAACAATACCCGCAGCGACATCGCCTATCTGATCAAGGTGCTCGCAGATATCTCTCGCGATCTCGACCGCAAGCTGGCGAGGGATTACGACGAGAAGGCCGGCTTCGACGCCCGGGTCAAGAGCCTCATCACCGACGTGCCGGATTTGCCGAACTTCAGCCGCTTCCACGACGCCTTCCGCGAGAATCCGAAGAGCAAGACGAACGAGGGCGACATGCGGACGCCCTTCTACCTTGCCTATGACGCGGAAAACTGCACCCATGTGAAGCTAAACTCGAAGGAGATCGACGACCTCGTGAAGCGCGGTCAGGCCGTCTCCGCGAAATTCGTCATTCCTTATCCGCCAGGCTTTCCGATCATGGTGCCCGGCCAGGTCATCACCAAGGACACGATCGACTTCATGCGGAAGCTCGATGTCAAGGAAATCCACGGCTATCACGCCGCCTCGGGCTTGGAACTGATCAGGCCGGAGAGGCTTGGCGGAGCCAAAAGGAAAGCAAGGAAGTAGGCTGATTCTTGCCTGACACTTTTTTTACAAAGCTGACAATCCGAATTCGAACACTCTGCCTAACGACAAAAAACGGAGCACAACATGATTAACTGGTTCTTCACCACGCTTAAGACTTACCCGGAAATCGCGATTTTTCTCGCCCTCGCCCTCGGTTACTACTTCGGCAAGTTCACCTACAAGGGGATTGGTCTCGGGGCGGTGACCGCCACCCTGATCGCCGCCGTCGTGATCGGGCAGATCGGGATCACGGTCAACCAGCCGCTCAAGGCGTTTTCGTTCCTCATGTTCCTGTTCGCCGTCGGCTACGGCGTTGGGCCGCAGTTCGTGCGCGGGATTGCCAGTAGCGGTCTGCCACAGGCGATCTTCTCGGTGGTGCAGTGCGTATTCAGCCTGGCCGCCTGTGTGCTGGTCGCAAAGTTCGCCGGCTACGACCTCGGCTACGGCGCTGGACTCTACTCGGGCTCGCAGACGATCTCTGCCGCGATGGGGCTCTCGACCGACGCCATCAACCGGCTGGGCCTGCCCCCCGATCAAGTCAAGGCCCTGCTCGACTCGATGCCGATCGCTTACGCCGTGACCTACATGTTCGGTACCATGGGCTCGGCGATCGTGATCGCCGTCATTGGCCCGAAGCTGCTGGGCATCGATCTCGTCGCCGCCTGCAAGGACTACGAGGAGAAATATGGGGGCGGCAAGAAGGAGCTGGGCGGTCCTGGCACGGCCTGGACACGCTGGGCGCTGCGCGCCTACATGGTGCAGCCGGGTGGCAAAGCCGTCGGTCTGCGCGTCGCCGAGGCTGAGTCGCTGGTGCCCGATGCCCGCCTCTTCATCCTGCGCATTCGGCGCGCGGGCGAGATCATGGATGCGACCGCGGACATCGTCCTGAAGGAAGGCGACGTGGGGGCGATCGCGGGCGAGCGCGAAGTGTTGGTGAACATCCTCGGGCCGGCGGCGGTCGAAGTCGAGGACCGCGAACTGCTCGCCGTGCCGGTGGAGGGTGTCGACGTCCTGGTGACGAACAAGGAGGTCGACGGCAAGACGCTCGCCGAGCTGGCTCAGCGCCCTGGCGCGCGCGGCGTGTTTCTGCGCAAGATCACGCGCGGTGCTACCGCCACCGATATCCCCATCCTGCCGGGCACCGAGGTCAATCGCGGCGACTTGCTCACCCTTGTCGGCCGTACGGAGGATATTGCCGCCGCCACCAAGATGCTGGGTGTCGCCGACCGTCCGACCGACGTCACGGACATGGCGTTCGTCGGCCTGTTTATCGTGATTGGCGCGCTAATCGGCTCGCTGGTCTTCAAGGTAGCTGGCGCGCCGCTCACTCTATCGACCGCCGGCGGCGCGCTGATTGCCGGCATCATCGGCGGATGGCTGCGCTCGGTGCGCCCGAAATTCGGCCGCATTCCGACGCCTACCGTCTGGTTCATGAACTCGGTCGGCCTCAACATCTTCATCGCCATCGTCGGCATCTCCGCCGGTCCGGGCTTCGTCAACGGCCTAAAAACGCAGGGCGTAGGTCTCTTCCTGTGGGGCGCGGTCGCGACCACGGTCCCGCTGATTCTCGGCATGTTCGTCGCCAAATACGTCTTCCGCTTCCACGACGCGCTCAATCTCGGAATCATTTCTGGAGCGCGGACGACGACGGCGTCGCTTGGTCTTGTCTGCGACCAGGCCAAGAGTCAGATCCCGGCGCTCGGCTACACGGTCACCTACGCCGTGGGTAACACCCTGCTCACAATCTGGGGCATGGTCATCATCATGTTGATGTCGTGAGAACACATTTTTCGAACATGATTCAACAGCAAAGAAAACTATGACAACAAAAAGCAAACCCTCTCGGGCATTATCAGATACTTCGAGACTGAAGGAGTTCGACAAACTCGGTCCGTTCGAGATCAAGGATTTCGTCCAAAAAGTAGCGTCGAAAACGGCGTTGGAAAATTCCCTCTCCTACCTGAACGCCGGTCGTGGCAACCCGAACTGGGTCGCCACTGAACCGCGCGAAGCGTTCTTCCTCCTTGGGCAGTTCGCGGTTACTGAGAGCAAGCGGGTGCTCGACCTGCCACCGGGCGTGGGCGGGATGCCTGGCACATCGGGAATAGCCGGCCGTCTTGAAGCCTGGCTCGCGAAACACAACGACATGCCGGGGGCGTCTGTCCTGCAGGCGATGGTGCCGTGGGCCGTGAAGAAATTCAGCTTCGATCCCGACAAGTTCGTCCATGAGTTGGTGGATTCCATCATCGGCGATCACTACCCGGTGCCAGACCGCATGCTGGTGCACAACGAGCAGATCGTGCACGAGTACCTGGAGTGGGCCATGTGCGGAAACCCGCGGCCGAAAGGCAAGTTCAAGATCTATGCGGTCGAGGGCGGCACCGCCGCCATGTGCTACATTTTCAAGTCGCTAAAGAGCAACCGGATTCTCAATCCCGGCGACACGATAGCGCTCGGGGTGCCGATCTTCACCCCCTACCTCGAAATGGCGCATCTCGAGGACTACGACCTCCACTACATCGAAGTGCATGCGAAACAGGAGGATAAGTTTCAGTATCCGGATGAAGAGATCAAAAAGCTCCTCGACCCGAAGATCAAAGCGTTCTTCATCGTCAATCCTGGCAACCCGTTCGCGGTCGCGCTGTCTCCAGACACGATTAAAAAAATCGGCGATGTGCTCAAGAAGCGACCCGATCTTATCCTGCTCACGGACGACGTCTATGGCACGTTCGTTCCGGGCTTCCGTTCGCTGATGGGAGCGTTCCCGAAGAACACAATCGGCGTCTACTCCTACAGCAAATACTTCGGCTGCACCGGGTGGCGGCTCGGAACCATCGCGGTCCACGAGGACAACATCTTCGACGAGATGATCGCGGCGCATCCCGAGCCTACGAAGAAACAGCTGGACAAGCGCTACGGCGGGCTCACGCTCGAGCCGCGCAAATTCGCTTTCATCGACCGCATCGTTGCTGACAGCCGCGATATCGCGCTCAATCACACGGCCGGGCTGTCGCTTCCGCAGCAGGTCATGATGACGCTGTTCTCGCTCAGCGAGCTGATGGACGAGAAGAAGGCCTATCAGAAAGCCTGCATCGGCATCTGCAAGCAGCGGGTCCAGGCAACAATCGAAGGACTCGATATCGAAGTCGGTCCGAATCGAGTACTTCGACTACTACTACGGCCTGATCGATTTCGAGTTTTTCGCCCGCAAATACCTTGGCGAGGACATCGTCAAGTGGATGAAGGCGAACGTGCACCCGCTCGACATCGTCTTCCGGCTGGCCGAGGACCACGGCATCGTTCTGCTCAACGGCGGCGGCTTTGCCGCTCCCGATTGGTCGGTGCGCATATCCTTCGCAAACCTCGATAACCACGTCTACGACGACATCGGCCGGGCGTTGCGCGCCATCGCGCGCGGATACCGGCAGGCATATGAGGCAGCTACAGGCAAGAGTGCCCCGCCAGCCCCGACTGCGAAACGCTAGTTCGGCTACTTCGCGATGCTGCTGTCGCAAATAGAAAGGAGCGAAGCGTGAAAAAAATACGACCCCTGACGGGGAGAAAGCCGACGCCAGGAGACTCTGGTGAAGGTCAATCCCAGCAAACCTTTATGAGTATACGAAGTTCTGTTCGTGACTACGCATTTGCCCTGGCAGCATTGTTCATCCTCTTGAGCGGCACGGAGATCGTCCTCGGCCAGCAGGAGAACGAGATGGTCGTCTGGACGGCTGCTCCGTCTGATCTCAACCTGGCCGTGACGCAGGTCGCTCCCGCGGACAGCGCGCTATCGTCTATCGAGGAAGGCCGCACGTCCCTCGATGATTGGTTTGGGTGGCGCCAATGGCAACTGAAAGAGCGCCGTGAGGCCTTCAAAGATACGAAGTTCGAAATCAACTTGCGCACCTACTTCTTCGATCGCCACCAGTTCAACGGTTCTGAGAGCGAGGCATGGGCCATCGGCGGATGGCTAGGGTTGAAAACCGGTTACTTTCTCGATCATGTCGCGTTCGGATCGACCCTTTACACTTCACAGCCGCTGTATGCCCCTGCGGACAGGAGTGGAAGCCTCCTCCTCCTGCCTAACCAGGACGGCTATACCGTTCTTGGTGAATTCTACGCGGATATCCGGATTATCGATGGCTTGAATATTAATGTCGGAGCGAAGGGCTACGATACGCCCTTTATCAACCGCAACGATGTTAGGATGACGCCCAATACTTTTGAGGCGATCGTTTTGCAGGGCCGCGCGGAACTTGGTGGCAGCAGTACGAACGCGAATGAGAGCGACGCAAGCCCGACGGGCGATATCGCGGGCCTGAGCAAGGACACCGTGGACGCGGGCCAGGCAAAAGTGGAACCGGAAAAAGAAAATGCGGTTCTAAAATACGGAGCCGGCTATTTCTACCAAATCAAGGAACGAAATGACAGTGAGTTTGTGTCGATGGCGGTTGATGCGGGTGCGAATGTTGATCGAGGCGTTTACAGTGCCGGACTTCTTTACGAAAAAGGGGGGTTCTCCATTGGTGGGATCGACTATTTGTGCCCCGACGTCATCAATATCGCATATGCCGAGAGCAAGCTGAAATTTCCGATTGGCGCGGACTGGCAGCCGAAGCTCAATGCCCAGTTCGTGCAACAGCACAGTGTCGGGGCTGACCTCCTTCAGGGAGACAATTTTTCAGGTCAGCAGTTTGGCCTCAAACTGGATCTGCCTGTGACGAAGCCGTTCTTGCTTACCGCGGCTGTCACTTATGCCTGGGGGGATGCCAACCTGCGGAACCCGTGGAGCAGTTATCCCGGCTATACAAGTGTCCAGGTACAGGACTTCAACCGGGCCGGCGAAGGTGCGCTCCTTCTCCGAGCTGGTTATGACTTTCCCTGGGTCGAAGGGCTGAGCGCGTATGCGCTTGGCGTGTTTGGCACGACCCCGGATCAGGCGGGGCAGTATCGGCAAAACGAGTACGATTTCAATTTGCAGTTTGCGCCAAAGAAAGGCCTCCTCAAGGATTTGTCGCTCCGTCTCCGCTACGCGCTCGTCCACCAGTATGGAGGGAATGTCGATAACCTGACTGACTTCCGCGTGATTTGTAACTACGTGATCAAGTTCTAGCCAGAGCGCTCAGGCTTTGTGCATTCGATGAGTATTACGGAAAAAAGACGGATACTTGGATAGGCAGGCTTACCATGATGTTTTTTGTCCATGCGCTCAGGGAACACCCGGAACTCGCGGTCTTCCTAACCCTGGCAATCGGATTCTTCATCGGTCGTCTCAAGCTCGGGTCGTTCAGCCTCGGGACGATCGTGGGCACGCTGCTCGCGGGAGTCGCAATTGGACAATTGGCCATCCAGGTGCCGGCCGTCGTCAAGTATGTCTTCTTCGATCTATTCCTCTTTACGACCGGCTACAAGGTGGGACCTCAGTTTTTTCGCGGACTGAAGAAGGATGCGTTTCCGCAAGTGGCCGTTACGCTCGTGCTCTGCGTTACCTGTCTGCTCGCTGCATTCGTGGCGGCGAAAATTCTGGGCTATGACATGGGGACGACGGCCGGGCTCCTCGCCGGCGCGTTCACAGAATCGACCGTCATCGGAACGGCCAGCGACGCCATCGGGCGGCTCGGTATATCGGCCGCGGACAAAGCCAGCTTGATTAATAATATCCCGGTGGCCTACGCCGTAACTTATCTTATCGGCACAGGGTTCGTTGTCTGGTATCTCCCTAACGTTGGTCCGAAGCTGCTAGGAGTGAATCTCAAGGAGGAGGCGCGAAAACTCCAGACCCGGCTCTCGGGCTCTGCGAAAAGTGGAGTGGGGAAACTATCCGCTTTTCAGAATTTGGGGGTTCGTGCCTATCGAATCACTCGTCCGGATCTGTTGAATCAAACCGTGGGCGACCTGGAGGCACGTCCCAGAGCAGATCGCGTCTTTGTCTCCCGCATCCGACGAAATGGCGAGATCATCGAGCCCGAGCCCGCCACGACGATTCTTGAGAGTGACACAGTCGCCGTCCTGACACGCTCTGAGCTGCACATGGCCCGAGGAGTTGAGATCGGGATCGAAGTAAGCGACAGGGAGCTACTGGATTTTCCGATTGAATTTCTCGACGTCGTGATCACTGACAAGGCGGTTATCGGTAAGAGCCTGGCCGAGTTGGCCGCCATGGATTTCGCCCGCGGCGTATACCTAAAGAAGCTGAGCAGGGTCGGTCAATCGATGCCATTCGCCCCTGAAACGCGGGTCGAGCGCGGTGACCTGATGACGCTGATTGGCTCCGAGAAAGACGTCTGCCGGGCGGCCAAGAACCTCGGTTATGCCGACCGCGGAACGGTGATGACCGATATGATCTTCGTTGGGCTCGGCATTTTCCTCGGAGGTTTGGTGGGACTGCTTACCATAGTTGTCGCCGGTCTTCCGCTCACTCTTACGGCCAGTGGTGGCGCGCTCATCATGGGACTGGTATTCGGATGGCTGCGCGCGGTTCGCCCGACATTTGGTCGTATCCCGGAATCCGCCATGTGGATCTTCGATACCGTCGGTCTCTCGGTCTTCATGGCCTGCGTAGGACTCGCCGCAGGGCCCAGTTTCTTTTCGGGCTTGCATAAGTCGGGACTCAGCCTGGTCTTCGTAGGTTTGGTCGTCGCCGTTCTGCCTCACACGGTCGGCATCCTGTTCGGCCGTTATGTGTTAAAAATGAACCCGGTGATCCTCTTGGGCGCTTGTTCCGGGGCCGGCACCGTGACTGCCGCGTTGCGCGCTATCCAGGAACAGGCGGAGAGCGAGCTGCCGGCGCTCGGCTACACAGTGCCGTACGCGATCGGCAACATCGTGCTTACCGCCTGGGGTCCTATCCTAGTCGCGATGATGTCGTAAGCCCTGCGTGCTTGCACCCTGAGAATCCCCTAATTATTTAAACACTATCGCAATGCCCGCAGATTCATTGGTCGTCCGAAGCGTGGCCCTCCCGATTGCCATCGATCTGGGAGCAACCGTGCTCTTCAGTATTACCGGCGCGATGGTCGCCATTCGACGACACTACGATCCAATTGGTCTCTTTGTGCTGGCGTTGGCCTGCGGTCTCGGCGGCGGTTTGTTGCGCGACGGCATTTTTATCCAGGCCGGGCCGCCCGCGGCGATGCGCAATGGAGCCTACATGGTTGCAGTGCTCGTGGGTTGCGTATTGGCGACCCTGTTCTTTCCGCATGTAGAACGGTTGTCCAAGCCATTCCTTATCATCGATGCGCTGGGCACTGCGGCCTATGGCGTAGTAGGCGCCAGCAAGGCCCTCGAGGCAGGGCTGGCCATTTCCGCTTGCATCTTTGTCGGCGTCGTGAACGCCGTCGGCAGTGGCCTGATTCGCGACGTCCTCGTGCGTGAAGAGCCGCTCCTGTTCAAGCCCGGGCAGTTCTATGTCATTGCCTCACTACTTGGGGTGACTGAATTCACGCTGTGCACCACGTTTTTCAAGGCTCCAGTCGTGCCATGCGCACTCCTGGCGATTGCTATCACCTTCATTTTCCGTCTCTTTGCGATCGTCTTCGACTGGAAGACCAAGCCAGTGATGCCTCTGACGCAAAATCGATCATGACATCCTTGATCTGAATCCGGGGCAATAGGTGCTCGGGTCGGCGCGGTTACTGCGGATAGGCCGCAACAATTCTTGCTACCGCCTCCCGGATCCTCGTATTTTCCAGCAGATCCCAGTTCACTGATGTTTGCCGCACCGCGAAAGACGACCCTTCGCTTGCGGGCGTCCACAAAATCGAGAATGAGCGTGCCTCCAAGATAACTGTTCCCGTCGTTATAGGTGGTCGCGACTTCCGGCGACATCGAAAAACAAAGGTCTAAGCGTTTATACGCTGGGAGTATTTGGCACAACCCCGAATCAAGCGGGGCAGTATCGGCAAAACGAGTGCGATTTCAACCTCCAGCGGGCACCAACCAAGGGTCCTATGAAGGATCTGTCACTAAGTCTCCGCCGCGCCCTCGTCCACCAGTATGGAGGGAATGTCGATAACCTGACCGACTTTCGCGTGATCTGTAACTACGTGATCAAGTTCTAGGAGCTTTTGAGTTTCTTGACCGGGATCTTCGTCAAGTTATCCGGAACTCGCCGTTTACCGGACGTTGGAAATTGACGGCATGCAGCGAACTGTGCGGAACCAGGCCTTCTTCTCCTTGATCCGCCCGTCCGGCAGTCGTCAACGCGTGACGAAGTAGACCCACGGCGACCCGATCAGCAGGTAGACCGCGAGGAAGGCGAGGGTAATGATGAGCCCCAGCTTGTAGAGCTCGCGCTGCGTGAGGTAGCCGCTCGCCGCGAAGATGATGTTCTGGCTTCCACCCTGCGGAGTGATCACTGAGAAATAGCTGCTCGCGAAAAGCAGGCCGAAGGACATCAGCGGCAGGGGCACGCCGCCGCGCGTGCCGACGTCAAGAAAGACGCCGAACAGCGCCAGCACTTGCGAGGTCTGGCTCACAAACAGGTAGTGGATGGCGACGTAGAGGACGATCAGGGTCACGTAAAGGGTCGTCCACGACAGGCCTCCCAGCCCCGCGGCGAGGCGCTCGCCGACGTAGCCCATGAAGCCGAGCTCGTTCAGCTGCCCGCTCATGGCGAAGAGGATCGAGAGCCAAAGGAACGTCGCCAGCGTGTCGCCCTGCTTGGCGATGTCGTCGAGCGTGATTACGTTTGCGAGCAGCAGCACGCCGAAGCCCATAAATGCGACGCTCGTGGTATTGAGATCAAGCTTACTGCCGAAAACCCAGCCGGCGACCATCAGCACGAAGGTTGCAGCCGTGATCCACTCGTCGCGTGACATGCTCCCCATGCTCGCGAGATCCCTGCGCGCCGCTTCGGGAGCCTCGGGCGTCTTGCCCACACGTGGCGGGAAAATCTTCGCCACGATGAGGGGCAAAAGACCGAGCGCGATGAGCGATGGCACCGCGGAGGCGAGGAACCATTTGCCGAAGTTGATCTCGAGTCCGGCTTTCTGCACGATCTGCACGGCGATCGGGTTGGCGGAGGTGGCCGTCATCCAGAGAGCCGAAGAGATCGCGAGGCTAGCCATCCCGCAGAACATGAGGTAGCCGCCGAGCCGGCGCCCTTCGGGTTCATCGGGCTTGGAACCCGCCCCCGTGACCACCGACAGCACGATTGGGAAGAGCACGCCGCCGCGCGCCGTGTTGCTGGGGAAGGCCGGCGCGATGGCCGCGTCGGTCAGCACAATGCTGTAGGCGAGACCGAGCGAGGAGCCGCCGAATCGGCTCACCATGAAGAGGCTGATGCGGCGGCCGAGACCCGACTTCACCACGGCCTGCGCGACGATGAATGCGACCACCACCAGCAGCACGCTCGAATTGGCAAAACCTGAGTACGCCTGTGCCGGCGTGATCGTGCCGCTGAGAACGATGGCACCCACGGCGAGCATCGAGGCCGTGAGCAGCGGGAATGCGCCGATAAGCACCGACGTGATGGCCGCGGCGAAAACCGCGAACAGATGCCACGCTGGAGCAGTGAGTCCAGCCGGAATCGGGAAGAACCAGATTCCGATCGCGATCGCGAAGGGCACCGCCTGCTTGAGATTCAATCCTAATTTGGTCATTTGGGTACGCCTGCGGTGCCGGCCCGAACGCGGCCATTCAAGTCGATCGCGCGCCCGTGGATCGTGCCGTCCTCAGCCTCCATCACCCACTGCCAGGAGAATTCATAGGAGCCCGTCGCACCGGCGTACCGCCCCGTGCCGCCTAGGAACTTTCCCGTGATGTGGTTGTGCTCCGCGGTACCTTCACCTCGGAGTTCGCTGAACACCTGGTCGCCACGCTCGTCCGTCCAAACGCCGCGGCCCACCAGCCCGGTGTCGCTATCGACCAGCGCGATGACCTCAGATCGGAAACCCACGCCAGGGCGCTTCGCACCCGCAAGCAGCATGGTCCCGCTCAGGTCGAGAATCGAGGCTCGCCGCTCCGCGCCGAGGGAGATGGTCCGGCGACTGCCTGCGGCATTCCAAGAGCCCGCGAATTCCAGCCATTCGCCGGACGTTCCGTGAGGCTTCGGCGACTCCGTCGCCGGTCCACATGCGGTCGCCGCAAAGGCCAAGACGAGGAGGGCGTGACGTCCCGATACCCTACAACGGGGCTTTCGATCGTGCTGCCGTGTCGGGGTGAGAAAGCCCATGGTTGTTAAGAAATCGCCTTTATGTCCGCCGCGGGGTGGACGGCCAAAGCCGGGATCGGCGTCTGGGAGCGACGGGGAAAAAAAGCGCGAGTCCGGCGGATGCAGGCCCACGCGAGGCGCGATCCGGTAGATTTTCGGAAGGATGAGATTCGCTTGCGGCGGGACTCACACGCTCAATCGTCATTTTCGACCATGATCATCCGCTCCTCCGCTTGCCAAGCATTATTTTTTAGCAGCGGTTTCTGCGCGGACGCCTTCTTACGTTCGCGAAGAACCTCTTCTGCTCAAGCCCGGGCAGTTCTATGTCATTGCCTCACTACTCGGAGTGACCGAATTCACGCGGTTCATCACCTTCTTCAAGGCTCCAGTAACGCCCTGCGCGCTCCTGGCCATTGCTATCACGTTCATCTTCCGTCTCTTTGCGATCAACTTCGACTGGAAGACCAAACAGGTGATGCCTCTACCGCAAGATCGATCATGACATCCTTGATCTGAGCCCGGGGGACATTGGTAGCCGGGCCCGCGCGGTTATTGCGGATAGGCCGCAACAATTTTTGCCACCGCCTCCCGGATTTTCGTGCTTTCCAGCAGATCCCGGTTCACTGATGTTGCCGCCCCGCGAAAGACGAGCCTTTTCTTGCGGGCGTCCACAAAATCGAGAATGAGCGTGCCTTCAAGATACCCGTTCGTGTCGTTATGGGTGGTGGCGACTTCCGGCGACATCGAAAAGAACCCGCCGTGACCGGACGCCCATCCCCCTTGATAACCGAAATCCCAGTCGCTGTAGAGCTCGGATCCAGACTCTTTCCTGGGAACGATATGATACGCAACGTCGAGGTCAGCCCTCTTACTTGAGGTTTCCCTGATGCCACGCGCTGAAAGCTCGCTGCGGAGTGAATTGCGCAACGCCTCTTCCGATAGCGCGGTCAACTTTGGTCCGCGAGCGGGCGCGATCAGTGCATAGGACTCGTATTTGCCAAACTGCGCCGACCGATCGCAGTAGGTGCTGATGGTAACGCCGGTCGAACATCCATTAAAGATAGAGACGGCCAGCGCGGCCAGGAGGAGGTTAGCGGTAGCACGCATGGACCTGCATTTGTTTGACAAGATGGATCGGGCAAACGGGAATCACCTGCTTGATAAAATGGTTCGTGGTCGCACTTCGCTCAAAGGATTTCCCAGTTGGAGTGCCCGCGGTGTGTTTGGGAGGTTTACACTTTTTCCGCTGGCTCGACACACAGCAACATATTGGACCTTGGTCCGATGGACGTTGGGTTTGCAAGAGACGCAAGTTGCTTTTCCAAATCTACTTCAGCCTATGAAAAGAATCGCCCTTTATCCCTCAGCCTCGACCGCATTCCTCACGGCCTCTTTCGGACAGGATTCAGCCGACAACTCACCCCAGAAAACCGCGATAGCGGCCAATGATCGCGCCCATAAAGGCCGCCTACGCCAGAGCGCTGGCTCGGTAAACAAGGGGAAAAATATGGATACAATACATCCGCTTGGCCTCGCCACGATGATGGCGACACACCAACCCTTCGCTTTAATCGACGTTCGGCCTCGGGATCAGTTTGAATGCTCGCATATCTCCGGCGCGCGTTCGATCCCGCTGAACAGGCTTTGTCCGGAAAAAATCTTGCGCGAGCATGGAAACGATGATTCAGGTCCCGTGTTTCTCGTTTGCCGCAGAGGCATCAGAGCCAGCCTCGCGGCCGGAATGTTGCGCCAGACCGGACGGCTGCGCCCCATAATTGTGGCTGGTGGAATGGAGCTATGGGAAGCGCAAGGTCTTCCGACCGTCCACACGTTTCGCATGCAGATGCCGCCTCTGATGCGGCAATTGCTCTACGCAGGCCGGCAGCGTCTGGCCGTTCTCCGCGTGGCACGCAAGAAAGTCCGGAACAAAATCGAGCGGGCATTTCCGCGGCGACCCACCAATAACGATTGGTGGTGTCGGTGTGAGTTTCAGCCCCGCCAGGCGCGTCGCAGCTGAAGCAATGGCCTGTGGTCGGTCGGCAGACGGGCAATTGACTCGCATCGTCTCGCTGAAAAGATACCCCGTCCTGAATAAAGCGAATGCATTCGCTCTTAACGGCCACGAGCTCATCGCTTCAACCTGAACTTCGAAAGCTACGCGCCATGGGTAGCGTCACGAATTTTGTGTAAAAGATTTCCCTCCGGCGAGAGGAGTGTGAGTTGGAGGCCGGTCAGGCAGCGAGAGCGAGGCGGACCCCGGACTGTCGGTGCAAGTTCCTCGCATCCGACAGGTCGACTTCGGGCTTGAGCTGGTGCTCAGGTCGGCGGTCAGCCCCGATCAATCAAATCCCCAGATCTTGACTGTGGCCGTCGGTTTATCCCCGAGGATCTTGTACTGAATCTTCACCGATGTGAGGCGTCCCTTAAGTCCCGGCGCATCTTTCGGGGCCGTCTCTCCCCCTGCCTTTATGGTTCCCACGGCCAGCGTATCGTCGGCGCGATTGTCCCAGCCAAGGACTACCTTTATCATCTGGACGTCAGCGCCCTCGACAGAGAGCTTTACCTTCTTGACGTCTTTCTTCCATCGACTCCCTGTGGTCTTGATCTCCACGCTGGGATCGGCGGAGCTGATGGTCTGCTCGCCCATTACAAACCACTTATTGATTATGCCGGCGTCCGCGGTCCCCAGCAGGACGACGGACAGGGCGACAACGAAAAACGCTGTCAGATTATGGTTCTTGATCTTCATATTATTTTACTCCTTTTCCCCATGACTATGAGTGCCTGCCTGTCGCGACGCTATGAGACCTTGGTCCTACCCCGAACGATCGCTTGGAGAGGACCGCGAAGATGATACTGAACCCAGGGTGTTTCACGGCCCACCCCGGCGAGTGCATCGTATCTCCTCTCCTGATGTGACGCAGCGTCCATTGCTCCAGTTGCTTCGCTTAATCATTCACAGATGAAGCCACGTGATATAGTTTTTGGCGTTCGCATCCCACGCGCTTCATGCGACCACGCCAACCATCTCTTTAGGCATACGACCAAGGTCCTATTGGCGGCATCCGTCCGGCGCTCGAAAACTGGCAGAATGAGAACAAGTCTGTTCCGTCGTGCTTTCGTTCTTTTTCCCGCCGTGCTGCTGCTGACGGGTCAGCCTGCGGCGTTTGGCAACGAAACGGACGAAACGGCGCCCGCTTCGGAAACGGTGGAGGCACCGAAGATCCCGGGCGACCAATTGGATTCGCTAGTCGCGCCGATCGCGCTTTATCCCGATCCGCTTTTGGCGCAGACGCTGGCGGCTTCCACCTATCCGATCGAGATCATGCAACTGCAGCAGTGGCTGGACAAAAACAAGGATCTGAAAGACCAGGCCCTGGCCGACGCGGTGGCGAAGCAGCCCTGGGATCCGAGCGTGCAGGCGATGGCGGCCTTCCCTGAGGTGGCCCAACGCATGGCTGAGAACATCCAATGGACATCGGACATGGGGAACGCGTTCCTGGCTCAGCAACAGGACGTGATGTCCGCCGTCCAGCGCATGCGGGCGAAGGCCGAGAGCACAGGAGCGTTGAAGACGGGCGAGCAACAGAAGGTAGAAACGAAAACGGTTGGCAGCGAGCAAGTGATCGTAGTCGAGCAAGCTGATCCGAACACGGTTTATGTCCCTTCCTATGACCCCACGGTTGTTTATGGACAACCGGCCTATCCGTATCCGAGTTATAGTTATCCGGGCTATATAGCCGGTGGGGCGCTCGCCTTCGGCGGGGCGATGGCGCTAGGTGCGGCGTGGGGCAATAACTGGGGTTGGGGTTGTGGCTGGGATCAGGGCGACGTCAACGTGAACGTCAACAACAACTACGTCAACAACTACAACAAGAAGAATAACATCAAAGCAGGTGAGGCGGGTAAGTGGCAGCATAGCCCGGAACATCGCGGCAACGCTCCCTACGGTGATCGAAAAACCGCGGATAAGTTTGGCGGACGCGCCGCGAGTGGCGCTGGTAGGCCAGGCGGCCCTGGTGGCGTCGGCGGCGCGGGAGGACTTGGCAAGCCTGGCGGTCCTGGTGGGGTCGGAAAGCCTGGCGGTGCGGGTGGCCCAGGTGGAGTTGGGAAACCCGGCGGCGCAGGCGGAGTCGGGAAACCGGGCGGCCCCGGTGGAGTTGGGAAACCCGGTAGCGCAGGCGGCACCAGCAAGGCCGGTGGTGCGGCCGCCAAAAAGAAATCGGGCGGAGCTGAAGGCACGCGCCCGTCTACCAAGCAAGCCAGTCGTCCGAGCGGGGGAGGCGCGAATCAGATTGGGAACAAGAACATGGGAAACAAGGGTAGCTCTGCATCGCGCAGCAGCGGCGGTGCCATCAGCGGCGGCAGCGGGAAACAAGCGAAAGCGAGCAGCAACCGAGGAGGCAAGAGCATGGGTGGCGGCGGAATGAGTGGCGGCGGGGGCAAAAAAGGAGGCGGCGGACGTAAGAAAGGCGGCGGGCGCTAACAACCAAAGTGAGGAGGAACCCAATGAAATCAAAATCTTACCTTTCCATTCTGGCAAAAATCTCACTGGCCATAGTCGCGGTCACGATCGGCGGCATGTTGCAAGCGGCACCCGAAGCCACGAAGGACGCGGCTGCATCACAGTCGAAAGGAAAGGAATTCAACACGCCAAAGGCGGCGGCGGATGCTCTGATTCAGGCCGCGGAATCGTACGACGTCGCAGCCCTAAAGGAAATCCTGGGTCCCGGGAGCGACGACATCATCAGCTCAGAAGATGCGGTTGCAGACAAGAACCGGGCCATGGCCTTCGTCGCCAAAGCAAAGGAGAAGACCGAGGTCGGGGCTGATCCAAACAATAAGAATCGCGCCATCCTTACAATTGGAAACGATCAGCTACCGGTGCCGATTCCAATCGTTAAGAACAAAGGTAAGTGGTCATTCGATACCAAAGTAGGTCGCGAAGAGATCCTCAACCGCCGCATCGGCGCGAACGAACTGGACGCGATTGCCGTTTGCCGCGGCTACGTAGAAGCCCAGCACGAATATGCGGACGAAAAGCACGATGATGCGAAGGTTAACCAATACGCGCAGCGCATCATCAGCACGCCCGGAAAACACGACGGGCTCGCCTGGCAGAATCCTGACGGAACCTGGGGCGGTCCAGTCGGTGAGGGTGTCGCCCGCGCCATCGAACGAGGCTACACCGAAAAGGGCGAACCGTTTCGCGGCTACTATTTCAAAGTGTTAAAAGGGCAAGGACCGTCAGCCAGGATGGGGCAAATGGATTTTGTCGTTGAGGGCGCGATGATCACCGGTTTCGCCCTCGCGGCTGCGCCTGCGCAGTATCGCGTGACTGGAGTGAAGAGCTTCATCGTCGGCCCGGACGGAGTTGTTTACGAGAAGGATCTCGGGCCCGACACGCTCAAGCAATTCCAGGCCATGGATCGGTATGACCCGGATAAGAGCTGGAAAGAGACGGATGATGACTGGGGGGACGAAGGCGAAGGCGAAAGCCAGTAGGGCGGTTAGCTCCGGTGAGGATAATCGTACCAGAGAGTGCCGTAATACGATTAACCAGGCGCTGAAGGTAAGTCTGAAGTAATACACCCTGGCGGAAGTTAACGGTGAAGTATTTGCTGCAGGCCGCAGTGCTCCTGTTGATGTTGGCGGTCGGCATCAGTTTGCGTCCGGGACAGATTTGGAATAACTGGCGCCGTCTTACCCCTTGGAAATGGGCACGCTTGATCGCGGCGACCTTCCTGCTCCCGCCGACGCTCGCCCTGGCGCTTGGAAATCTGTTCGCGCTCGGCGGGCCGGCCACGGCGGGATTATTCCTGATTGGCGCGGTGCCCGGGGCGCCCCTAATGACGCGCGGGGCGGCGCAGCGGGGGTTCGATATGCAAATGGCAGCGAGCTACCAGGTGTGGAGTGGATTACTTACGCCGGTAATTGTCCCGGTGCTGGTCGCGACCGGCGGCTGGCTTTACGGACGCAATATCTGGGTGCCGCCGATGAAGTTGCTGTCGGTAATCGCGCAGCAGCAGTTCCTGCCGTTGCTTGTGGGAATGGCGCTGGTCTGGCTGGCGCCCGCGTTTTCGACGCGCCTGCAGCGCGGGCTGGTTCCGATCGGTAACTTTATTGTTCTCGTGGTGCTGGTCGCCGTGCTCTACAAAATGGGGCCGGCGTTGAAGCAGGTGAGCCTGTGGCTGGCAGCGGCGGCGCTGCTTCTCGCGATCGGATGTCTCTTCGGAGCGCGTCTGCTGCTCGGCAAGCCCTCCCGAATCATCCAAACGTTATCCATTTGCAACGCGAACCGCCACATTGGTCTCGCGCTGTTGCTTTCCGGGCAGCAACTGCAGGACAACCGGCCCGTGCCAGCGATTGCGGCCTATGCGATCGCAGCCCTGCTCGTGATGGGCGCTTACGCAAAGCTCGCGCCGGATGTGAGGGAAACGCCGGCGACCTGAGTTTGCGGTGGCAGCCAGGCAGCACAGCAATTTTTGATTCGTTAGGGCGAAACGGTCGACTTTGATAATCCTGTCGCCGTTACCGGGGTCTTCCATTCACTCGTGCGAACGCGGGTTTCGGGTTCGACGCCAGTTCGGGTCTCATTTGGCAAGTCCCGGCAATGCTCGGTACGAATGCGGCGCAGCGATTTTCTAGTTCAAACTGGCTACCACGCTCTCGGGAATCCCAGGTTCGATTTGCTTTGCGGCCAGGAGGAGGTCGAGCATCTTGAAATTCCTTTTTCGCCGCCACCGGGTTTACATGCAGCAAAACCTCAACACTCTGATTTTCGGCAGGGCTACCTTCGATCAGAGCCATTTATGAAACGCCTTCTACTCGTTACTGTCGTACTGAGTCTCAACGGGTGCGCACATATCGCAACCGTCAAACCCACGACTCCGCGTTTGGCGGCCAACGGCACACGGGAGCCAATGCTTCTCTCAGCCGAGCAACAGGTGCGCCAAGCGCAAGAAAAGGCGTCCCGTGATCCACTGCACGCGCTGGGCGATTATCTCGCGGCCGCGCAAACGGCTTCCAATCGGTTGTCTCGCCATCCGGGCGATCGGCCGGCCCGTGAGCTTTATAATTTTTCCGTCGCCCGTGCGATCGGAGTAATCGAGGATGCCCACCTCAACCCGTGGAATCATGCGCTCATGGTGCCTGCCCCGGCCAGTGATTATACACTGACGACTAAACGCCAAATCGGAACAGATCGTGATCCGGCCGCCTACGAAATCATTCCGACCGACACCCTCACGATCGGTGGAGAATACCTCCGGGAACGGGTCACAATCAGCGGGATTG
The DNA here is from genome assembly GCA_963782205.1 of uncultured Verrucomicrobiae bacterium. Classification (GTDB taxonomy): domain Bacteria; phylum Verrucomicrobiota; class Verrucomicrobiia; order Chthoniobacterales; family UBA10450; genus Palsa-1392. Next base: position 22,524 of record CAWAIY010000004.1, on the reverse strand, counting down.
GCGCCCCGGTGGTCGCGGTCGGCCGGGAGGAAAAGAAAGACTTTCGACAGACATTCACCTCGCGCCGGCTTTACGGGGGTGCAACGGGAATCATTCGCTTCCGCGGTCATCGCGCTGAACTCGAGTTTTTCCAACCCTTGATGACCAATCGGGTTTCTCTGGATGGACATAGTTATCCGTTGGCGGCGGATCTGACCGCTCCTCTCGCGGTTGGATTGACCCGGGAACGCCCGGAGAAACTCGGGATCGCGCGACTCCTGCGTCCGGAGAAATATGCCGACACAGCGCGGTTGACTCGGCTGCAGGTTTACGATCCAAAACGGATTCCGGTCATCTTTGTTCACGGTTTGCAGGATACGCCGGCGAGCTGGACTCCGTTGATTAACGCTCTCTACGAGGATGCAGAGATCCGGCGCCATTATCAGTTCTGGGTTTACAGTTACCCGAGTGGTTATCCCTATCCCTATTCGGCGGCACTCTTCCGCGACGAACTCGACGGAGTAGATCGGGCGTTTCCAGATCACAAAGGTATCGTTCTCATCGGCCACAGTATGGGGGGAATGGTTTGCCGGCTCATGATCACCGACGCCGACCAGAAGATCTGGCGCCACTTCTTTGGCAAGCCGCCGGCGGAAACCGTCCTGCCCCGTCACACCCGCGAATTGCTCGTAAAGTCACTGATTTTCAACCATCGACCGGAAGTAAAGTGCGTGATCTTCATGTCCACTCCGCATCGCGGAAGCGACCTGGCCAGCAATTGGATTGGCCGGCTCGCTGCCACTTTTGTTAAGATCCCATTCCTGGTAGCGACCGTGCCTGTCGCGGTGCTCTCTGCCGCGGCTGAAGACCCGGGAGCGTTCCAAGCCAAACGCCTGCCTAACAGCATCGACACGCTTTCTCCCCATAATCGGTTCCTTTTCGAGGTAAATAAAATCCCGATCACCCCTGGAATCCCATATTATTCAATTATCGGCGATCGCGGACGCGGCGACACGCCAAACAGCAGTGACGGCGTAGTCGCATACTGGAGTTCTCACCTCGACGGCGCTCAATCGGAAATCATCGTGCCATCAAATCATGGTTCGCCAGCCAATCCGGAAGCGATCGCGGAAGTACGCCGCATTCTCAAACTGGCGCTTAGGGACGATTAGGTTCGACGACGAAGAAGTTGCTAAGAGGTTCAGAATTTTCTGATTCATTTTGATATGAACTCGGGCGCGGAATCAAAGTGTCGGCGCGATCTACGAAATCGAAACCGGCTAGGTGCGATTTTTCGCCTAAGCGCGATTTCGAACTGCGTTAGTGCATCGGCGCGCACCCGATAAGGGGCTGCGGACTCACTTCCGGCCCGCATAGGACCAAGGTCCGACTTCGCGGCACGGCGGTCTCTGCTTTCCTTGGGCCAATCTTCCAATGCAACCTATGAAACTCATCACGATCCTCGCCGTCTCCGTCGCCCTGCTCGCGTCTGCGCAGGCGGTGGAAAAGCCCTCCTTCCACACCCAGGGTACGCCAACCGGCAAAGCAACCGGGCCGCTCAAGCCCGGCGAATATTGGTGGCACCCCGAGCTTTCGCCGAGCGGTCCGCTCATGATCCTCGTGAGCGTTCCCGAGCAGACCATGCACGTGTATCGGAACGGCATCCTCATCGGCCGCTCGAGCATAAGCACTGGCACCAAAGGAAACGCTACCCCCGGGGGCGTTTTCTCCATTCTTGAAAAGAAGCAGGAGCATTACTCGAAGAAGTACGACAACGCGCCGATGCCCAACATGCAGCGGCTAACCTGGACCGGCATTGCCATGCACTCGGGCAATCTTCCCGGCTACCCGGCGAGCCACGGCTGTATCCGCATGCCGTTCGATTTCTCGCAGTTGCTTTTCAGAGCAACCTCGAAGGGCGGCACAGTGGTCGTGGGCGATGGCAAGGTTCCCGTGCCGCACCTCGCGTCCAATCCCGGCCTGTTGCTCGCGCCGAAGGATCTCAACTCGCAGATGGTGCGTCCGCTCGCGAGTAACGACTACGAGTGGAAGCCGGAACGGAGCGCGAGCGGCCCGATCACGATGGTGGTCAGCGCGGCCGATAAAGCGATCTACGTTTATCGCAACGGCAACGTCATCGGGCGCGCGCCGGTGGAGGTCGCTGGCCGCGGTTCGCTCGGGAATCATGTGTTCTCGCTCCTCGAAGGCACGACCGACCGGCAAAGCAAGCTGGCTCCCGGCCGCGCGGCGCGCAAATGGATGACCGTAACGAGCAGTGGCCGCCGCGCCAATGCCGACCAACTAGCGTCGCGCCTGCGCATTAACCCGGACTTTGCAGCGAAAGTTTACGACACGCTCACACCGGGCACGACGGTCATCATCACTGACCAGCCTGTGGTGCGCACCCGCCGCAACGCTCCCATCCTCGAGGGCTGATTAGGGTATATCCGCTGCCAACCGAGGAAGCGTTGCTGTGGCTCAAAGGGGCAATAAGCGATTCCTCGCCGGGGCCGCGCGATTTTCCATGGCGCAGAAGAATGGCCACCATTTGTGTGTGCCGCTCTTTATTGGGGGCCGTCATGCGGACGACCTTAATCTGACGGCGAGGACGACTCCGTTTCGCGACGCTGGTACGAGAGTCGCACGCCTCGCTAACAAATAGAAAGATCCCCACTATCTGCCACGGTTTATCCGCTCGCCACGTTGCTCCGAATTCTCTCAGCGTAAGTGCTTGCGATCGTCCTTTTCCGATGAGGCGTTTAAAAAGTAGTCGCGAGTTTGGAAGCGATCCGCCAAAGTCAGAATATGAAACTCCCGTCCGACGTTCATTTTGATGAGGAGCTGCGGCTCATGGTCTTTAGGCCACGCGGCATCCTTAATGCGAAAGCCGTCGCCGAGTTGGTAAGATTTCTTGAGGAGGAAGAAGATCGCGCTCACGAACCGTTCAATCGCTTCACCGATACGTCGCAACTTGACGCGATCGATCTGGATAAACGGTTTGTCTACCGCATCGCGCTTCACCGCCGTCGCTTTTATGTCGGGCGCGAGCCCGTCAGGTCTGCGTTTTACATTACCAGTGCCGCTGCCGGCCGCTACGTCAAGATTCACGCCGTCGTGACCGAGAATTCTCCTTTGAAGGTGAAAATGTTCAAAGACCTCGATCATGCCGCCGCCTGGCTGGGCGTCCCGCGCAGCGTGTTGGAGGAGTGACTCATCATGCAAGCGCCGATACTTGGTGAAGCCTGAATTGCTCCGAAACTTAGCTACACCGTCAGCGACAGGTTCGAATTCCCAAAGGAATTGAAATCTGCAATTCAAGGCGGATCGGAGTTCCGTTGGTGCAGATCGCGGCTGCGCCACAGACTCCCGCGGTTGGACCAAAGTCTAATGTGTGAGGCTGCACCAATCTGTCAGTTGAAGATATGTCTGCGAATCTTGAATTGGAGCCTAACGATGTCTGTGTGCTGCGGATCAGCGGAAAATTGCAGCGTTCAGAATTTGGCGTAACCCGGGAGGCGATGGCGCAAACAATTGACGCCGGCGCGAAACCGCATCTGCTCGCGATTCTCGACGAGTTCGAAGGCTGGGAGCGTGGCGCGGACTGGAACGACCTCGACTTTCTTTTTTCCCACAGCCATAAGATCGCCAAAATTGCGATCGTGGTGGATCCACGGTGGGAAGTGCCGGCGCTTGCCTTCGCCGGAGCAGGTGTGCGCCGGGCACCGGTAAAACTCTTTCCGCCTAACGAACTGGCCGAGGCCCGTCAATGGCTCGCCGGATAACTTCGCCAGGCTCCATCAGAATCCGCCGCCCCAGCGGCATTGCCAGGCGATCCCCACGGCATCGAAGTCGTGATGGCGAGCAGCGTTGTAGCCGGTAATGGCGTAGAGCTTGATCGAATAATTGCGGCTCAGCGGTAGCGCCAGGGTCGCGCCGAAGCGAGTCCCTTCGTGCCGGTCGTCGTTCTCGACCCCGTTCACAGTGCTACGGCTGCCACTAAAGTAGCCCGCATCGAGGCCAACCCAGCAACCAGGTCGAAAAGTGTAGGTGAGGTGCGTCTGCACCGAATAGAGGGGCGCTTGCTCTCGCTTTTGGCCGCCGAGGAAGTCTTCGTTGTCTGTGTAAATGGTGACTGCCGGTGCCAGCTCGAGCGTCCATCGCCCAATGGCTTTCGAAGCGCCGATCTCCGGTTTGATTGACCAGCGATTACTCCCCACATTGACCAGCCTGGTGTCATCGTACTGACCGAGGGGCGCGCCGATTCGGAGGCTCGCGCCAAGAATAACGTTTTGCTTGTAATTCTTAAACTCGGCCGCGGTCAACGCGGGTGCACCGACAAAATTGATCGAGAATCGAAAGTATGGATCGGCGAAGCCGGAAATTTGGCGCGTGTGCGGTTGACCAAAGACAAGGCCCCTGGCAGTGATCCCCGCGAACGGCAGAAGCAGCTCGAACTTCGCGGACTTGCCAAACACATTGAGGACGCGAGCGAAACCGAAAACGCCGACGTGGGCTTTGTTGGTCACATTCTCGATCGGCAGAGACGGATCGGTGAGGACGCTGCCGGTCGTGTAACCATAGCCCAGGAGAACGAAATTGAGTCCGGTCGGCGAGTTGCTGTAGGCGCGGGGTTCCAGATCCTGGGCGCGAATGGTGGCACAGCCTCCCGTGATGATCAGAAAAGTTGCAACTAGGCTGATTGGTCGCACGGCTCGTCGCGACATACAGAGGTCGCTATTGTTCGGCGGAATACGGTGCCGGCAGCGAGGCCGATTCCTTGCTCGTGAATGGTGATTCCCGCCGTATTGCCTCCGGACTCGTCGATTGGGACGATTCAGCCCCGGGACGTTTTACCGGACCAGGCGTTTCGCTCTTCGTCACTTCGACGGATTGAGTTGGTCCCCCGAGCGGTTCTCCCGCAGAGTTGACGCGACTCCGCGCGTCCCGGAGCGCATCGGAAAGCTGGAGAGAAGCGCTCGAGGATTTTGCCTTTTTCATAAACGCCGGTGCTGCCCACGGCCTCCCGTTATCATCAACGCGCTCGCGCAATCTCGTGCATTGGACCAAGGTCCGATAGGAACTCTCCGAAGAGCGCTTGAATATTTCGTATGGTAACCACACAGCTCTCCTGGGTTGAGCCGGAGAAGAAGCGCTGGGTAGAGCCAGTGGCCGCGCTGCTCATGGCGCTGGCGACATTGGGCACCGCGTGGTGCTCCTATGAATCGGCGGCCTGGACACGACGGGCGAATCGACTCTTGAATGAATTCAGTGCGCTTGAGCGCCGGGCCAATCTGTTAAGCATACAGGGGATGCAGGCGGCGACAATTCACACCGCAATGTTCATGGAATTGCTCGCCGCCAAACAGGCTGGGAATGAAAAACTGGCCCAGTTTTACGAGCAGCGTTTCCCGCCCGACGCACGGAAAGCGTACGAGGCCTGGATGGCACAGAAGCCGTTCGAAAATCCCAAGGCCGATGCCCATCCCTTCGTCCCGAGACTCTACGAAGTCCGGGGAACCCGCGAGGCCGCTGCTGCCACGGCCAGCGCCGCGGAAAAGTTGAAAACCTCGCGCGCTGCTGGCAACACTTCCGGCGAGTACCTCGCCAATACCGTGCTCTTCGCCACGGTCCTCTTTTTTGCCAATGCCTCGAGCAAATTCGAACAGCGCCGCGTCCGCGTCGTCGCCTTCCTTTTCGCCGCTACGGTGTTTACCTTCGCGGTCGTCCGGATCGCGATCCTTCCGCTCTGAGCATTTTATGCATCATACGAACCGGTTCGCACCGGCCTAACGAGTGCAAAAATCAGGCATGAGCTGGAAACTGCGTAACAGAATTCGGAGTTATCTACGCTCATCGCTCTGGATCATTCCGGTCTTTGCCGGAATGGCGGAGCGAATCTTCCGCGCCATCGTCCAGGTGATCGAGGCGCACACGGGTTGGGCGTGGTTCGATCTCGGAATCGACGGCGCCAGGGCTCTCTGCAACACTGTCATTACACTCAGCCTTTCCTTCGTCGTCTTTACGTTTGGCTCGCTCCTCGTGGCGATCCAGGTCGCGAGCGGACAGTACACACCTCGCGTCATCGCGACGACCCTGCTCCGGGACAACGTGATTCGTTACACGGTGGCCTTGTTTGTTTTCACGCTCCTTTTCGCCGTCAGAGCAGTCAATCGCCTCGAGGGCAGCGTTCCCCAGCTCTTCCTCTGCGTGGTCGCCTCGCTCGGGCTCATCTGCCTTGCGGCTTTCCTTTTCCTCATCGACTACGCCGCCCGCCTCCTGCGCCCGGTGAGCCTCGTAAAGCGCGTCGGCGACGAAGGGCTTCGCGTGATCGAAAGTGTCTATCCCGAAAAGGCCGCGAGCGAGCCAGTCACCACCATGACGCCGGAGGGCATCGCCCCCGTCGAGCAGACGATCCTGCACCGCGGTAGATCCGCCGTCGTGCTCGCGGTGAACCTGCCAAGTTTGGTCGAGGAGGCGAAGAAAGCGAACGGGGTGATCGAGTTCGCGCCCCAGGTGGGCGATTTTGTCGGCGCGGGCGAACCACTCTTCCTCCTGCACGGCGGCGCCGCGGCGATCGATGACGAGTTGTTGCGCGGGTGCGTGATCTTCGGCTCCGAGCGCACGCTGGAGCAGGATCCGCTCTTCGCCATTCGCATCCTGGTCGACATTGCGATCAAGGCGCTCTCCGCGGCGATCAACGATCCGACCACCGCCGTGCTCGCAATCGATCAGCTTCATCGACTGCTGCGCAGCGCCGGCCGTCGCAATCTCCGGTACTGACTACGTCCTCGATCAATCTGCCACGTTGCGCGTCATTTTTCGGACGCCGGATTGGGCTGATTTCGTCCACCTCGCCTTCGTCGAGATTCGATTTTACGGCGCATCGAATATCCAGATCGCGCGGCGACTCCGTGCGATGATCATCAATCTCGCGAATACGCTGCCCCCCGTTCGTCACGCTGCGTTGCGCCAGGAACTCGATCTCCTCGACCGCACGCTGGACAAACTTTACGTCCTCCCCGAAGACCTCGCCCTCGCGCGCATCCCGGACGCGCAGGGCCTTGGCGGATCGACCGAAGCCACGGCCCCGAAATGGGCCACGTAGTGCCTAACGAATCGGCCGTTTCCTTTTCCGCTGCGGCTTGGATGCGGCGCGGCTTTGCATCCGTTCTCGGTCCAACCTGGTCCCAATCACAGCCACAGTCACTAGCCACGGCCTGCTTCGGAATCGCCTTTACGACTCAGCTCGCAGCCGGCGGTGGCAGGAGATAAAGAGCCGCGGCAAACATCAGGTAAACCGTCAGCACAAGCGCGCCGATGAACCAGGCGGATCGGCCGGAATTCGTCACCAGCGCCGCGGTCAGGGTGGCAAAGAAAACCATCGCGACCGCGCCGGGCCAGAAATTCAGGTCCATCGGCGCCGGCCCAATAAAGCTGCTAAGCAGGACGAGAACCGGCGCGACAAAGAGCGCGATCTGGGCGGAACTGCCCAACGCTATGCTGACGCTCAGATCGAGACGGTTTTTGCGTGCGGCGGAAAATGCCGCGGCCATTTCGGCGGCTGCGCCGACCAGCGCGACGACAATGAAGCCGACGAAGGCGGGGGTCATTCCAAAGGATTTGGCCGCTTCCTGAACAGATCCGACGAAGACTTCGCTCACGAGGGCGACAAAAACCGTGACGCCGGCGAGCGTCCCAAGGGCGAGGCCGATCGGCCACGCCGCTTCTCCTTCTTCGGCCGCTCCGGCGAACAGCTCGACGTGAGTTTTGAGCGAAAACAACAGGCCCAGCGCGTAGGCGAGCAGAAGCAAGACTGCCAGCGCCAGACTCAACTCGCGATTGAACTTCTCGTTCTCCGCGGGCAGGCGCGCGCCAATCGTGGAGGGAATGAGCAGCGCGACCGTGGCGAGGAAGAGCAGGCCAGCCTGAAATCGCGCCGCCACGCGGTTGAATTCCTGCACGTGATAACGGAGGCCGCCGAGGAGAAAGCAAGCGCCGAGCATGAACAGGGAGTTGGTCGTAATCGCGCCCGCGATCGACGCTTTCACGAGCGTGTATTGCCCGGCCTGCAGGGCGGTGATCGCAATCACCAGCTCAGTCAAGTTGCCAAGCGTGGAGTTCAACAGGCCGCCGATTGAATCTCCGGTCTTCGCAGCGACGGACTCCGTGGCGTGACTGAGCAGGGCGGCGAGCGGGACGATGGCCAGGATCGAGAGAACGAAGTGCAGCGTGTAGGCATGCGGCTGGAGCTTCTCCACCACGAGCACGACCGGCACGAAAATCAGCAGCCAGAGGAGCGGATTGTGACGGATTTCCTGAAGGAGTGGGCGCATACCGGTTCCCCTAGGTTCCACGAGACGCCGTGGTCGGGAATAGGACCAAGGTCCGATAGGCGATCACGGCTGGCCATCGCTAATAAAGCCCGAGGGAAAGGAAAGAGATCATGCCATTCGATAAATTCGTTGACTACGAAACGCTCACCAAAGAGCGCCTTGATGCGATGGCGAAATCGATTCACACCATCAGCATCGAAGAATTGAGGAAGTTAGGAGAAGGGCTTTTTCCTTATACCCTCGACCAATGGCGAGACGCCTTTTTCAATTTCCTGGCTGAAAATCAAAGCGCGACCTATCACCACGCGATCACCCACGATGGCGTCAACCTTCTCTACTGCCGTTCCAAGGATAAGGGCATTTGGTTTCTCCCCGGCAGCGGACTGGGGCCATTGCAGTCGAGAGGGAGAGCGGCGATGAAGAAATTGGCTGAGGCTCATCCTTGAATGCGCTGACTGCACCAAGGCAGCAACCAGAAAATGAAGCATTCCGTTTCCCGGGCGCCGCTACTCCTGTTCACGGCGAGTTCTGCGCGGGAGATGACGACCGGTACTTGGCCGACCAGAAATGCAGCTCCGGCCGGCGGCGCCACCACACCGATTTTTGCTTTTCCCACTCCTCTGTAACCAGCCGCTGACTGTGCTCCTAAAACTTCTCGCCGCGGGTATTCTGGTAGCTGTGACAGTCTCCGTGCATGCGGTTGGCTTGGCCGGACTGCTACGAGCCCGGCTGGGTTGGCATGGCCCTCCGCCTAGTGGATTTTGGCCAATGACCTGGATGCTGATCCGGGCCACCTGGTGTCTGATCTTGCTTCACGTGATCGAGATCTGCCTGTGGGGGCTGTTTTACTTTTCCGTAGGAAGCATCCCCGACGCGCAAACATCGTTTTACTTTTCCGGGATCACCTACACCACGGTCGGCTACGGCGATGTTGTGCTGCCAGAGCGATGGCAACTGGTCGGTGCCATTGAGGGCCTGACGGGTATTCTGATGTGTGGCCTCTCCACCGGGTTTTTCTTCGCGGTTGTTAGCAGGCTCCTGAACCGTGCTCTCAAGACCAACGACCCATCAGAGTAGGCGGAGTTAAGCAAGCTCTTTTCCCGCCTGTGGTGCTCAACACCAAAGCGGATCTGCTGCCGGGCTGGCTGGACGAGCCGACCGGTGTTGATCGTTTCGTACGCGACTAATCAGTCCAACCGCTGTTCACGCTGCGAGCCCAAGTGGATTTCGCTGGTCGGGAAGTCGAGCGGCCTTGGTCCCGCCCAATTTCGCTATCGTAGAAATTGTGGAGCCCGACGGATGAAGAACGGAACAAGTTACTGTTAGCGCTTCCGAGTTAGCTACCGTCGGCGTTAACTCTAATTGCTTCCAAAAGCGCGTCGTTGTCGACCGGTTTTAGGAAAAAAGCGACAGCTCCTACTTCCATCGCCTTGCCGCGAACTGTCGGATCGTCGTTGCTTGTGAGGATAATCACCTTTGTTGAGGGCGAGATGTTGCGCAGCCTTCTCTGCACCTCTAGGCCGTTCATGACTGGCATCAGAATATCAAGTACCACGAGCTTGGGGCGATGAGTCTGAGCGTAGTCCAAAAAAGAGTGCGGGTCGTCGAAGGACTTTGCTACCCAGCCTGCGGACGAAAGCAACCGATTGGCTCCTTTCAGGGCGGACGGATCATCGTCGAGCAGGCAAATAGCGCCGCCGTTTGGGTGAGGTTCGTCCCACAAACCGCTTTCTCTTTTTTGCTGCATATATTCGAGTAATCCCTAGTGTTCGATTGCGCTCATGCTCGCGTCCCGGGAGAGCGCGATGAGCCTGCGGTCGGCAGAGCTGCCGGACGCAACGGTCCCGATGGGGAGGCGAAGCTTCCTCGGGAGCGTGCGGAGGTCTTCAAGGTTTTCATCGGTCACCTGGTGTGAGCAAGAATCGTGACCTTTTAAGCGCACCTGTCGCATATTGGAGCGCCGTTCGATCAGAAAACGGTGGTATTTTCTCACCGCCCAATGGACCAATGCTTTGTCCAGGTTGAAGGCCGCGGCGCAGGTGATCGTCATGCTCCTCCTCCGGCAACGCAGTAAGAAAATGCACGGTGCACCGTCTTTAAGAACTGCACGTCGTCAAAGGGTTTGATGAAAAACGCGAAGGCTCCCGCCTGCATCACAGTGGCGCGAGCGGCCCTGTCCTCACGGCCAGTAATGAAGATCGTTTTCGCTTGCGGAGAGCGGGCGCAAAGGTGCGCGAAGACCTCCATTCCCGTTATTCGATCCATCCAGATATCCAGGACGACAACTTCAACAGCATTATTCGCGATGTAGACCAAAAAATCCTTTGGGTCGCTGAACGCGCGCACCGTAAAGCCGTCGGACTCCAGAAGGCGGCCGGCAGATTGTCGGATGGATGGGTCATCATCGACCAGACAGACGACGTGTTGAGAAGGATTGTCGATCGGCAATCCGACAGTTTTAGGATTTTCTTCCTCTAGGATCATGCTTTCGGCCCGCTGGTGAGAGACGGCGAATAGCGACAGCCGCTTAGGCTGCAACCGGTAAAGACGCCTCTAACGCCTCTAGAATTAACCAATTCGTCGGTGAGCTGGTATCAGACCTTGGTCTGATGTGGCGTAAATGGGGCAGCGCCTGCCTTTTCTATCAATCGAACCAATTGGGCCACGGAAGTGATGCGCAGCTTGTGCATCGCGCGGCCGCGGTGGAGTTTCACGGTCTTCTCGGCCATCCGGAGCTCGCTGCCAACCTGCTTGTTGAGCAGACCAATGGCGACCAGTTGCATGACCTCAAACTCGCGCGGAGTGAGCAAATCAAACAACTGTCGGGCTTCGTTCTTTTCCGCCGCAATCCGCCGTTGCTCCGCGGATCGCGCGAGCGCACGCTCCACACACTTGAGGAGCTCGCCCGGCCGAAACGGCTTCGGTAGAAAATCAACCGCGCCCGCCTTCATCACCCGGGCGCACATGGTAATATCGCCGTGCCCGGTAATGAAGATCAACTGTTCCTCGCGCCGGCGTCGGATCAGAGTTTCCTGGAATTCCAGCCCATTCAATCCCGGCATCTGCACGTCAACGATAATGCAGGCCGGTCCGGAGTGAGGTGGATGATCCAGGAAGTCCTCAGCGGATTCGAAAATCTCGCTCTCGTAATCCGCCGAGTCCAGCAAGCGACTCAGACCTTTTCGCGTGGACGGATCATCATCGATCACGAAAACGAGGGAAGGTGCGACGGTCATTTTGACAGTCCCTTGCTTATCGGCAATGTCACCGAGAAGCAAGCACCGCCGCCGGGGGCGTTTTCCGCCACGATGGTTCCGTCGTGCGCTTCGATGATCGAACGCACAATGGCGAGCCCCATTCCCAACCCGTCCGCCTTCGTCGTGAAGAACCGGTCGAAGAGGCGGCTCCGCGATTCTTCGTCGATGCCAATGCCGTGATCGCGAACACTCAGAACAATCGTCTGATCGCCATTTCTCCCGGTGCTCACCTCTACTTTGCGATTCTCCAACGCCGTCTCCTTCATGGCATCGAAGGCATTGCCAATCAGGTTGACCAATACCTGCTGGATCTGGATCGGATCACCGTTGACTGGCGGCAACTCGTCGGCCAGGGAGATTTGCAGTTGGCACGAATGCGCCGCCGCGTCGGGCTCGATCAGGTGCGCCACATGCGTGACCACGTCGTTAATGGATAGTCGTTCCCGGATCGTCCCGCCTCTCTTGACCGTGTTGCGGATGTTCTGCATCACATCATGCGCCCGCCGCCCGTCCGCCCCAATATCTACCAAAATCTCACGAAGCTGCTCGAGATTCACATTGCCCCGATCGATGAAGCGTTCGCCGGCGCCGGCGTTACTGATGATGCCTGAGAGCGGCTGATTCACCTCATGGGCGATGGAGGCGGTCATTTCACCGAGGAGACTGACCCGGGTGAGCAGATCGATCTCGTCCCGCCGGCGTTGCGCCTCTTCTTCGGCCAGCTTCCGCGCCGAGATATCGACGATCGACGCAAGCACAAGGGAACCCTGAGGCGTTTGAATCGGGTTCAAATCGATCTCCATCGGGAACTCGCTCCCATCCTTGCGGAGGGCAAGTAATTCGCCACCTGCTCCCGCCGCGCGTCCCTGTGCCTCGGCGAAAGATTCGTCACGATTCGCGGGGGTGTAGAAAGCAAAACGCTCCCGCAGGAGAATCTGGACAGATTTGCCGACGAGTTCGTCGCGGCCGTAGCCGAAGAGTTCTTCGACGTGTGCGTTGACGAGAACAATTCGTCCTTCAGCATCTGCGAGCACGACGCCACTGGGCGATGCTTCGGTCGCGAACTGGAAAAGTTGCTGCGCTTGTTTCAGGTCGGTTGTGTCCATCGAAACCCCCACAAAGCGCGTGAGCCTGCCATCTTTGTCACTGACGCAGTGTCCGCGCCCACCGATCCAGCGGACACTGCCGTCCGGGAGCAGGCAGCGATACTCCAATTCGTAGCCACCTTGCGTTTCAATGGCTCGCTTGATTGTGGACGCACGCCGCGTCCGATCTTCTGGATGCACTCGATTTTGAAATGCTGCGTAACTGATCGGGCCATCGGGTTCGAAGCCAAATAGCTTTCGGCCATTGTCAGAAATCCAGAGATCGTAGGTCGTGGTGTCCAACTCCCACACCCCCAAATGGGCGACCTCGGCTGCGAGTGCGACTCGATCTTCGATTTCGCGCAATGCCCGCTCCTTTTCCAGCAGGTCGGTGATGTCCACGCACGCGCCGACGTAGCCGCGGAAGTTCCCTCGCGGCCCATAACGGGGCACGCCATGGTCCGTCAGCCAGCGGTATTGCCCATCGTGGTCCCGGAGCCGATATTGCATTACAAAAGATTCACGCGCGTCGAATGCGCTTCCGTAAGTCTGCAGAGAGTCTTCAAGGTCCTCGGGATGAACCCCATCCGACCAGCCGTTGCCGAGCTCCTGCTCCATTTGGCGACCGGTAAAATCCAGCCATTCCTTGTTGAAGAAAGTGCACAGTTTGTCCGGGCCCGACATCCAGATCAGGACCGGAGCGGCATCCGCCATGCGTTCAAAACGCGCTTCGCTCTCCGCTAAGCGAACCTTCTGCGCGCCGACGTTTGATCAGATTTGCCAGCAACCCGAAGATGAGCAGCGCTTGCAGGACGAACACCGATATCCCGGCGATGATCCATCTTTGGTATTGCTGCCATACAGTGGGCGAGCGGAACAAAATCGTGCTGCCGGGCGGAAGGTTTCTTTCGTCGATCCTCCAGCGCTTCAGCTCGCGCCAGTCATAGCGGGGTGGGAGTGGTCCCACGATTTTCGGTGGGAAACTCGAGGCCGATTCGCCGTGCAAGATGCGCACCGCGATGTGCGCTGATTCGATTCCCTCCTTTTCGGCCTGGTAAAGCCGGCCACCGACAATCCCGAGTCCGAGCTGGTGTTGGAAGATGCTGTTGATCGGCGCGTTTGCGACGGCGTGCATGCGTTGCAGCGCCTCGTCCGCGTTGTGACTCACCCCCGCTGCGTCCCGAATCAGCAGAATGAGAAAGATGAACGAGTCCGGCGGTAGCTTGCTGACCCGGTCGAGCATCTGATCGAATGGCAGATCATCCAGCCAGATGAAGTTGACCCGGTCAGTGAAAGGTTGGAAGGCCTGGCGAAAAGCATTCGCCCAGTATTTCTCTACCGGCGAGGCCCCGATCACGACCGCGATGTTTTTCGTCGAGGGCGCAATCTGGAGAATGTCTTTGACGAACCCGGGAAGGTCGAAATTTTCACCGACAAAGGCGGCGTTGTTTGCAGCCTCATCGGGCGGCAGACGTCGCCGGTCCATTCCGCAATACAGAATCGGAACGTCCGGAAAAAGACGCTGCCGGTATTTCGCAACAAATACACCGGCGGGCGAGCCGATCGGCACCACCAGATCCGGCTGCCATTCGGCCTGGCGTTTTTGCAGATACTCAACCAGAGCGTCTTGCAAGTGAGGATCAGCATAGCGCGCCATGTCCAGCGAGACTTCGTCGAGATCAACACCTTGGCCCATTTTCTCAACCAGTTCGGTTTCAAATGCGGTCGAGTGAATCGTAAACGGCGGTGCGACGGTCCCAAAGGAGTGAACCACCAGAACGCGCTTAGCCTGCGCCGCGCCCGCGCAAAGCGGCGCGAGCATCGCGAAACACACACACAAAAAAAACAGGTAGCCGCAACCGGGCTCGCGGCACGACCGGATCGGCATCGACCAGATTGACGTCGTGCAGCTCATTATTAGAAAGCCTAGTTGGGGCTCGCCGACGCTACGCATCGGTTCTTGCCCTTCTTTTCCCAGATCTTGCGCGCCTCGCAAAGCAAATTCCTGCAGAACAGGACACCAGGGCGCAGCTCGCCGGGACCGACCAACGGCCCGGCCTAACGTCCTGCAGGCGAATTCTCTCACGAGATGCACGCTCTGCCCAAGCGGTGCGCCAAGCGCCTTCGGTGAAAGGAAAATTGAAAAAGCGATGAAAAATCAGGCTCTCAGCCAGGTCTTCGGGTCGACCCTTTTATGGCACTATCGCCATCGCCACCTACTGGATGGCGATGCGTGTCCCCGGCGACGTTGTCCTTTTCGCGCAGCAGGCAAAAACCAGATCCTCCGCGAATTCCTCCGGCAGGCGGACGCAGCCGTGCGAAGCAGGATAACCGGGAGATGCCCGCCTGTGTCGCATAGGATGTAATCAGGTAGAGTTTGGAAGTCTTTCTTTGGCAGGTGGCGCCGGAGCGTCTTCCAGCTTCAGAATTTCGACGGGAACCGCCAGCCATTTGGCAACGGCTGACAGGTCGCGAAACGCGCGCGCCTGAATTAAAGTATTTTCCATCAGAGCTTCATAGAGACGGGCAATTCCAAACCCGACCACCTCGTCAGAAAAGAAGGCAGACTTAATCGGACTTACTCCAGCAAATCCCTCAGCACGTTCCCGCGCGATCGTAAAGACATGACCAATTTGAATCGAGACCCGGGCCAGATGACCAAAATCAATGAAGCGATCAAACGGACGGGAAACCTTTTCAACTCCAAAAACCCAGGCGAGGATGTCATCCAGCAGGCGATCATCGAGCACCCCATGGGGTTGCCATGTCATTAGCCGATGCTCTGCATGGTAACGGAGCTGCGGCGGACCCGGCACGCTCCCATGAAGGGAATGCGATGTGGTAGTTCGCGACGTCTTCATACCGGGCCGATGTGGAGAATTTTGCTCCGAGCGCCAAAAACCGGTATAGGACGATGGTCCTACAACTATCATTCCTCGAGGAAACGCTGCGTGATCGAAGCGCCACGGCGAGGGACCTTGAAGACTGGCGGAATAAGCTCTCAGTCTAGCGCAATCGAGCTCTTCCCGTCCCGGTCCTAACCGGCCCGTCAGTTGCAACGCGCGGGGCGGATAAAAACGCGGTCTTTTTCCGCCGTCTGCGCGCAGGCCTGACGGGGTTTTGGAGCATGCGGGGTGGGCCTCGGGAAGTGAAAAAAGGCAGTGACGCCGGCATGCTTCGCCCTGGCTGAGAGTAGGACGAAAAAAGAACTACCGCGGAGAACCTTCAAGACTGGCGGAATATGCTTCAATCTCGCCGAGGAACATTAAGGCGGGGCACGGCAAAGAAGGAGAAATCTTTCGAGGCGCCACCCACCTGAACTCGCTTCACGCCGTCATCGACGGCATCCTTTAGGCGCGACTCACAAGCGAGAACATCAGGCACGGAGGAAGAGCCGCCGTTTTGAGTGGCACTTCCTCCACTTGCGATAGAGTCTAGTTCGTCGAATCGGGACTCAATATGTCAATTCTTGAAAAGACAGCTCGCTTTGCCGCGATTGCCCTTGCGGCGCTCTTCGTTGGCCTGAGCCTCTTCGGCATCGTCGGCGCGTGGTTCGTTAGTCGCGCGGCGAGCGACCTCGCGCTGAAGGGATTTGGCGCTATTGAGATCGGCGTAGGTGTGGTCGATGCGGGAGTGGGGCGGGTGGACGCTCTCGTCGCGACGAGCCGGGCGGAGGTGCGCCAGGCCGCCGAAACCATCACCACCGTCGGCGGACAGAGGCCGGCGAACAGCCCCGTACTCAACGCGTTGAACGAGCGCCTGGAGACAAGTCTGGCGCCGCGCATCGCGCAGATGCAGCAGACGCTGGCTCCAGTGCGGGATGCGGTGGCGGCCATGAGTAACGTGCTGAGCCTGGTGAGCTCGTTGCCGATGATGGCCGAGCGCGCGCCGCGGCTGGCGGCGCTGGACGAGACCTTCAATCGGTTCGAAGGGCTGTCCGCGGACACGACGCAATTGCGCAGCACGTTGCGGGCACTGGTGGTGGAGCAGAATAGCGACGTCAACCCTGAGACCATTGCCGCGCTCAAAGCGCTGGCTCAGCGCATCGACACCAGACTGGGCGAGGTGCAGGCGAACGTTCAGGCGGTGCGCGCGGACGTGGACGCATTGCAGGTCCGGCTCGAGAAGCGAAAGTCGCGGCTGCTCCTCGTCTTCAACCTGCTGACGCTGCTATCGACACTGATGCTGGCCTGGATCGTCTACACTCAGGTCATCGTGATCCGGCACCACTGGGCGTTTCTCCGCCCTCGGGAATGCGCGGGAAAAGCAACACCGTCATGAGATAAACGACGCGGACCAAAAGAAAGGAATAGACGCTTCACCGTTTCCTCTTCCGCAAGGCCTCACATCGACCTCGGGCGGCATTATTATCGGCGACGGCGCGTTTTCTTTTCGGCGCCGAGGGCATCGTGGGTTCTTGCCCTAGTCTGTAAGCTGGAGCTTTTTCCCGATCACACTGCTTGATCCTTGGAATACGATCCCCGGCGGTTATGATTGTTTTCGATTGTGGCGGTTCTGGCTGCGAGCCGCAGGTTTCAGGCGATCTTCACCGTTCTCGGGCTACGCGTCTCGCCACGCTCACCCCCGAGAGAACATGAGGTGATGCGAATCACGACGGCTACCTGAGTCGTGCTGAAGCGAGGCCTGTTACGCCAGCCGGGTACGACTAAGGTCCTATAGCCGGCAACTCAATCTTTGCCGCACTATCCCGCACAGGAGCAAACCAAAAACCCTTCAAAATGAAAAAACTATTAATTCTTCCAATATTGGCGATGATGGTATTTCTCGTTAGGCCAGCGCAAGCCGGCGAAACCGTGGCAGCGCCGCCGCCACCACCTCCGGCCCCGGAGGTTTATGGGACGGGCTTTTATGCGGCGATCCTGCTCGGAGCCAACGTCTATCAGGAAACCCGCGGAAGCAGAAGCTTCACCAACCTCAATGGGGACGTTCTGACCATCGATCCGAAGTCTGACGCCGGTTTCTTTGGCGGTCTCAAACTCGGTTATGTTTTCGGAACCGGCACGATCCGCTTCGCACTCGAAGAAGACATGTTTTACAATGGATGGAAAAGGGGGGCCGATTCCAAGGTCGTGGATGTTAATGGCGTGGTCACCCAGACCAGCAGCTCGAGTATCAACATCAACTCCGGCGCTTTCCTCACCAACGGCATCATCAAGTTCGGCAATCAAAGATTCCAACCCTACATTGGCGCTGGCGCCGGTGGTTACTTTGCCGAAACCCCTGGTCTTAATGTCAATGGCTTCCAGACCAGCGGAAACGGCAATGCTGGCGGCTTCGCCTGGCAGGCCTTCGCGGGAGCCGATTACTATTTTAACCCCAAGACCAGCATCTTCCTCGAATACAAATTCCTGGAATATGTCCACTACAACGACCACTTCGACAACAGTAGTGAATTCAACCAGCAGTTGATAGGCGGTGGCATCCGATTCCACTTCTAGCGCATCCTTCCTGCTGGCTTTTGCATCGGCCCCTCTTCGTTGAGGGGCCGATTTTTTTATCTGGCCAAGCTCGATCTGAATTGCTGTCCCTCGATCACTGAAACTATGCTATGAAATCAATTCGCATGACCTGCGAGGCTGCATGACGGCCCTGAGGAATCACAAGAAGTAAGATCGGGCGCGCCGCCGCTCGGCACGCCGTGCGATTGGGCCACTGCGACCGCGTCGCCAGAATCGCGTCCCTGGGTGCGAATGACTATCGGAGTTCCAAAGACGTTGATTTGCTTGCCTCCCTCGCTCGGGATTTGAATTGGGTTCAAGGGGAAATTGCTACACGAAACGGCGCCTAATGCGGGGGCGCGGGTGTATCTTCGAGTTTCAAAACCTCCGCCGGCACACCGAGCCAGACGGCGGCCTTCGCGCGGTCACGAAATGCACGCGCATCGATCAGTGTTCCCTTCATCAGACCTTCGTACATGCAGGCAATGCCAAAACCGATCCAATCTCCGCTAAACAAAGCCGACTTCACCGGCATCACCCCGGGGAATTGTTCTGCCCGCTTCCTTGCAAAATTAAAAACATGACTGGTGCGAACTGCCACCTCCGTTAATCGACTGAAATCAACGAATCTCCTCGGCGGCGGCCACACTTTTTCGAGATCACAAAGCCATTCACCAATCTCGTCCAGCAGACGATCATCCAGGACACCTTGTGGTTGCCAGGCCACCAGATCATAAGCGGGATATGTCCGCAGGTGAGCCGGTCCAGGTAAAATTCTGGAGGCCGGCGAAGGTTCCGAATTGTCAGGCATGGCCGGTTATTCAATACCGGAATAATTACGCTCTGCAAAACCTTAAAGCGGCGATTCAAGAGGTGGAAATCGTGGTGGAAGCAATGCACACCGAGAAAGACCCGCTCGCGATTCACATTTTCGTTTCACGGCGGAACCTTCGAGATGCGGACACCAAAAGCGGAGCCGCCTGTATCGCCAGGTAAGCCTTAGGTCTTATATGGGCTGAATATCGAGCGGCTACGCTCGAGGCAATTCTGCGCCAGGTTTGTGCCGCGGTGCGGGGCAAAGATGAAAATAACGCGCCCGATCTCTTTCCGATGTCGGAAGACGAGCACCTTCTCGATGCTCTCCTTTGTCGCCGCGAAAGAGGGATCTGCACCGGGGTCTTCCGAAACATGTCCAGCCAGAGCGTGTCGCCGCTGTCGGTGATCATGAGCCGACCGCCGCTCGGTAGGCCGCGATACATTCATGGCGTGAGGCAAAGATGTGATCCTCTCCGATCGCCGCGGCCAGGCCCAGACGGTCAAAATCTGGATAGTCGCGCCGGTTGATCCGGGTAATTCCAAGGACCACGCCCTTTTTCGCGAGATCCTGCTGCAATTCGAGGAAAGCCTTCCCTGCCGAGAAATCAATGTCGGTAATGGCGCTGGCATCTATGACCAGCCAGCGCACCGGAGTTGGTGACTCGTCCACCAACTGGCGCGCCTTTTCGGCGAAGCGTGACGCGTTGGCATAGAAAAGGTCGGAGCCGAACCAAAACATCACCAGCCCCGGCTCGATCATCTTGCCCGGAGTGGCCTCTTCCAAGCGCCAACGGTCATTGACGTCGTGAAGCACCACCCCGGTATTGGGGCGATAACTGTGGCGGACATGTTGGAGCAATGAGAGCACCAGCGCTAATACGATTCCCTGGCCCACTCCGACGAACACCACCGTCGCCGCAGTGGCAATCGCAACCCCAAATTCGATCGGCGTCTTGCGATAGATTTCCATCAGGCCACGACGATCGATCAATTTGAGGCCGATCAGAAAAACAATCGTGGCCAGGACCGCGCTGGGCAGGAAACTAAGCGGTCGGGTAAGAAACAACAGCACCAGCAGCACCATCGTGGCGGCAGTGAGATGCGAAATCTGGCTTCGCCCACCGGCGGCATCCACCATGGCGGTCTTGGTTGGACTGCCATTGACGACGAATGTGCTGCTGCAACTGGCGGCAGCGTTGGCGATGGCGAGCCCAACGAGGTCGACATTTAGATCGAAACGATCCCGGTCGCGCAACGCATAAGCCTGCGAGGTGGCGGCGCTTTGGGCAAGAATGACAATAAAGCAGTATCCGGAAACAGGCAGCACCAATCCGATATCGCTCCATGAAACAGCCGGCAGCCCAAGGTGAGGAAGGCCGCCCGGCACATGTCCGATCACATGCACTCCGTGATCGCTCCATCGAAAATATGCGCTCGCCGCAATCGTCCCCACCAGCGCCAGCAACGCGCCTGGAAAACGCGGCGCCAAACTCTCCGACCCAATGATCACGGCCAGCACCACAAGCGAAATCAACAGGCTCGGCAGCTGCGTTTCCGGCAAATGCTGGAAGGTAAAGAGGAGATTTCCCAGAAATCCGTGGCCACCCTTTTCGAGACCCAGCATGCCGTGCAATTCACCGAGAGCGATCTGGATTCCGACGCCGGAGAGGAAGCCGACCAGGACGGTGCGCGAAAGGAAATCGGCCAGAAATCCGAGGCGGAATACTCGCGCCAGCAAAAGCATGCCCGCCGCCGCAAGGCCGATCAGGCTGGTGAGAGCGACGTATTTTGGGCTGTTGGCGACGAACGCCATCGAAGTCAGGGCCGCAGCCACAATGGCTGCCGTTGCGGAATCGGCGCTCACCACCAGATGGCGAGAAGAGCCGAAAATGGCAAAGGCCAGCATCGGCAGCAGCATGGTGTAGAGCCCGGTGATGACCGGCGCACCGATAATCTTGGTGTAGCCCATGACTTCGGGGATGCCGAGTGCGGCCAGCGTGATGCCAGCCATGATATCCGGAGTCAGCCGCGTTTTGTCGAAGGGGAGGAGTCCTTGGAACAGCGGCCATCGCCAATCCTGGTTTTTTCCTTCGCTGGTCGCTCGGATGGCTTTCACTCCAGTTCGAAATGACCTTATCCGCCGCGCATTTCAACGAATATGGCAGGCCCTTCAGCCTGGGGATCGCGGTCGTGACTCGCGCTGACGCAGTGTCAGCGAGATTTTATTGCTTCTCGACCGGCGGTCGCGTAGAGCCGGCGGAGATAGCGGTCGACTCGTGGCGCTCGGTCGCGCGACGCGCAACGTCGCCCTCGCCCTGTTCGTGGCCATTGAGGTTTTCGACAGAACGAAGGTGGTTTCCGCCATGGTAGGCAATGGCCTCCTTTTTGTCGCGTTCGCTATGTTGAGCATGGTCCGGCAATGCTTCCTCCGAGGCGACGTCTTCGGCCTCCTCACCAAGGGCGTAATATTCAAGCAGATCTCCCAGTTCCTCGTGCAACCATTCCTTTGTCAGGCCAAACTCCTCGAGCGAATACTTATGCTTGCTGCTGAAGTGGAGTTGTCGGGCGTTCGCGCACGCCAGCTTCTCCCGGTAGGCCTCACTCATCGTCCATCCAAAGTGAGCATAAAGCTGCTCCAAAGTGGCCTTGGGATCGCGCGTCAGATCGCGGTAATCGATGCAGTAATATTGCCGCGGATCCACCTTGTTCCGGAACTCGAAGAGATGCCGAAACCATCGCGCGGCGAGACGCGCGTACGCCTGGGAGACCGGTCCATCTTTTGGCAGGTCCGGCGAGTGCGCCTGCCAGACGGGCCAGAACACGCTGACATGTGAAGCGACCGATTCGTAGGGATGCCGGATGATGGTGATAAACTTCGCGTCCGGAAATGCCTCCAGCAGTGACTCCACCGCGCCAGAGGATTGCGTCGCCTTGGTCAGGATGGTCTTCTGCGCCCCGCTGGCAAAGAGCCGGCGTTGCAGACAGCTGCGGTAAAACGCCATCACCTTGCGGCGTTTTGCCGCCGGCAGATCGTCCTGGAATCCCGCCTGCCACAATTCATCGACGTGGAGAAAGAGCAGGAAAATCGCCTCGCTTAGAAACGTGTAGACAAAAAAGCCATCATCCTCCTCCGGCTGATTAAACCGCATCTTGTGCAGGTCATCCCAGCCGCCGAACCACTCCTTCTCTGCCCAGGACACGATCCGCGCCAGCGGCCTGCCCAACCTTCGATCGAGCCAGACGAGGGCGTCGAAGCAACGCTGGAAGGTGACGGCAGGAAAAATGGTCTGGTAGAGCGCGTTGTAGATGAATCGCTCCTCATCCAGACTCATGAGCTGCTGAGTAAGAGTGGACCCTGTTCGCGGTGGCGCCACGATGAAGACCGGCTCGCGCACGGGCTGCCGTTTGAAGCCGGGAAAGAAGAGATGATCAAGCGCCCGGCCGAAGGCCACGATGCTCCACATCACCCAGAAGAGGGCAGTGAAGAAGAGAATGTAACCCCAGCGTCGAAGGCTGAATCTTGATTTGAACAGGGCCAGGTATTCCGCCTTCGCGAACAAACCTAGATCAACATACATAAGCGAGGAAGGCTCTT
>CAWAIY010000003.1:0-26683 GCA_963782205.1 uncultured Verrucomicrobiae bacterium | reverse complement strand
CCGCCGCCCGCGCCAAGGACGCCGTGACGACGGTCGAATTAAAGCGCAAATCAAGCTTCGATGCGGGTGACGCGCGCGATCCTTTCTGGCCGATCGGCTGGAAGAAGCCGGGCCCGAAGATTGGCGGGGGAACGTCCCTCGCGCCCGAAGCCTTTTCGCTCACCTCGGTCACGGTGGGCAGCGGCACTCATTTCGCGATTTTGAACGGAAAGATCATGCAGGAAGGTCAGCAATTTGGCCTGCAAATCGGCAACCAGATTTACCAGATCACCCTGCGAGCGATCGAAGACGGCAGAGTCATCGTCGCCTACGAGGATTCCGAAATCGTGGTCCCGCTGCGGCGGAAGTAAGGCCGAAATCGCATGCGGGACACGCCGCCCCGCGAAGCCCGGCAATGCACGGCGCTTAATAAAACTCGCGATAACTCCGCGCATTCGTCTCCAGTCTTTTCCGGAGCGTTTTTTGCGGATCATCTGCCTTCGCTGCTGCGCAAAACCCCCGCCACGCACAAGCGGACCATTCCGACAAAATCATCGATCGCAACAAACTCGGCCGCAATGGTGCCTTCCGGCGTGACGTTGTGATAGTTGCCGAGCGCGAGGCTGGCCGCCGCGCAGGTGTAGTCATACAGCTGGTAGGCAGTCGCTTCGCAGGTTCCGCCGTCGAGCAGGCAACGTTGCACCGGAATTTCTTCCTCGGTTGCGACGCTGAGCAGTCGGGCCGTCGCCGGGCCATCAAAGCTCGAAACCTTGTCCCCCACTCGGATGATCGGCCCCTTGCCGATCTCCGCGGTCCCGCGCGGCGTGCTCGTTTCGAGCGACAGAATCGTCAGATTGCGCGCGAGGATGTTGGCCTGCGCGAGCTTGATGGCACCGACGAAACCCACCTCCTCCGCCCGAGTGAAAAGGCCAACGCAATGCGCTGCCGCGTCCATTTCCTCCAACTCCCGAAAGACACAGATGATTTCTGCGCAGCCGAGCAAATCGTCGCAGGCGCGGGAATGAATCTGCCGGTCGCGAACCTCAAAGGCTGGAAGGTCCCACATCTCGAAATCACCGAATGATTTCGTCTTCGGATCCTGTCGGTAGTGTTCCGGCACCGAGCCAAGAAATTTCATCTCGCCGCTCTTACTCCGCACCCAGCCCGGATGATCCATGTGCGCGGCCAGTGCCCATCCCGCCTTCGCGCTCCGTCCTCGCCGGTAATGCGCGATCACGTTTCCAAAACGATCGCGCTCAAACTTCACGTGCGGACAACGAACGAGCTGCCTTTCAATTTCCGCCCGCACCGCATCCTCATGAAATGGCGCCGTCGGCTGGTTCGCCAGCGCTTCGACGACCGCGAGCATTTCTTTCTCGCGCATCTTTGCCTAACGATCCGCGGCCTGTAGCCGGGCCAGCGGCACGAACTCGCTTTCGTGCAACACCACCGGTCTCGTCCCGCGCAGGAAGCGCCACCATTGCCAGGCGCAACCGGTCACGATGAGAAAAACAAGCACGAGAAAGGCAAGCGCGACAAGCGCGTCGATTCGCCAAATCAGGGCCTGACGCGCGAAATCCACGCTCGTCGGTCCGGCCGCAACTTTCGCACCCACCATCCGCGCGCCGCTCAGAAATCCGATTCTCGGATCAGGCGAAAAGATTTTTAGATAGCCGGCTGAAAAGGTCACCACCACCATGAAAACCAACGGGGCCAGCGTCGTCCAAACGTAACGCGCTTTGCCCATTTTGATCAGGATGGTGGTTCCCAGACAAAGCGCGATGACAGATAGGAGCTGGTTGGCCAGACCAAAGAGCGGCCAGAGGCTGTTAATGCCGCCTAACGGATCGAGCACGCCCTGATAAAGAAACCACCCCCACGCGCTGACCAGAAGCACGCTGGCCAGAATGTTCGCGCCCCATGCGCGCGTGTTGCCGAGCGGACGCCAGACCTGGCCTAACAAGTCCTGAAGAAGGAAACGCCCCACCCGCGTCCCGGCGTCGATCGTCGTCAGGATAAAGAGCGCCTCAAACATAATGGCAAAGTGATACCAAAGGGCGAGCGCCGTCGGGCTGGGCGAGATCCGGGCAAACATGTGCGCCATCCCAACCGCAAAGGTCGGAGCCCCGCCCGCGCGTCCAAACATTGTGCTTTCCCCGAGATCATTTGCGAGGTGCTGCATCTCGGTTTCGGTGACAGGAAAGCCGGCGGCGGAAACCTTCGCCACCACCTCCTGCGGCGTGCCCTTGGCGTTAATCGCAAAATATTGCCCGGGCGAAAGAACGCAGGCCGCAATGATTGCCATCAAGGCCACCATCATCTCGGTCACCATCGCGCCGTAGCCGATGTCGCGAATACGCGATTCGCGCTCCAGCATTTTCGGCGTTGTGCCGGAAGCGATCAGGGAATGAAAACCGGAAACCGCGCCGCATGCGATCGTGATGCAAACGAAGGGAAAAACCGGACCGGCAAAGACAAGCCCTGTTCCATCGATGAAGCGCGAGACGGCCGGCATTTGCAGTGTCGGATGGATGATGATGACTGCGACCGCCAGGGCCGCGACCGCACCCAGCTTCAAGAATGTGCTCAGATAATCGCGCGGCGTGAGGAGCAGCCAGACCGGTAATGCCGACGCGGCGAAACCGTAAATGATCACCGCCCAGGCGAGCCATTTCTGGCCGTGGCTAAACCAACCCTCGACCATGGGAAACTGCGGGAGAAATTGACCGCCCCAGACCGCGAAAAGCAGGCCCAGCAAACCAAAAACCGTCACCCAACCGATGCCGACGCGACCAGAACGAAGTCCGATTCCCATGATGAACGCGACTGGAATCGTCATCGCCATCGTGAAAACGCCCCACGGACTCTTGGCCAGCGCCTGCACGACGACGAGCGCCAGCACAGCGAGCAGGATGATCATAATCGAAAGCACGCTGATGAGCGCGAGCGCGCCGATCGTGCTTCCAATCTCCTCCTTCACCATTTGGCCGAGGGTTTTGCCTCGGCGCCGGACCGAAGCGAAAAGAACAATCATGTCGTGGACGCCGCCGCCCAAGGTCGCTCCGATCAAGATCCAGAGGGTGCCGGGCAGGTAGCCGAACTGCGCCGCCAGCACCGGCCCGACGAGCGGTCCGGGCCCTGCGATCGCAGCGAAGTGATGACCAAACGCCATCCAGCGATTGGTCGGGACGAAATCTCTGCCGTCATCCACGACCAGGGCTGGCGTGGCGCGCTCGTCATTCAGAACGAGCACCTTTGCCGAGAGCCACTTGCTGTAGAAGCGGTAACTGATCGCCACGGCGCAAAGGCCGGCGGTCACGATCCAGAGGGCGTTGACCGGTTCGTCGCGGGCAAAGGCGAGGACCGCGACCGCGGCGGCGCCGAGAAGGCCGATTCCGAGCCAGAGAAGAAATTTGAGAATCCGGATCATGGCAGGCGGCCCGAGTATAATGCTTCGCGCATTCGATCGGCAATCACGGAGGGACGAGCTTCTGCTCGTCCATGGACGTGCGGAAGTACGTCCCTCCGATTTACCCTAACGAGTCGCGCATTCGTTCGAGCTGCGCGAGGCGCTCGGCGAAATCGCTTTCCCGCTGCCGGTGCTCGGCCACGACTGCGGCAGGCGCATTAGCGACGAAATTTTGGTTCGCTAGTTTTTTTCGCACCGTTACCAGCTCGGCTTCCATCTTTGCGATCTCTTTTCCAAGCCGCTGCCGCTCGGCCTCGACATCGATCAAACCCCCCAGCGGCAGATAAAGTGCGCCAAGCGGCGTGAGAGCGGTCGGCGTTCCCTTGGTCGCTTCATACTTTTGCGGGAGGTCGAGCCGTTCGGCGTTGAGCAGGATGCGCAAGACGGCCGCCTCCTCGTCGGGCAGAGCACTCGACGGGACAAGCACAAAAGCAATTCGCTTGCTCGAACCGATGTTGAAATCTCTCCGCAACCGGCGCCCCGCAATCACGGTTTCGTATTTGGCGTTGGCAAATTGCTCGTCGTTAGGCGTGAGGCCGTAGTGTCTCTTGAAGTCGTCATCCAGCGGCTGCGGCCAGTGGGCGAACTGGATCGTCTGCTCACCCTGACCCTCCGGCAGATCACGATTGAAACCGAGTCCGTGCCAAAGCTCCTCGGTGATGAATGGCATGAAGGGATGAAACAGGCGCAGGGCGTGGCCGAGGATGAAGTCGATCACCGCCAGCGTGTTCGCCTTCCGCGACGAGCCGCCATCTCCGGAGAGCGCACGCAACTCGCGCGCTGTTGACGGCGACTCGCCATCAACCTCTTCGGCAAGCTCCGCTCCCGGCTCGCTCGGCGAATCGCCAGGCGAGACACGCGGGTCGCTCGCGCTCCCCATGCTCGCCTTGCTCGCCTCCAGATACCAATCGCAAAACTCGCTCCAGAAAAAGCGGTAGAGCGCCTGCGCCGCCTCGTTGAAATGGTAGCCCTCAAGCGCATCGGTCACGGCGCGGATCGCAGTGTCGAGGCGCAACAGGATCCATTTGTCGTCACTCGTTAGGCGCTTTGGATCGATCTCGCCTTCTGTTTCGCCGCCCTGCATTTCGCGGAACCGCGCGGCGTTCCAGAGCTTGTTGGCAAAATTGCGTCCTTCCTCGATCTGCTTCTCATCGAAGCGAATATCCAGACCGCTGGGCGCAATCCGCATCAGGCCAAAACGCAAACCATCCGCGCCATATTTCGCGATCAAATCGAGCGGGTCGGGCGAGTTGCCCAGCGACTTGCTCATCTTCCGCCCCTGTCCGTCGCGGATCAGCCCGGTGAAGAAGACGTCGCGGAACGGCGCCTGCCCGGTGTACTCGAGGCCTGCCATAATCATGCGGGCGACCCAGAAAAAAATGATATCGGGCGCAGTCACGAGGTCGTTCGTGGGATAGAATTTCTTGCGCGTAGCCGCGTCCATCGTCTCGAAGGGCCAGAGCCAGCTCGAAAACCAGGTATCGAGCACATCGGGATCCTGCTCCCAGTCTTCCGGGTCGTTAGGCGGCTCGATATCAACGTGGATGTCTTTGCCGGAGGTTTCGGATTTCGGATTTCGGATTTCGGATTTTTCCTTCCGGTACCAGACCGGGATGCGATGACCCCACCAAAGCTGACGGCTGATGCACCAATCCTGAATGTTCTCCAGCCAATGGTGGTAAACCGTTTCCCAACGCTCGGGGCGAAAATGAATCGCACGATCCGGACCAACCGCGGCGCGCGCTTCTTCCACCTTCGGATACTTCAGGAACCATTGCTCGCTCAGGCGCGGCTCGATCGGTACGCCGGCCCGCTCGCTGAATCCAACCGTGCTCTCATGCGGTTCTTCCTTCGCCAGTAGCCCGCGCTCCGCGAGCAGTTCGGCCGCTTTCTTCCGCGCGACGAAGCGATCCAGACCATCGAGCTCTGGAACACCGGGGCAATTGACCCTGCCATTGGGATGCAGGACGTCGATCACCGGCAAGCCGTGCCGCTGACCGATCTCGAAATCGAGTTTGTCATGCGCCGGGGTCACTTTCAGAACACCGGTGCCGAATTCCGGATCGATCCCCGGATCGCCGATCACCGGCAATTCCGCGCGATCGAGCGGGCGCCAGACTTTTTTCCCTAACGATGAGCGGTAGCGTGCATCATCGGGATGGACGGCCAGCGCGACGTCGGCCATGATCGTCTCCGGCCGGGTCGTTGCGACTTCGATGAAATGCCCCGGTTCGTCGACCAGCTCGTAGCGCACATAATAGAGCGCCGATTTCTGCGGCGTCGGGATCACCTCTTCGTCGGAGAGCGCGGTGAGCGCGACCGGATCCCAGTTCACCATCCGGCGTCCGCGATAGATGAGCCCCTTGCGATAAAGATCGACAAAGGTGCGCTGCACCGCGCGCGAGTAATCGGCGTCCATCGTGAAACGCTCGCGCGACCAGTCGCAGGAACAGCCAAGCCGCTTCAGTTGCTCGATGATGATGCCGCCGTGTTTCTCCTTCCATTCCCAGACGCGGCGGAGAAATTCCTCGCGCCCGAGATCGCGGCGCGTCTTGCCTACTTCCTTGCGGATTTTCCGTTCGACCACCGTTTGGGTCGCAATGCCGGCGTGATCGACGCCCGGCAACCAAAGGACTTCCTTACCCAGCATGCGGGCACGCCGGGCGAGGATGTCCTGGATAGTGTTATTCAGCACGTGGCCCAGGGTCAGAACGCCGGTGACGTTCGGCGGCGGAATGACGATCGAATAGGCCGGCTTGGCCGACGCGGGGTCGACCGTGAAACACCCGTCCGCCAGCCAGCGTGCGTACCATTTCGCCTCAACCGCCTGCGGTTCGTAAGCCTTGGAAAGTTCCGCCATGGGGAGCAATCATCGAAGAGCGCACGCCGATTGCAAAACGAAAAGGCACGCCGTGGATGTGCTAGGTTGCGAGCGATGGAAAAGGTGAACCTTGCGGAAAAGTTCGGCGCCTTCGCGGAACATTGGCGGCCCAAGATCGTCGGCGAATTGAATGGCCAGGAAGTGAAGCTGGTGAAATTCCAAGGCGTGTTTCCGTGGCATCACCA
Source organism: uncultured Verrucomicrobiae bacterium (assembly GCA_963782205.1). Lineage (GTDB taxonomy): Bacteria > Verrucomicrobiota > Verrucomicrobiia > Chthoniobacterales > UBA10450 > Palsa-1392. Next base: position 20,169 of record CAWAIY010000003.1, on the reverse strand, counting down.
CGAGAAGGAGGATGAGCTTTTCCTCGTCTGGCGCGGCCGGATCCGGATCGAATTTCGCGAACAGATTGTCGATTTGAGTGCCGGAGAATTTCTCATCGTGCCGCATGGAATAGAGCACCGCACCGCAGCCGATGAGGAGGCGGAGGTCATGCTTTTCGAGCCAGCCGCGACGCGCAACACTGGCAGTGCGGCCGAGTCGGAATTCACCGCACCTAACGAGGTGCGGATTTAGCCGGCACCGGGGCTTCGTTGGGCATTCGCCTAACGAAGCCTTGCACCTAGGCCGTTCTCTGTTCCGGCAGCTTAAAGCCGACGTATGTGCCGGCGCTGATGCCGAGCAAACCGAGCAACGTGGCGCTAAACTGTGGCATGGCGAGTTCGCTGTAGACGTTGGCCACAAACATGATACCGAGAATCAGCGTCCAGACGAAGATCTGAAAACGGTGAAAGCTGATGACGTTATTCTCTGCCAGCAAATCGTACATCACACCCTTCCAGGTAGGCCAGGCGAAATAGACGCTTTGCCAGCGGTAGTTGGCCAGTCGCTCGCGAACGTCATTTTGCTGGCGCTCGTTTTCCTCCAACCCATGTTTGTCTGTGGAGGGCATGGCCGGACGCGCTTTCTGGAGGGCTTCGAGTTCCAATTGCGTTTTGGCTCGGAGATCATTCAACTCCGCCAGCACTTCCAAATGCGGTTTCGTTACATCGACCGTCGGTTCATTGCCGGATAAAGCGGTGGGTCTGGCGGCGTCGATAAAAGCCGAGCCCAGTGCGGTGCCCGCGCTGATTCCAATCAAACCTAAAACCGAGGTGTTGAGAGTGTCCATGTCGCCCGTCACGATCCAGAGAAAAAAGTAGGAAGCGATGACGAGGAAAAACCAAAATGCCATCTGACCTCGCGCGAGGCTGTAAGGCCTCAGGCCATCCGGCCGGCGCGGTGCCGCCCCATCGCGAATGATGTGCGTGCGTCGCGCGAGCGCGAGAAAAGCGATGAGCGCGGTGAGGATGACAATAACGCCGATGGCCGTACGATAACTTGGGATGACGGTTAAGAAAAATTGCTGATCCAGTGCGGCGGATTCCTTGCCATCCGGAGTCATCTCCGAATCAATCTCCTCGCCGTTCGAGAAACCGACCGAGACAATGATCTTGCGTTTCAGGACCGGCTGATTGAGGAGATGCGCCCAGCCGGTCTTCGAGGCGTCGTTGCGGACAAGGGAAAAGCCGACGGTCGTGACGGTGTACTCCTGCGGAAGCCATTTGCCGTCCGCGCTCCGCGGCGTCCACTCCTTGCGCTCGTGCCAATAGATCGGCGAAACGCCCTGAAGCGGAAAATGATCGAGATAGAGAATCAGGTCCTTGATCTCGTGATTGCGGGGAAGCCTTTCGCCTAACGAATCCAACCAGCCCTGGAAATTATGCACATCGACCCAGATTTCATCGCCTCGTTGCACGTAGACTGCGTAGCTGTGGCGCTGTTCTCCCTTCCAATCGTGAATCCCGACGGCGCGTACCGCCGGGTGCAGCTCAGCCGGAGTTGAGAGGGCACCGATCGGCGGTGCAGGCGGAGCGGACGGCTGCTCAGCCGGCCAGACAGTCGCCGAGAGAGCGAAGAGGACGCATCCAGACAACCACCATTTCCAGCAATGAATCTTCATAGTTAGGCACCTTCCTCCAGGTCGATTTCGAAAACGCACAAATCAGTTGGTGCTCGCCGGCAGGATGCTCCGGGTCAGCGCGCGAAGACAAGCCTGATTTCTCGACCGCAGAGCCGGCGCGAGGCTCGTGCAACAAACGACTTGCGAACGCTTGGTCATACCCTGACTTTCGCGCGCAGTGCAAGCGACCAGAACTTCCGCGGTCAAGATCTCGATGTAATGGCGACGGGCGAACGACCAATCGGCGTCTTCGACTCCGGCATCGGCGGCCTCACGGTGGTGAGCGCGTTGCGAGCGCTTTTGCCTAACGAGACGATTCATTATTTGGGCGACACCGCCCGCGTCCCCTACGGCGGCCGGAGCGCTGCGACGGTCGAGCGTTATAGCCTCGAGATCACCGCCATGTTGCTCGAGGAAAATTGCAAGGCCATCGTCGTTGCCTGCAACACCGCTTCGGCCCTCGCCCTCGCGACGCTGGAATCGAGCACGCCGGTCCCGGTCGTTGGCGTGATCCGGCCCGGGGCGGAAGCCGCCGTCGCCGCGACCCACAACGGCCATATCGGTGTGATCGGGACGCGCGCTACGATCAAGAGCGGCGCCTACGAACGCGCCATCCAGGCGCTCGATCCCGCCCTCCGCGTCTCGGTCCGCGCCTGCCCGCTCTTCGTCCCGCTGATCGAAGAGGGCTGGCTGGAAGGCGCGATCACGGATAGTGTCGTCAAACAATACCTGCAGCCTTTGGTCGAAGCGGGGATTGACACGCTCGTCCTCGGCTGCACCCATTATCCGCTCCTGCGCGGGACGATCGCGGAGTTTCTTGGAGAAACCGTGCAGTTGGTCGACTCGGCAGAAAACTGCGCTCGCGCCGTTTCGCGATTGCTCGCCGCGGAGGACTTGCGCGCTACGCCGACGGGGAAGGGAGAACTATCGATCGCGTTAACCGATCCGCCGGACGTTTTTCTCGAGGTGGCCCGGACAGCTCTGCACCTCGATATCGGTGAAGTTGAACTGCGCCCGGTGATTCATCCGGCAAAGTAGCGCGAGCCGCGAGTTCGCGAGATTCATCACCCAGCAGGCTGCAAGCTTCCGCTACCCTCGCTTCGGCAGACTGGCGACGACCAGATCGTAAGAGTGGTCGATCAGCCGGCGCAGCTCGGCCGCCGGAATCCCGGCGCCCAGTTCGATCGTGTTCCAATGCTTCTTGTTCATGTGGTAACCGGGCTGCACCTCCTCATAGCGATCGCGCAGATCGAGCGCACGCTCGGGATCGCATTTCAGGTTCACATGCGGCGGAACATCGTCGAGCGAGGCGAGGGCAAAGATTTTTCCACCAACCTTAAAAACGAGCGTGTCTGGTCCGAAGGGCGTGCTTTCGGTCACCTTCGGTTTCGTCAGGCAGTATTCGCGGAAATCTTCAAGGTTCATGTGGGGCCAATCTAACTAGGACGCGCTGTTTCACCGATCGATCCCCGGACGCGCGGAAGCGCGTCCTTCGGGAGGGACATGCTTCTGCATGTCCAGGATCGCGTTAGGCAATCGCATCAGTAAGCCGCCTTTGCAGGTCGGCGATGGCCACCCGTTCCTGCTCCATGCTGTCGCGATGGCGCAGAGTGACGGTGTCGCGCAAGGCCGGATCGCGTTCGCCAAGCGTCTCAAAATCGATCGTGATACCGAAAGGCGTGCCCGCTTCATCCTGACGTCGATAACGCCGCCCGATCGCGCCAGTTTCATCGTAGAAAACATTCATGTGCGGCCGGAGCAACGCTTGCACCTCGCGTGCTTTTTCCACCAGCGCCGGCTGGTTTTTCAAAAGTGGAAAGATGCCCGCCTTGATCGGCGCCACGCGCGGATGAAAGCGGAGCACGACGCGCGTTTCGCTTTTGCCTTTCTCATCGGTGACGGTTTCCTCGTCGTAAGCCTCGCAGAGGAGCGCGAGGACGGTGCGATCGACGCCCGCGCTCGGTTCGACCACGTGCGGCGTGAAGCGCTGCTTGGTTTCCTCGTCGAAATAATCAAGCGGCTTGCCGCTCGCCGTCTGGTGCTGGCTGAGGTCGTAGTCGGTTCGGTAGGCGACGCCTTCGAGCTCCTGCCGGCCGAACGGGAACTCGTATTCGATGTCGTAGGTTCCCTTCGAATAAAAGGCGCGATCAGCGTCTGGCACGGTGAGAACATGCAGCCTTTCGCGCGGGAGCCCGATGCTTTCGTAAAACTTGAGCCGCTCCTCGAGCCAGTAATCGAGCAGCGCCATCCCCTGTTCCGGCCGGCAAAAATACTCCAGCTCCATTTGCTCGAACTCGCGCGAGCGAAAAATGTAATTGCGCGGGTTGATCTCGTTCCGAAACGCCTTCCCGATTTGCGCGATACCGAAGGGCAATTTCTTGCGCGACGTATCGAGCACGTTCTTGAACTGGACGAAGATCGACTGCGCTGTTTCGGGTCGCAGATAGGCGAGCGAGCTTTCGTCTGCGCTCGCACCGAGTTGCGTCCTGAGCATCAGATTAAACGATCGCGGCGCTGCCTCTGAAAGGTCGGCACCGCAAAACGTGCAACACAATCTCATCAGGCCCCGCGTGCCATCTTTCGGAACCACAACAACCCGACTGGTGCCGTCCGGCCGGGGAAGGATATTTGTTTGGATTTTCGCTTTCCGGGTTGCGTCATCCACCGATTCACCGCCTGCGGTCACTTTGTCTCGACCTGTCACGTCCCCATTTTCACCAAAATAGGTCACATCAAAGAGACCAACATGGGGGACTCGTTGCTCCATCTGATCCTCTCGAAAGCGACGCTTGCAGACATCACACTCAACCATCGGGTCGCTGAAGGTGTCCTCGTGCCCGCTCGCCTTGAGAACCGCGCGATGCGTCAGGATCGCGCCATCCATGCCGACAACGTCGTCCCGCTCCCGCACCATCACTCGCCACCAGTAGTCCTTGAGATTTCGCTTCAGCTCGACGCCGAGCGGCCCGTAATCCCAGACGCCATTGAGGCCGCCGTAGATTTCGCTCCCCTGGAAAATGAACCCGCGCCGCTTGCACAGGCTGACGATTTTTTCCATCCGCTGCGGGTCGTTGCTGCTCATTGACGAAGGATTAGACCACGGATCTCACGAATAACACGCATGGAGAAGAGAGAAGGAGAACAAAGTTCTTCCATCCGTGAAATCCGCGTAATCCGCGGTCGAAAAAGCTCGAGGATTTATTCTGCGACAGTCACCTCGGTCTTGACCGAGTTGGCGATGAAACAGTTTTCGTGCGCGAAGTGGTGCATCTCCTCGATGTCTTTTCCGGTCGGCTGATTTTCCCCCGAGAATTTTAGCTTTGGATGCAGCTCGACGCGCGTGATGGCGAGTTTGCCCTCCGCGTTTTTCTCCATGTGCCCGACAGCATCGTCGACGTATTCGTCGAGCAGGAATTTATTCTTACAGGCGACCGCGAGGAAGGTAAGCATGTGGCAACTGGAGAGCGAAGCGACAAAGGCTTCTTCGGGATCGACCAGCTTCGGATTGCCGAGATAAGCCGGAGCGGCCGTAGCCTGCATTTCGTGGCCGCCGTCGAAGTTCCAGGTGTGGTCGCGATTGTAGGTTTTGTATTCGAAGTCGGGCGTGGCGCGCTTCCAGGTGAGCGTCATTTTGTGTTCGGACATGCCTTTAAATAGGTGCCGAGCCGCAATTCGCAAGCGACGCTGAATTGGGTCGTTCGGTGGAACAAATCTTGCACTTAAAGGAGCGCTGCGACGCGACGGTCGACAAAAAACCGCGCTGCGGCAGCCACATTCCAGAAAATGACCCACGAAGAACTGCAAGCAATCCTCAGCGCCATGCTGCAAAGCGGCGAGGGCGTCTCCGACTGCCTTTTCCTCCACGGCAAACCGCCGTTGGTCGAACGCTACGGCACGCTGCAGGAGCTGCCTATGGAGGGACCCGACGCGACCCTGCAGTCAAAACACCTCGATGCCATGGCTGACCTGCTCCTTGACGACAGCCCCCGGCTTCGCTCCGAACTGACCGAGACCGGTTCCTGCGACACCAGTTACGCGCTTCCCGGCGTCGCGCGCTTCCGGGTCAACATCTATCGGCAGAACGGTCACACCGGCATCGTCATGCGCAAGCTTCAGTCCGAGGTACCGTCGATCGAATCGTTAGGCTTGCCGCCCATTTTCAACGAGATGGTGAAGGAGAAGCACGGGATCATCTTCGTCACCGGCAGTACCGGCAGCGGCAAGACAACGACTCTGGCTGCGATGCTAAACGAGATCAATCAGAGCTCGGAGATCCATGTCGTGACGCTGGAGGATCCGATCGAGTTTGTTCACCTGCCTGCCAAGGCGGCCTTCAGCCAACGGGAAATGGGGAAGGATTTTCCAGACTTTGCGACCGGCCTGCGCGCGGCCCTGCGCCAGGCGCCGAAAGTCATTTTGCTCGGCGAAATTCGCGACCGCGAAACGATGGAGATCGCGCTCTCCGCCTCCGAGACCGGGCACCTCGTGATGAGTACGCTGCACACGATCAACGCCGGCCAGAGCATTAACCGCATCCTTGGTTTCTTCACCACCGACGAGGCCAAGCAGGTTCGCGAGCGACTCGCCGACACCCTGCGTTATATCGTGAGCCAGCGCCTCGTGAACAAACTGGGCGGCGGCGACCGTCTTCTCGTGACCGAGATCATGGGCAGCAGTCTGCGCACGCGCGAGACCCTGCTCTATGGCGAGAGCGAAAGTCGCACATTCCAGGAGATCATCGAAGCCGGCAGCACCCTGGGCTGGCACAGCTTCGACCAGTCTCTCATGCGCGCATTCGAAGAGGAGCTAATCTCCGAAGAAACCGCCCTCCTCTTCTGCACCCATAAAAACAAGATGCGCCGCGACCTCGAGATGGCGAGAAAGTTGCGTTACCCGGCTGACGACGAGCCATCGGGACTAAAAATGGCGTCGATCTGAAACGAATAATGAATACTGGAAATGACGACCGTCTCCGGCAGGAACTCCGCCTCGCCCAACTCGAGATCAAGGTGCTGCGCGAGCAACTGCTCAAGTCCGTTCAGGAGGCGCAGCGGACCCGGGACGAGATGGAGGAACTTTCCCACAAGCCGGCGGTTCGAGATTCGGAGAACAAGATCGTCCCCCTCCCCCAGAAAAAGCGTTCCGCACACAAGAAATCATCGAGGAACGGCGGTCCTCCGCGCGTTCTTTACATCGAGGACAGCGAACCAAATTTCCGCCTGATCGAAAACGTCCTGCGCGATCGTCCGGGAACCGACCTGGAGTGGGCTCAGACCGGTGAGGAAGCACTTGAGATGGCCCAGGGGAAACCGCCGCACCTCGTTTTGCTCGATCTTGACCTGCCCGACATCCACGGCAGCCAGGTGCTCGAACGTTTGCAGGCGCAGCAGGCCACGGCAGATACACCGGTGATCGTAATCAGCGCCGACGCCACCCCGAGCCAGATCGAACGCATGCTTGCCGCAGGGGCGCATAACTACCTGACCAAGCCTTTCGACATTCGCCGTTTCCTCTGCATTTTTGACGAAGTGCTGGCTAGCGCGTGACGAACTTCGCAGCTGCGATCTTTATTTGCCGCCGCGACTCTGTGCGCCGATGCTCTGCCCCTGATGGAGCGGCGCCGTTTTCCCGCCAAATTTTTTGCCTCGCTGCGGACCCGGCAAATTCTCCTGGGCCTGACCGTCCTCGTCATTTTCCTGGCAGGGATCGCCCTGCGCCAGGATACCTGGAAAAAGACCACCCACCTGCGCTTTCAGCGCGACATCGTGAATGGCTTCTATTGGGGCACGCAAACGCTGGCGGAAGGCCACCGGCTTTCGCCGCGGGCCAGATCGGATTCGTGGCCCGTTTTTGTGCGCGGCTACTTCGGTCTCTACGACCACGTCGAGTCCAACGCCTACGAGAAAAATTACTACCTCGATTATCCGCCGCTCCGGCTCCTCGTCATGTCTCTCTGGGCCCGGGAGGTACGAGCGAAATTTCCAGGCGCGGAAGATGGGACGCCCGACTATGTCGAGCCGCTCCTTGTCGTTAACACGATCTGCGAGCTGATCACGGCCGTTGGGATTTTCCTGCTCGTCAGACTGGGAGTGCGCCGGGCGTCCGGTGCGACCGACTCGGGTTGGTTGAATCGTTTGCCCGCGGCCGAACGCGGCTGGGTTTGCGGTTTGCTCGCTGCGAGCGTGGCATGGCTCGAGCCTTCGCTCATCCTCGATGCCCATGCCTGGCCACAATGGGACGTCTGGATCTTGCCCTTCTATTTGTTTGCAGCGCTTGCCGCCCTCACGCGACGATGGTTTTGGTGCGGCTGCCTGCTTGCCATCGGCGGAATGCTTAAGGGTCAACTCCTTTTCGTCGCGCCGTTTTTTATTTTTTGGCCGCTCTGGCAAAAGCGCTGGGCCCGCGCAGGACGCGTCCTGGCAGGTTTTGTCGCAACGTTTGCGGTCGTCGTTTCGCCGTGGCTGCTGCGTCGCGCCTCAGCCTGGGCCATCGTGGCGGTGGTTGCACTGGTCGTTGCCGCCATTCTCCGGCGCCGCGCTTCGCCCAACACTTGGGCCTGGACGGCTGGACTTACCGGGGTCGCTGCTTTTGCCGTCGGCGCCATTGGCAACGGGAGTTTTGCGTGGTTAAGGATCGGTTACGTCTACGGCAGCGAACGGTATCCCTACCTCTTCATCAGCTCCTGCTACAACCTCCCCTCCCTCCTCTCCAACTGGAACCTCTCGCTCAAGGCGCCGTTTTGGTCGGTTCATCTCGGGTCGCTTCACCTTGTCTTTACCCTGCAATGGACCCTGCGCCTGATCTACCTCGCCGCCCTCGTGCTCTGTGCGCGGGGCGCTGCCCGCCACGCCCGCCGGCGCGACCCGCGTGTGCTCATCGCCATTGCCACGCCCTGGCTGCTCATGTTCGCGCTCCTCGCGCAAATGCATGAACGTTATTTGCTCTGGGGCGCCGTCCTCAGTGCCGTCGCGCTTGGGGTCAGCGTGCGCCTGACCGTGCTCCATTTTATCTTCTCCGCCATGAGCGCCACCATGATCACGCACGTGCTTTTGGTGGATAAAAAGCTCGGCCCAACACTCTCGACGATCGATTTTCTCGAGCGCATGCGGCCAATCGCCTCCTGCGTTCTGCTGGTCTGCGTCGCGGTCTATTTCCGCGAAGTATTTTCCACTCGCTCGCCTCACTTCCGTCCGCGGCCCAAGGTTGAGCCGAGCGAAGAAGCGGCGCCGCTCGCCCTGGCCGTCGCGGCAGAGGAAGCGTAGAGGCTCCGGACCAGGGCGCGCAGATCAAAAAAATGTCCGTCGTCGAAAGACCCTCGCCGCGCGTTCCTCTTGACTCGTCACTCGCCACTGGTCACTTATCACTTCCGCTTGCGCGCGCGATTAGCTCAGTGGTAGAGCGCTTGCTTCACACGCAAGAAGTCGCAGGTTCGAACCCTGCATCGCGCACCATCTTCCGTATTAGGGGGTAGGCGTTGGCGTCGGTGTCGACGTGGCCGTCGCAGTGGGAATGGGTGTGGGTGTAGGCGTTGGGCTTCCCGGTTGGAGTCCTCTTCTGTAGGTTACGAAAAGTGTCGCTCCGGACACAGGCGCTACTGTTATTTGAGCTGGGCCGGGAATCACTACCTTTTTCATAAACTCCGGTGGAACAGATGTCTCCTCGTCGACGAGAGAAGCCACCAGGACATTGCTCGTTTCACCGTCAGCCGTCACCGTCACCACACCGCGCTGACTGCTGCCTTCCTGCGTAAAATTCCGAATGGTCAGGAATCGCCCGTCGGGCACATCGAGTGTCAGGGATTCACTCGTCGGCGTGATCATTACACTCTTGAAATCACCAGCGATAACGGAAGACGCAACGGCGCAAAGCAAGACGATGACGAGTTTTACCGTCTGCCTCTTCATCCTGATCTCATCCTTCGGCTCGCTCCCATGAGTCCACGAGCGCTGCTTTTAGTTGCTCTCTTTTCGGTAAGTGATGAAACAGTCCGTCGCGTCCGCAGGGCACGTTACGGTAACCGTTGCAGGGCCAGCTATAACCACATTGCTAATCACTTCCAACGGGATCGCGGTAGACGAGGTGCCTGAGTCGAGGATGGCTGCCGTGAGAACATTCGCCGTTCCGGTGTCAGTGGTCACCGTCACGACCCCGCGGCTTGTTCCGCCTTCCTGCGTAAAGTTGCGGATCACCAGGAAACGACTGTCCCCAACCGCGATCGTCAGAGAGCTTCCCGGCGTAATCGTCGCGCTTTGGAAGGATCCGGCCAAAGCCAAGACTGCGGACGCACAAAAAACGACAGCAATTAGAGACCGCGCAGCGATAGTTTTCACCTGGCCGAAGCTACTCCTGTTTAGTCCCGGAAGCAATCGCCATGTGCGTCATGAGCTTACCGACGTCTGCAGGCCACGCTCCCTGGCGGTCAAGGCCGATCACCTCGTGCAGTCGGCCTGTTTCGGCGCAGGTAGAAACGTTAGACGTAGCTGCGGTATTCCGGTTCATACATCAGCGACCGGACGTAGGCGTCGAGATCGACCGGCACGGGCACGCCGGCCAATCCTTTTTCAAATGCAACGCGGATCACTGCCACGGCGACGGCGCGAGAAACTTCACGAATATGCGTGAGACGCGGATACACCCTGCCCTGCTCCAATTCCGCCGGCGAAACCTGGTGCGCGAGGGCGCGCGCCGCTGCGAGAAACATCTCATCGGTCACGAGCCGGCTTGCGCAGGCGATCACACCCAGGCCGACGCCCGGAAAGATGTAGGCATTGTTCCCCTGCCCCGGCACGAAAAGACGGCCGAATAACGACACCGCATCGAACGGGCTTCCGCTGGCAAAAATGGCGCGGCCTTCGGTCCAGCGATACGCTTCCTCAGCCGTGCATTCGACGAGGGAGGTAGGATTCGACAAAGCAAAGACGATCGGGCGCGCCGCCTGGCGGCCGGCGGCTTCGAGTACCGCGCGCGAGAATACTCCCGGTTTTCCGGAAACGCCGATCAACGCGCTTGGCCGCACGCTTTCGACGATTGCCACCGTGTCGGTCAGCGGAGCGTGATCCTGCGCAAAGACGGCCTTGTGACTGGAGAGATCATTCCGGCTCCGCACCACCAGCCCCTTCGAATCCACAAACCAGCAGCGCGCGCGGGCTTCGTTCTCCGGCAGCCCGGCTTCGATCAGTGCCCTAACGAATAGGCTTGCGATGCCGATGCCGGCTTCGCCCGCGCCGAAAAACAAGACTCTTTGATCGCGCAGACTCTCGCCCGTGATGCGGAGCGCGCCGTAGATACCCGCGAGCGCGACCGCCGCCGTGCCCTGGATGTCGTCGTTAAACGTGCAGACGCGCTCCTGGTATCGTTCCAGCAGGCGAAAGGCATTCTCGTTTCCGAAGTCTTCGAATTGAATCAGCAGCCGCGGAAAGAGTTCGTTCGCGGCGACAACAAACTCGTCAATCAGCGCATCGTATTCCGGACCGCGCAGACGCCGCTGATGGAGGCCGAAGTAAAGCGGATCGACCAACAGCTCGGCGTTGTTTGTGCCCGCATCGATCGTCACCGGCAGGCACTGCGACGGATGCACCCCGGCGCAGGCCGCGTAGAGCATCAGTTTGCCGACCGGTATCCCCATGCCGTCGCTCCCCAGGTCGCCGAGGCCGAGAATGCGCTCGCCATCGGTCACCACGATCACGCGCACGTCGTGCTCCGGCCAGTTCCGCAAGACCTCCGCCACGCGACCCCGATCTTCAACAGAAATGTAGAGCCCGCCCGGGCGACGGAAAATTCTGTCGTACTGCTGGCACGCCTCGCCCACCGTCGGCGTGTAGACGATCGGCATCAGTTGCTCGATTTGATCGATCAGGACGCGGTAAAAGAGCGTCTGGTTTCGTCCCGCCAGCGCGATGAGCGCGATGTAGCGTTCGAGGTTGGTCGATTTGCGCGCCAGATTGCCGAGCACGCGCTCGACCTGCTCGGGCTGCGTTTGGGCGCGCGGCGGCAGCAGCCCGCGCAAGCCAAGGGCATCGCGTTCGGCCATGGTAAAGGCGCTCCCCTTGTTCAGAACCGGATTGTGCAACAGCTCTGCGCCGTGCGGGAAATTCTTCTCGGACATCTTTTCTCCTCGGCAGCCTTAGCGAGGAGAAGTTCCGGGCTCAAGCCTTTTAGAAAATAGGCGGAAATGCTCCGGAAAAAATGCGCAGTTCACGATGTAATCACGAAGCCATTCCTTCCTCTCTTCTACCGCTGCTGTCCGTCCGAAAAATTGGTAGTTGCCGACAATCCATCCAACGATTATCAAGGAAATCCAACCTACAAAAGGAACCTATGAAACAAGCTAAAATCGTAATGCAGTTGGTCTGCGCAGCCGCGCTGGCCGCTCTTCTCCCCGGATGCAATAGCACGGGAACAACCGCAGAGGGTACCTCCGCCGCAGCCACCACAGGGTCACCGTCGCAAATAGTGCCGATGCTGGTCGAAGCAGGTTTTAAGACTTATTCCGCGAAGACGGCGGACCAAATAGCGCACATTCAAAGCCTGCCGCCGGACAAAATCACGAAGGTGAACCGGCAGGGGACTTACATGTGGGTTTATCCCGATGCCGCCAACAACCAGGTTTACGCTGGCAACAGCCACCAGTACAAAACCTTTCGTAACTTGCGCATGTCGAAGACCAACCTCGACTCTGACAAAGACCTCGTCACGGCCTTTAGCGGGCCCGGAGGCAGGTCGGTTAAGATTTACGACGGCTTTGTGCCCATGAATTCATTGGATTGACCTGCCCGTCGGTCGCTTCTGACAGCCCCTTGGCGGCTCTTGTCGCTGCGACACGCGCCACCATTTTCTTAACGAACTCGGTGGGTTTGCCCGCGAGCAAACCCACCGAATCATGTGGCCCGGCCAGGATTTGTTGCCTGCCCCCTATCCTTCAACAATGGGACCTCTCTCGTCGATACACCGCTAGCGAATCCCGAAAAACGCCTCCAGCGCCCGCGTTCCGAGCACCTGCCAGATCTTGATCACCTCATACACGATCACGGTCGTGAAACTCACCGCCAACCAGACACAGACCGCTTCGACGGGCAGATTCGACCACGCGCCAATGTCGAGTCCCATCATCGTCTCCGGGCGATATCCCCACCACCCGTATGGCACGCCGAGTGTGACCTCCCAAAGCAAACTGATGAGCAGGATCATGAAAAACGTGAAGCTAAACGCCCGCCAGTTGATAAACGGTCGCGTGGTGTAAAAGAAGCCGGTCGAGGGAACCAGTGACGCCGCCACGAGGTAGGTAAAGTACCACGGGAAGCCTGCGGGCAAACCCGAGAAGACCTTCTTGTAGATGGCCGCCGCGGCGATGAGCGTCACGCCGAGCAAAACCGACGGCAGATGAAATCGCACCAGCCGTGGGATGCCTTTCGCCGCGGCGGCGTAATCGGGCACGTTATAGGCGCGCACCCAGTACTCATCGGCCCAGATATAGCTTAGCAGCACGATCATGAATCCCGTCAGGTAAAACAAAAATTCTTCGACCGGGATCGGCCCGCCAATCCCCGGCACGTTGATCCCGAGCGTCGCGCCCGTATTCGGAAAGGTGAAGAAGGCATTGCCAAAGAGGAGATCGAGCGCAAAGCCCACCGGCGCCAGGACCGCGATTGTGCGCCAGAATGATTTCCGCGGGAACTGGAGATCAGACCGGCGGGCGAACCACCAGGCCAGCGCCGCGATTGGCACGAGGAACAGGAGCAGACTCACCGTGTAACCCAGCGGCGTGGGATTCTCCGAATCGATCCGGAGCGTTCCCGGTTGCGCCACCCGACGCAGAGTGAGCGCAGCGGGAATCACCAGCAGCGCGACGATCGCGAACACTATCTGAAACGACTGCTTGGTCCGGCGGTCATGATTTGCCGTCTCCGAGCGATTCGATTCCATAAACGCTATGCGCCCGCTGGCGTTCGCCGGCATGTCGTTGCGCCTGCCGGCGAAGTCGATCAGGCGATTCCCTGAGAGCTTTCGATTCCCTGCCTTCAATCCAAGGAATACCTCGTACATGCCCATTCTTCAATTCCCGCCGACCGAACTTGTCAAGATTTGAGCCCGCCCTCCGATTTTCAGGTTTCCAGCGTGCGTGCGAGATCCTCGCTCTCTTCGCATCGCGGGATGACAGGCATGGGCCGCCGCGCTACGCTCGAACTTCTGCAAACGATTGCCGAAATCATCACCCAACTGGAGGCCATCATCGCCGAATGCGCCGCGGCCAACGACCGCGCCGGGTACTTCGCGGTCCTCTATCATCGGGTCACGAAAGAGGTCGCGGCCAGCATCGCTCGGGGCGACTTCGAAGACGGCGCGCGCATGGAGCGGTTGGACGTGCACTTCGCCAATCACTATCTCCGCGCCTACGAGGATTGGCGCGCCGGCCGCGCTCCGGTCGCTTCCTGGCAGCTCGCCTTCGAGGCCGCGGCCAATCGACTTCCGCTCGTCCTGCAACACCTCCTCCTGGGCATGAACGCCCATATCAATTTCGATCTCGGCCTCGCCAGCGTAGAGACGATGAAAGGCTGCGACCTCGAGGACCTGCACCCGGACTTCAACGAAATAAACCGCATCCTCGGCAGCATGATCGCGCTGGTGGAAGACCGCCTCACCCGGGTCAACCCGCTCCTCCGGCTCCTGCATTTGCGGTGGATCCGATCGGACGACCTGCTCGTCCAGTTCAGTATCCAGACCGCGCGCGAAGGCGCCTGGCACTTTGCCCTCGAGGTAAATCAAAAAGACGACCGCGAATCTGCCACCTGCGTCCAGCGTCGCGACGCTCTTATCGCCGCACTCGGCCAGACGATCGCTCGTCCTTGCACCCTCTCGCTCCGCCTCATGATCCAATTGATCCGGCTCTTCGAACCGAGAAAAGTAACCACCGTCATTGATCTGCTGGCCGATTAACTTCTGCCGATCCGATCGCGGTGCCTACCATCGATAAGACGCTCTTGACCGGTCAGGAGCGCCACGGGGATGCTCCGGATCCAGATCGAATCAGGCATCGAGTTCGTTCGAATGTCGCTTCCAGAGAAAGAGGAGGTAGAAGACACCGAGAAATAACAGCCAGACTGAAAGGTTAAACGTGATCCGCGTCACAAACGAGATCCAGGAATCGTAAACCGTCAGATAATGCACGGTGGGTCGTGAGAGATGTTCGGAAGGCAGCGCGCGCATCGCCTCCATGACGCCTTCTTTCACGTTTGCTTCGACCAGCATCTCGCCCAGCAGCACCAACATCCCGACGCTGTAGACGACGAAGCTGAAAAATCTTAGGGCAAGATTCGCGCGGTGCAGGAAGTAGTAGATCGCCACGACCATGCCGAAATTGATCGTGATCATCTGGGCAAACCAGCTCACTTCGTGCTCGGTGGTCGAGCGCGCCAGATTGAGCAAATCGAGTTCCGTCACGATGACTCGAGTTTGTAGTTACTGCGGTGCGGCTTGGCAAGGAAGTAGCAGATGGGTAATTTGGGTCAGCGCTTCAAGGACCAATCCCGGCTGCTCCCGCCTTTTATGGGGATAGAGAGCTCTGACTCCGCCCCGACCACCGGCTCGTCCAAATCGTCGCTGCACACTTGGTGAATGGCGCCTTTGCCCTTCAGGCCGCTGCTAGCTCGATGGCTTGGGGGCCATCAGCGGATAAATCAACCCGGCCAGAATCGCACCTGCCATCGGCGCCACCCAAAACATCCAGAGTTGTTGCAGCGCCCAGCCACCCACAAAAAGGGCCGGCCCGGTGCTGCGTGCGGGGTTGACCGATAGGTTCGTAACGGGGATGCCGATGAGATGGATCAGCGTCAGTCCCAAACCGATGGCAATCGGAGCAAAGCCCTGAGGGGCGCGCTCGTCGGTCGCGCCAAGAATGATGAAGAGGAAAAAGAAGGTGAGCACAGTCTCCGAAACGAAGGCGGCAAGCGCTGAATAGTGGCCGGGCGAATGTTCGCCAAAACCATTGGCCGCAAAACCGCCGGCCGTGGAAAATCCGGCCTGGCCACTCGCGATGACATAGAGCACCGCCGCTCCTGCTGCGCCAGCGAGCAATTGGACAAGGATGTAAGGCAGCAGCTCAGAAACGGGGAAGCGACCGCCCACCCACAAGCCGACCGAGACAGCCGGGTTGAGGTGACAACCGGAAATGTGCCCGATGGCAAAAGCCATCGTTAGAACAGTCAAGCCAAAGGCAAAGGCCACACCCACCAGGCCGATGCCCAAATTGATCGGGGTGGCGCCTTCCATGGCAATGAACTTCGCCGCCAGTACCGCACTGCCGCAGCCACCAAATACCAGCCAGAAGGTTCCAAAGAATTCAGCGAGCAATTTGTCTTTCATGATTGAGTCCTTAATTAGCGAGCCGGATGTTCCACAAACAAAGTGGCAACCGTCAAGACACAAAATGCCAAAATCGTCTTCTGACCGCCGGCACCAAGGACGTCGAGAGACGGCTCGCTCCTCGTGCTCGCGGGTTACGAGACGGCAACCTGCAAGTCGCTGCCAGCGCGATTGTGGTCCCGCGATCTTGATGCTTGAGCGCGATTCCCCGATAACGTCGATTCCTGCCTACCGGTTGGGCTGAGGCGTGTAACGGAGGTAGGGCTTTATCTTGCGCACACCTTTGGGAAACAGCTTGGCCGCATCCTCATCGGAAACCGCCGGCACGACGATGCAATCCTGGCCGTCTTTCCAGTCAGCCGGCGTCGCCACCTTGTGTTTGGCGGTGAGCTGGAGCGAGTCAATCACGCGCAGGATCTCGAGGAAGTTGCGGCCGGTGCTGGCCGGATACGTGATGGTGAGCTTCACCTTCTTGTCCGGCCCGATGATGAAGACCGAACGGACCGTCGCCTGGTCGTCCGCGTTGGGATGGATCATATCGTAAGCTACCGCCACCTTGCGCTCCGGATCGGCGATGATCGGGAAATTCATCGTGCAGGATTGGGTTTCGTTGATGTCCTTGATCCACTCCTTGTGCGAAGCGAGAGGATCGACGCTGATCGCCATGACCTTCGCGTTGCGCCTGGCAAACTCATCCTTGATTCTGGCCACCGTGCCCAACTCGGTCGTGCAAACAGGAGTAAAATCGGCCGGGTGCGAGAAGAGCACGCCCCAGCCATCTCCCAGCCATTGGTGGAAATCGACGGTGCCTTCTGTCGTTTGCGCGGTGAAGTTGGGTGCGATATCGCCTAATCTGATTGCCATAGGTATGCCTCGTTGCGGTGGTTGACCATTTCTCGAAAGTTGCGGCCGAAGCTAGGACAGCCCCGATGGGCGGCGCAAGATCAATCGAATCGGGAACGCACCGTCGGCAAAACTCTCGGCATCCAGCTACTTCGCCGTGTTCGACGACATGGAAATATAGCGTCGAGCTTCCTCTTTTGGCGCATAATCGGGGTCTGCATTCTCCCAAATCTGCAGAAGTTCACGGTAGCCGGCTTCAGCTGCCGTTTTGTCACCCATCCGGCTCTCCGCACGCGCCAGACCCAACAAAGATTCGGCTCTCCTCGGAGCGCGTTTCAAGGACGCTTCGAAAGCCTCCCGTGCCTGCGAAGCGTTATTCTTCTTGAGCAGAAGCTCTCCAAGCAGCTCGTCGGAAGGCTTTTCAGGATATGGCGGGCCGAACGCAGCAGGCAAGTCCTCCTCCATCGCCGCCGCTTTTTGCATCATGGCGACAGCTTGATCGTTCCGGCCTTCGGCGGAGAGAATTTCCGCCTCGATCTGTAGCTTTTGAATCTCCGGTCCACGCCGCGCGGGATCGTCAGCGGAGCGCCCGGCATGGTCAAAAACGGCTGGGAGCTGCGGAAGAAGCCGGTCGAGCGTGGTGAGAGATTGTCGCGCCGCGGGCAGATCGCCAAGCTCGGCGGCGGCGAAACCCGTCCCGAATGCTGGTCGAATTGCGGCATGAGCGCCCCATCCATATCGACATCCCACCCAGCAACCTCGCCATGCCAACGGCGAGTATCGACGATGTAGCGGGTACGCATCACGACAAAGGAGAAGACAGCCGCATCGTCAGGGTCTGACACACCGCGCGCCTGTGCCGCCATCCCAGATTCCGCCGCCTCTTCGCGGCAGCCAGCGACCACTTTTTTCGCTTCGCCAATACGACCCTGCTCCAGATAGCCGTATTCGAGCCAGTAGTTGTAATGGCCGAATCGCACGGGCGGCTTTCCCGCCGCGGTTGCCTGGCGGTTTTTCACGCTGGTCGCGGCGACATTGGCCCGCACCACGTCGTCCCACATGCCAAGCGCCAGAAAGATGTGTGAGCACATGTGCTGCGCATGGGCCGCGTCCGGCGCGATCTTGGACAAGGCACGCGCCGCCACCAGCGCTCCGGCTGCATGCGGCGGATCGTCCATTCCATGAATCCAGTAATGGGCTGCGCCTGGATGTTCAGAGTTCCTTATAAAAACGGCCTTTGCGATTGCCGCCGCCTTCAAGTACGCAGGCACATCGCGCACGCCTTCGCTCTTCCCCAGCAACGCCAGGGCGTAAAAGAGCTGTGCCTCATCGTCCTTTGGATAAGTCTGGCTCAGTTGCTCCATCGCCGTCGCGTACTTCGCATCGCGCTCGCGCTTTGTCCCGAGGCCGCCATACAGGATTTCAACCGCGCTCATAAAGGCTCGTTCGCGCGGATCGCCAATACGCCGCGCCCGCGCTTCAGGCGTGGCTCCACTTGGCGAGCGCAGAACTCGCACCCTATCCAGGTCGTTCCAGATCAGATGATTGAAGGTCATTGCTTCTCCCCAGTAAGCCATGGCAAATCCGGGGTCGATCTTCTCCGCGGCAACAAACGACTTGGCTGCGTCCTGATACTCAAAGAGGTGCAGCAACAGCAGGCCGCGCATAAAATCTTTCTGTGCAGCCGCCGAGTGCGTCGAAGTCGGAAACGTGGCCGTGCCCAAGCCTTGGATCGTCTCCGCTTCCGCCGCAACAACCATACTGAAACGGGCAGAACAGCAGAAAGAAGAAGGTCTTTTTCATGCGAATGGTCGCTTTCCAATTAGGTAGATTCGTCATTTTGCTCCCCAGCTGCGGAAACGACCATATCACAGGTTCCCGCGGCCTGAGGACTGATCCCTATTTTAACTACACGAAGAGCCTAACCGTTCTTCGAGCGACGACGCTGACCAGCGATGAAGATAAGTCCGCCGAGCAGGTTCGCCGCGATCGTGACGATGATAATTTTGGCGGCAAAACCTTCGCGACTCTCGACAGGCACGATCGGGAAAATCGTCAGCACGATATAAAGAGCGGTAACGGAGAAACCGGTTGCCGAGGCGATCCGGAGCCAGAGCGGAGCCCGTGTGGGTAACGCGCGTAACCCACAGATCGGGATGGCGAAGAGGACCAGATACGCGATCCCATAGAAGATCCCAGCAGCATTGTCGATGACTTGAAAGGCTTCCTGCGCACCGACGCCGACCTGGCTCGCGATGGCGAAGATCAGGGTCACGATCCCGACGAAAATGATGGAGTTGATCGGTGTCTTGTAGCGCGGTTGCAATCGAGTAAACCAGACCGGCAGGAGCGAGTCCCAGCCGGCAACCATTGGCAGTCTGGTGTTGCCGGTGAAGTAGATGCTGACAATCGCAATGGAACGTCCCGCCAACATCAAAATGGCGATCGAGGCAATGGCCGACCCTGCGCCAAACGCCCGCGCCCCCGCGCTTAAAGCTTGCGGCACGGGTCCGATAAGGTCGAGGTCGGCGAACCTCGTGTAGGCCATGACTGAGCTGGTGCCGAGAATGAACATGAGTGCGATGATCGGCGCGGCGATCAGGACGGAACGGCCAATGTTCTTGGCCGGCGCACGTGTTTCGCCAGCCAGGATGGCGACATACTCAAACCCGCTCAGGGCGCCGAGCGCCATCTTGCTGAAGATGTTTAGACTGAACAACGAGGCGGTGGGCAGGGCCCATTCAATCGGATGATAATCCGGCAGTTTGCCTGTTGCCCGGGCGAGGAAAGGCAACGCGATCAGTGCGCCGTAGGTGACAAGGAGGAGAAGCGCGCCGGTGTTATGGACCCATTTACCAAGGCTAAGTCCACGAATCGTGACAAGAATCAGTGCCGCGAACAGGACTCCATTCAAGACGGAGACAAAGAGGCGACTGGCTGGCAGCCAGGCCGCAGTTGGCCCGATTGCATAGGCGACGTTCGTGGCAATCACGAGGCCGGTCCCGGCCATGACACTGATCCCGAGCAGCCAAAGATTCCAGGCAACCATGAAGCCGGTGAATTCGTTGAAGCCAAGCTTCGCCCATTGATAGAGGCCGCCCTCCAGCGGCATGATCCGATTCAGGTAGATGATCACGCCGGCGATCGGCAGATAGAATAGAAGAATCGCGAGAAGCCAGTAGACGGTCTGCGATGAACCGAGCTTCGCCGCCGTGCCTACCCAGGACGTGCCGACAACGAAGACGATCTGGGTCAGGACGAGATCACGTAGCCCGAGCTCTTTCTTAAAGCCGGCGCTCTGCGCCTCGAC
>CAWAIY010000002.1:0-27672 GCA_963782205.1 uncultured Verrucomicrobiae bacterium | reverse complement strand
ACAAAAACGGCTGTCACCATTGTTGAGTGAAAGGGAGAGAGTGAATCGAGATTTATTACATCGAGACTCGGTTCGGGCCGAACGCGCCGCGATGTCGATCTCACGATTCACGATCTAACGTTCTAACGTTTCACGCCGGATGGACTCGCAACCGCTCGATTTCGAAAAACCGGTGCTCGAACTGCAGCGCCGGCTCCAGGAACTCAAGTCGCATTCCGACAAACACGACATCGATTTTGACTCCGAGGTCGAATCGATGGAGCTCAAGATCCGGGAAACGCGCCGGCAGATTTATGAGAACCTGACCGCCTGGCAGCGAGTACAAATCGCCCGTCATGTACAACGACCGTTCGCGCTCGATTACATCGGGCGCTGTTTCACAGAATGGGTGGAACTGCACGGCGATCGCGTTTTCGGTGACGACAGGGCCATGCCTTGCGGTCTGGCCAAACTCGGCAGCCATCGCTGCGCCGTTATCACCCAGCAAAAAGGCCGGGACACAAAGGAAAACGTGAAACGCAACTTCGGTTGCGCTTATCCCGAGGGCTATCGCAAGGCGCTCCGCGTCATGCGGCTCGGCGAAAAATTCAATTTACCGGTCATCGCGCTCATCGACACTCCTGGCGCCTATCCTGGCATCGGATCGGAAGAGCGTCACATCGCCGAGGCGATTGCCGTCAATTTACGCGAAATGATGACACTACGCGTCCCAATCATTGCCTGCGTAGTCGGCGAAGGCGGCTCCGGCGGCGCCCTCGGAATCGGCGTGGCGGACCGCGTCCTGATTCTCGAAAACGCCTACTATTCCGTGATCAGTCCCGAAGCCTGCTCCGCGATTTTGTGGAAGGATCGCAAGCACGCTCCGGAAGCGGCCGAAGCCTTGAAGCTGACCGCGGAAGACCTGATGCGGCTCGGAGTCGTCGATGAAGTCGTATCCGAGCCAGAAGGAGGAGCGCATCGCGACCACGATCTGGCGGCCGCCAACCTGGGCCGGGCGCTGCGCCGCAATCTGAAGCGCGCCCTCGAGACACCGATCGACGAACTGCTTGCGGAACGCTACGCGAAGTTCCGCAAGCTCGGGAACTTCGCCGAGTCAAGGAAGAAGAACGGCGCCTAACGAATTCGACTCCCCCCAGGAGCCGACCGCGGCGAACGCGACTTTATTTTTGGCGCACCGGAGGATAGAGAAAACGCAGAGCATCCCTGACCCGCGCTCCCCAGGCTGACTCGTTGTGCCCGGCCCCCTCGGCTTCAAAATATTCGAGATCGACCGATAGCCGCCAACCCTTTGCGATCAGCCGATCCCGCACCTTCTGCAGCCGTTCCCAACCGATCTCGTCGGTTCCGGTGTCGAGCCAGATCTTGAGCGGAAGCTTGCCATCGAGGTTCTCGATCATGCGCAAGATCACTTCGTCGTCCCACCACACGGCCGGTGACATGACCATAAGGCGATTGAAGAACTCGGGAAACCAAAGCCCGAGCGTCAGCGTGATCAGCCCGCCCATTGATGATCCTCCCAGCCCGGTGAATTCCGCTTCACGTTTCGTCCGATATCTCCGGTCGATGTAGGGCTTCAACTCCTCGGTCAGGAAGCGACCGTAATCCCGTCCCAGGCCGCGACTGCGTTTTTCTTCCAGCGCGCTTTCGAAAATCGCACCGGGCGTCGGGGCGTATTCATGAACGCGATCTTCACCCGTGTTGGCCACCGTCACGATGATGAGTGGCTCGATCTGGTATCTCGGGATCAGACGTTGCACGGTTTCGTCCACGCCCCATTCCACGCCGGCGAAGGAAGTCGCGGCGTCGAACACATTCTGCCCGTCGTGAAGATATAGCACCGGATAACGGTGCCGGGAAAATCGCCGGTAGCTGGGGGGCAGATAAACCAGCACATCGCGGCGGTTGCCCAGGATGCGCGATTCAAACTGTGGATGAGACTTTATGTTCCCGGTGAGCGTATGCTTTTCTTCCATCGGCGCGCTTGTATCGGCGAGGAGAATCCTCCGTGCAAGCCATCGCCCGGCTTGCGGCGGAAAAATCACCTCGAGCACAGGACTCCGAGCTCCTTCGCTGTTTCCGCGAGTCCGAGTTTCAGCCCGAAAAAAAGGTATTTTATCACCTCCGCCCAATTCCCGTGAACGCTCATTCTTTCTCATCGCCCTGATTCGGCCGCGTGTATGAACGAACGCGATTTCCGTTGCTGGACGCCGCACCTGAGCCGTGAATTTGAAATGCTCGCTTTCGGCAACGGCGGCGGCTTGCCACTCATTTTTCCCAAGGGCGTCCAACATTGCCTGAACGACCGCAAATGGTGCGGGGCACGTCTGAACTTCTGGTGCGGCAAGCTTCCCGATTATCTTTCCACGATTTGATTCGAAAACGGCGCAAATGAACGCGGATTCCTAAATCCCAATTTTGCCCTCTTCTCATCTGCGGAAATCTGCGTAATCTGCGGACTCCTTTATGAAAAAAATCGGCATTCTCTACGGCCAGGAAAACACCTTTCCACAGGCATTTGTTGAGCGGGTAAACCAAAAAACCGGCGGGCACGGTATCATGGCCGAGTCGGTCCGGATCGACAAAGTCGTCCAAGGCGAAGCGTGCGGCTACGATGTCGTGATCGACCGCATTTCGCAGGACGTGCCGTTCTATCGAGCCTGGCTCAAGAACGAAGCGCTGACCGGTTGTGCGGTGGTCAACAATCCGTTTTGGTGGAGCGCGGACGAAAAGTTTTTCAATAACGCGCTCGCGACCAAGATCGGCGTGGCGGTACCAAAAACCGTCCTCCTGCCCTCCCACGCTCTGCCGACGGACACGAGCAACGAGTCCTTTCGCAATCTCGCCTACCCGCTCGATTGGGAATCGATTTTCGCCTATGTCGGCTGGCCGGCTTTCTTCAAACCCTTCGCTGGCGGCGGCTGGAAAAATGTCTACAAGCTGCATAACCCGGAGGAGTTTTTCCGCGCCTACAGCGAGACCGGCCAACTCGTCATGATGCTGCAGGAGGAAGTCCAATTTCAGATGTATTTCCGCTGTTACTCGATCGATCAACGCAAGGTGCTGGTCATGAATTACGAGCCGCGTAATCCCTATCATCTGCGCTACAGGACCGATTGGCAGGCGCCGCGCGAAATCCTGGAAAAGGTCGAGCAAGGTGTCCTGACGCTGAATCAGTACCTCGGCTACGACCTGAATACGGTCGAGTTCGCGATTCGCGACGGTGTGCCGGTGGCGATCGACTTTTGCAATCCCGCACCCGATGCGGAGCGGAGCAATGTCGGGGAGGAAAATTTCCAGTGGGTGGTGGAAGCCGTCTCCGATATGGCGATCCGCAAAGCGCAGGAGCACGTTTCCGGACGCGACAACCTGAGCTGGGGGAAATACGTCCAGGCCGCGGTCAATCGACGTTCGCTAGGCGAGCTGACCTGACGACAGTCGCATTTTTCCGGAGAGCACAGACCATTTGCGGATCCGTGCCCTGTCGCCGGATGACGAATTGCGGGTGCTCCTCTCTTCGGCTTAACTTGCCCCTCCCATGAGCATCGAAGTCAAAATCCCGCCGGTGGGCGAATCGATCGAGAGCGGGGTCGTTTCCGTCTGGCACAGGAAATCGGGCGACTTTGTCGAAGCCGGCGAGGCGCTTCTGACCCTCGAGACCGACAAAGTTTCGACCGAGATCACGGCCGAGAAAGCTGGCCTGCTTGAAACGAAAGTGGATGAAGGCCAGGAAGTGAAAATCGGCGAAGTAGTTGCGGTGATCGACGATCAGGCAACGGGGCCGGTCAAAACCAAAGCGGTCCCGACAAAGGAACCCGCGCCAGTCGCAAAATCCGACGGCAAGCGGTCACCTGACGCCGGCGTCCTTTCCCCTGCCGTGAAAAGGATGACTACCGAAGAGAAACTCGATCCCGCGAAAATCGCCGCCACCGGCAAAGGCGGCCGCCTGACGAAAGGCGACGTGATTGCTCATCTCAAGGCAGAACCGCAACCGGCCGTCGACGAGCAGGAAAAACCGCGCCAGCGCAAGGAAGCCGCCGCCGGGACTTCACCCGGGGACGAGGGACGCTTTACCCGCAAGAAGATGTCGCCACTCCGCCGCAAGATCGCGGCTCAGATGGTCACGGCGCAGCAGACTGCCGCCATTCTCACCACCTTCAACGAATGCGACATGAGCGAAGTGATGGCGCTGCGCAAAAAAGCGCAGGAAAAATTCCAGGCCGATCACGGAGTTAAACTCGGCTTCATGTCATTCTTCATCAAAGCGGTGGTCGAAGCCCTCAAGGTTGTGCCCGCGATCAATGGCCGCATCGAAGGCGACGATTTTATTACCAATCATTACTACGACATCGGGGTCGCGGTCGGAACGGAGCGCGGCCTCGTGGTGCCGGTGGTGCGCGATGCGGACAGGAAAAGTTTCGCCGAGCTCGAGCGCGACATCGCCGACTACGCGAACCGAGCGCGCGAGGGAAAAATCAAGATCGAGGACCTGGAGGGCGGCACCTTCACTATCTCCAACGGCGGCGTTTACGGATCGCTCATGGGCACCCCGATCCTCAATCCGCCCCAGAGCGGCATCCTCGGCATGCACGCCATCAAGGAGCGTCCGGTGGCGGTGAAAGGAGAAGTGCTGGCTAGGCCAATGATGTATCTCGCGCTCAGCTACGATCACCGCGCGGTCGACGGCAAGGAAGCGGTCACTTTTCTCGTCAAGGTAAAGGAAGCGATCGAGAACCCGACCGCGCTCCTGCTCGAGCTCTAATCGCGTTCGTTGGCCACGCTCAATCCCTGGTGGGGCGAGACTCCGTCGAGCCGGAAGGGCAAATGGGATTGCAGCGAGAGAGCGCTCCCGGCTCGACGGAGTCTCGCCCCACCAGGGATTGGCCCCGGGATGACAAGGAGGGTCGGCACGCTTAGATAATACGACCCCGGCAACCAACCCCTTTTTTGCATCCATGGATAAATTCGACGTCATTATCATCGGTTCCGGCCCGGGCGGCTACGTCGCCGCCATTCGTTCCGCGCAACTCGGACTCAAAACCGCCATCATCGAGAAAGATTCGGAGCTCGGTGGCACCTGTCTCAACATCGGTTGCATTCCGAGCAAGGCGCTCCTCGCTTCGAGCGACCATTTCGTCTTTGCGAAAAACGAAGCCGCCCAGCACGGCATCGTGCTCGACAAAGTCGGCCTCGATCTCGCGACCATGCTCGCGCGCAAGGACAAGGTCGTGAAGACCCTGACCGGCGGCGTGCGCGCCCTCATGAAGGGCAACAAGATCGCCGTCTTTACGGGACTCGGCACCATTTCCGAGTCAGGCAGAGTGCGCGTCCAGCCTAACGACGGCGACGCAACCGTGATCGCCGCCGATCACATTGTCATCGCAACCGGCAGTGTGCCCGTCAACCTGCCGAGCATGCCGTTTGACGGCAAAACGGTCGTGAGTAGCACCGAGGCGCTTTGTTTCGACAAACCACCGGAGAAATTTCTCGTCATCGGTGCGGGCGCCATCGGCCTCGAGCTCGGTTCGGTCTGGAATCGTCTCGGCTCAGAGGTCACGGTGCTGGAATTTCTCCCCCGGATCGCCCTCGGCTTTGACCTCGAAATCTCGAATCTTCTTCAGCGCGCTCTCACCGCTCAGGGGATGAAGTTTCATCTCGAGACCAGGGTCGGTTCCGTCAAAGTCACCAACGGTCGCGCCGTTGCCACCGCCACCAAAGGCGGCGTAGAACTGAATTTCGAGGCCGACAAAGTCCTCGTCTCCGTCGGCCGTCGCGCTTTCGCCGAAGGCGTCGGTGCGGATAAGATCGGCGTCGCACTCGACGACCGCGGCCGGATCATAGTCGATGAAAAATTTCAGACGAACATCCCCGGAATCTACGCGATCGGCGATGTCATCGCCGGTCCGATGCTCGCGCACAAAGCCGAGGAGGAAGGTATCGCCTGCGTCGAATTGATCGCGGGCAAAGCCGGGCACGTGAACTACGAAGTCATCCCCGGCATCATTTACACCAACCCGGAGCTGGCCGGTGTCGGCCTGACGGAGGATCTCGCGAAGGAACAGGGCCGGAAGGTGCGCGTCGGCAAGTTCCCCTTCCGCGCCAACGGCCGCGCCCTGGCCAACGCTGACGTCGAAGGTGTGGTCAAGTTCGTCGCCGATGCCGAGACGGATCGCATTCTCGGCGCTTCAATTCTCTCCCATGCCGCCTCCGAGTTAATTGCCGAGATCGTGGCGGTGATGGAGTTTGGCGGCAGCAGCGAAGATCTCGGCCGCACCGTGCACGCGCATCCGACCTTGAGCGAAGCAGTCAAGGAAGCCGCCCTCGCGGTCGAGAAACACGCCATCCACATCAGCAATCGTTAACGAATTCCGGATATGGCAGACGATTCCGAAAAACTCTCTGGCGCGGAAGAATACATCGCCTTCGAGATCGACTTGAGCGGGGCGCTCGACCCTGACCAGGAGAAGAGCCTGCGAAGCGCGCTCGCCAGGGTTGATCCGCACGCCTTCGAATCTTGCGATGTCGGGGCAAAGAAAATTTCGCTTTGTTACGATCCGACCCGGACCTCGAAGAAAGATCTGCTTCAGCTTATCCAACAGTCCGGCGGCAAACTCCAGCACATCGAAACCGAAGGTTCGCCATTTCTGTAAGCGCGCGTCCGGTCATATCAAATCAGGCCGAGAGCCTTGCGGCAGTCGCGCGCGAACTTGAAACCTTCTAACGATGCCTCCGGCGGAAACTCTTTCGTCAGGCCGAGAAACTGGAATTTCAGACCGAGAAATTCCGGGTGGATCAGGGTCTGCAAGGCGCGGCTTTTCTCCGCGCCGTCGACCGCAAGCTCGGGATGCGTCGAAAACAATCCGGTCAGGAAATGATGCTGATCGGTGAAGCCCTCGATCGTTAGGCCGGATTTCTCCGCCCGCTCGGCCAGGCTGGTCCATTCGACGTGCGTCGTCAGATCGCATTGCCCGACCTTTTCCAAAAGCGAGGGCAGGACGCGGTGGTTGGCGTAACATTGCAGGGTGCCAGTGTGGCGGGTGGACGCGTAGAATTCAGCCCGCGGCAACCCGTAGTCCGCGATCAGCACCACGCCTCGTCGCAACTTGCCGGCGAGCACCTCGATCCAGTCGAGCGCCGCCAGGTTGATCTCCGTCTCGTACCCCCCGGCCGGCGCCGGCGGGATCTTCGCCAGGTGCAACCGCAGGCGCGGATCGGTAATTGGACAATCGACAAAAGTAAAACCGCAGGAGGCTTGCTCCACCAGTCGCTCGCGCCAGCGCCGCTCCCCTCCCGTGGCGACAATGAGATGCACCGGCATCGCGTCGATCAGTTCGTTGGAAAAGTGAACACCGCAAAACGACTCCATCGTTTCGAGCGATTCCGCCCATTCCGTTTGCTGCCGGAACGACCGCAGCGCGCTCTGCTGGCGTTGCCGCAAAACCGCAAACGGTTCGACGATCCGATAGCGTACGGTCGCGAAGAATTCCGGATTCTGTTCGTGCAGCGCTCCCAGAACATCGCTCGCGAACTCCCCGTGATGCGCCCCCTGCTCGACGATCACGAACTCGTCAGGCCGGCCGAGCGTTTCCCAGATCTCCGCAAATTGCCCCGCCAGCAATCTGCCGAAGAGCGGCCCCACGCTCACACTCGTAAAGTAATCGCCTCGTCGACCGATCGCGCACCGGCCGGAGCTGTAAAAGCCATGCTCAGGATGATAGAGGGCCTGCTCCATGAAGCGCGCGAAAGGGATCGGTCCCTCGCGACGGATCAGGTCGCGGATGCTGTCGATGAGCGGTTGGTCTGTCATCTTGATCGTGGAAGGCTTGAAGCGAAGAGGAGTCAAAGCGGTCGCAACCAATAACCGCGCAGCGCGCCTCTGCTTCAACCCTGCAACGCTCCATCGCTTCATCGCCATTTGGCTTTTGCCAAAGTTTGCCGCTAAATTGCGCGCGATCTCGATTCCTCGGGTCTTCACCCGTCTCGCCGCATGCCTGTCGATTATTACACACCGACCGAGTTCTCTCGCCAACAACGCGCGTGGTATGCGCGCCCCTGGTTTTATCTCCCGGTCATACTCGTGCTCGTCGTACTCCTCGCCGGCCTGCTCGCTTTCATTCCGACGGCCCTGAGCCTCAAAGAGCAGGCCGCCGGCTTCGATCTCTCGCATCTCGAGCAGATGGAGTCGGCCAGCGTGATCCTCGATCGCAACAACAAGATCTTTGGCCAGATCTACGTCGAGAATCGCGAGACCGTCCCCTACGACCAACTCCCGTCCAACCTCGTGAACGCAATTATCGCAACCGAGGACAACAAGTTCTATCAGCACCACGGCTACGACCTGCTCGGAATCATCCGCGCCGCGCTCAAGAACGCGGTCGCGGGTCACGTGCGGCAGGGCGCGAGCACGGTAACGCAGCAACTGGCACGCAACAGTTTCGATCTCCGGGGCAAGACCTTCCGGCGCAAACTGCTTGAGATGTTTGTCGCCCGCCGGATCGAGGATCATTTCTCAAAGCAGCAGATCATGGAGCTTTATCTCAACCGAATCTATTTCGGCGGCGGACTCTATGGTGCGGAAGCGGCCGCGCGCGGCTATTTCGACAAGCCGGCGCGCGAGATGACGCTGGCGGAATGCGCTACTCTGGTTGGCCTGATCAAAAGCCCCAACAAACTCTCACCCTGGGCCGATCAGCAGGCTTCACACGAGGCGCGCAACTTCGTCCTCGGACGAATGCGCGAGCTTGGTTTCATCGACGACGCGCAATTCCGAAGGGCGGAGGCAGAAGAATTGGTCGTAGGCAACCGACAGAACGCGCGCGGGCAGAATTACGCGATCGATTACATCCGGCAGCAGGTCATCGCGGCCGTCGGCTGGGACCGGGCGATGAGCGATGGCTTCCGGATCCACACGACAATCGATGCCAGCCTGCAAAACGTGGCCGAAAAATCGTTGCGCGCACAGCTCGACGCGGCCGAACAGACGCCCGGTTACAATCACCAAACCTATGCCCAGTACGCCGCGCTTTGGAAAGCTGCCGGGAGCAAGTCGCCTAACGACAAGTCAAAAGCGCTTTCTCCACCGGATTATTTGCAGGGCGCGGTCATTGCCCTCGACAACAAGACCGGTGGCATTCTCGCCCTGGTAGGTGGGCGAGACTTCGAGCATAACGAATACAACCGTGCCCTTCAGGCCCGCCGGCCACCCGGCACGGCGATTCTTCCTTTTGTTTATGCCGCAGCCTTCGAGAAGGGGCTCTTTCCCGGCTCGCTGGTGGAGGATTCCGCGCTCGATAATCGCACCGTCATGATCGGCGGCACGACGGGCATTCTCGGCGAATGGGGCCCGGAGGACGCCAACAATCGCTACGAGGGCTCGATCACGGCGCGGGAAGCGCTCGCTAAATCGAAGAACGGCGCGGCCGTCCGCATCGGCACGACGGCCGGACTCGATACGGTGACAAACCTCGTGCACGAGGCCGGGGTGGAGAGCAAATTGCGGCCTTATCCCGCGACTTTTCTCGGCAGCAGCGAGGTCACGCTCGCGGAACTGGCGCTGGCCTACACGATTTTCCCTAACGAGGGCTGGCGCCCGACACCGCCGCATATTCTCGACCGCATCGAGGACAAGGACGGCAATGTCGTCTGGCAGCCGGAACGCGGCCGGGCGCGCCAGCCGGTCTTGAAGCCGGAGGTCGCCTATGAGGTGACTTCCTGCCTGACGGACGCATTAAGAGAAGGCACCGGCCATTTGGCCTACGATCGCTACGGATTGAAGAATTTCCCCGCCGCCGGCAAGACTGGAACAGCCTACGATTTTACCGACGCCCTCTTCGCCGGTTATGATTCGCAGCTGACCTGCGTCGTCTGGGCCGGCTTCGACAAGCCGCAAAAAATCTACCGCGGCGCTTTCGGCAGCGTCCTCGCCCTGCCGGTCTGGGTGGACATCATGAATGCTGCGGCCGCCAAATATCCGCCGCAGGAGTTCCCCGTCCCGCCGGGTCTGCGCAAAGTGGAGATCTGCTCGAAGTCCGGCCTGCTCGCGACCAATAAGTGTTATGAAAACGTGCGGAGCGCGAGCGGCAACATCGTGCGGAAACGGACGAGCTACATTGAATTTGCCGACGATCAGCAGATGCCGACGGACTACTGCGATGTCCACAGCGATTCGGTGCGGACGCAACTGGTGAAGAAATTCGACAACAGCGAATGGCCGCGCGCCGCGCTCGCGATTGATACCACGCAGGTCAGGCCCGTTGTGATGCAGGGACCGACCCTGCTTGCGAGCGACGATCCATACAACGCCATCGGCTCGACCTTTAGACCGAAAACGGTGGCAAAACAGGATACTCCGTCGGAATTCGATCCGGCCAAGCCGGTAAAGCGCGCCGTTCCTGTCGTCCCTCTTCTAGATGGACAAGTGCAGGTCCGCCGGGCCGAACCGGTCCGACCAATCGATGAGGCCGGGCAGGAGCCGCTCCTGCAAAACGAACCGCCGGCGCCACTCAATTTCAGTGACGACCACTAGGCGCGTCCGGGCGGGTGGCTTTCGCCTCACCGTTCTCAATCCCGGCGGCCGTGACCCGGAGCAGGATTTCTCAGACGGCATCCCTGCGCCTAACGACGGCGGGCATGCGCCGATCAACTTTCACGGATACGCTGCCTGCACTCGTGGCGTTTTTCACCGCGATCCACGGGACGCGCTGGTCGAAGGGCTGCCCGTGCTCCTGCTTTTGCGTGGCGACTTCAAGGAAACGCAGCGCGCCCTCGTCGCGCTCCAGCGAGATGGCTTACGGGTCGCGGTTTCTCTAAAGGAAACTGGCCTGCATCAGATCGAAAAGCAGCTCAGCGATCCGCGTCGCGCCGCGCGCTTCCGCGAAATTGTACAGACGGCGGATGGCTGCCTGGCCGCCACGCCCGAGGCGCTCGCCTTCTACGGCACCGGGAAATTTGTTCCCACACCCTACCCGCTGACTGATCCACGCTGGGATTTTACCCGTTCATTAGGCGAACGGCGCGGGATTTTTGTCGGTACTCGCGAATGGGATGTGCCGTCGCGTCATCATCTCGCTGCTCTCGTCATGGCGCTCGAGCTGGGCGGACCGGTAACGGTCTTCGAGAAGGACCCGAGGGGCTGTCGCAAGGTGCTGGCCGCGCTGGGCCGTCCGACGGATTCGCTCCGCGTGCTCGAACAACGGCTGCCTTACCGCGACTACCTGGCGGAGATGTCGCGGCACAAGATCGTTCTGCAAGCGGACCGCAGCGCGGTACCCGGACAAGTCGCAGGCGACGCCCTCCTTTGCCGCATGCCGTGTCTGGGCGGCGATGGCGCGATCGATCGCCTCGCGTTTGGCAGGACCTGCGGTCACAACCATTCGCTAGGCGAATTGAAGGATACCGCCGCGAGATTACTGCGCGATCCAGATTTTTACTCTGCAACTGTGGCCGAGTCGCAGCGACAGGCGCGTGAAAAATTGAGCTACGAAGCAGTTGCCTCACAGCTTGAGCAATTCTTCAAAAGCCTGGCCCACTCCGCCTAGCGGCCCGCGCCGGTTCCAAAAGATTGACATCCCGCGCCGCGCCCGTAACGCAGCCCCGATAGGGCGGGGCCGGCTTACAAATGGCGATCGAAATTTCATCAGAGTCACAGACCTTGCGACTACTCCTGGCGCCCAAGCGCTTCGAAGTAGATGTCCTCCAAGGCACGCGTTTGCGCGCCCTGCTCGAATTTTTCCCCTACAGCACGAGCTCCTGCCTGCGCCAACTGGCTCAGATCTCGAGAGCGCTCCGTCCAACTGAGAAGCGCCTCAGCCAGTGCGGTGGCATCGCGTTCCTTCACCAGGACGCCGCTTGCTCCCTGTTCGATCGCCTCTGGAATTCCGCCATGACAGGTTGCGAAAACTGGCAGCCCGCTCGCCATCGCTTCCAGCATCGCGTTGGGTACACCCTCCTGATTGCCGTCCGGACCCAGTTCGCTCGGGTGTAAAAAAATGTGGGACTGATAAAACTGCTCCCGCAATGCAGCCTGCGAGAGGAACCCGGCAAATCGCACCCGGTCTTCAATCCCGAGTTCACGCGCCAGATCAGCCAACTCATCCCGCATCGGACCTTCACCCGCGATCGTGAAAACCGCGGCGGAATTCTTTTGCTGAAATGTGGCGAAGGCGCGCAAACTCGTCGCGAAGCCCTTCTTCTGGATCAGCCGGCCAGCCTGCAAAAATCGCCAGCTGCCGTCGTTAGGCCAGGTTCGCGCCCGGAATGGGATTTCGTCCAGTGGAATCCCGGTCCGTTGCAGCCGAATCTTTTCGGCAGGGCAACCCAGTTCGTGGACGGCACGCACAAGCGATTCGGAACGGACAAGAACGAGCCTCACCGCGGCCAGCATCTCGCGTGTCGCGGCGCGATAGTGAGGCTTGTCGAGTTCGACCAGCACATCCGCGCCATGAAACGACACCACCGTCGGCCGCGACCAGTGCCGAATGAGCGGCCGGAGATGAACCGCGATGTGCCCAAAGTAAATGTGCAGGAGCTGCGCCTCGTTCTCGGAGAGCAGCCGCTCGATCTGCGCCATCTCGTTCCGCGATATCTGCCACGGCGCGTCGCGCAGAGTTCGAAACCAGAAGCGGCGCAAAAAATGTGTCCGCGGTTTTCCCACGATGAAGACGGGCGCAAACGGAAATCGCACCGCTTCCTCGCGCTTTTGCGCGATGACCACCGGGCGCAGGCGCTTGAGCGCGGTGATCTGCCGGTAGATGTGCAACATCTCCGGCTTGAGAAACGTCGCGCAATAACAGGCGACGACGGGCGGAGAGCGCTCAGGCACGCCTAACGTTCAACGCCCGCGCGCGCGGTTCAACTCGCTCGAGCAACGAACTGCCTCAAAAGCTCCAGCCGAAAACGACGATCCCCTTCGCTTTGCCCGGATCCTTCGGGTCATGCACCGTGCGATCCTGGCCATCGCCGTAACGCGCGGGCGCCGCCGGATTGATCATTTGCAGCGGGTGGCCCTCTTTGATCGCGACCTGCACGACGCCGATGTTGGGAATCAGTGGCGCCGCGGACGGGGGTCGCGGCTTGGGATACTGCGTCTCCAGTTTCCCGGTGGCGGCGGCAGCGGCGGTCGTCGTGGTCGTCGTGGTCGTCGCGGTCAATTGGCCCTGACCTTGTCCAAAGGCCACGCTGGTCGCGGTCGCCAGCAGAATGCTGAGAAGTATCTTTTTCATAATGTCCTCCCAAGGTTTTGGCCGGCGCGCAATGTCTTGCCCGCACTGTGACCTCACCGCATCATTATAGACCGATGGACTACGTTGAAAAGGCTTTACGTGTAATTGATTTGGAAATTTCCGAACTTCAGCGCCTGCGCCAAAGGCTGGGTCAAAGCTTCATTCGTGCGGTCGAATTGATCAAAGAAACCGTTGAAGCGCGCGGCAAGGTAATTGTCCTCGGCGTCGGAAAATCCGGTCACATCGGCGAAAAGATTGCCTCCACCCTCACGAGTACCGGGTCGCCCGCCGTCGTTCTCAATTCTCTCAACGCGCTTCACGGCGATCTCGGGATGGTCGCGGATGGCGATGTGGTCCTTGCGCTCAGTTACAGCGGCGAGACGGAGGAATTACTCCGCATCCTGCCCGCCATCGCGCGGTTCCAAGTGAGCGTGATCGCGCTCTGCGGTGCGGCGGATTCGACCCTGGCGAAAAATTGCGACGTCTTCCTCGACGTCAACATCGAGCAGGAAGCCTGTCCGCTAAACCTTGCGCCCACCTCGAGCACGACCGTGATGCTCGCGCTTGGGGACGCGCTCGCCATGGTCTTGCTCGAGGCACGCGGGTTTCAAAAGGAGGACTTCGCAAAATTTCACCCCGGCGGGATGCTTGGCCGCAGCCTGCTTCTGCGCGTTCACCAGATCATGCGACCGCGCAGCGCGCTGGCGCTTGTCGGACCAACTGCCAACATCCGGGCGGTTCTCGAAGCCATGACCTCGGTACGGGCCGGTGCGGCTGTGGTGGCGGGCGAAAACGAACAACTACTCGGGATCTTCACTCACGGCGATTTCGTACGGCATTTCCAAACCGATCCGCGCATCGGCGAGCGCCTCGTGGCCGACCTCATGACTCTCAACCCGGTTGTCGTGCACCAGGACAAGCTTGCGGTCGAAGTTCTGAATCTTCTCGAGCGCCACCGGATCGATGATCTTGTCGTAGTCGACGATCAGGGCGTGCCGGTCGGCATCGTCGATTCGCAGGACCTGACCAAGCTAAAGTTGCTTTAAGAAATCGGGCGTAGTAAAAGACGGCGCTTCAACGATCGAACGATTTAACCTTATACTGACCCAACATCCCATGGCCGCCGCAAACGATCTCCGCAAAGGAATGGCAATCAAATACAACGGCAATACCGCCATTGTGCTCGACGTGCATCATCGCACGCCGGGAAATCTGCGCGCCTTCGTCCAGGCGATCATTCGCTACATCAACACCGGCAAAAGCGCCGATGTTCGCTTCGGTTCGACCGACAAGGTCGAGCTGGTCGACATTTCGCGCACCACGCTCGAATTCAGCTACAAGGACAATACCGGGTACCACTTCATGGATCCGCAGACCTACGAGACCATCACCCTCCAGGATAGCCTGCTGGCGGACGCGAAGGATTACCTGGTCGAGAATCTGCCGGTCGAAGTGCTTTTTACCGAAGGCCGGCCGGTCCAGGTTGAATTGCCGTCCTCCGTGCAATTGAAAGTCGTCGAGGCGCCGGAAGGCCTGCGTGGCGATACCGCCAGCAACGTAACCAAGCCCGCGGTGCTCGAAACGGGCAAGACGGTCAACGTTCCGCTCTTTATCAACGAAGGCGAAACGGTGAAGATCGACACTCGCACGGGCGCCTACATGGGCCGCGCCTAACGAATGGCGGAACGCCGCGTCACCCGGCAGCCGGCCCGGCGCAAGCCGGCGAAACGTAACGTCAGGGTCGCTCCCCAGGCCGTCCCGATGCGAGGGGCGCTCCCTGCTGCACCGCTCATGGTCCCGACCAAATGGGTGAAATTCATCGTCGCACTTTTCCTCCTTCCGATCTGCGGCATTCTCAGCCAGACTTTTTTCACCTCCTTCGCCCGTGCCACGCTCGCGGAACGCCTCTGGAGCGGAGAGGAATTCTGGTTCTTCTCGTTAGGCGTAGTCCTTTGGCTGATCGCGTTTTTCGGACTGCCCCGGCCGATCGTGCTTTATGTTTTCGGTCACGAACTCACGCATGCGCTCTGGGTTTGGATGATGGGCGGACGGGTCAGCCGTTTCAAGGTGGGCCGGGAAGGCGGGCACATCCTGACGGACAAGAACAATTTTCTCATCGCACTCGCGCCCTACTTTTTCCCGATTTACAGCATCCTGGTCATCGCGCTCTATGGGACACTGAGCCTGTTTTTCAACATGCAGCCCTATGGCCGGCTGCTCTACGCACTGGTCGGGGTAACGTGGGCCTTCCATCTCAGCTTTACCTGCTGGATGATCCCAAAAAATCAGACGGACCTGAGCGAAAACGGAACTGTCTTTTCCCTTGTCGTGATCTACCTGATCAACCTGCTGCTGCTCTGCGCGATGCTCGTGATTGCATCGCCGCGCATCACCTTCGTGAGCTTCGGCGCAGATATCGTGCGCAACATCGCGAACTTCTCCCACGCGGTTGTGGCACTCTGCGAACATTTCAGCCGCGGCGTGTAACACAGCCGTTATCGGGTCGAGGGGGCTTCTCGCCTGGTCGAATACACAGCGGCACTGCAGGTGAGGACGCCTACACTACGGGACAGGCCGGAGACCTGTGTAACGGAGCATCGCGAACGGCAATTGAGCAAAAGCCTGCGCAAGCCTCAGCGCACCATCGGCCGCCACTTTGTCCCCGGTGAAAAGCTCGCTTCCATCTCGAAAATCTTCCGGCAACTGCACCTGGGTGTCACGCCAGGCATCTCCGATCGGTGGGAATCCAACTCGCGAACTCAGGCGCGGCGCAAGCACAACGATTGACTTCCCCTCGGCTTGCCGGGCAAACGCGATGCAGCAATCGGCAAATTCGCCCGTCAGCGCAAGCGACCGATAACTTCCACATTGGAAGAGTTCCGGGTTCGCGCGCCGAAACCTGAGCAGGCGCTGGGTGAGGAACAACTTGATGCGTCCGTCGCGCCAGTTGCCCAGCAATTCCTCCGGCGTTACTTCGCCCAACGACTCGAGCATTCGCTCCCGCCTCTCGTAATCGACCGGACGCCGGTTATCCGGGTCGACCAGGCTGAAATCCCAGATCTCGTTCCCCTGATAAATATCCGGTACACCCGGCGCCGCCAGCTTCAGGAGCGTTTGCGAAAGCGAGTTGATCGCCCCGGCGCGCGCCACCTCTTCCGCGAGGGGAATGAAGCTCTCGAGGAAGCGATTCTTCGGCGCGGGATCAAGGATGTGCGCAACGAAGCCCGCCACCGCCGAGTCCCAGGATTCATTAGGTTGGACCCAGCTGGTATTAAGCTTCGCCTCCTTCATCGCTTTCGCCATGTACTGCTGGATTCGTGCGACGTACTCGGCACGCGCTTCGCCACTCAGCTCGTGGAACGGCTCGAGCGGCCATGTCCCGAGCAAGGTCTGATAAAGCAGGTATTCCTCGTTGCCGTCGGGCGCCTCGTTCTCCTCGATCCGTTGTCTCCAGCGCCGGTTCAGCGTGCGCCAGCGGCCTAACGAATGCCGCCACTTTTCCGGCATTTCCGAAATCACCGCCATCCGCGCCCGCACGTCTTCGCTTCGTTTCGTATCGTGGGTGGAGGTGGCGACCAAGGTCGACGGCCAGTGCTCCAGTCGCTCCGCGTTACGCCGATGGAAGTCCTCGACCCGCATCCCGAAACGCTGCGGTTCGCCGCCGACTTCGTTAAGCGCGGCGAGCCGGTTGTAAATGTAGAAGGCGGTGTCCTCCAGCCCCTTCGCCATGATCGGCCCCGTCGTCTGCTGAAATTTCAGGACGAAATTCACATGCTCGGCGCGCCCTTCGTCGTCCAGGTTTTCCGGAAAGCGGAAGAGCAGGATGTCGCGCAGAAAATTGAAGACCGATTCTTCCAGCGCCGGGTTGCGCCTCTTGGCGGCGGCGACCGCGCGCTCGATCACGGTGCGATCGGCGTCGCTGATCGGCCGGTCCGGCGCGAGATAGGTGCGATAGACGGGGAAGCAGGCGATCGTTTCGCGCACCGCGAGGGTCAGGGCATCGAGGGTGAAATCGCGGTACCAACGATTCTTTTCCGACAACCGGTCGAACATCGCGCCCAGCACATTGACGTCGTTGGCCAGCGAGAGACGCATGACGAGCCGCTTCTTCGCATAGACGAGGTGACCAAAATTCAGGTTGTGGCCGATGAATTTGTGGAAGGCGGTCGTGACCGCGCGCTCGGCCGATGCATCGACCAGCACGCCGATCGCGTCGTTCGTGAAATCGTAGCCGGTCGTGCCGTGCACCGGCCAATCGCTGCGCAGTTGCTCATTGCCACTGAGAATTTTCTCGACCACGAGGTAGATGGCGCGCTCCGCGAAACCTCCGTCCGCAGATTGCCGGGTCTCGGAAAGACTTGTTTCCACATCTTCCGGACGCCCGGAAGCTCGTCCCTCCAGGGCCTCGGCCGCGCGCCGTTGCAACTTCTCGAAGTATTCGTCAGGCAAATAAAGCCCGTCCGGATGATCGATCCGCAGACCGGTCACGGCCCCGGCTGCGACCAGCTCGAATAGAAGCCGGTGTGCCTCGTCGAAAACCTCCGGCACTTCCACCCGGATCGCGGCCAGATCATTAACGTCGAAGAAGCGTCGGTAGTTGATCTCCTCCGCCGCGACGCGCCAGAACGCGAGACGGTAGGCCTGATCACTCAGGAGCGCATCGAGCGCGTCGAAGCTGCGCGGATCACCCGGCGTCCCGTTGATGATGGCGAGTGCTTCTTCGATCGCCTGCTCAACGAGCGGCGCTTCCTGGCAGCGCCGCTCCAGGCGTCGCTTGATGATTTCCTTTTCCCGGGTGCGCTCCGCGATCCGCTCCGGGTCGCGTTCCGTCCGGCGCGGCAAATATTCGAGCGCGGTCAGGATGCTCTGGAGCTCGGCATAAAAATCCTCTGCCTTGTGTTCGCGCAACTGATCGAGCGCGATCTCCAGGACGTGCCGGTAGGTGCCAGGTGCGATGGGAAATTCATGTTCGAAGTAACAAAGAAAAAAGCGGCCGCTCTCGTAGTGAACTTTCAGTTCGCCGCGTTCGAGGACGCGCCCGTATTGATCGCCCAGGATCGGGATCAATACCTTGTCGCGCAGATCGGATTTGAGCGGCTGCCAATCGATGTCGAAATAGCCGGCGTAGGCCGAGCTGGGTCCGTTCTCGAGCACGTCGGACCACCAGAGGTTTTGCGGTTCACCGACACCCATATGGTTGGGCACGAAGTCGAGCACCTGCCCCATCTCATGGGCGTGCAGTTCCGCGACCCAGGCATCGTAATCCTCGCGCGAACCGATCGCGGCGTTGAGTTTGTTGTGATCGGTAATGTCGTAGCCGTGCAGGCTATCGGGTCGCGCCTGGAAATAGGGCGATGCATAGCAGTCGCTGATTCCAAGGGCATCCAGGTACGGCACGAGTCCGCGCGCCTGGGAGAAGGTGAAGTCGCGATTGAACTGAAGGCGATAGGTGGAGCTGGGTATGCGAGGGTGCGGCGTGCTCACGGGATTCCAAACTTAAGGGCGAATCCGGAAGATGAACAGAATTTGCGCGATCGAGGATGCGCTTCCTCCCGTCCCTGGCAGACGGAAAGGGCTACATTTTTTCGGGAACGCCGATTCCCAGAAGTTCGAGGCCGCGTTGCAGAACGCGGGCGGTCAATTCGCAAAGCGCGAGTCGTGTGGCGCGCGCGGGTTCATCGGCTTTCAGCACCGGGCAGGCTTCATAGAAAGCGTGAAAGGCATTGGCCAGCTCGAAGAGATAATTGGCCAGCAGGTTCGGGCGAAAATCGTTCAGCACTTGCGGGACTACCTCGGCAAATTGCGCGAGACGCTTGGCGAGCGTGAGTTCGGCTGGCTCAGTCAAGGCGAGTTCGCTGGGCGCGCGAAAATCTTCGCCCGCCTTGCGGAAGATTGAGCGAATTCGCACATACGCGTTCTGCAAATAGGGTGCGGTGTTTCCCTGCAGCGAGAGCATGCGGTCCCAGGAGAAAACGTAATCGGTCATCCGATACTGCGAGAGATCGGCGTACTTCACCGCACCGATGCCGATCGTTTTCGCGATCGTGTTTTTCTCGGCCTCGGCCAAGTCCGGATTTTTCTGTTCGACGAT
Source organism: uncultured Verrucomicrobiae bacterium (assembly GCA_963782205.1). Taxonomy (GTDB): domain Bacteria; phylum Verrucomicrobiota; class Verrucomicrobiia; order Chthoniobacterales; family UBA10450; genus Palsa-1392. Next base: position 8,364 of record CAWAIY010000002.1, on the reverse strand, counting down.
CCTTTGGGCGCGCGCGACCGCTTCGTCGAGCACTTCGCGCAGCGGCACATTTTCCCCGGAGCGCGTCTTCATCAATTTGCGGTCTTCGCCCAGGATGCTCCCAAACGGAATGTGACGAAAATCCGCGGAACGGCCTTCGCGCCGGGCGATGGCGAAGATTTGCTTGAAATGCAAAGTCTGAGGGGCACCGACGACGTACCAGAGCGTATCCCGTTTCAACTCGTCGATGCGATAGTCGACGGTGGCCACGTCGCTCGTCGCGTAATTGAAGCCGCCATCGCTTTTCCGCACGATGCAGGGCCGTTCCGCCAGCTCGGGAATGTCGGGGAAAAAAACGCAGACTGCGCCCTCGCTGATTTCCGCGACGCCGGACTTGAGCAACCGGTCCACCACTGCCGGCAGCCGATCGTTGTAGAAACTCTCCCCGCGCTGGATGTCGTAATGGATGTCGAGAATTTCGTAGACGGCTTCGAATTCCTGCTGCGAAAGCGCGACGCATTCATTCCAGATGCGGAGATTTTCCTCGTCGCCAGCCTGCAGCCTGACGAGCTCGTTGCGGCAGGCCTCGCGCACCGCCTCGTCGCTCTTGCTTAGGTCGTTGGCCGTTTTGTAAATCCGCACCAGCTCGGCGATCGGATGGCGTTCGAGCGCCGCCCGATCGAGCAAATGCTTCCAGCCATAAATCACCATCCCGAACTGCGTGCCCCAGTCGCCGATGTGATTGTCGCGAATGACTTCGTGCCCCAGAAATTTCGCGATCCGAGCGAGTGCGGCGCCCAGCACGATGCTGCGGATATGGCCGACATGCATCGGCTTGGCGACATTCGGCGACCCGAAGTCGATCACGATGCAGTGTGGCGTCTCGGCGAGCGGCACGCCCAGCCGGTCGTCGCGCAAGAGCTCGGCCGCCTGCGCTGCCACGGTGACTGGCTTGAGTGTGAAATTGATGAAGCCGGCGCCGGCGATGGTGGGAGCTTCCGACCATTCCGCGACGTTGAGGTGATCGATGATCTTCTGCGCCAGGGCGCGCGGATTTTCACCTCGCTGCTTCGCGAGGACGAGAGCGGCGTTCGTCTGATAATCGCCGAAGCGCGCATCCGTCGCGGAGACCACTTGGCCAACCGGCGCGAGGCCGGCCGCGGCGAGCGCGCGGGAGAGCGCGCCGTCCAAAAGCGATTGAAATGTTTCCATGAGGAAGGTCGAAAGTTAGGCAGCGAACATCCGCCTGTCATCCCGATCCGCCGCAGGACGGAGAGGAACCTCGCACCTGGAATTGACGTTGCCTCGTTTCAAGGACGCGAAGATTGCGAATGAGAGGTCCCCCTCTCCGCGCTTCGCCGGATCGGGATGCCAGGGCAAGAGCGGCGGCCCCGCCTTATTTCGGTGCGCGCTCCTGAAAGATGGCGAGAATCTCCTCTTTCGTCCCGGCAGCGGCGAGGCCATCGCGCACCGAACGATCGTTCAGGAACTTCGCGATAGAGGCGAGAGTGCGCAGGTGAGTCTGGAATTGATTCTTCGGCACGATGAAGAGGACAACGAATTTTACCGGCGCGTTGTCGAGCGCGTCGAACTCGATCCCCTGTGAAGATCTCCCGAACGCCGCCACCACTTCTTCGACCGAGTCGGATGAAGCGTGCGGGATGGCAATCCCGAAGCCGATGCCGGTGCTCATCGTCTCCTCGCGCTGCTTGAGCGCGGCCAGGATGCTCTCGCGCGCGGTCGAGGCGATTTTTTCCAGATTTACGAGCAGGTCAATCAGCTCGACAATCGCCGGCCAGCGTTCCGTCGCCTTCATTTCAGGAATGATTTGCTCGGAAGTAAGAAGGCTGGCCAAAGACATGCGGAGTTCCCGAGTGGAGCGAAAGCTTAGCGTCCACCTCTGGGATGACAAGCGGGAATGGGCGGGAAATTAGTTGTCGGCAGAGCCGATGCGGGCTCGCGGGACAGACGTTTTGCGGCGCAACCGGAGGTCGAGTCTGAGCCTGCGGATCTTCCGCGGCACGACCGAAACCAGCAACGAAGACCGGCTGTCCCCGCGATCCGGTTCCGAGCGCTGTCTGAGAAAAAAACGGTGGCCGAAGCCATCCCCTTGCTTACCGAGTGGAGCGACGCTAATCTCATATCGGTAACCGATATGTCATGAGCAAACCGCCTGATCTTTTGCAGGGAACGCTGGATTTTTTGATCCTCAAGATCATCGCCGTCGAGCCACTCCATGGCTTCGCCATCAGCCGCCGCCTCCGCCATGTCTCGAGTGGCGCGCTCCAGGTGAGCGACGGCTCGCTCTATCCGGCCCTGCACAAACTGGAACAAAAAGGCTGGATCAGCGCGCAATGGAAGCCGACGGAAAACAAGCGGCGGGCCAAGTTTTATTCGCTCACGCAACTGGGCCGGAAACATCTCGCGCGGGAAGTGGACAACTGGGATCGCCTTTCCAGCGCCATCATGGCCGTGATGAAGCTGACGGAGGCCTAACGAATAGAAGAGCCGTTGCATGAGCCCGACCGACTGGCTTTACACGATTCCGTTGCGGTTCCGTTCCCTCTTCCACCGCAGCCAGGTGGAAAACGAACTCGACGAAGAACTGCGCGATCACCTCGAGCGTAAAATCGAGGAAGGCGTCGCGAACGGACTAAGCGCGGCGGAGGCGCGGCGACTAGCGCTCGTCGAGCTGGGCGGCATTGAACAACAAAAGGAGGAATGCCGCGACGCGCGCGGGTTGCGCTGGCTGGAAGATTGCCTGCAGGATTTGCGTTATGGCCTTCGCTGGTTGCGCAAGAGTCCGGGCTTTTGTGCGATCGTCGTGCTCGCCCTCGCGCTCGGGCTGGGCGCGAATACAGCGCTTTTTTCGCTCTGCAATCGCGTCCTCCTGCGTGCTCTTCCAGTACGCAACCCTCAGGAGCTGGTCGTCCTGAATGTGGTTAATGAACGATCGGAATCGATTCAGTCGTTCTCCTACCCAATGTATCGGGCACTGCGCGACCAGAACTCCGTCTTCAGTGGGATGATCGCGCAAGCGGGCGCGGAAATGAATGCGACCTACGCCGGTGAAAGCGAAAAAGCCAGAGGCGAACTGGTAAGCGGGAACTATTTCGAAACCTTAGGCGTGCAACCGTGGCTGGGCCGGCTCTTTACCCAAGCCGACGACCGGAATCCCGGCGGGCACCCGGTGGCTGTGCTGAGTTACGAATACTGGCAGCGCCGCTTTGGCGGCAACCCGGGTATCGTCGGCGGCAAGCTGATCCTGAACGACCGGCCGATGACGGTGGTCGGCATCACGCCACCGGGCTTTTACGGGACGGATCTCTCCGAAGTCACTGACATTCGCGTGCCGATGATGATGGCGACCGTTTTCCGTCCTTTCCCGGCCAATCGCCTGCAGAATGCCGGCCACAAATGGATGGAGGTGCTGGCGCGCCTCAAGCCCCAGGTCTCGCGCAGCCGGGCGGAAGCGGGACTGGACGTGCTGTATCGCCAGGTTCACGAAAACGAAATCCAAGCGCTGCCGCCAGGCGTCAGCGAATACAACAAGCGGGTCGCTCGTTCCAGCCATCTCAAATTGCTCCCGGGCAGCCAGGGTTTGCGACAATTGCAGGAACAGTTCTCGCACGCGCTTGTGATTCTCTTCGGCATCACCTTCATCATCCTGCTCATCACCTGCGCCAACCTGGCCAATCTTTTCCTCGCCCGGAATGCCGCCCGCGGCCGGGAGATCGCGATGCGCCTCGCCCTCGGCGCGACCCGGCGCCGGCTCGTCCGGCAATGGCTGACCGAGAGCCTGGTCTTTGCTTCGTTAGGCGGCGGACTCGGCGTGCTCGTGGCGATCTGGGCACAGAGCGCGCTGCTCCATTTCCTGCCGGCGAACGAGCGGATCAATCTCGCCCACGCCACGCTCGATCCGGTCGTTTTTGGCTTCGCCCTCGCCGCCGCGTTCACGACGGCGATCCTCTTTGGCATCGTCCCGGCACTCCAGATTTCGCGCGCCGCCCTTTCTCCCCAAGAGGGCGATCCACGCCTCGTGCGGAGCGGTCTATCGCCGCGCCATTTTCGGGGCGGGCTCGTCCTGCTGCAGGTTGGGCTCTCTCTCCCGCTTCTGATTGGCGCGGGGCTCTTTCTGCACAGCTTGCGCAACTTGAAAACGATCGCTCCGGGTTTCGACGAGAGCCACGTTGTGCTCGCCTCGCTCAATCCTTCGCTCAACGGCTATCCGCCAGAGCGGATCCGGGCGCTTTACGATGAATTCCTCACCCGGGTCCGCGCGCTCCCGTGCGTTCGTTCCGCGGCACTCGCTACCGACGTAGTCCTCTCCGGCGGGTGGGACGCGATCAACGTAAACGTCGAAGGTTACCAACCACGCGAAGGCGAGGATATGAATCCGTACTCGAACCTCGTCTCGCCGGATTACTTCGCCACGATGCAGATGCCGATCGTGGCCGGCCGGGATTTTAACGAGCACGACAATCTGAAGAGCGGCAACGTTGGGATCATTAATCAGACGATGGCGCGCTATTTCTTCGGGAATCACAATCCAATCGGCAAGAAGTTTGGGACCGATTCGAGCACCCCGCCGGACATTGAGATCATCGGCGTGGTGCAGGACGCAAAATACGTCAGCTTGAAGGAGCCGTCGCGGCGACACTTCTACGTCCCAATCGGGCAGGAGCCGCGGCTTTTCGACATGACCTTGCACGTGCGGACGAGCGGCGACGGCCGGCCACTCGTTAGTCTGCTCCGGCAAACGCTGCAGCAGATCGATCCGAACGTACCGCTTTACGACGTCACAACTCTCTCGCAGCAACTTGACGACTCGCTTTCGAGCGATCGATTGATCACCTGGCTCTCAACCGCATTTGGCATCCTCGCCACCCTGCTCGCAACCATCGGCCTCTACGGCGTGATTGCGTTTTCCGTCGCGCAGCGCACCCGTGAGATCGGCATCCGAATGGCGCTCGGCGCGCGACGCTTCGACGTGCTGCGGCTAATTCTCAAACAGGTCGTGCTTCTCGTTCTGGTGGGATTGGCGCTGGGCGCGGCCATCTCGTTGGGCGGAGTGCGCCTCCTCGGCAGCCTGCTTTACGGCATTCAAAGTACCGATCCTCTCGCTTTTCTCGGTTCAGCCCTCGTCCTGCTCGCTGCTGCCGCCCTCGCCGCCTATCTGCCGGCGCGCCGCGCGACCCGCGTCAACCCGACCGTGGCGCTGCGCTACGAGTGAGTCGTTCGTCTCGCACCTTGTAATTCAGCTGGCGCGAGAGGAGCCAGCGCACGCCAAACATGTCGACCGTGGCCCGGACCGCCCGGTTACCGAGTCCGTATTTGCTTTGGCCAAATTTGCGCGCGCGATGATTGACCGGAATCTCGACCAGCCGGTAGCCGGCGCCTTTGACGAGTGCGGGAATGAAGCGATGCATGCCCTTGAAGGGAATGAGCGTGCTGACGCATTCGCGCCGCATTGCCTTGAGTGTACACCCGGTGTCGCGCACGCCGTCTCTGGTGAAACGGCTGCGCACAAAGTTGGCGATGCGACTCGTCAGAAGCTTGACCCGCGTGTCCTTGCGCTGCGCGCGATAACCGCAGACAAGGTCGGCACCGCGCTCGATTTCCGCGAGCAGGCGCGAAATATCGGCCGGGTCATTTTGCAAATCGCCGTCGATCAACACAACGGTCGCGCCGCGGGCGGCATTGGCGCCGGCGTGAATCGCTGCGCTCTGGCCGGCGTTCTTTTCGAAATGCAGGACCCGGACCTCCGGCGTTCTCGTTAGGCGATCGAGCGTGCGATCGGTCGAACCGTCGTCCACGAAAATGATTTCGTGGTCCACCCCGCCCAGGGCGGCAGCCAGCTCGGCTTGCAGGATCGGGACGTTTTCCTCTTCGTTAAAAAGCGGGACGACGACCGACACCATGGGCTTGGACGGGTCATCGCTCATAGAGGCATCGTCCGATAATCGTAACAGGCATAAACGTGAAGCCGGCGCAGTAACCGTCCGGCGCTGCGCACTTCGATCGTCGCGATCTCGTGGGTGTGGTCGAAACCGGCAGTAATGCTGCGCGGCGGACCACCTTTCTCTCCGAGTTGGAGGTAAAGGGCGGTGCGGCCGACAAAGAGATTCACGCCCTGCTCCTCGGTATAAATCTCATTCGGGTCGCGCACCGTGTTTGACGGCAGCGGCACAAATTCATCATAGCGCGGCCAGAAAGAGAACTGGTTCACCATGTCCTGCGATTCCGGGATGTAAACCGGTGGATGGCCCGGCCCTTCGACCCGTCTGTCGGGCAGATAAAATGCCAGCTCGGAAGCGCGATCGCGTTCATCGGCGATCAGGAAAACCGGGGCGCCGGTTCGTTTTTCGAAATCGACCCGGACCTGGTTGACCGCCTGCGCGAGCGGCCGCCAGCCGCGCAGGCGATCGACCGGATCACGTCCTGGCTGACGGACCCCGATATTGCCGACCATCAACCCAATGAGCAACGCACTCATGAGGAGGCCGAGGATGACCGCGGCGTTTATCCACCTCCGCACTGACGTGCGCGAAGCGGACCGCTCGCGCCAGTAGGAAATCGCGAGAACGCCGAGGCTGAGAAAAGCGAGCCCATCCCAGTTGGGTGCGGCGGCTTTGTTGATCGAGAGGAAGGTGTAGAAGAGAAAGACCGGCAGGCCGAACCAGAGCAAATAGAAGACCTTGAAATTCTGTTGCGCGCGCCGCCAGCTTGCGATCGTCGCCCAGGCCAGCCCGAAAAAGAGCAAGGGCGAGTAGGTCGCGAAATGTTCCGCGAGGAAGGAAAGCAACTCAAGCGGGTGAAAGCCGGGCGCTTTGTCGAGGCTGCCGCGCTCTCTGAGATGCTCAAGCGTGATCCAGGCGTGCTGCGAATTCCACACGATCGGCGGAATCGTGCAAAGGGCGAAGACGAGCAGGAGCAAATACAGGTTGGGCCGGAGAAATTCCCGACGCAAGCGAGGCAGGAGGAGGACAAGAACGACTGAGACCAATTCCAGGGCATTGGTGAATTTGCAGAGGAACCCTAGCCCGATGAGGAGCCCGGTTAGCGGCCACCACCAGGAAAAGAGCGGGCTTCGTTCGAGCGCCATCCAAAAGCTGTAGAAGGCCGCGACCCAGAAGAAAACCGAGAGCGGATCGATCGTCATCACGAGGCCGCCAAGATTGAAAATCGGCGTCACGTTCAAGGCCACTACAGTCCAAAAACCAGCCAGGGAGCTAAAGAGACGCTGGGCAAAATAGTAGAGAAGGAGACTCGTACCGGCGGCAAGGAACGGGCTCCAAAAGCGCACGCCGAATTCGTTGTCGCCAAAGATCGCGATGCTCGAGCGAATCACCAAAGCGACCCCGGGACCCTTGCTGAAATAGGAGAGCGCGGGTCGCTGCGCCCACATCCAATAGTAAGCCTCGTCCGGCGAAAGCTGCGTCGCGTTCAAAAGCGCGAGCCGAAGCGCGGTCAGAACCAAAAGGAAAATCCAGACCGCGCGCGTCGTACTCATGAAATGGCGTCGCCCACCAGACGTGGATGCCGGGCGAAAAACTCTGGCGCCCATTTCGCCGCCGACCAGCGATAGAGCGTTTCAAGCAGGGCGAGGAGCAGCGCCGTCGTGCCCGCGGCAAGGAAAAAAGTAGCCGCGACGTCGCTCGGCCAGTGCGCGCCCAGGTAGATCCGCGACCACGCGATCGCGCCGGCAAAGAGAAAATAAAGCCAGCCCCAACGGCGAAAAAAGAAAGTCAGAATCATCGCGATGGTTACGTTGTTCGCCACATGCCCGGAGGGAAATGAGGGCCCGGACCGGGTGCGATCTCTCTCATCGGAATGGCGGATCTTGACCGGTTTGAAGAGCGTGAGAACTTCCGGGTGCGCCTTGGTCAACTCCACCATTCGGACGCGCTCGACCTGTTTCGGCCGGCGGCGATCGACGAACTTTTTCAGGTTCGCGGTCAGGTTATCGTTCACGAGAAGAGCAAGGCAAAGACAGAAAAGCATCGCCCGTCCCTTGAATCGCCCGAAGATCAACGCATAGAGCACAAGCAGGATGATCAGCGGCGTCCAAATATTGAGATCGCTGATCGCGGCCATGAACAAGTCGAGGGCCGGATGCGTCCATTGCTGGTTGATAAGATGAAAGAGCGTTTGGTCCACTGGAAACGTTTTTGAGCCCCAATCTTTTTGGATCTTCAGAGGATATCCGCTCCGATTCGGGCGTAAAACTTAACACTTAAAGCTTAAAACCATCCTTCATGCACAGACAGATCGCATTCATCGCCGCGATTCTCGTGAGCACCACGCCCGCCAAGGCGGATGCGCCCTCCGCCGCCGACATTCTCGGTCAAGTACGCCTTCAGCAAGCGCAACAGCAACTCGATC
>CAWAIY010000001.1:0-24425 GCA_963782205.1 uncultured Verrucomicrobiae bacterium | reverse complement strand
AGATCAGATCGCTGATCTTGTTTTTGATCCGCTCTTTTGAACTGGTGGAAAGAGTGGCGGCCGAGCTTTTGTCAGCATGCTCAGGAAATGCGGAGGCCGTCTCGCGCAAGTAGTGGAGTTGCTCCTCATAGCGCTGGCACCAGCAACAGATCAGGTAATGCAGCCGCTTCCTGATCCGCATCGAAAGAGGCAGCGGCCCATCCATCGAGTCCGAGAGGATGCGCACCATCTCGCGACACTTGGGCGTATGCCGGCCGATGAAGACGACCAGCTTCGTCTGCCACCAGTTGCGGCGCGCGAGAACGGACGGATTCCCGATTGGCGATGGATTATAAGTTTCTTCCGCCATCACAATTTCCCCGACTCACCCGGAGCAAACCAATTCATTTCAAGACATTCGCGCAACGCCATTCGGGCGCGATGGAGCATGACCCAAGGTCACAACACTGAAGTTCTATCCGCTTCTTCAGACGCGACAAGGCCGCCGTCTGCGATTTCCCCGTACTCGGAGAAAACGTTGGACAAGCTTCTGCATCACCGCCGAGCGGTCGTACTTGCGGTAGGCCGCCCACAGCGCTTCATCGATATCGTGAAGATTCTCTTGCCGACCCCGGCGAGAGCGCACTGAGCGCAGAATGGAGTCAGATTGTTGAAGTATTTGAGACATATTTGCCTTTCTTTTGCTAGGCCGCTACGAGATTGCGCGGATCGTGACGGACCAATGTGGTTGCGCGTTGCACTGCGAGGTCGGCGAGAAATCCGCCAATAAGGGGATCCACGCCCGCTTCGTTCTGGGACTCGGAAGAAAAAATCAGAACGGACGGACACGGCCGCAACTCGAACTGAAAGGTCGACGGAATTAGGCCGGACTCTGTGGTCAACGTTCCTTCGACCAAACATCCGTTCGTGTCGGCAATAATCTTGGAGGAGCAATCACTCGGGCGCCAGGTCAGGCGACTTCCGTCGGTTTCCGGTTCGATTTGAAAGCCGTTAGACGGACATGGTTGGGAGACAGAGAAAACCGGCCGCGCCTCGAGCCGAACAGGAACAAAGGTCAGACCGATCAAACGCCAGGAAATGGCGAGAGCATTGCCCCTGGCAGGCAGGACCATCTGTTGTTCGACCGAAATTTCGTCAGTCAGCGCCCAGCGCCAGCGCGGCCAAATTGCGCTGCTGGCCGGGCTCGAGTAGTCAGATTGCGGTGGGCGATCCGAGCTTACGGTGTAGATTTTTCCTGGCATCTCAATCACGATCGACAAGCCTTCGAGGATTACCTCGCTCACCTTTTCCCGGCGGAGTTCTGAGGGGCTGCTCCGGAAAAAGGTTCCGCCAGTGCGTTCGGTGAGGTGAAAGGGCAATTGCAGTTTTAGCATGGTCTTTCCGTTTCTATTTAGTCGGAGGACGTTGGCGCTCCTTACAACCGAACAATCGATCCGGGCCCTGTTTGTCGGCTGCGTTATCAGTCGCGACCGCGCGCGGGAAAGACCGACTTCCACGTCGTGCAGCGTGGTTTGGTAAGTTGTTTTCGAGTCCCGTTTAGGTGAACCCGGTCGGCTCGAGTCGCGCCACTAGCTCAAGTGGCAGAGCAAGTGATGCCCACTCGGTTTGGGGTTCATGGGAGATCAATGCCCATACTACTGAATGGGACGGCAAGGGAGTCGTGGCCGGCTGTCGCACGGAGGCGTTTATCTTTGAGCTCGCGATGAAGTCACGTGCCTCAAGAGGTTTTTCCGGTGTGTCCCCGCGGTCAAGACGGCGACCACTGGGCCTCGCGCGGACGAGGCGTCGAATAGGTTGGACTCCCTCGCGGCACCCCGTCTACGTCGCTCACCCCATTCGCTCCATTGACGCGCTCGCAGCCCACTCGCTCCATTGGTTTAATGGCTCTCGGTCAACGGGCGGAGCAGCGAAGCGGTAGCTCGGTACCCGTTCTTCGTCGTTGATGCGTTCGCCAGCGGTGACGGATGAAGAGAAACTTCCGCGTTGTGTTGCAAAGTTCGGTGAGTACTTTTCGAATCCATTACCGGTCAACCCGGCAAGGCGCGAAACGCACCGCTAGCTCAATTGGCAGAGCAAGTGACTCTTAATCACTGGGTTTCAGGTTCGATTCCTGAGCGGTGCACTTCACGACGCTTCCGGGCATTCGCCCGGGAATGAATCGAGGTCGACGTATTGCTGCGCGATCGGCATCCGCCGCCCGACACCAAAGGCGCGGCTCGTCACCTTAATACCCGGCGCAGCCTGGGCGCGTTTGTATTCGTTGAGATCGACCCGGTGGTGAATCCAGCGCACGGTCTTTTCATCGAAGCCGCGCGCAATGATGTCGTGAGCGCTCTGATTTTCCTCGACGTAAAGTTGTAAAATTTGATCGAGCACGTCGTAGGCCGGAAGCGAATCTTGATCGACCTGGCCGGGTTTCAATTCCGCGCTCGGCGGCTTCTCGATCGTCGACTGCGGGATGATTTCGCGCTCCCGATTGATCCAACGAGCCAGCTGATAGACGAGGGTTTTCGGCACGTCGCTGATCACCGCCAGGCCGCCTGCCATATCGCCGTAGATTGTGCAGTAACCGACGGCAAGCTCGCTCTTGTTGCCTGTGGTGAGGAGGAGATGACCAAACTTGTTGGAGAGCGCCATCAGGATCATGCCGCGCAGACGCGACTGCATGTTTTCCTCGGTCGTATCCTCGGGCAGACCAGCGAAGATTTCCTTGAACTGCGCCTTGAAGGCAGTGAAGGCGTCGCCGATCGGAATCTGGAGGCAGCCGATCCCGAGGTTGCGCGCAAGGGCGAGCGCGTCGTCCACGCTCCCCGGCGAAGAGTAAGGGCTCGGCATGGAGACGCCGACCACGTTTTCCTTGCCTAACGAATTGACGGCAATCGCCGCCACGACCGCGGAATCGATCCCGCCGCTCAGGCCGAGGACGGCGGATTTGAAGTTGCACTTCGCGAGGTAATCGCGCACACCTAACGAGAGGGCCCCGAAAAGTTCCTTCATCGCATCCGACGGCGCGAGGGCGAGCGCGGCGGTCGACTCGGTCTCGACGATCGCTTCCGCACTCTGGAAGGACGGCAGTTGCGCGATCAGTTCTCCGCTCCGGTTGAACGCGATCGAGCTGCCGTCGAAGACCAGCTGGTCATTGCCGCCAACGACGTTGCAATAAACAATCGGCCGCGCATGGACGCGGGCGATCGCCGCGACCATCTCGCGGCGCATCCCCAGCTTACCCAGACCGAACGGAGACGCGCTGAGGTTGACGATAATCTTCGCGCCCTTTGCGGCGAGACCGCCCAAAAGCTCCCGATCGTAAAGCGGCCGCGGCAGGTAGTCCTGGGTCCAGATATCTTCGCAAATCGTCACACCGACCCGGCGACCGGCGATGGTGAAGACTTCGCCACCCTGGCCGGGCTCGAAGTAACGATCTTCATCAAACACATCGTAGGTCGGCAGCAGCGTCTTGAAGCTCTTGCGTATCGGTTGGCCGCGCTCGAGCAAGGCCGCGGCGTTGAAAAAGGGTTTCCCGTGACCTTCGTTTCGATCGATGTAACCAACGAGGAGTGGAACGGGACCGATGCACCGGTGCAGGCGCTCGATTACCTCCAGATTTTGCGGCACAAAACGCGATTTGAAAACGAGGTCCTGCGGCGGGTAACCGGTCGTGGCGAGTTCGGGAGCGAGCACCAGCTCCGTGCCGGCCGCCGCGAGTCGCTCGTATGCGCCGAGGATTTTGTCAAAGTTGCCGCGCAGATCGCCGACGATGGGATTGATCTGCGCGATGCCGATCCTCATGCTTCTTGCAGAGTACCCGCGGGTCTGCCGCGGGCAACGACAGCTTTCAGGATCAGCTCAATTCGAGAAAATCGCGGGCTCGTCTCGCTTGTAGCCGGCGTTGAGCGCGTCATCGGCACCTTCGACGAAGACCTTCGCCCATTGGATGAGGCAGGCCGCGAAGAAGCCGGCAATCATGCAAATCAGGACTTTCTGAATGAAGGTCGAACGCATTGACCCTCTTGGAAGAGCAGAAGCAGTGCCAGTAAAGGAGCTTCTCTGGGCTAGGCGCCGGGAATACTCCCGCGCGCAAAGCGCAGGGCTCGCGCCATCCAGACCAGTTCGTCGACGAATTTCTTCACTCGCCCGCGATAGCTCGGATCAGTGATCCTGCCCGTCGCTGGATCGAACAACGTGCGGGCGTTGCCAAAGTAGACGTCCGAGAAGATCGCCACCAGCCCCAGCTCGCGCAGGACGGGCAGCAAGTTCTCAATCATGCGCGCGCCGCCGAATGGCCCGGCCGAGACACCGCAAACGCCCGCAGCCTTGTGAATATACTCCTTCAGGTTGGTATCGAGCACGTGCTTGAGCAGGCCAGGAAAGCTGTGGTTGTACTCGGGCACGACGAGGATCAGCCCATCGGCCCGTTCGACCGTGGCGGAAAACTTCGCGTCCTTTATCGCCTCGCCCGCGTCGTCGATCGGCAGTCGAATCTCCCGGATATCGACTAGTTCCGTTGTCATGTCAGGGCGCTGCGAGACTTCTTGAATAACAAACCGCGCCGCGTGTTCGCTGGCGCGACCCTGGCGCGACGTGCCAAGAATGACGGGAAGAAAAACGGGAAGAGTGATCGATTCCATGAGGTTTTGTCGCTCAGACAAAGTGAATTCACAACGGCAGGGAAATTATAGTGAGATTTCGAAGCCCCTGAGTTTTGCGCACCTGATAGGGCGGCCCCAGATTGCGAACTTGCTCACGCAATACTCACGCCTCTTTCGCTGGCACGTCCTTCGCTATCTCGTGCGGCATCCCCTGCTTGCGACGCTCAACGTCCTCACCGTCGCGCTCGGCGTGGCGCTTTATCTGGCGATCCAGATCGCCAACCACAGCGCCAACCGCGCCTTCGAAGCGAGCGTCGATGTCGTGGCGGGGAAGGCGCAGCTCGAGGTGAACGCACCCGCCGGAGATTTGCGTGACGAACTTTTTCCAAAGGTCGCGCGGCAGAAAGGCGTCAGCGCGGCGACCCCCATCGTGCGGGGATTTGTCTCGCTGCCGCAATTCCCAGGCGAGTATCTCGACCTGCTCGGAATTGACATCCTGACCAATGCCCCGTTTCGCACCTTCGAGCTGACGGATTTTCAAACCGGACAATTTGATCTCCAGCAATGGTTGCGTGGCCCGCGGGTCATCGCGGTGAGCGAAGAGCTGGCGCAGGCGCATCATCTGCGCGCAGGTGATAAAATCGACGCCCAGATCAATGGCCGGACCACCCGCCTGACGATCGGTTTCCTGCTCCGAACGCGCGGGACGAGCGCAAATGCCGATCCGCATTTTGCCGCGATGGATATCGGTTGGGCGCAGGAATTACTCGGCCGGCGCGGGACGCTCGACTCGATCTCGCTTCGGCTGACCAAACGAAGCGATCCGCAGGAGGTGGCCGACGATCTGCAACTGGTGCTTCCCCCGGATGTGACGGTCGCGCCGCCGGCGCAACGAAGTGAACAGGTGGAAAAAATGCTGGCCGGTTTTCAACTCAACCTACAGGCCATGAGCCTGGTTTCCCTTCTCGTCGGCATGTTCCTCATTTATAACACGGTCGAGGCGTCGGTCGTCCGCCGGCGTACGGAAATCGGAATTCTACGCTCGTTAGGCGTAAGTCGGCGCGAGGTGCGCGCGCTTTTCCTGGGAGAAGCCGCGGTCCTCGGCACGTTCGGAATTCTGCTCGGAATGGCGGGCGGTTATCTCCTGGCCCGGGCCTTGGTCGGGACGGTGGCGGATACCATCTCGTCGCTCTACGTGTTAGTCAGCGTGCAGAACGTGGTCGTTGCGCCGTGGATCTGGGCGAGCGCGTTGCTCCTCGGTCTCGGCTCCGTCGTGGCGGCCGCCTGGCTGCCGGCGCGCGCCGCGGCGGCGATGAATCCGGTCGAAACGCTGCACCACGGCGCGCGAATTGAGAAGGCGGTTAACCTCTCACGCGGCTGGATTCTTGCCGGGTTGGTCTCCCTCCTCCTCTGCCTCGCCCTCTCGGTCCTCGCACTACGGACTGGCCCGCCCTGGCTTGGATTCGGCGCGGCTTTCTTTGTTCTCGCCGGCTTCTCTTCCCTTGCCCCGGAGCTGACTGCTCGTTTCAGTGGCCTGATGCGCGCCACCATTCGAGGCAGGGTCGCGCCAGCTCTCGCCGCGCAAAATCTTGGGCGCGCCTTGTTGCGCAATTCGGTCACCATCGCGTCCCTGGCCGCGGCGGTCGCCATGACCGTGGGGGTCGCCGTCATGGTGTTTTCGTTTCGGCAAACAGTCAGCGACTGGATTGGGCAAACACTCGTGGCAGACCTTTTCATCGGACCGGCCGCGAACGAGGTCGCCGGCCCCACTTCTTTTGTGCCGAGGGCCGCGATCGAATATCTAAAGAGGAATCCGCAGGTGGAAGAGGTTGATACCTATCGCGGCGTGGAGTTGCCGTTTCGCAATCAAACCATCAGCGTGGCGGTGATTACCGGACACAATCGGCGCAACCTTCGCTTCTTGCGCGGGAGCAACGACGAAATCATTCGGCGTTTCTACAGCGACCAATGCGTCCTCATCTCGGAAAGCTTCGCACGCCGCTTCCATCTCGCGGAGGGCGGGATGCTCCGGTTGCCCACGCCGGAAGGGACGAAGGATTTTCCGATCGCAGGGGTTTTCTACGACTACACCAGCGACCGGGGCATTGTCTTCCTGAGTTCGAAGAATTTTGAAAAATTCTGGCACGACGATCGCGTCAACAGCATCGCGCTTTACCTGAAACCAAAAGCGAAGCCCGAGGAGGTCGCGCAAGATTTTCGGGAGCGCTTCAGTCGAAGCGGCGAATTCTCCATCTACTCCAATCGCCTGCTTCGCACCCGGATCTTCGAAATTTTCGATCAAACGTTCGCGGTCACCTATGTTCTGCGCACGATCGCGGTGCTCGTCGCAGTGATTGGAATTATCCTCGGCCTAACGACGCTGGTAACGGAACGCTCTCGCGAGCTCGGCGTGCTGCGTTCGATCGGCGCCTCGGCAGGGCAAATCCGGCGGCTGCTGCTTTGGGAAAGCGGCATGATCGGGTTGCTCGCCAGCGTGCTTGGTCTGGCCTCGGGACTTTGCCTTGCTCTGGTGCTGACCGGCGTGATTAATCGCGCCTTCTTCGGCTGGACGGTCCAGCTTGCCTTCCCGTGGTGGTCGCTGGCCTGGACGCCGGTCTGGATCATCGGAGCCGCGATCGTGGCGGGGTGGATTCCAGCCTGGCGAGCGGGGCGCCTGGACATTTCAGAGGCGGTGAGGAGCGAATGAGGCGCAATTCAAATTTCAGATTTCAAATTCCAGGCTGGTTCGCGGCCCTCGCGCTTTGCTGTGTGGCGGCGGATTGGAGAGTAGCCGAGCCCGGATGGCAGTACCGAGTTCCCGCGCGATCACCATCCGCACCCGGATTTCAAGACGGAGTGGTGGTATTTCACCGGCAACCTGACGAATGAAAGCGGCCGCCGTTTCGGTTACGAGCTGACTTTCTTTCGCCAGGGGATTCGGCCACCCGCCGAGCGCGCAGGAACGACTTCGCGCTTCATCGTTGACGATTTGAAGTTTGCCCACTTCACGATCACGGACGCGGCGGGAAAGAGGTTTCTTTTTTACGACAAGGCGAGTCGCGGGAGCTTCGGCGATGCGGGGTTTGATGACGGTGATCGTCTCGCGTGGATCGAGGGGTGGACTCTGTGGATGAGGAATGATGGCTCCTTCGATCTCGCGGCGAAGGCGGCCGACGCCGAGATCCAACTACATCTGGTTCCGCAAAAGCATCCCGTGATTCACGGCTCGGATGGGATTAGCCGGAAAGCGAAAGGTGCGGGCCACGCTTCGCACTATTATTCGATCACGCGCCTTGGAACTTCCGGCAATCTCCGGGCGCGGAAAGAAAAGTTCCGCGTCAGCGGGGAAAGCTGGTTCGATCACGAGTGGGCAACCAATCAGCTCGCGCCGGGCCAGGCGGGCTGGAACTGGGTCTCGGCGCAGTTTGACGACGGGAGCGAGCTGATGCTTTACCAGATGCGCCTAACGAATGGCGCGATTGATCCGATCTCGAGCGGGACGCTGGTGCGCGCCGACGGCACCTCGTTCCAACTCACCAGTGCGGATTTTCAGATGACGCCGGAGCGTTTCTGGCGGAGCGGGGCGACGAAGGCAAATTACCCGATTGGCTGGCGAGTCGTGATTCCAAAGAAGCAACTGGATTTCCGGATCCAACCGGTCCTGGCAGACCAGGAGCTGGTCTTCGGCCCGATGGTCTATTGGGAGGGAGCTTTTGATCTAAGCGGGATCCGGGGAGACAGACAGATTAGTGGTCGCGGGTATCTCGAGCTAACGGGCTACGCCTCGCCGCTGCAGGAATTGAATCGCTGACCCGGGAAGCGGCACCCGCTTCAACCCTTCAACGAATCCCGCTCCTAAGCCTGGGTATGCCGAGCAAAGTGCACTTCCACGCCCTTGGGAAGGAGACGTTTGCGGCCGCGCTGACGACGCCGGGCGAGAGTGGCGCGCCCACCCTTGGTACTCATGCGCGCGCGGAAACCGTGCTGCTGTTTCCGGGTTCGCTTGGATCGCTGTAAAGTGCGCTTCATAGAGGAAATGCCCGCTGCCGGGCGTTGAAAGAGCCGCTACATTAGGGGCGCGGATCGCTTTGTCAACGCAGGTGAAGATAACCGCATTGCCACGGCGGTTCGATTGTGGAATAACCAT
Organism: uncultured Verrucomicrobiae bacterium; assembly: GCA_963782205.1. Lineage (GTDB taxonomy): Bacteria > Verrucomicrobiota > Verrucomicrobiia > Chthoniobacterales > UBA10450 > Palsa-1392. The sequence continues at coordinate 15,689 of CAWAIY010000001.1, read as the reverse complement.
CTGCGATGAGCGACGTGGTCATCGAGCCGGCGATTTCGGAGGACCTCGACGAGCTTTCGAGTCTCCTCGGCGAACTCTTTAGCGAGGAAAGCGATTTCCGCCCGGACAAGAACAAGCAACTGCGCGGGCTGCGGCTCATCTTTGAGCAGCCGAACCGCGGGCGCGTCTTCGTGCTGCGGCGTGATCGCGCGATCGTGGGGATGATCAACCTGCTCTTCACCATCAGCACGGCAGAAGGGGGCTTCGTCATTTTGCTCGAGGATCTCGTCATTCACAGGGAATTCCGCGGCCATGGTTATGGCTCGATGCTGCTCGATTACGCGATCGAATTTGCGAAGCAGAAAAACTTCCGGCGCATCACCCTGCTGACGGACCGACCGGAGTTGCGCTCGCAAAATTTCTTCCGCAAACACGGTTTCTACGAATCGCCGATGCTGCCCATGCGCTTGTTGTTGCCCAAGCACGACGAACTCCATGGGCCCCCGCTTTGAACCGCTCCGCGCCGGGTTTGCAGCGGGAATTTAGCTCGCAAACCCGCACGAACGAGGAAGCCGCCGCCGCTATTGGTTGCGGACGCAGCCAGGACGGTCCCGGGGGATCGCAATTAATCGCCTGATCGGCTAATGCAGCCGGCCAGGGTCCGCGCTATCTTTGATAATGCCGACACAAGGAGGTTCAATTCGACTTTTCCGGATCGCGGGAATCGAAGTCTTTCTGCACTGGTCTTGGTTCCTGGTCGCGATCTACGAAGTACAGATTTGGCGCTCGATGTTTTCGTCGCCAGTCTGGGCCGCGCTGCTTTATCTCGGCTTGTTCGTTCTCGTCACGATGCACGAATTCGGTCACGCGCTCGCCTGCCGCCAGGTCGGGGGCCGGGCGGACCGCATTGTTCTCTGGCCGCTGGGCGGGATCGCCTTCGTTAATCCGCCCCAGCGCGCTGGCGCCATGCTCTGGAGCATCGCGGCCGGCCCGCTCGTGAATGTTCTTCTCGTGCCCATCCTGACCTTCATCCTGCATACCGCCGTCCGCGCCGGATTAGTGAACACAAACCCCGACGCCTATCTCGTTCTCCTTTGGATTTGGCGAATCAACCTCGGTCTGCTTCTCTTTAATCTCCTGCCGATTTATCCCCTGGACGGCGGTCAGATTTTGCGCGCCATACTCTGGTTTCCTTTGGGCCAAATCCGCAGCCTCTTCATTGCCACGGCGGTAGGTTTTGCCGGCGGCGGGGCGCTCGTCCTGGTTGCGATCTGGCAGCAATCAATCTGGGTCGGGATCATGGCCTTTTTCCTCCTCAGCCAGGCGGTAGTCGGCTGGCGGCAGGCGCAGTATCTGAAAATGGAAGCCACCGCGGTGGAAGCACGCGTGATGCAGGACGACCGACGCCTCCCGGTGCAAAAAACCGTACTCTTAGACGCTTCGCTCCGCGAAGTGCGGGGAAAAGATCCGCCCGGAGTTTCGGCCTGGATTCGCTCGTTCCTGTGGCCCGGAAGGCGACACTACGGAACGCCCTAACGATACTGCGTTTCTGTCCAGCTCGTTAGCTGCGGGATCAAACGCTCCTTAAACTCGGCCCGAAAACCAATTTCATCGACCGCTTTGGCGACCGATTTCCCGGCTGACTCGGGCAGGTTGGTCTTGGCATATTTCTCCAAGATTTCCGCGTCTTTCGGTTCGGAGAAAAAGGTAAAAAGGCCGGGAGCAAAGCTATTGACGCTCAAGGCATCCTGTTTCACGAGTAGCTCTTTCATGTGTTCACGGGCGTAGTCCCAGACCAAGTCGGGATGCTCGCCGTAACGGGCGACAAACGGTAAGAGGTAGGCCGCGCGACTGGTTGGCAACTCGTCGGTGAGAGCAATGGCCAGCGTGCGCGAGGCGAGATGCGGATCGATCGCGCTCGCCAGAGCCTCATAGTAATTCTGCTTCTCTTCCGTGCTGGTGGTTTTCAGACCGAGCTTGTGCAATTCCTCCCACGTCTGGGAGTCGGCATAGCGGCCCACGACGCCAAGGACGGCGGGGCGTAGATCCGGTGGGATCGCCGCGGGATCAGAGAGGAAGCGATCAAAACGCGAGCGGCAACCCGTGATCACGTCAGAGTCATCAACGAACCCGAGGCCGCGAATCAGCGACCCGCGCAGAACCGAACGCGGGAAGGGTTCGCCCGCTTTCGGTTCCCAACCGACGCGATCAAAAGCCGGTCGCAAAAGCGCGCGGGCGAACTGCTGGAAACGCGGCCGGAGCGGATCGCCGGCCAGGAGGCGGTTGATAAAAGTGAAGGTGTCGATCACCTGGTCGTAAACGGCCAGTTGATCATCCTTCAGCAACTGGTTAACGAGCGTGAGATAATGCGCCATTGGCTCGCGGTCGGCCTCCACCAGCGCCCAGGTATCGGTGAGCAAATTCACCCGATCCGCCTCCGACAAGCGGTCGGTATGCGCGAGCAATAACTTCCATGAGGCGTCATCGTACTCGACCCGATAGTAGCCGGTGTCTCCCACATTGAACTTGATCGAGCGATCCGCCGCCACCTCGTCAGGCAAATCCGCCGCCAGCGCGCGCAGGAGAAAACCGTTCGTCGCAGGCTGTCCTTCCGTCACGTAGGTGAGCGGGACCTGCCATTGCAGGGTCGGCGGATTGGGGAAATGCACCGTAAATCGTTCCTGCGATAGCTTGATCGTGCTCCCTTCGCGTTTGACTTTGACAAGCGGAAATCCGGGCTGCTCCGTCCAGCCGGGCGCCAGTTCTCCAACCGGCTTGCCCGAGACCTCCGTCAACGCCTCCCAGAGATCGGCCGTCGTCGTGTTCGAATATTTATGGGCTGCGATATACTTGCGGATGCCGTCGCGGAAAACGCTTTCGCCCAGAAAACCCTCCAGCATGCGAATGATCGACTGCCCCTTGCGGTAGGCGATTTCGTCGAAAGCACTGCCAGCCTGCGCCTCGGTCGTGACCGGCTGTTGCACCGGATGGCTCGTTGAGCGTGCGTCAGCCTGCATTGCGGTGTCTTTTGGAAAACCGACTCGCCGGGTCGGATCGCGCGAGACATTACGCCGCAGCCATTCGTTCCAATCCGGGTTGAAATGATCGGTACACTTCGATCCCATCCACGAAGCGAAGCCTTCGTTCAGCCAGATATTATCCCACCACGCCATCGTGACGAGATCGCCAAACCATTGATGCGCCATCTCGTGCGCAACAACGGCGAAAATGTTTTGCTTCGTCGCCGTCGAGGAATTCTGCGGATCAAAGAGAAGAACCGCTTCGTAATAAGTGATGCCGCCCCAGTTTTCCATCGCCCCGCCGAAACCGCCCGGGATCGCGATCAGGTCGAGTTTGGGCAGCGGATAAGGGATGCCGAAATATTGGTTGTAGTAGTGGAGAATCTTCGCCTCGCTCTCGAGCGAATAACGACCCATCTCCGCCTTCCCTTTCGTCGCGACGACGCGCAGCTTTACTCCATCCTGCTCACTCTCGATCGCTTCGAACTCGCCGGCGCAGAGGACGACCAGATAGCTCGACATCGAGGGCGTGAGGGCGAAGCGCACTTCCTTGCCGCCCTCGATTTCCTTTTCTTCCTCGATCGGCATGTTGGAGACGGCCATGAAATTCTTCGGCACGACCGCGGTGAGTTGAAACCGCGCGCGAAAAATCGGCTCATCCCAGCAGGGAAACATGCGACGCGCGTCGGTCGCTTCGAATTGCGTCCCGAGCATGATTTTCTTTTCGTTCGTCCCCTGCTCGCGATAGCGGGCATAGAAGAGGCCCTGGCCTTGCGGATTGATTTTACCGCTGAACTTAAGCGCCAGCTCGTGTTCGCCAGCCGGCAATTCGTTAGGCAAATTCAGGGTTAGCGTCTGCTCTCCGGTATTGAGCGCGATTGTCTTCTTCGGGAGCGGTTTCCCGTCAACCGCAGCGGAGGCGATCTGCATCTCGAGGGCGTTGAGGACGAGCTTCGTGACCGGCTTATCGACTTCTAGCTTGACCGTTTCCGAGCCGGCAAAAGTGAGCGTGTCGAGGTTCGGCTCGATCCGGATCGCGTACTCGCGCGGCCGGACTTCCTTCGGCAACTTTCCCGGCGTAGCGGCGAAATCGAATTTGGATTCAGCGTGCACGCGAGAGAAGGCGAGAAGGAAGAGAAAAGCGAGAGCGGAAAAACGCATGGAGCATCTAATCCCGCCGTCGACACTCCGCAATTCGCTGGAGGTCTCGCCTCTTGCCTGACTTGGCGGGCCGCCTTCCCGATTGCCGAAGGCGGCGACGGGCTCGAAAACCGGCGGCCGAGTCACTACTGCACGACGAGCACGAGCAGCAATTGTCCCGCACCGATCTCCGGCCCCTTGATCACAAGCGGGCTGCTCTTGCTCAAGCTTGCATCCGTTTCCAGCAGCACCTGTCGGTCCTGGAAGAGCTGAAGATTCAGCCGGTATCCGTCACCGGAGACGCCGCGGGCATCAACGTGAAGCGAGAAATGTTTGCTCGCGGCCAGCCAGTTCTCTTCCCCGCTGCGCAACGTTTTGCGGGACTGGCCGATCAACTCAAACTGATTGTATCCGAAAGTGCGCTCGAGCGTTCTTGTCAGGCGATGCATCTCCGGCGGTGGGGGCGCGGGATGTTTGGCATTCGTCGCCACGACTAGTCCGCTCCAGACGTTCTCGCCGGCCAGCGCGCCGGGGAAGAACGCGCCCGAAATTGCCAGCAGCAAGACGAAGAGTCGAACGCGCATCAGTTATTTCGCGGCGTACTCGGCAGGCAAGGATTTCAGACCGTCCACCCAGAGCACGGTGACCTTGTCTTGCTTCGTCTGGAAAATTGAAACCGTCGCATAGGGACTCACGTTTGGATCGACCCGGGCGTTCAAAATCTGAGTCAGATACTGCGACCGATCCGGTGCCGGCCGTTGGCGCATGACAAAAAAGGCGCAGATAAGAAAAATCGCAAGAGAAGTCGCGCCCGTCCAAAGCAGGCGGCGAATCGTCCACCAGCTTTCGCGCGCCTCCGCGGCCACGCGCGCAGCCGCCGGTGTCTTTGCTTCGGAGGCGATCCGGTCAAGCAATTGGTGCTGGAAGAATTCCTCGTTGCCCATCGCACGCGGCTGGAGCTGTTCGCGCAAAAGAGTTCCGAGTTTGTGCGTTTGCTGCTTTTCCGCCTCCGCGGCGGCCCGATCGTCGAGCGACGCTTCGAACTCGGCGCGCTCGGCCTCGCTCAGTTCGTCATCGACCCAGGCGGTCCACTTTTCCTCAAACGTTTTCATAAACATCTCGCAGCAAACCCTGCAGTTTTTTACGCGCGTAGAACAGGCGCGACATGACCGTGCCAATGGAGCAGCCTAACGACTCGGCGATTTCATGATACTGCATATTCTCAATTTCCTTCATCAAAATAACGGCCCGATGCTCCGGAGAAAGCTGCGCGATCGCCGCTTCAATTCGGCTGTGAATTTCCTCATGTTCCATCCGCTCGTGCGGGAGCGGGTCAGCGTGCGGGACGGTGCGCGAGGCGGGATCGATTTCCTTCAATTGGATCGCGTCGTCGAATTCCGCGCCGGCACCTTTCACCTGCTTCTTGCGCAGCCAATCGATCGTCACGTTCATCACGATGCGATAGATCCAAGTATAGAAGGACGACTGCCCGCGAAAGCGCGCGATCGATTTCCATGCCTTGATGAAGCTGTCCTGCGCAAGATCCCAGGCATCCTGCTCGTTATGCACCATGTTGTAAATCATGCCGAAGACGCGGTTGCGAAAGCGGCTAACGAGTTCATCGAAAGCCCCGGTGTCGCCCGCCTGCGCCTTGCGCACAAGGTCAAGCTCCGGGACATCGGCTTGAGCCGCAGTCGCTTCCGTCTTCATTTTGGACGGCTGCGCCACCGATTCATTCAACGGCTAAAGGCTGCCGTAACGGCGCAGCCATTCGCCCCGGAATTCACCCATGAGCAGGATGATTCCATCGCGGACCTGGAAGATCCGCTGTTTAAGCGCCGAGTGCTGCGCGCCGGTGATCGATTTCTCGGCAATGAGCTGGGCCGAGGCGTCCATCGCCACGGTGATGGCCTTAAGCGAGCGTTTGAGATAGGCAATCGTCATCCCGAGTTCCTCAGCCTCTTCGTCGCTCAAAGCAGCAGCAAGTTTCGCGGCGGCGAGCGCGGTGTGCGTTGCCAGCTTGACGGCTGCGGGATCATTCTGTAGCGCTGGAGCGGACTCAAAAAGCTGATCGATCCAGATCGTCAGGGTAAAAGCCGCGCGATAGAGCACGTGCTGCTCGAAGCTTTCTGCGTCCGCCTGCTGGAAGCTGGTGTCGTCGCCTTCCCCGGCCTCATCGAGGAAGGAATCTCCCTCCTCGTCCCAATCTTCAGTGCTTTTTTCGTTGAGATGGCACCAACCCATCTCGCGCGCCACGATCTCGTCGCGCTGCGGATCGTCGATGTATTTCTCGAGGAGCTCCATGTATTTCTCCGTCTTCTGATCCTGCTGCTGGAGAAAGCGCTCCCAATCGTACTCATCCCAAGCGCGCTCTGAATCGTGCTCGGCCATGGTTTTATTTAGGCCAGCTTGAGAAGCCGCGCAAAAAAGATTTGCGCACTGTGACTTCGATAGCGCCGGGGCGCGGCCCCGCTGCTTTGACCGCGCAGTCACTTCACCACTAAACTCAGCCATGCCTACGAGCGAGAACGACCCGGATGAACAGTTCTATCGCGATACGGAAGCGATCGCGTTTCCAAAGATCGACGATCGCCAGTTGGCGCTTCTAGAGCCACTTGGAGAACGCAGAATATTGCGGCGCGGTGAGATGATTTTCAAAGCCGGTCAGCGCGATCTTGGCCTGACGGTCGTGCTCCAGGGCGAGATTGAGGTTTTCGAGAAACGCGAAGAGACCGAGCAAATCATTGGTACTCCAGGCGAACGCGACTTCGTCGGCGACGTCTCCATGCTCCAGGGCACTTCGGCCCTGGCCAGCGCACGGGTAAAATCCGATCAGGTGGAGATCTTGCATATTCCGGCTGCCGAGTTCCGGCGTGCCCTGGCCGAGTTGCCCGGCGTCTCGGAACCGCTCGTCAACGCCTTCATCATGCGGCGGCGACGCCTGATGCGTGATCGCGAATTTGCGGGCCTACGCGTGATCGCGCGGCGCGATTCCCGGGACGGACATCAGCTGCATGATTTCCTGACCAAGAATCACGTTCCCCATCGCCTGATTGAATTTGAAGGCGAAGCGGGGCAGGCGCTGGCGCACCGTTTTAATCTAACGAATCGCGATTTGCCGGCCCTCATCACTGCAACCGGCGCGCCCTTGCGCAGACCTTCCCTGCGCGAGGTTGCACAAATCGCGGGCCTGCTCCGTCCGCTGGCAACCGAAGACGACGAAGAGATCCGCTGCGACCTAACGATTGTTGGTGCGGGACCGGCCGGCTTGGCGGCCGCGGTTTATGCGGGTTCGGAAGGTCTTAAGACGGTCGTGCTCGAAAGCTACGCGCCGGGCGGGCAGGCTGGCTCCTCCTCTTTGATTGAGAATTTCTTCGGATTCCCCACCGGGATCAGCGGAGGGGATCTGACTTATCTCGCGCAACTGCAAGCTTATCGCTTCGGCGCGAAATTCTCCACCCCGGCGCAGGCGCTCTCCATCACGCTGCACGAGAACGAAGAATATCGCGCCTGTCTGCAAATAGAGGGTTGCAACGCCAGCCTGCGCTCCAAGTGCGTGCTGATCGCCACTGGCGCGGATTACCGCCGCATCGAAGCCGAGGGTCGCGAAGAATTCGAAGGCTCGGGTGTTTACTACGCTGCCACCGCGCTCGAAGGACAACTCTGCCGTGGCGCCACAGTGATCGTCGCCGGGGCCGGCAATTCCGCCGGGCAGGCAGCGATGTACCTCTCCGAGGGCGCGACACGGGTGCTCCTCGTCGTGAGGGGAGACGACCTCGCGAAGAGCATGTCGCGTTACCTCTCGCGCCGGGTGGAGACGAAAGAAAACATTGAGATCCTCTACCATAGCGAGATCCGCGCGATGCGCGGCGGGAAAATACTGCAGGCGGTCGAGATCGAGAATACTCAAACGGGCGAACGCCGTACCGTTGAGACACCGGCCGTGTTTTCCATGATCGGTGCGAAACCCTGCACGAACTGGTTGCCGCCAGAGATCGAGTGCGACGCGAAGGGTTTCATCAAGACTGGCGCGGCGGTTGCCAACGCGCCGGCCTGGCAAAGGAGCAAGCGTGCTCCGGGTCCGCTCGAAACCAGCATGCCCGGAATTTTCGCGGCGGGTGACGTGCGCTCCGGCTCCGTCAAGCGCTGCGCCGCCGCGGTGGGCGAAGGCGGCATGGCCCTTGCCGGCGTGCACGAAGCGATGGCGGAATCTGCCTAACGAGGTCAGGCGATTGCCTGCTCACGTTCCGCGCGCCTGGTTTGCAGGCGCAATTGACCGCAAGCGGCCGCGATATCGTGGCCTTTTTCCCGCCGCAAGGTGGCGACGGCGCCACGCTCGCGCAAAATGTGCAGGAACGTTTCCTGCCGGTTCCGCGAGGGCCGCGACCACTCAAGACCTTCGACGGTGTTGTAGGGGATGAGGTTGATCTTAGCCGAGAGGCGCAGGGCGTGTTTCGCGAGTCTGTGGGCTTGTTCGTCGCTGTCGTTCACTCCGGAAATGAGGATATATTCAAACAGTAGTCGTTTCTTTTTCGCGACGTAATAATCGCAGGCCTCGAGCAGTGTCGCCAGATTGTACTTGCGGTTCACCGGCATGATGCGGTTGCGCACTTCGTCGGTCGCACCGTGAAGCGAAATGGCGAGGCGAAACTGGGTCGGCTCGAGGGCGAGTTTGCGGATCTGAGGCGCCAGTCCGCTGGTCGAGATCGTGATGTGGCGGGCACCGATCTCAAGTCCCCAGGGAGCATTGATGATGCGAATGGCGCGCAACAGATTTGAGAGGTTGGCAAGCGGTTCACCCATCCCCATGAAAACGATGTTGTCGATCTTCTCCCCGCTCTCCTGTTCGATCGCGAGCAGTTGATCGACGATCTCGCTCGCTTCCAGGTTACGCGAAAATCCCTCAAGGCCGCTCGCGCAGAATTTGCAACCAAAAGCGCAGCCGACTTGCGTCGAAACGCAGGCGGTGCGGCGATCCGAAGTCTCGCCGTAAAGGGCCGGCGACGCCGGAATGAGAACCGATTCGATCAGGCTGCCGTCCTCAAGTCGGAAGAGAAACTTGCGCGTCGTGTCCCTCGAACCGAGCACGCGCACCACTTCCGGCCTAACGAGACTGAATTCCTCTGCCAGTCGCGCGCGGGTTGCGGCCGGCAGATCGGTCATGGCCTCGAGGGAAGCGGCGCGTTTCTTGTAAAGCCAGTCGACGAGTTGCTTCGTCCGGTAGGAAGGTTCGCCCTGATCCGCGAAATGCCGGGTGAGCTCATCGAGTGTAAGCGACTTAATCGAGGGCTTTGCCACCGGCGAAGGTAGCGGCGTCGGGCCGGCCTGTCATCCCGGGCGCTTCTCGCTTACTTTCTCGCCACCAGAATACCGTCGGGTTGATCCCTGGTATCGGGTTGGTCGATCTCAATCGCGTAGCCGTTCGCGCGAAGAAGCTCGCTGCAATCCTCGTGCAGCGTCAGGCCCCGCGCCCAGCCGTGGGTTCCAATAAGGAATGTTTTCACCGCGCCCCTTCTCATGCTCTCGGTCGCGCCCTTCAACACTTCTACTTCGAGGCCTTGCACATCCATTTGCAGAAGATCAATCGTCCGGCCAAGCCGCCCGACGAAAGTGTCGAGCGTGATGGTTGGGATGGTCAGGACGACGTTCTTTGGCTTGCGCAGACCGATCGATTCAAGGAACTGCTTCCAGCGCGCGCTCAGTGACACTTTCTTTTTCTCCCCGCCCGCCGCGAGGCGACTGCTGTAGCCGCGGTCCATGAAGGTCTGGCTCCCTGCGGAGGAGGTCAGGCCCTCGGGATGAATGACGCAGTCGTCAATCGTCAGGCCGTTAAGGAGGAGGTTTTCGCGCAGAAAACTTCGATGTCGCTCCAGCGGCTCGACCCCATGAATCGTCAAATGTGGAGCAAGCTGGCGCGCGAGGATGAGATAGTACCCGATGGCGGCGCCGACATCGACGAAGCAGCCATCGGCCGGCAGGCGCCGGATGAGTTCGACGAAAATCTCCTCTTCTTCGGCTTCGTGAACGTTGCGTTTCCTGTAACGCTCCCGTTGCTCATCGAGAAGCTGGTCCTCATAGACGCGGACGCCGTTATCAAAGGTGTGGATGGCCCGCTCCATTGGCAGCCGAAGCTAACATGCGCGTCGGAAGGGCGCGATGCCGAACGACTCTACTCACCCGCCAGATCATTCCCATGCTCCTCCGCGTCCTGACGGAACCAGGAGTCACCCAGAGGCCGAAACCAAGCAACAGCCTGGGAAAAAGGGGAGAACAGGCGCGGCTTACCTGGCAAAGATTACCGAGCTCTTCTTCTTCGCGCTCGCCACCTGGGCTTCGCCCCTGCGCTCGTTGATGACAAAGGTATTGTTGTCGCCATAGCGTGCCCATGGGCCGTGCGGCACCTCGCCGAAGTCGACAAATTTCCAGTCGGTCACGTCCGTTTCCTGGAGGCCGAGGTAGTCCCGGACCGCCGGCGAAACGTCGAGCCCGGCACCACGATTGAGATTCGGTTTCGGTCGCTCATTTCCAAAGACGTATTCCCAGTGATCGGTGCGGAATGGCCCCGCGTCTTCCCATTGCGCATAGACGACGCGGTTTCCCTTGCGAATCTCGACCCAGTGGTCCTTGCAAACCGAGGCGCCGGGCCCACGATAGGCTTCCTTGAACCACGGCACGACACGCGGCGCTTCCGGTCGATGGCCTTCGCGCGATTTGTCGTTGTAGGGCAGCGCGCAGTAAAACGGGTTCTGCCGCGGGGTAAAATTGGCCGGGATGTAATTGCTGCGGTGGGCGCGATTCGGATCGTCGTAGCCGCCGTAGTTTCTTGCCCAGGACTTGTCCCAGCTGCTGGCATGATTTGGCACCGGATTGTGGCCAGAGGGATTTTCGCCAATCCAAAAAACGGTCGTCACGATGTCCTTCTTCCATGGAAAGCGATCGCTGCCTTTATCGGAACCGAAGAGACTGTTACGCGCGGTGTAGCCGATCGGGTCGACCTTGAGAAGCACATCCTTGTTCAGGCGATTCTGGTCCTTGTTTAGTTGAATTTTTTTGCCCGGCACCTGCGCCGACGCCGAGGGCGCAAGGCAGGCCGAGAGCGACGATAGCAAAACGGCAATGGTGTGAGTAAATGTTCCTGGTTTCATCGTAAGTACAACTCCGGCAACTGCCTGGAGAAGGGGCGCACCACTAAGATTCGGTCGGCGGACCGGAAATGCGCGTATTATGAAGTGGCGGACCCTAGCACGGCATCGTGCGCGATCAACTCCGCAGACCGAGAAATTTTCCAGGATTTAGAATATCGTTGGGATCGAGCGCGCGTTTTAGACGCGCGTGAACAGCACGGGCGACCTCACTGGTCGCTTCCGGCCACCAACGGGCTTTGGCGAGCCCAATGCCGTGCTCACCGGTGATAACTCCGCCCCACGCAAGCACCTGTGCAAACAATTCATCGAGAGCGCGCTCGACGCGATCGCGCACCACGGCCTCGTCATAGTTCGCGACCATGATGTTGACGTGAATGTTCCCGTCGCCGGCATGCCCGAAGGTCGCGACTGGAAAACCATGACGCGCCTGGAGTTGACCGGCGAACTCGACCAGCTCGACCAGCCGACTGCGCGGAACGACTATGTCCTGGTTGAGTTTGGTCAGGCCTGTGGCGCGAAGCGAGTTGCTGAATTCTCGCCGCAAGGCCCACAATTTCTCCGAGTCTTCTTCGGTCGTCGCAAGCGAGAGGTAATTCGGCTGCCTGCTGGCAAGCAGGGCCTTCAGCGCAGCCGCGTCGCTCGAAACACTCTCCGGCCGCCCGTCGAGATCTACGAGCAAGTGTGCGTTGCCTTCCGGAACGATCCCAGCGCCGGCATCCCGCCGTGCTGCTTCGAGGGTAAATTGATCCGCGATCTCGAGCGCGGAAGGCAGAAAACCCGCGGTGAAAATCGCCTGCACCGCGGCCGCGGCCTGCGGCATGGTCGCGAAAGCCGCAGAAAAGGTGGCGCGCGCCGGTGGCAATGGCAGAAGGCGCAGAGTGATTTCGGTCACTACGCCCAACAATCCTTCCGAGCCGACAAACAGCCCGATCAGGTCGAAGCCCGTTTTGTTTTTGTGCACCCGTCCTCCGGTGCGCAACACTTCCCCGCTTGCCAACACCACCTCGAGACCGATGACGTAATGGCGAGTCACACCATACCTGAGGCAACGCGGACCACCGGCGTTGGTGGCAACATTTCCGCCGATGCTGCAGTCGTGCAGACTGGCCGGATCGGGCGGATAAAACAGCTTACGGGCCCGAACCGCGGCCTGTAACTCGCCGGTGATCACGCCCGGTTCCACGATCGCAACCGCATCGTCAAAATGGATTTCCTTGATCCGGTTCATCCGCGCAAGGGAAAGCGCGATCCCGCGCCGCGCCGGCACGCAGCCGCCGACATATCCGTAGCCAGCTCCGCGCGCCGTGACCGCGATCTTGTTGGCTGAAGCAAACTGCAACAACCGGCTCACCTGCTCAGTGTTTTGGGCAAAAACGACAACGTCGGGCGTACGACTGGCAAACCATTTGTCGCCGCTGTGCGCACCAAGCGTTACTTCGTCATCAGACACCTGCCCAGCGCCGAGCAGAGTGCGCAGTTCAGCGGCCAGGTTCATCCTTCCACCATAGTCGGCGGCTCGATCACTTCCACGAGCGTTCCGATTTCGGCCGCATCGAAGAAATGTTTCGCCATCGCTTCCGGCATGCCTACGCAACCGCCAGGTCCGAAAGTGACTGCCGCAGCGAGGAAGAGGTTCCTCGACCAGCGCTGCGACAAAGCGCGAGTCTGTTTATTGTAGGTCTCCATGGGGAAGTCGCTCGCGGCGAAATTCGCCATCCGTTCACTCTTCGCGATTATTTTCTTGATGCCTCTCTTTTCGTGCTCGAGGGAACCGGCTATTGGTTTGGCTCCCCGCGCACTCGCCCCTTGCCCATCGTCGCCAAATTGTGTGCTGAGCGATTCCGAGGAGAGAGAGCATGCCATTGCGCCCTTTTTATTGAGTGACCCCGGTGCCAAAGCCTGGTCCCAGATTCGAGCGACCGTCGCCTCGCTGCCTCGCACCAAGGTGGTGGTGGATGGCGAGAATTACCTCCGTGCCGAATCGCGCAGTTTCGTCTTTCGATTCGTCGATGATTTGGAATTGGAACTGCGGCCGTCGCAAGGAGCAGTGGCGGTGCGGTCCGCCGCGCGAGCCGGATATTACGATTTTGGAGTGAATCGCCGAAGGGTCGAAAAACTGCGAAGCCTCCTGGAAGAGCGCAAACTCATTCAGCCACCGCAACCCTCGGGCGAAAATATTCGGCCGCCGCGATAACTGCGGCATCGTCCCAATCTGCCGCAAACGCTTTTCGCCGGGGCTTTGCAGAAATGAGGTTCTGGAAATCGTTCGTGAATCGGAATACAACTCCCTGCGCATGGATTCGGAGCCGATCGTTCAGAGCATCAGTTCAAGCAGTGCAAGGCGGATTAAAGTTCCCGTCGTAACGGTGGAGGACTTTTTCAACCGGCACGACAAGGCGCTGCAACTGAAACAAGAAGGAGCCCGCATCGGTTTCGATCGTCGCATCCGCGAACCAACCATTAATCGCCCCGGCCTGGCTCTGGCCGGGTTCTACACTTATTTCGCGGAGAAACGCGTCCAGGTGCTCGGAGCCGCTGAACAATCCTATCTCGAGAGCCTGACCAAGCCGCAACGACACCGGCGTTTTCGGGCCCTCTGCGAGCAGAAGATCCCTTGTCTCGTCTTCTCGCGCGGTTTCCATCTCGCGCCCGACTTGCTGGCGATCGCGGAAGCGGCAGGCGTGGCGGTTTTCCGCACGCCGATGATTACGATGAAATTCATTAATGCGGCCACGATCGCGCTGGAGTTCGATTTTTCGCCGACGGTGACCGAGTTCGGCAGCATGGTCGACATCCTCGGCATTGGCGTGCTGATTCGAGGCGCCAGCGGCGTGGGCAAGAGTGAGTGCGTCCTGGGCTTGATCGAGCGCGGCTACAGCCTGGTTTCCGACGACGTGACCCGGATCAAATCTTTCGAAGGACGCGAGCTAATGGCGACTGCGCCGGATCTGACGCGCTACCACATGGAGGTGCGTGGCATCGGCATTATTAACGTGGTCTCCGTCTTCGGAATCGGCGCGATCCGCACCGAGAAGCGGCTGGACTTGGTGGTGACGTTAAAAGATTGGCATGAATTGGAAGAAGTGGATAGAATCGGGCTCGACCGCGAGCTTTACGAGATTCTCAAGATCCAGATCCCGCACATCACGATTCCGGTGCGTCCGGGACGGGATATCGCGCGATTGATCGAGGTAGCAGCGATGGATCAGAAGCTGAAGGACCTGGGGGTGAGTGGCGCGCTGGAATTTAACGAAAAGTTACTCGGTCGAATGGAGACAAAAGGCTAAATGGGATTACTAAATCGACGCTCGACGACAGACGCGAACGAGAAGGCGGAGAAAGAGATGACCATCATCAATCGACTCGGTCTCCATGCTCGCCCGGCGGCCATGTTTGTCCGCGTCGCGAGCCGTCACCGCTGCGAGGTCTGGGTGGCGAAGGAAGATGAAGAGATCAACGGCAAGAGCATCATGGGCCTGATGATGCTCGCGGCTGGTCAGGGCTCGAAGTTGCGCGTGCGCGCGGAAGGCCCGGACGCCGCGCACGCGCTCCAGGAAATTGAGCAATTAATTCAGTCGCGCTTCAACGAAGAATAGTTGACGCTCCGGGTAATCTGAAACCGGAATGAGCGGCAATCGCGGCCACCAGGAAAAGCGTTACGAGGGAGTGTCCGCCTCCCCGGGAATTGCGCATGCACCTCTGCATGTCTTCACGATCGAGACGGACGATGTCGTGCGCTATCAAATCGACGCGGCGCACGTCCCGGACGAAATCGCGCGCTTCGAGAGCGCGCTCATTCAGACGCGGGCGCAAATCCTCGAGATGCAGCAACAGATCGCGGAAGCGATCGGCGCGAAGGACGCGGGCATTTTCGATGCGCATCTCCTTGTGGTCGAGGATCAGACGTTGATCGATGAAGTCTTGCGCCGGTTGGAGATCGAGCATTGCAACGTCGAGTTCGCTTTCCATGAAGTGGCGAACCGCTACGTCGAATCGCTGACCAAGATTGACGATCCCTATTTGCGCGAACGGGCGCTCGACATTCAGGACGTGGCCCGACGCGTGATTCGCAATCTGCAGGGAAAATCGCCGCGGGCGTTTCTCGCCGCGGATACGCCACATATCCTGGTGGCGCACAATCTCACCCCTTCCGACACCGCCACGATGAACCGCGAACAGGTGCGCGGCCTGGCCCTCGATCTCGGCAGTCGCACTTCCCACACCGCGATCATGGCGCGTTCCTTAGGCATTCCCGCCGTCGTCGGATTGCACGACGCGACCGAGATATTTGAGAGCGGCGCGCCCGCGCTAATCGACGGCTATCACGGCCTGCTCATCCTTCATCCAAGCGAAGAAACTCTGCGCGAATACGCGGAGATCGAACGTGAGAAAGGCGCAATTGCGG